>JBJXDY010000107.1:0-5551 GCA_046154965.1 Dongiaceae bacterium | reverse complement strand
GTCCTGCGCGACGCGCGCGACGGCGACATGCCGGCGATCCAGGCGATCTATGCCCACCATGTCCGCACCGGCCTCGCCTCGTTCGAGGAGACGCCGCCGGATATCGAGGAGATGCGCCGCCGCCGCGTCGATATCCTGGCGCGCGGGCTGCCCTATGTGGTGGTGGAATGCGGCGCCCGGATAGGCGGCTATGCCTATGCCGGCCCCTACCGCACCCGCTCCGCCTACCGGTTCGCGGTCGAAGATTCGGTCTATGTCGCGCCCGCCCTGGCCGGCAAGGGCATCGGCCGACTGGCCCTGGCCGAGATCATCGAGCGCTGCACAGCGGCCGGCCTGCGGCAGATGGTGGCGGTGATCGGCGATTCGGCCAATGCCGCCTCGATCGCCCTGCATGAGCGGCTGGGCTTCCGGCGGGCCGGCGTCCTGACCGCCGTGGGCTTCAAATTCGGCAGTTGGGTCGACAGTGTTTTGATGCAGCGGGCGTTAGGCCCCGGCGATGAAAATCTGCCCACGGAACGGGCAATCGCGCCCTAGTGGGGGCAAAAAAAGGGCCGTGGGTTGCACGGCCCAAGTTCTGGGAGGAAACGCCCGAGGGGCGTATGCGGCGGCGCACCATCAGGGAGACGGCGCAGTGCCACCGCAACCGGAATATGAATCATCCTTAACAAGTTATCAACCAAATTCCTCCATAGATTTGTTTTTAGTGGATGAATCGCCATCGGCCCAACCCATGCCGCGGGCGGGAGATACCATGCTGCGCTGCAATATTCTTTCAAAATGGCAGATTTCCGAGTCGCACCAGGGCAATAGGATCGGCTCGGGTTGGCGCTGCGGCCGTCTGACGGCAGGGCTGTCGCTGGCGCTGTCCGTTGCGGTCCTGAGCTTGCTGGCGCCTCCAGCGGCCCTGGCGAGCCAGGAACAGCCGGAAGTGACGAAGCCCAGCCCCTGGACCCTTTGCGCCAAGGCCACCAACCTGATCGAACGCCAGGAAGGCGTGCCGCGCCAGTTGCTACGGGCGATTTCCAAGGTCGAATCCGGGCGCTTCCATCAGAAAAAGCGCATCGTTATGGCTTGGCCCTGGACCGTGATGGCCGAAGGCCGCGGCCGCTATCTGCCGACCAAGGCGGCGGCCATCGCCGAAGTCGAGGGCCTGAAGGCGCGCGGCATCCGCAACATCGATGTCGGCTGTATGCAGGTGAACCTGCATTATCATCCCCATGCCTTCGCCAACCTGAACCAGGCATTCGATCCCATCGCCAATGTCGCCTATGCGGCGTCATATCTGAGGAACCTTAAGATCGAGGAAGGCTCCTGGGCCAAGGCGGTGGCGCGCTATCACTCCGCCAATCCCGGCCGCTACAAGCAGTACCGGCTGAAGGTGCATCTCGCCTGGCGCGAGGAGCGGGCGAAGTTTCTGGCCGCCCTGTCGGAAGTGCAGGCCACGCAGTACGCCGATCTCGATCCGCTGCCTGCCATTATGACCTGGCATCAGGCGAGCGTCGCAGAGCCGTTCCACAACCGGCTGGCGACCCTGACATTCGCCTCGGCGGAGTTCGATAGCGGCATCGACGATGAAACGCCGGCGGTGGTGCCTATGGCCGCGCTCGCCTACCAGCCAGCCTCGCCCGTCTCGATTGCCGACCGCGAACCTTCGGGCGAATTCCCCGTTCCCGTCGCCAACTCGGCGCGCGAGCCGGCCGATCCGGTCAGGCCGGCGATGATCGCGGCCATCGCCGCCCGCGAACCGGCCGAGTATCGTCGGGTGGTGCATCAGCCCCCGTCAATCGCGGCAAGAGAGCCGCCGGAATTCCACCCGCAGATTCCGGCGCCGGTCTCCATCGCGGCGCGAGAGCCTGCCGATATCGCGCCGTCTCTGCAGGCTGCGGTTTCCATCGCCGCCCGCGAACCAACCGATGTCACCTATCAAGGGCGCCAGGTTGCGCTGGCGGCCCGCGAGCCCGCCGAGGTGCGCCCGGCGGCCGCAGCAGGTCCTTGGGACCTAATCGGCGGCTTCTACCCCGGCTTCACCCGCGCGGAACCGGTAGAACCCGGCAGCGACTGGTCCTCCCTCTGGCCGCTGATCGAACCCCATGCGGAACGCTTCGGCCGCGGCATTATCGGCCTCCTGCAATCGGGCCCCGGCGAAGCCGGCGGCCACGGATAGAAACCGGACAGATTCCGCTCCCGAATGACCTGGCACTCGCCCCTCTTGGAGTTCGCTGCGCGCGCCAGGGGACGAAGCGGCTGGTGGCCGGCGCTGTCCGTCATGGCGCTGCTGGGCCTCGGCGCGCTGACCATCCTGCTGCTGGTCTTCCACACCTCGCGCAGCCAGGACGAGCTGGCGCAGCAAAGCGAACGGGCTCTGGCGCAGACGCTGCTGGCGCAGCAGAGCAACCACCTGGCCAAGCTGGCGTTCGATTACAGCTTCTGGAACGAAGCCTATCAGAACGTGACCGTCGAGCCGGATTCCGGCTGGATGAAGTACCAGGCCGACTATCTGCGCGACACCTGGCAGGCCGGCTTCGTCGCCTTCCTCGACGAGAGCAACCGGCTGCTGCAGCTGTCGGCCAAATCGGACGAAACCGCCCGCCACGCCGAACATCTCCGCAGCGACGATTTTTACCGGGTGACCGCCGCGACGCGGCGCGCGCCGCTGACCGCGGCCGAGGCGCAAAGCGGCGTCGTCCTGATCGGCCAGCGTTTCTTCCTGATCGCCGCCTCGGCCATCACGCCGGAGCAGCCCAACATCTGGCCGGACAACAAGCGGATACAGGAGCGCAGCATCCTGCTGATCGGCGTTCCGCTCACGCCCGCCCGCCTGATGGAGATCTTCGAGCCCTACGGCCTGCATGATCCCCTGGTGAGCCAGGCGCCGATGGCGGCCAACAGGGAATCCGTTCCCTTGACTTCCAAGAACGGCCGGCTGCTCGGCTATCTCACCTGGCGCGCCAGCAATCCCGGTGCGGAGATCGCCCGCCGCGTGCTGCCGGTGGTGGCCGCCGCCTTCGCCATCATGGCGTTCCTGGCGTTTCTGATCCTGCGCCATCAGGAGCGCCTGCGGCGGGCCCACGAAGCGCGCCTGATGGAGCTGCGCGAATCCCATGAACGGCTGAATGCCCAGACGGCGTTCCGCGCCAGCGTGATCGGCGCGATCGGCGACGGCATCGCCGTGTTCGACCGCAATCTCCGGCTGGTGGAGTGGAACCGGCGCTATCAGGAGATCTTCGCCTATGCGCCCGGACGGCTGACGCCCGGGCTCTCGCTCGAAGAATTGCTGCGCATAGATTCCCGTCACGGCGTGTTCGGCAGCGAGCTCAGCGATCAGGCGATCGCCGATCTCCTGGCCAGGGCCCGGCTGATCGACCCGACGCCCCAGGAGTTCCACAGCCGGAACAGCCAAATCCTGGAGCTGACCCGCAGCCCGGTACCCGACGGCGGCCATGTGGTGTCGATCCGCGACATCACCGCCTACCGCCGCGCCGAGCAGCAGGCGATGGCGGCGCGCGACCAGGCCGAAGTGGCCAACCGCGCGAAGTCGGAATTCCTGGCCAATATGAGCCATGAGCTGCGCACGCCGCTGAACGCCATCCTGGGATTCTCCGAGGTGATGATCACCGAGATGTTCGGCCCCCTGGGCGACCGGCACTACTGGCAATATGCCGGCGATATCCATGAAAGCGTCCAGCATCTGCTGTCGCTGATCAACGACATCCTCGACCTCTCGAAGATCGAGGCCGGCCGCTTCACGCTGGCCGAAGAGGACGTCAGTCCAGTGGAGGTGGCCAAGGCGGTGCTGCGCCTGGTGGCCGGCCGCGCCGAGAATGCCGGGCTGGAGATCGAGTTCCGCGCCGATGGCGACATCGCGCAATACCGCCTCGATCCCCGCGCCATGAAGCAGGTGCTGCTGAACCTGATCTCCAACGCCATCAAGTTCACGCCATCGGGCGGCCAGATCGTTTTCCGCCTCTATGTCAGCGCCGCCTATGAACTCGCCTATCAGATCGCCGACACGGGCATCGGCATCGCCGCCAACGATATGACGCGCATCATGGCGCCGTTCGGCCAGGTGGACAGCCATCTCAGCCGCAAGCATCCGGGCACCGGTCTCGGTCTGCCGATCAGCCACGCGCTGGTCATGATGCATGGCGGCTCGCTACGGCTGGAGAGCGAGCCAGGCGTCGGCACCACCGTCACCGTGACCCTGCCGCCCCTGCGGCGCGTCCCCGGCACCAGCGTGCACGCCGCCGCTTGATCCGCCGCCCCGCAGCGCCGAAACTGCGGCGCAGAACGGCTCACTCATTCAGGCGGATTTCATGACCATCGACATCGCAAGGGCGCGGCGCGACACGCCGGCCGCGGCCAAGATCGTCCATCTCAACAATGCCGGCGCCGCCCTGCCGCCGCAGCCCGTGGTGGCGGCGCAGATCGCCCATCTGCAGCGCGAAGCAGAGATCGGCGGTTACGAAGCCGCCGATGAGGCGCAGAGCCGCATCGGCGGCATCTACCGGTCGGTCGCCCGGCTTATCGGGGCGAAGGCCGATGAGATCGCGCTGGTGGAGAACGCCACCGTCGCCTGGGACATGGCGTTCTATGCCGTGCCGCTGCAAATGGGCGACCGCATCCTGACCGCCCAGGCCGAGTATTCCAGCAACTACATCGCCTTCCTCCAGCGGCAGCGGCAGATCGGCTTCTCGATCGAGGTGATCCCGAACACGCCGACGGGGGAGATCGACGTGGCGGCCCTCGCGCGCATGATCGACGGCCGCGTGAAGCTGATCGCTGTGACCCATGTGCCGACCAATGGCGGCCTGGTGAATCCCGCGGCGGAGATCGGCCGGATCGCGCGGCAGCACGGCATCATGTTTCTGCTGGATGCCTGCCAGTCGGTCGGGCAGATGCCGGTCGACGTCGGCGAGATGGGCTGCGACCTGCTCTCGGCAACGGGGCGCAAGTATCTGCGCGGGCCGCGGGGCAGTGGCTTTTTGTATGTGAACCGCAGAGTTCTTGACCGTTTGGAGCCGCCCTTCCTCGACAACCACGCGGCGATCTGGACCGCGCCGGAGAAATATGAGCTGCGCCAGGACGCCCGCCGGTTCGAGAATTGGGAGAACAACTACGCGGCACAGCTCGGCCTCGGCGCCGCCGTCGATTACGCGCTGGAGCTGGGCCTCGCCAACATCGCCGCGCGCATCGACGTTCTTGCGGCGCTGCTGCGCCAGCGGCTGAGCGCCATCCCCGGCGTGACCGTCGCCGACATCGGCCGCCGCAAATGCGGCATTGTGAGTTTCTTCCTGTCCGGCAAGGATTCGTCCGCGCTTCAATCGGCCCTGCGCCAGCGCGGCTTCAACTGCAGCGTGTCGACGCCGGCCTCCACATTGCTGGACGCGACCGCGCGGCGCCTGCCGGATATGCTGCGCGCTTCCGTGCATTACTACAACACGGAGGATGAGATCGAACGCTTCACCGGAGAGATTGCGAAGTTGGTTTGTAGCTAGAGTGAAGTGCACCTCACCAAACACGCCCCAACTTGTCATCCTCGCGATCGCGCTAG
>JBJXDY010000106.1:0-15530 GCA_046154965.1 Dongiaceae bacterium | reverse complement strand
GCCTGTAGCTGGCGATGCGTCAGGTAGCGTTCACCTGAAATCGGACTTGCAGTTGCTTGGCTCATTTGAAGCTCCTCGTTTTGGGACGTGGAGCAAACAAATAGCCCCGCGCCCCGTTGTCAGGGGTCGCGGAGCCTTTTCCATCGAGACCTTCTATTTACCGCCGTTCCGGAGAGTGCCTACTCGGGATCACGGTTCACGTTGCCGACGTATCGGCCAGAAGGTTGTTCTATGGGAGCTCGCGTAAAGCACTTAGGCGTAATCATCTCAAAAAATGGACTGAATTGCAACACCTTTCTCGCGCAACTGATTGGTAACATTGCGATTATCGCAACTTTAGGATGGGATATTCCCACCATTTGCGCTGGAATCAGAAACGGCCAGCGCCCTTGAAAAAGACGCCGGCCGCTCAGTTCCTCCCGTTTAACGATGCGATGTTGCGCACGTAGTGCAGTCGGCAGCTAACACATTCGGACGGCATCGCGATTATTGCTGTGGCCGTCACTCCATCGGCGGGTAGAAATCGCCGCCGCACTCAGCGGCACCTCCTGGGTATCGCAGGGCGTGGCATTCGCCATCATCGAGCTTGGCATCGGCGCCGCAGCCGGCCAGGGCTAGCAGCGTAATCAGAATGTAGATTTTCATTTCAGGGCTTCCTTTCCGTTTGTGTCAGCCGCATCGAGTTTCGAGGCCGCGGAGCTGACGAGCCGGGCCAATTCATCGAGCTGGGAATCGAAAAGTTTGCTGTACTTGCGCGTCGTCTGCGCGCTCTTGTGCCCAAGAGCCAGCGATAGCGCCGCCATTGGAGCGCCACTCTGCAGACCGAGGCTCACGAACGAATGGCGCAGATCGTGAATGCGGAGATCAGGCACGTTGGCCAGCTTACGAATCTTAAGCCAAACGTCAGTCAACGAGCGACAACCAATAGCCAGCCTATCCGCCGGTGCGCCAACCGGGATTAGCTGGTCAATACGTTTGAGATCGTCAGGCGCCAACACAATCAGGCGATCATCCCCTGTGCGCTCGGTCTTGTGCTCCTGCAACACCAACCGCCCCGAGCCGTCAGGCTGGCGCTTAATGTCGCCCATCTTTGCCCCCAGGATTTCCCCACACCGGGCGCCCGTCGCGATCAGCAGCCGAAAAGCGAGGCACTGGCGCGGATGTTTGCGCTCATAATGGGCGATCGCCGCGAATATCCGCCGGAGCTCCTCAGGAGTGGCCGGCCGGTGGCGGAGTTTCTCGGTGTATCGCTGCACCCCTGCGGCAGGGTTGGCCATCAACGGCAACCAGCCCTTTTTCACGCCGAGGTTATAGAGGTGCTTAAGCTGGCCAAGAACGCGGTTAGCCTCGTATGGGGTCGCACTCTTGCTGTTGTGCCACTCAGTGAATTCCGCCTGAGTAATGCTCTCTGCCTCGCGATCGCCGAAGGCTGGCAAAATTTGCTTGTTGAAAATTCGCTCATCTTCGGCCAGCGAGCTTTCTTTCTTGCGGCGCTTGCCGGCAGGAACGTTGCGCTTGTCCTCGATGTACTTCTTGGTCAGATCCCGGATGGTCGGCTTGCTAGATGGCGCCGTGGCCACGGGCGCCTTGAGGATTTCGCCGGCCCTGGATCGAGCCTCGCTCAGATTGAGCAGTAGGAAATCGCCGACCTTCGGCTTGCGTTGTGTGCCGTTGGCGTCGCGGAAATAGATGTACCAAGTCTGCCGACCGCTTCGTTGGGCCAGATGCAGACCGCGGACTGCGCCGGCGCCCTTGTCCCAGAGTACATCACCATCCACCATCAGCTTGGCGGCATCGCGAGAGAAATCTTTCGACAATCAGACCTCCATCACCGGCATTGCTTCTTGCTGCGCAAGTGCAGCGTTAGAATTGCCGTTCCTAGAAAGTCTGTAATTGAACCCTTACAAACCTCTTTCGGTTTCGGTTAACATCGCCCATAACAAAGTGGCGAGTAATGCAGCAAAACCGGACACAAACTCACTAGGCTAGACGAAGAGGATAGTTCAGTTTATCAACCTGCCGCGCCCGGCGCTGGGCGCGGGATCGGACGGGAGAGTCGGCGGATGGCGAACGTGGCGGTGGTCGGCTCCCAGTGGGGCGACGAGGGCAAGGGCAAGATCGTCGACTGGCTCTCCGAGCGGGCCAATGTGGTGGTGCGGTTCCAAGGCGGCCACAATGCCGGCCATACCCTGGTCATCGGCAACCGCACCTACAAGCTGAGCCTGCTGCCCTCGGGTGTCGTGCGGCGGGGCAAGCTGTCGATCATCGGCAACGGCGTGGTGGTGGATCCCTGGGCGCTGCTGAAGGAAATTGATCTCGTGCGCGGGCAGGGCGTCGAGATCACGCCCGAAAGCCTGGTGGTGGCGGAGAACGCGGCGCTGATCCTGCCGCTCCATGGCGCGCTCGACCGCCTGCGCGAGGAGATGCGCGGGGAACACAAGATCGGCACCACCGGCCGCGGCATCGGCCCGGCCTACGAGGACAAGGTGGGACGGCGGGCGATACGGGTCTGTGATCTCCTGGACAAGGTCACCCTCGGCGACCGGGTCGATGCGCTGCTGATGCATCACAACCCCCTGCTCAAGGGCATGGGCGCGGCGGCGGTGGATCGCGGCCAACTGCTGGCGCAGCTCACGGAGGTGGCGCCGAAGATCGCGCCTTTCGTCGGCCGGGTCTGGCAGCGCCTCGACGAGCTGCGCCGCCGCGGCGAGCGCATACTTTTCGAAGGCGCGCAGGCGGCGATGCTGGATATCGACCACGGCACCTATCCCTACGTCACCTCCTCGAACACTGTGGCGGGCCAGGCGGCGATCGGCTGCGGCATCGGCGTCAGCGCGGTGAACTACGTGCTCGGCATCACCAAGGCCTACACCACCCGCGTCGGCAGCGGCCCGTTTCCGACCGAGCTGACCGACGCGACGGGCGAGAAACTTGGCGAGCGCGGCCGCGAATTCGGCACCGTCACCGGCCGCAAGCGCCGCTGCGGCTGGTTCGACGCCGTGATGGTTCGCCAGGCGGTGAAGGTCGGCGGCATCAACGGCATCGCACTCACCAAGCTGGATGTGCTCGACGGCTTCGACAGCCTGCAGGTCTGCACCGGCTATGACATCGGCGGCACGCGCTATGACTATTTGCCCCAGGGCGCCGCGCTGCAGGCCGCCGCCCGCCCGGTCTATGAGACGATGGAAGGCTGGAGCGAATCCACCAAGGGCGCGCGGTCCTGGGCGCAGCTGCCGGCCACCGCGATCAAATACATCCGCCGCATCGAGGAGCTGATCGAGGCGCCGGTGGCGCTGCTCTCCACCAGCCCCGAACGCGACGACACTATCCTTGTCAAGGATCCGTTCGCGGATTGAGGATGCCTCGTGAGCCAGCCCCGCCTCTTCGGCGCCGCCTACAGCGTCTATGTCCGCGCCGTGCGGCTGACGTTCTGGGAGAAGCGGGTTTCCTACCGGCTGCGGGAAGTCGATATCTTCGCGCCCGGCGGGCCGCCGGCGGATTATCTGGCGCGGCAACCCTTCGGCCGCATCCCCGCCTTCGAGCATGACGGCTTCCATCTCTATGAAACAGCGGCGATCACCCGCTATGTCGACGAAGCCTTCGACGGCCCGCCGCTGCAACCTGACGATGCGAAGCCGCGTGCGCGGATGAACCAGATTATCGGGATCCTAGACAGTTACGCCTACCGGACGCTGGTCTGGGACATCTATGTCGAGCGGGTCGATGTGCCGCGCGAAGGCCGCGCCGCCGATGAAGCGAAGATCGCCGCCGCCTTGCCGCGCGCCGGTATTTGCCTGGATGAACTGACGCGCTTGATGGACAGGTCGCCGTTTCTGGCCGGCGATGCGCTAACCTTGGCCGATCTCCATGCCGCGCCGATGTTCGCCTATTTCCTGGCGGCGCCGGAAGGCACGGCGATGCTGGCCGAACGGCCGGCATTGGCCGGCTGGTGGCAGCGCATGGCCGCCCGGCCAGGCATGGCGGCGACGCGGCCCTCCCTCAACCCCATTTCATGACCGCCCGGATTGACGAAATGCCCGGCCATCGCCACCCTTTAGCCCCATGAGAATCCTGATCCTGGAAAACGATCCCATCTCGCCCGCCGGCACCATCGGCGACCGCATCGCCGCCCGCGGCGGCGAGATGGAAAAACGCTGTGTCCTCCATGGCGACGCGCTGCCCGGCTCCCATCGCGGCTACGACGCCGCGGTGATCCTCGGCGGCGCGATGAGCGCCAATGACGACGGCAAGTTTCCCAATTTGGCGCCGATGCGCGATCTGCTGCGGGATTTCCACGGCGCCGATAAGCCGCTACTCGGCATCTGCCTGGGCTCGCAGATCCTGGCGCGCTGCTTCGGCAAGACCGTGCGGCGCCACCGCGAGCTGGAATTCGGCTATGTGCCGCTGACAAGGACCGGAGCCGCCGAACGGGACGCGCTGCTGCAGGGTCTGCCGCAGCCGGCGATCATGCAGTTCCACGAAGACACGTTCGACATCCCGGATGAAGGCGAGCAATTGCTCGCCGGCACGGCCTGCGCCAACCAGGCCTTCCGCGTCGGCCGCGCCACCTATGCCTTCCAATGCCATTTCGAGGCGACGCAGCCGATCGTCGATCACTGGATCACGGTCTGCGACGGCAGCCTGCGCCGCCATCTCGGCGCGAAGGCCGACTCGGTCATCGCTGCGACGCGCAACGACAACAAGCAGAAGGCCGCGGCGCAGCGCAGCTTCGCCGAGACCGTCACCGACCGCTGGATCGATCTGATCGGCGCCTAGGTCAGCAGGCCGGCCTTCTTCAGCCCCTTGCGGAAATAGCGCGCGTCGGTTTCCTGCCGGAACGGCGTGACTTGCTGCAGCCAGCGCACGGCATCGGCGGGCTCGGCCTTGCGGCCAGGCATGATCTTGGCCTCGAAGCCGGCAACAAACGCGTCGCCATGCTCGCGCATCTTGGCCTTCTGGCCGAGGAATCCATACGCGGCCGCAAGGAACCCGCGCGTGTCGATGAAGGCGTCTGGCGCTTGCTCCATGACAGCCACGGCCTCGTCAGGACGCCCAGCCATCATGTAAGGCAGGCCGAGAAAACCCACATACCAGTCGGGAAAGCGAGGGTTGAGTCTCCGCGCCGCCTCGCCGAGTTCGATTCCGGCAGTAGGATCGCCGAGCTGGCAATGCGCTTGCGCCATGCGCGCCAGGCAATCGGCGTCGTTCGGATTGAGGGCGAGGGAGCGGTCGTGATGCTTCTCCGCCATTTCGAACTCGCGGCGATAGACATGCACCTGGCCCAGGATGCAATGGGGGATGTGATCGGAGGGATCCAGCTCAGCCGCCTTGCGCGCATGGGCGAAGGCCTGTGATTGGCAATCGGTCCAGCGATCCCAATTGTGGCAGTTCCAGTCGTTGTAGTAAGTGAGCGCCAAGCCGGAGTAAGCCCGCGCATAACTCGCGTCGATATCGATCGCCCGCTGGAAGAACTTCCGCGCCTTCTCGACGCCGCGCGGCTTGTCCCGGTGCAGGTGATACATCGCCTGCAGCCAGCAGTCATAGGCGCCGAGATCTTCGGTGCTGCGGCGCAGGGCTCGGTCGAGGATTTCGTTGTCGATGCGGATGGCCAGCGCGCCGGCGACTTGTCTGACGATGCGGTCTTCCAGCTCGAAGACGGCCTTGGCAGGAACGTCATAGCGGTCGGAGGAGACATGCAGGCCGCTGGCCGTGCTGCTGAGATGGGTGGCGATGCGCATCTCCCCGTCGCTGCGCCGGATGCTGCCTTCCAGGACGAAATCCGCGCCCAGCTCGCGGCCAATCTCATTCGCCGCGCGCCCGAGCCGAGCCGCCGAGAAGGAAGAATGGCGGGCAATGACCCGCAGGCTGCGGAATCGCGACAGCTCGCTAAGGATGTCGTCGACGACTCCTTGTGCAAAGTAGACGTCTTCATCTCCCTGCGGGGCGTCGAAGGGCATGATGGCGATGCTTGGCCGTTCCCGCGCCGGCAGCTTTACCGACACGGCGACGCCATCAGTGATTCTCTTGTAAAGGTCTTCCGTCTCCGGTGAAGGATCGACCGAGAGTTCGCGCCGCAGAATCTTGCGGCAGCGCTGATACTGCCTGATGGCGCCGCCGCGCGCGCCTTGGGTCAGATAGGCCTGCATGAGGGAGCGGTAGGCGGCCTCCGACGTCGAATCCAGCGACAGCAGTTTTTCGCCGATGGCAATCGCCTTCTCGGAGGCGCCGTCGGCCACATGCTGTTCCAGCAGACGGGACATGGCGGTGATGGCGACCTCTCGCAGCCGCATCCGCTCGGCCATGCGCCAATCCTCAAATTCTTCGCCTTCCACCTCCAGGCCTTCGAGGAAGTCGCCGCGGTAGTGGGCGCAGGCCTGTTCCAGCGCCGCCGCCGATGCGGCCGATACGCCGGTCTCGAACAGCTGGGTATCGATCGACGCGGCCGAAGGATCGAGCCAGAGATCGTCACCGGTCGCGCAAACAGCCGCGGCGCCTTTCTCACCCAATGCCTTGCGCAAGAGATTTAGCGTCTGCCGCAGGCTTCCGCGGGCCTGTTTGCTGTCGCTTTGCGGCCAAAGCACGCCCGCCAGATGGTCGCGCCGGTGCCGCGCCCCCGGCTTCGCCGCCAGCATGGCCAGCAGCGCCTCCGCCTTCCGGGTCGGCAGTTTGAGCAGCTCCGGATCGCCCGTCCGTACTTCGAACTGACCCAGCAGTCTGATATGCATAGCCATTTTCCGGAGGAAGGAATCGCAGGCGGGGTCTATCCCTGATGCATCGCCAAGCCTATAGTTATCGCGGACCTGCCAAAAAGGAAAGATTCGTTCCCAGCTTGTGACGGGCGAAGCTGGGCTTTATCACGCTTCAATGACGGCGCCAGCATAAGTTTCCGATCCCGCAGGCTACTGGGCTTGTGCATAGACCAGGTACCCAGACTCGGAAAGAACTATCATGGCGACGGAAATTCGGAGGAAGAATTCCATGTCACTCTCAGACATTCGCGGTGTCCCCGTTTCGACGGCCAACCGGGCCTCGCTTGAGAAGTACGAGCGCGCGGCCGATCTCTTTCTCAGCTACTTCAACGATCCCTTCGCGACCATCGATTCGGCGCTGGCGGAAGATCCCGAGTTCATCATGGGGCTCTGCCTGCGCGCGGCGCTGATTGTTTCCGCCACCGATCGCAACTTCGAGCCGGAGCTGAAAAGCACCGTCGAAAGGCTGGAGGCGCTGGCTCCCAAGGCGAACGATCGCGAGCGCCAGCATATGGCGGCGGCGCGCGCCTGGCTCGATGGCGACTATGCCGGCAGCATGACCCGCTACGGCAGGATCCTCGAGGACTATCCGCTCGACGGGCTGGCGCTGCAGATCGCCCATCTCGGCGACTTCCTGCTCGGCCATGCGCTGCAGCTGCGCGACCGTGTCGCGCGAGTCCTGCCGTTCTGGAACGAGGAGACGCCCGGCTATGGCTACGTGCTCGGCATGCACGCTTTCGGCCTTGAGGAAATGGGCGATTATGCCCGGGCCGAGGACCGGGCGCGCAAGGCGCTCGATCTCAACAAGCGGGATCCCTGGGCGGTCCATGCGGCCGCACATGTCATGGAGATGCAAGGCCGGCAGGCCGACGGCATCAAGTTCATGACCCAGCGGATCGGCGATTGGGCGCCCGACAACGGTTTTGCCTTCCATAATTGGTGGCATCTGGCGCTCTATCATCTGGATCTCGGCGAGTTTGACCGGGTGCTCGACCTCTACGACACCCGCATCCGGAACACCGGTTCGAACCTGCCGATGGAGATGTTGGACGGCACGGCCTTGCTCTGGCGCCTGCATCTGCGGGATATCGACGTCGGCAATCGCTGGCAGGAGCTGGCGGACAAGTGGGAAGCGCGTACGGACGATCTTTACTACGCCTTCAACGACATGCATGCGATGATGTCATTCATCGGCGACGGGCGGTTCACAGCAACCAAGACGCTGCTGAAAGGCATGGAGCAGCGGGTGCAGAATGGCGATACCAACGCCATGATGACCCGCGATGTCGGCCTGCCGGTCTGCCAGGCGATCGCGGCTTATGCCGATGGCGACTACAGCAAGACGGTCGATCTGCTGTTGCCGGTGCGGCCGATCGCCAACCGCTTCGGCGGCAGCCATGCGCAGCGCGACGTGCTCAGCCTCACCTTGATCGAGGCGGCGTTGCGGGGAAACCGGTCGCGGCTGGCCCGCGAGCTGGCGGCGGAGCGGACGGAGCTGAAGCCATCCAGCCCGTTCAATTGGATGCTGACGGCGCGGTCTCTCGACGGCCTGGGCGATCGCCCGGCTGCCGACAAAGCCCGAGCCGCCGCGCAATCCAACCGCACCGCGGCACTGCAGCAGGCGGCATAGCAGATCCCGCGATTTCCAGCCGGCCTAGACGAGCATCGCGGCCCGAGGGCCGCGATGCTTTTTTGTGGCAGCATTTTCTTCCCCGCGAAGACTGGGTGGCAAGGGGAGTAAACTCGTCGAACGGCAGGACGTTAAGGTCATGGGCCATGGTCATCGCCAGCTATCATTGGTTTCGACGCCGATTGCCATCTCCGGGTTGATGTTTGCCCGGCTCCAGCGGCAATCCTGGGGACCCGCCGTTAACTCCTTGTTGTTGAAGTTTGCCGGGCGCGGCAGCTTTCCCTGAACCGCAACACTCCCGCAAAGCCTCCGGGCGAAGACGATACCTGCCGTTAATCCGCCGCCCATAGCTTCAAGCCCTGGCAAAAATGGCGCTTGATGGATGGCGCCGGCCTTGCCGCCCATGTCCCGCAGAACCCTGCGTTCCGCCGGACATAGGCCGATATGGATCGGACCATGGTCATGAGTTTGCCCACAGCCAGGGATCGAGGATGAGCGCCACCCCAGCCATACCGCAGGCGCGGACCCTATCTGGCTCCGAGCGCGCGGCAATCGTGCTGCTCTCGGTCGGGCCGGAGCAGGCCTCCCGCCTTGTCGAGCTGCTGAGCGAGGAGGAGATCCGACAGATTTCCAAGGCGATGGCGCGGCTCGGCGAAATCGACGCCTCCATCGCCAAAACCGTGATGCAGGAATTCGCCGCCCGCACCAGCAGCGCCGGCTCGATCGTCGGCAGCCAGCAGACGACGGAGCGGCTGCTGCGCGCGACCATGATCGGCAAGGACGAACTGGTCGACACCATCATGCAGGATATCCGCGGCGGCGGCGGGTCCGCGATCTGGGACAAGATCGTGGCGATGGACGCCAAGGTGTTCGCCAACTTCCTGATGCGCGAGCATCCGCAGACCGCCGCCGTTGTGCTGTCGAGGGTCGTGCCCGATTTCACTGCCCAAGTGCTGGCCGCGCTCGACACCGAGCTGGCCAGCACCATCATGCTGCGCATGCTGGAGATCGAGAAGATCGAGTCCGAGGTCATCGAGGATATCGAGCGCGGCCTGTGGCAGGATTTGCAGCCGATGCTGCAGACCGAGGCTGGCGACGACCGCCATGCCTTCATGGCCGATCTGATCGGCCGGGTCGACAGCGACACCGAGGCGCGCCTGCTGGGCGCCATCGAAAGCGACGCGCCCGATCAGGCGGCGCAGGTGCGCAAGCATATGTTCACGTTCATCGATATCGCCAAGATGCAGGACTCTTCGATCCAGACTCTGCTGAACGATGTCGACAAATCGCGCCTGGCGGTGGCGATCAAGCTGGCCGACGAAGCCATGCAGAACGTCTTCCTGCGCAACATGTCGGAACGCCAGGCGAAGCTGCTGCGCGACGAACTGCAGATGTTGAGCAATGTGCGCAAGGCCGATGCCGAGACGGCGCAGCGCGAGGTCGTGCTGCTGGCCAAGGCCCTGGCCGCCGCGGGCTCCCTGCAGCTTCGTCCGCCGGAAGACGAGACGCCGGCGGAGGATGGTGCCGCCCCCGCCGCAGCGCCGCCCGAACCCGTTGCCGCAGCCGCCGAATAGGGCCGGGCAGCGCGCTTCCCTGCTGAGAACGCGCCGGCCGCCCCGGGCAATCACATGCCGCCGATCACCATCTCCTGCGGATAGGTGATCGTGTAGCCGAAACTGACCGCCTTCTCCTCGGCCGGCGCGTAAGTGCCGGTCCAGGCGATCACGCCATCCCGATCCTGCCATTTCGATTCGGATGCCGGCGTCGTGTTGCGGGTTAGCTCCACCTCGATCGCCTCGCTGCTGCTGACCGGCAGTTGATCCAGCAGGGTGATTTCGATCGACTGCTGATGATAACTGGCGATCGTCGTCACGAACTGGCGCTCGATCCGGTACTTGTCGCCGAAGAGGCCGGCGGATTCGGGGTCGACCGGCGTTTCGGCATGCTCGATACGAATCTTGTCGTCGGCGCCGAAGCCGAGATGGAACTCCTCCTGCGGGCGCAGCAGCGGCAGATTGCTGGTTCCCAGCAGGGCGCCGTCGCGGAAGACGGTGAGGGCACCGGGCAGCAGCGGGTCCCGGCCGTCATAGGCGGCCGTGGCATAGAGATGGGCCTGGAGAGAAACCTTCGGCACGACGCGCGCCGCCAGGCGGCTTTTCAGCCGATGCTCGGCAATGGCAACGCGCTGCGCGTCATCGCCGGAGACCAGATCGATTTTTCCGGGGATCCGGTACTCCGCGGCAAACTCCGTCGCCGCGACTTGCGCTATCGAAGGCTGAACGGCAAGGAATTCAGGAAGCGCCGGCGCGCCCGCAGCATCCGAACCAAGCGCGTTCCTCGACAATTCCTCGCGCAACTGTTGCAGGCGATAATCCTGCAGGCGCCAAGTTTTCAGTTCCGGCAGGACCGCGCCGACGGCAGGCCGGGCGGTCGACAGGACCAGCGAAACGCCGCGCCAATCCTCGCCGGTGAGCTGACGCACTTCGCCATATTGGACCAGCGCAACCTCGCCGGTCCCGGAGTTCAGGCTTGCATGATAGAAGGGTTGCCAGGAAACGCCCGCTATCTGATAGGAGATGCGGAGCTTGGCGGTCGCGGCACTGTCCGCATCGACGCCGACATGGGCGGCGATCGTTGGGCGCTCGATCGGCATGGTCTGGTCCGGCTTCTGCCGCTCCCGATGCCGGATGATTTCGTCGTCGATAGCCTGCAGCTCCGATTTTGCCAATCGAATCGTGTCCTGCGCCTGCGCCAGCTTGGCGCTCAGCTTCAACCACACGCTGTGCCATTGTTGCGGGTCCAGGGAGCTGATCAGCTCCTTGTCCGAGACCTGCGGCGCTTCCGCCAGCAGCAGCTTGTAGTAATCGCATTGCATTTGCGCCATCGCGATCCGGTCCTCGATCGGCGGCTTCTGCTTCAGCAGCGACTGGATCTCGGCCTCGATCTTGGGGTCGGGTCGAAAGGGGACGATCTCCGGCCGCACCGGTTCCGTGGCGATGGTCGTCACTTGCACGCCGCCATTGGCTTCGCCGAAGACCCGGATCGACTGCGGGACGATATCGGCCGGCAATCCCGGCACGATCAGCGTGGTGACGCCCTCAGGAACTCTGAGCTCGATGCTGCGGGTGACCTCCGCCCGGTCCGGATAGACGATGACGCTGCTGATCGGCGCGAGCGCCGTGAGTTCGGCTGCGCTGAGATGCACCGCCGGCAGGAACAGGGCGACGGCTGTTGCCGCCAGAAATATTCTCGTCACATTGATCTCCCAGAATATGTCGGGAGCGCCGGACGCCGCACCGCGCGGCATGGGCGCCTCCGCCGACAGAAAGCTCTCCGGATGTTTGCCGGCGGGCCGCCGTCTGCCGGCCATCGCCGGCGGAAATATTTCTGGAATCGCAAATGGTAAAGGGCGCCTCGAGGGGCGCCCTTTTTCCTTCGGTCTCGCGGCTCGTACGCCGGACTCGCTAGGTCGTCAGCCGCTGCTCGATGGCGGAGTTGCGGATCGCCTTCTGCAGCTTCTCGAAGGCGCGGACTTCGATCTGCCGCACCCGTTCCCGGCTGATATTGTATTCCTTCGACAGATCCTCGAGCGTGGTCGGCTCTTCCTTCAGCCGCCGCTCCATCAGGATGCGCCGCTCCCTCGGGTTCAGCACCTTCAGCGCCTTCTCCAGCAGCTTCTTGCGCTGGGAATACTCCTGCGACTCCGACAGCGTGATCTCCTGGCTCGCGGTCTCGTCGACCAGCCAGTCCTGCCATTCGCCATCGCCGTCTATGCGCAGCGGCGCATTCAGCGAATGATCGGGTGCGGCGAGGCGGCGATTCATCTGCACCACGTCGTCTTCGGCGACGTTGAGCTCGGTGGCGATCTTCGTCACATGCTCCGGCGTCAAATCGCCCTCCTCGACGGCCTTGATCTGGTTCTTCATCTTGCGCAGGTTGAAGAACAGCTTCTTCTGCGCCGCCGTGGTGCCCATCTTCACCAGGGACCATGAATGCAGGATGTATTCCTGGATGGCGGCGCGGATCCACCACATCGCATAAGTGGCAAGGCGGAAACCGCGCTCCGGCTCAAAGCGCTTTACCGCCTGCATCATGCCGACATTGCCTTCGGAAATCAGTTCGTTGAGCGGCAGGCCATAGCCGCGATAGCCCATGGCGATCTTCGCCACCAGGCGCAGATGGCTGGTGACCAGCTTATGGGCGGCATCGACCTCGCCATGCTCGCGCCAGCTCTTGGCAAGCATATATTCCTCTTGCGGTTCAAGCATAGGGAACTTGCGGATCTCCTGCAGATAGCGGGTAAGGTTGCTCTCGGAGACAACCGTCGGAAGATTACGAGTACTGGTAGCTGCAGCCATTGAACGCTCCCTGAGTGACCTGTCGGATCGGCCGACAAGGCCAGCCGGTTAAGATGGCCCCCCGATTTCAATTATCAAGTATATCAGACCAAATCAGTCAAGAATAGGGCCTCGTTTGAAACAATTCTAAACTATTGATCAGGCTTATAATATCCTGAGGAAGTTGCCCCTCCCAGCGGACGGGGGTCCCCGTTCGCGGGTGCGAAAAACCGAGCAGATAGGCGTGAAGCGCCTGGCGCCCAAATGACTCAACCGCCGTCCGCGCGGCCGGTTCCAGGGCGGCAAGGCGGGACGGGGTGGCGCGGCCATAGACGGGATCGCCGATGACCGGATGGCCCAGCGCCGCCAGATGCACCCGGATCTGGTGGGTCCTTCCGGTGGCCAGCCGGCATTCTACCAGGCTCGCCCCGCGGCCCAGCCGACGCATCACCTTGTAACGGGTGAGGGCGGGCTTGCCGCCGCGCTTAACGATCGCCATCCGCTTCCGGTCCACGGGATGGCGGCCGATGTTCCCGGTGATTTCGCCCTGCGGCCGCGCCGGCACGCCCCACACCACCGCCATATAGGCGCGCTCGATATCGTGGGCGGCGAAGGCCGATGACAGCGCCCGGTGCGCGGCGTCGTTCTTTGCCGCAACGATCAGGCCGCTGGTGTCCTTGTCCAGGCGATGGACGATGCCCGGCCGCAGCACGCCGCCGATGCCCGACAAAGACGCGCCGCAATGGGCGATCAGCGCGTTCACCAGCGTGGCGTCGGGATTGCCCGGCGCCGGATGCACCACCATGCCCGCCGGCTTGTTCACCACGATCAGGTCATCGTCCTCATAGACGACGTCCAGGGCGATCGCCTGGCCGGCCGGCTTGGCCTCGCGGGCCGGCGGGATGGAAATCGTGAACACTTGCCCCGGTTTGACCCGGTGCGAGGGGTCTCTTAAGGTCGCCTCGCCCAGGCGGACGCGGCCCTCGATGATCAGGTTCTTGAGGCGGCTCCGCGACAGGTCCGGCAGGGTGCCGGCCAGCAGACGGTCGAGCCGTTCGCCGGCCTGGGACGGGCCGGCGGTTATCCGGTGCTGCGCTGGCTCGTCATTCCCTGGCATAAACTGATGTCCAATACCGAATCCCCGCACCCGAAAACCCAATCCAGGTCCAACCTACGGGCGCTGTTGGCGCTTGTCATCTTCATGGGCATCCTGATCGTGGCCGGCCTGGTGGTCGTGGGCGTGACCATCGCCGTCAGGCTGAGTAATCTGGGCGAAGGCGAAAAACCGGCGGCTTCGGCCGGCGGCTTCGGCGAAGCCACGGTGCCGATTCCCGCCGGCTGCGCCATCGTGGACTCGCGGGCCGAGGGCAACCGGCTGATCGTCAGGCTGGGCAGCGGCGGCCGCTGCGACCAGCTGCTGGTCATCGACCTCCGGTCCGGCGCCGTCACCGGCCGGCTCAATTTTGTCCCGGGCCCCTAGGGGCCGGACGTCTTAGGATTGCGCGGGGATCATGCATAACTTCTGCAGCGACAACGTCACCACCATCGCGCCGGAAATCATGGCGGCGCTCGAGCGGGCCAATAGCGGCTCCGCCATGCCCTATGGCAATGACGAGATTACCAAGCGGCTGGAGCAGCGCGTCGCCGATATCTTCGAGCGCAGCGTCGCCATGTTCCCGGTGGCCACCGGCACGGCGTCCAATTCGCTCGCGCTATCAGCCATCACGCCGCCCTTCGGCGCGATCTTCTGCCACGAGCTGGCCCATATCCATGTGGATGAATGCGGCGCGCCCGAGCTGTTCACCGGCGGCGCCAAGCTGATTCCCCTGGGCGGTTCCGGCGCCAAGCTGACTGCGCCGGTATTGAACGCCGCCCTGGCGCAGGAATGGCGCGGCAACGTGCATCATAGCCAGCCGGCGGTGCTGAGCCTGACCCAGGCGACCGAATGCGGTACCGTCTACCGCATCGAGGAGATCCGCGCCCTGGCCGAAATCGCCCATGCCCATCGCCTCCTGGTGCATATGGACGGCACGCGCTTTGCCAATGCGCTGGTATCGCTGAACTGCTCGCCGGCCGACGCCACCTGGCGCGCCGGCGTCGATGTGCTGTCCCTGGGCGCCACCAAGAACGGCGCCATGGCGGCAGAGGCGATGATCTTCTTCGATCCGGCGATGGCGGCGACCGTGGGGTTCCGCCGGAAGCGCGGCGGCCATCTGTTCTCGAAGATGCGCTTCGTCAGCGCCCAGATGGAGGCATACCTCACTGACAATCTCTGGCTGCGCAACGCGCGCCACGCCAACGCCATGGCCCGGCGCATGGCCGACGGCCTGGCCAAGATCCAGGGCTGCCGCCTGGTGCATCCGCGGGAGGCGAACCTGCTGTTCGTCACCCTGCCGCACAGGGTGATCGACGGCCTGGAGCAGGCGGGCTTCGGCTTCTACCGCGAGGGCGGCGTGCGCACGATCCGCCTGGTGACGGCGTTCAACACCGACGTGAAGGCGGTCGACGCATTCGTCACCGCCGCCCAACAGCTCGCCACCGGCGGCCCGGTGACGATGACGGCGTAGGATTAGGCGACAATCCGATCGGCGGCGAAAGCTGAATGTTCCGATTTCGCCGATCTCGGGAAATCCCGTGAATGCAAGGTCTTCGCCGGCCACCGGCCGGACTTACGGCGCAAAAGGGCTTGATCCCCCGCCGCCCTTCCACTAAGTCAGGGCCCTTCGGCCTCCGGCACGACCCCATCGTCTAGAGGCCCAGGACGGCGCCCTCTCACGGCGCAAACCGGGGTTCGAATCCCCGTGGGGTCGCCAG
>JBJXDY010000105.1:0-25912 GCA_046154965.1 Dongiaceae bacterium | reverse complement strand
CGGGCGCCTCGGCTGCTGTGGCTCCGGGTTCGGCATCCGAGGGCGGCATCTCGCCCGGCGGGAGGCCGGTGTTCTCGCCGTCCCAATAGCCGCGCGTCGCCGCGAGATCGAACATCGCGCGGCGGCCGAGCGCGCGCACCAGCACCTTGCCGCTGTCGGTATAGACGCCCACCTCGTTCGGATGGCGCTCGCCCGCGATCACATAGCGGCAGACGGCGCCGCTGTTGTTGATCAGGCCATGGCCGGCCTTCTGCCCGGCGGGAAAGCAGACATAGTCGCCCGCCTTCATCTCGTGGGTGGCAGCGCCCAGGCGCAGGGTGAGCGCGCCCTCGAGGATGTAGACATGCTCCTCCTCGAAGATGTGGTAATGGGCGGGCGAGCTCTGCATGCCCGGCGGCAGCTCCTCGATGGCGACGCCGACATGGTAGTTGTCGCCGAGGACGGCGCGGGTCAGGTGGCGGTAGCGGATGGAAAAGCGCGGGACGTCGGTCCATTCCGTCCAGGGGACGGATGATGAGGAGATCGGTTTGGGCGGGGCGGGGTTTTCTGGCGGCATTGGTGAGCAAGCTCCGTGGAGATGCGGCGAGCGTAGATTGGGCCGGCGGAGCTTGGACTAGGAGATGATCCGCCGCAGATAAATTGCTGTTTCCCAAGATTGTCATTCCCGCGAAAGCGGGGACCCAGTGGTTGCAGCGCGCCCTGCTTCTCCTGGGTCCCCGCTTTCGCGGGGATGACAATAGTTGATGGTTCAACTAGAGCGGATTTCAATCTAGGGAAGGGCGGCGGTCAATGTCGCTCAAGGGGCGCCGACACCATTCGAATCTGGTCCGGAACCGCATCACTGACGGTCATAGTTGAGCCAAAATTCCGCCTCGCCGGTCTGCCAATTGACGGCGAGGATGAAGTCTTCGAAGGCGTGGAAGCAGTAGCCCTGGCTGAGAAGATCGGCGCCGTCGACGCTGTTGATGTCGGGGGAACTGGCAGGCTGCAGGCGGGCGCGGAATGTTTCGGCGTCCTCTGCGGCGAAGCGGAAGGTGCCGTGGCCCCGGTTGCTGTCGAGGTTGTGCTCCTCGTCGATGTCGAAGGATGAATCCGGCATGGCGCGCGGAAGCCAGCCGCGGGCGAAGGCGCCGTCGGCGCGGGCTTCGGCGCCGGTGGCGTAGTGGGCGCTCATGTTGTCGTTGAACACCACGAAGATCAGCAGCGCCGCAACGGCGGCGATGGCCGAGAGTGTGATGGCGGCGATGAGACCGAGGCGAAGGAGGCTCCGGAGCATAGCCTCCAGGGTGCGCTGGCATTGTGGCGGGAGTGCGGGTGGGGAGACCCCCTAACCCTCTCCCCCCGCTTCGCGGTGGCGAGGGGACTGATTTGTGCGCGGGCCACGGCGGGAATCCTCTCGCCGTAGCTCACGACAACGCCGCCGCCAATCAATCCGTCAGCGTCGGCATCTGCGGCGGGAGAATGCTTAAACTTTGCCTGAAGGGTCTAGCCGCCCGTGGCTGCCGCCGCAGCCGCTGCGGGCGCCGGCGCGTCCTCGGCCGGGGCGTCGTTGACGACGCGGCCGCTGCCGGCCTTGCGTTCGGCGATGCGGGCGTCCTTGAGGCGCTTGGCCTCGGCGGCGCTGAGGTTCCAGGCGATCAGGGTCTGCTTGAGGAAATCCTCGGGCTGATCCAGCAGCCAGGCCTGCAGCCGCTCATGCTCGTCGAAGGACAGGCCGGGGGCGCGGATGCGGCCGAGGCGCGCCAGCTCCGGCGCCTTGGCGCCCTTCCAGGTAAGCACGAAGACTTCGCCGGTCTGCTCATGCTGGATCTCGATGACGGACATGTCGCCGAAGGTGCCGGCGGCGCGCTTGGCCGCGTCGCTCGCCAGCCGCTGCTCGCGCAGGCGCGCCATCTTCGCGGTCTCGCTTTCGACGGCCTTGCGCGACGCCATGGTATGCACGGGCGCTTTGCTCATGATCCTGATCCTCGGCTGTTTTTGACTTTACTGACCTGACGGTAGACGGATCGCGGCGCGGCCGCTCAATTGTCGGTGCGCAGGATGTCTTCCTCGCGGACCACCCATTCATGGCCGCTCTTCAGGGATTTCAGCCGGTACTGGTTGCTCATGCCCGTGGGCGGCATGAGGCGGGTGACTTCGTAGGGGCCGGGCGGCGTCTGCGCGTTGAGGCCCGAGCGCGCCTCCACCACCTGGCCCAGCCGGTATTTGTGATCCGTCATTTATCCGCTCCTTCAGGCGGCCGCAGGGGGGCCGCCGCAATGTCGACCCGTCGCCGGGCTTGCCCGCGATCGGGCCTGTGGTTTCTTCGGGCAAACGGCGCCCACCGGCGCTGCTGCCGCCAAGGCTCGCGTTCGCGAATTCTCAGGATTAGCAATGACCCGCGATTGCGGTCTTTCAGGGGCAGCCGGCGCGGGCACGCATCTTGCGCGGGGCGGCGTCAGGCGGGACTAAATCGATGATCCCAGGGGCAAAGGAGACGCTGGCCGCGATCTCACCCGGAGAGGACCATTTTGGCCGGCAAAAGTCAAACCCGCAGCGGGCTAATGCTCCCGCCGCCACTCCAGCAGCGCGCGCTCGTTTTCGGCCTGGTGGTGGACGGCCGGGTCGGGGTCGTCCAGGCGGGCGAGCAGGTTGAGCTTGTAGTCGGCGGGGTCCTGCGCCGGCTTCGGGACGAGTCTCGACGCCGCCCAGAACGCGGCGAAGACGCAGCCCAACGCCGCCATCAGCAGCGGGCCGCTGATGCCATAAATGGCGAGCAGGAGAGCCCCTGCGGACAAACCCATGGCGACAATCACGCGGGCCGCCGTTGCGTTTTGCATGTCCCGACCTTTCGACAGGGTGGATGCCGGATCCAGGTCCCAGAACACCGAAGGAAACTCCTCGGGCAGATGCCGGAATCCGGTTGGGCCGTTCCCGGGACCGGAGGCGACCACGGCGCCGCCGGACTTGCTGTGATAAACTACACAAACCCGCCGGCAATAAAGTTGCCTTCTTTTCCGCTGCGCGGATGCAGGCGGGACGCGGGGCGCTGGAGGGCGATCGGCGAGAGCGCTAAGCTGCCAACGCCATTCGGGGAGGCGCCGCCATGACGAGCAAGACCGCGCTGCTGATCGTCGACCTGCAGGTCGCCATGTTCGAGTCCGAGAGCGAGCCGCCGATCCATGACGCCCACGGCCTGCTGCAGCGCGCCGGCGGCCTGATCGCCCGGGCGCGGAACGCCGGCGTGCCGGTGATCTATGTGCGCCACGATGGCGGGCCCGGCGATCCGCTGGAGGCCGGGCGGCCGGGCTGGGACATCCATCCCGTGCTGGAGCCGGCGGCGGACGAGGTCATCGTCGAGAAGCGGGCGCCGGACTCCTTCTTCGAGACCGAGCTGGGCGAGCTGCTGGCCGAGCGGGGCATCGAGCGGCTGGTTATCGCCGGGGCGCAGACCGACTATTGCATCGACGCCACCTGCCGGCGCGCCGCGGCGCTGGGCTACGACACGCTGCTGGTCGCCGACACCCACAGCACCTGGGGCAGCGGCGGCAAGACGGCCGAGCAGATCATCGCCGCCTACAATGCCGAACTCGGCGGCATCGTGCGGCTGGTGCAGAGCGGCGGGGTGGAGTTCCAGGCGGATGGAGGAAAGTAGACCTTCCCGGTCACGATCTCGCCGGGACGGGCCGACAGGATAGGGCCTTGCTATCGCCCCGATTCCTGGTCATTCACCTCTGCTCCGGCAACCTTCCATGGATTACCTGCCTTGAACGAACATGCCGCCGTCGAGCTGACGATCGACCTGCAGGCCATCGCCGATAACTACCGCCTGCTGGCCGCCAAAGTATCGCCGGCGGAATGCGGTGCGGCGGTGAAGGCGGACGCCTATGGGCTGGGCATGGACCGCGTGGCTCCGGCCCTGGCGAAGGCGGGCTGCCGCACCTTCTTCGTGGCGACGCTGGACGAGGGCATCGCGCTGCGGGCGCTGTTGCCCGACTTGCGCATCTTCGTGCTCAACGGTCTGCAGCTCGCCGATCCCCGGGAGTTCGGCGAGCGGCGCCTGCAGCCGGCGCTCTGCAGCCTGCAGGAGATCGAGCAGTGGGTCGAGCGCTATGTCTATGACGGCAAGCGCGCCAAGGATTCGCCGGTGCCCGCGCCGGCGCTGCATCTGGACACAGGCATCAACCGGCTGGGCGTTCCCCGCGACGAGACCCAGCGCCTGATGGCCGACCCCGCCTGGTTCGATGGGCTGAAGCCGGCGCTGCTGATGAGCCACCTCGCCTGCTCCGACGATCTGGCGTCGCCGATGAACGCCCGCCAGCTGCAGCGCTTCACCGAAGTCTGCGGCCGGCTGGCGCTGCCGGTGAACACGCCGCGCTCCATCGCGGCCTCCGGCGGCATCTTCCTGGGCATGCCCTACCACCTGGAGCTGGTGCGCGCGGGGGCCGCGCTCTACGGCCTGGCGCCGCTCAACAACCAGGCGAACCCGATGCGGCAAGCCGTTCGTCTGCAAGCGAAAATCCTGCAGGTCCGGCGCGTTGACGATGGCGACAGCGTTGGCTACGGTGCGACCCGCCGATTCGACGGGCCGGCCCGCCTGGCCACGATCGGCGTCGGCTATGCGGATGGGTACATGCGAAGCCTCAGCAATCGCGGCGCCGTCCATATCGGCGGGGCTGAAGCGCCCATCGTCGGGCGCGTCTCCATGGACCTGACGATCATCGATGTGACTGGGCTGCCCGAGAATGCAGTGCGGCCGGCTACGGCTGTGGACCTGATCGGGCCGCAGCAGACGGTGGACGAGTTGGGCGAGCGCGCGGGCACCATTGGCTATGAGGTGCTAACCAGCCTCGGCCGACGCTACCGGCGAACCTACACAGACGGCGGAGTGGCGTGAGCGTTCCCGTGCTCCAGCCGTTGGGACGGGCGTTCCTCTCCGGCCTCGACACCATGGGCCGGCTGACGCTGTTCACGGCGCGAGCCGTCTACTATGCCGTCCAGCCCCCGTACTACTGGCGCCTGCTGCTGCGGCAGATGGTGGAGATCGGCTACTACTCCCTGCCCGTGGTCGGGCTGACCGCAATCTTCACCGGCATGGTGCTGGCGCTGCAGAGCTATACCGGCTTCACCCGCTTCAATGCCGAGGCGGCAATCCCCAATGTGGTGGTGCTGTCGATGACCCGGGAACTGGGGCCGGTGCTGGCGGGCCTGATGGTGGCCGGCCGTATCGGCGCCGCCATCGCCGCGGAAATCGGCACCATGCGCGTGACCGAACAGATCGACGCGCTGACCACGCTCTCCACCAATCCGCTGAAGTATCTGGTGGCGCCGCGGCTGGTGGCCGGCCTCTTGATGCTGCCGCTGCTGGTGGCCGTTGCCGACCTGATCGGCGTGTTCGGCGGCTACATCGTCAGCATCTACAAGCTGGGATTCAATCCCGCCACTTACATCAAGAACACGGTGGATTTCGTCGAGTTCCTGGACGTGGTGTCCGGCCTGGTGAAGGCCGCGGTCTACGGATTCCTGGTGACGCTGATGGGCTGCTACCATGGCTATCACTCCAAGGGCGGCGCCCAGGGCGTTGGCGCCGCGACCACGAATGCGGTGGTCTCGGCGTCGATCCTTATCTTGATTTTCAATTACATCATCACCGAGTTGTTCTTCTCCCGATGAACTCCCGTCGTTCCACCACGCGTGTCATCCCCGATTTCGCGGGGATCACAACCCGGGCGATGGTCGCAGCGTTGCCGCAAGGCGGCCCGGACCAGCGTTCATGACCACGCCCAAGATCCAAATCCGCGATCTCTACAAATCCTTCGGGCCGAAGAAGGTGCTGCAGGGGCTGAACCTGGACGTCAATCCGCGGGAGTCGGTGGTGGTGATCGGCGGTTCGGGCACCGGCAAGTCGGTGCTGCTGAAATGCGTGCTGGGCATCGTCACGCCCGACAGCGGCAGCATCCAGATCGATGGCAAAGAGGTCACGGGCATGAGCAGCGCCGAGCGCGAGCAGGTCATGCGCAAGTTCGGCATGCTGTTTCAGGGTTCGGCGCTGTTCGACTCCCTGCTGGTTTGGGAGAATGTCGCCTTCGGCCTGATCGAGGGCCGCGGCCTCGGCCGCCAGGAGGCCAAGGAGATCGCGCTGAAGAAGCTGGGGGCGGTCGGCCTCGGGCCGGAAGTGGGCGATCTCCGGCCGTCGGAACTCTCCGGCGGCATGCAGAAGCGGGTCGCCCTCGCCCGCGCCATCGCCACCGAGCCGGAGATCATCTTCTTCGACGAGCCGACCACCGGCCTCGACCCCATCATGGGCGACGTGATCAACGAGCTGATCAAGAAGTGCGTGCGCGAGCTGGGCGCGACGGCGCTATCGATCACCCACGACCTCGCCAGCGCCCGGCGCATCGGCCACCGCATCGCCATGCTGCATGATGGCCGCATCATCTGGACCGGCCCGGTGCAGGATATCGACCGCTCCGGCAATGCCTATGTGGACCAGTTCATCAACGGCCGCGCCGAAGGCCCCATCCGCATGCCCGTGCGGCCGTTGTGAGAGCGGGTCGAGCCTGAAATGAGGCAAACCCCCATATCGAACAACCCTCCCCCCTTGAGGGGGAGGGGAGTGCGCCCGCAGGGCGCACGGGTGGGGGGTGGGCACGCACCCTCTCAGCACGCTAAGATTGAATTATGCCATCGCAACTCGCGCGACATCTCCGAAGGAGTCTTACGGCGGCCGAACAGCGGCTTTGGACCAAGCTTCGCCGCTGCCAAGTTGAAGACTGCCGCTTTCGCCGCCAGGTGCCGATTGGCTCCTTCGTCATCGACTTTGCATGCCTTGAGCGAAAGCTTCTTATCGAAGTCGACGGCGGTCTCCACGCCGGGCGAGAATTGTATGATGCCCAGAGGACTCGGTGGCTCGAGTCCCGTGGATATCGGGTCCTGCGGTTCCCAAATTCCCAAGTCATGTGGGACATCGAAGCGGTATTGCAGACTATCCGATCAGCACTTGTCGCTTGAGAAAACCCCCCTCCGCATCCTGCTCCGCAGGATGCTCCCTCCCCCTCAAGGGGGGAGAGTCGATAGATAATTGTCGAGTCAGCAGATATGGCCAAGACCGCCACACAATATGTCTGCCAGTCCTGCGGTGCGGTGACGCCGCGGTGGGGCGGGAAGTGCGATTCCTGCGGCGCCTGGAATACTATTGTCGAAGAGGCGCGCGCCGACACGACGCCGAAGGGCCTGACCGCCAAGAGCGGCCGCAAGATTGAACTCGTCGACATGGACCGCGCCAGCGCCGACGACGCCGTCAGGCGCAAGAGCGGCATCGCCGAGTTCGATCAGGTGACCGGCGGCGGGCTGGTGCGCGGCTCGGCCATCCTGATCGGCGGCGATCCCGGCATCGGCAAATCGACGCTGCTGCTGCAGGTCTGCGCCGCCATGGGCAAGGACGGCAAGCAGGGTGCGGCGCTGCGCACGGCCTATATCTCCGGCGAAGAGGCGGTCGCGCAGGTATCGCTGCGGGCCAAGCGGCTGGGACTTGCCGCGCCGAACGTGCAGCTCGCGGCGGCGACCAACGTGCGGGATATCCTGGCGACGCTGGATCGCGCCGACGCGCCGGACCTGGTGGTGATCGATTCCATCCAGACCATGTACATCGACAATCTGGACTCCGCTCCGGGCACGGTGGCGCAAGTACGCAGCTCCGCCAGCGAGCTGATCCGCGTCGCCAAGCGGCGCGGCTTCACGCTTCTGCTGGTCGGCCATGTCACCAAGGAAGGACAGATCGCCGGCCCGCGCGTGCTCGAGCATATGGTGGATACGGTCCTCTATTTCGAAGGCGACCGCGGCCATCAGTTCCGCATCCTCCGCGCGGTGAAGAACCGCTACGGCCCCACCGACGAGATCGGCGTGTTCGAGATGACCGACGGCGGGCTGCAGGAAGTGGCCAATCCCTCGGCGCTGTTCCTGGCGGAACGGCGCGGCAATGTCAGCGGCTCGGCGGTGTTCGCGGGGATCGAGGGCACGCGTCCGGTGCTGGTGGAGATCCAGGCACTGGTGTCGCCGTCAGCTCTTGCGACGCCGCGGCGCGCGGTGGTCGGCTGGGACAGCAGCCGGCTCAGCATGGTGATCGCCGTGCTGGAGGCGCGCTGCGGACTAAGCTTTGCCGGGCACGACGTCTACCTGAACATCGCCGGCGGCCTGCGAATTGCCGAGCCCGCGGCGGATCTGGCGGTGGCCGGCGCCCTGGTGTCGGCGCTGTCGAATCTGCCGTTGCCGGCCGATCTCGTCAGCTTCGGCGAAGTCGGGCTGGGCGGCGAAGTGCGCGCCGTGGGCCAGCGGGACCAGCGGATCAAAGAAGCCGCCAAGCTGGGTTTCGCCCGCGCCCTGGTGCCGCCCCGGCGCAAGAAGACCGACGCCGCCAATGACACCCTGGAGCTTAAGGAAGTCGGCCATCTGCACGATCTCGTTACCTTTTTGGGGGTCGAAACCGTGTCGCGGCGGCGCGGCCCGTGATATGTTGATTCCGCACATCGGAAGAATGGGGCTCGCCAAGTGACCTATGTGGATTGGATCGTCGTTGCCATCGTCGCGCTGTCGGCCGGCCTGGCCTGGATGCGCGGATTCGTGCGCGAGTTGCTGTCGATCGGCGGATGGATTGCCGCCGGTGTCGCAACTCTGTTTGGCCTGCCGCTGGCGCGGCCATTCGCGAACGAAAAGATCGGCGATCCGCTGTTCGCCGACATCGCGGCGGGCATTGTCATTTTCGTGGCCACGTTGATCGTTTGCTCGATCATCGGCCATTTCATCTCAAAGCGAGTCCAGGGCAGCATGCTGGGGCCGGTGGATCGCTCGCTCGGCTTGCTGTTCGGCTTCGTCAGGGGCGCGCTGGTGGTTTCCGCCCTGGCGCTCGGCATCGACTATTTCTGGCCGCCGCCCACACTGCCGCCGCCCGAAGTCGCCAATGCAATGACCCTGCCAATGGCGAGCAAGGGCGCCGACATGCTGCGGTCTCTCATACCGGCATCCCTTTTGGGCAAGGCCCAGGAAAGTGCAGCTGAAGCCGGAGAACAGAGCCAGATGGTTATCGATGTCGGCCGGGCGACCGGTCTGCTGCCGGAACAACTCATGCCCGCAGCCGCACCGGGGGGCGAATCCGCTGGATCGCCGGAGGATTCCGGGTATAAGGACGCCGAGCGCACGGACTTGAACCGCTTGATCCAAGGAAACCAATGACGGATTACCGGAACGCCCCTTCCCGGCCGGTTCCCGACTCCGATTCTGTCCCGATAGCGCGCACCAATCCGTACGACGACGATCACCTTCGCGAGGAATGCGGGGTGTTCGGCATCTATGGTCATCCGGATTCGGCGGCGCATACCGTGCTGGGACTACACGCCTTGCAGCATCGCGGCCAGGAAGCGGCGGGCATCGTCGCGTTCGATGGCCGGCAGTTCAACGCCCATCGGGCGCTCGGCCATGTCGCCGACAATTTCAACAGCGAGAACATCGTCGAGCGCCTCAAGGGCCATGCCGCCATCGGCCATACGCGCTACGCCACCACCGGCGACACGACCCTGCGCAACGTGCAGCCGCTGTTCGCCGAACTGGAATTCGGCGGTTTCGCGCTCGGGCACAATGGCAATTTGACGAACACCGAAACCATCCGCCGCGAGCTGGTGAAGCGGGGCTCGCTGTTCCAGTCCACCACCGATACCGAAGTCATCACCCACCTGATGGCGACCAGCCTGCGCGCCAGCCTGATCGACCGGCTGGTCGATGCGCTGAATCGTATCGAAGGCGCCTACTCCCTGGTGGCGCTGGCAAAGGACATGGTGCTGGGCGTGCGGGATCCCCTGGGCGTGCGGCCGCTGTCCCTGGGCCGCCTCGGCACGGCGAACATCCTGGCGTCGGAGACCTGCGCCTTCGATATCATCGGTGCGGAATTCGTCCGCGACGTGGAGCCCGGCGAGCTGATCGTGCTGGATTCCAGCGGCGTCCATTCGCTGCGGCCGTTCGCGTCGCAGCCCTCGCGGTTCTGCATCTTCGAGCATATCTATTTCGCGCGGCCGGACAGCGTGATGGAAGGCGCCAGCGTCTATGACACGCGCAAGCGGATCGGCGCCGAACTGGCCCGCGAGTCGCCGGTCGTCGCCGATGTGGTGATTCCGGTGCCGGATTCCGGCGTGCCGGCGGCCCTGGGCTTCGCCAATGAATCCAAGATCCCGTTCGAGCTCGGCATCATCCGCAATCACTATGTCGGCCGCACCTTCATCGAGCCGTCGGACCATATCCGCCATTTCGGCGTGCGGCTGAAGCACAACGCCAACCGCGCCCATGTCACGGGCAAGCGGGTGGTGCTGGTGGATGACAGCATCGTGCGCGGCACCACCTCGAAGAAGATCGTCGAGATGATGCGCGGCGCCGGCGCCACCGAAGTGCATATGCGCATCTCCAGCCCGCCGACGACCCATTCCTGCTTCTATGGCATCGACACGCCCGAGCGCAAGGAACTGCTGGCCTCCAGCCACAGCGTCGAGGAGATGACCAAGCTGATCGGCGTCGACAGCCTCGCCTTCATTTCCATCGACGGACTCTATCGCGCCATGGGCGAGACCAGGCGCGATTCCCGCCAGCCGCAATTCTGCGATGCCTGCTTCACCGGCGAGTATCCGACGTCCCTGACCGACCAGAAGACACCGGCCACGGCGACGACGCAGCTCTCGCTGCTGGCGGAGCCGGCGTAGTTCTCGCCCACCACCCGATGACGACTGAGCCAAAGCGCCTCGCCGGGCGCATTGCCGTGATCACCGGGGCGTCGCGCGGCATCGGAGCGGCGGTGGCCCAGCGCTTCGCGCAGGACGGCGCCGAGCTGGTGCTGGTGGCGCGCACCGTAGGCGGCCTCGAGGAAACCGATGACGCCGTCCGCGCCGCCGGCAGCAAGGCGACGCTGGTGCCGCTCGACCTCCGGGATTTCGACGCCATCGACCGGCTGGGCGCGTCCCTGCATGAGCGGTTCAAGCGGCTGGATGTGCTGGTCGGCAATGCGGCGATGCTCGGCAGCCTGTCGCCCGTGCATCACATCGCGCCCAAGGATTGGCAGCAGACGATCGACCTCAACCTGACGGCCAATTGGCGGCTGATCCGCAGCCTGGATCCGCTGCTGCGCCAGTCCGGCAGCGGTCGCGCAATATTCGTGACCGCCGAGGTCGGGCATCTGCCGAAACCGTTCTGGGGCGCCTATGCCGTCAGCAAGGCGGGCCTGGAAACGCTGGTGCGCATGTATGCGGCGGAGATCGCCGCGACATCGACTCTGCGCGTCAATCTGATCGATCCCGGCTGTGTCGGGACGGCGCTGCGCAGCCGCGCCTATCCCGGCGAGAAGCGCGAGAACTTGCCGCAGCCCGATGACGTGACCGAGCATTTCGTCCGGCTGGCCGAAGCCGGTTGCGACGAACAGGGCGCGCTGGTGGCGATCGGATGATGAACACCGTCGCCAAGAGCGCGCCTGCCGAACTGGAGACGCCGCGCCTGCACCTGCGGGCCTGGATCGACGACGACCTGCCGGCCTTCGCGGCGATGAATGCCGACCGCGAGGTGATGCGCCATTTCCCCGAAGCGCTGACTCGCATTAAGAGTGACGCGCTGGCGAAGCGCATCCGCGACAACATGACAAAGCATGGTTGGGGGCTGTGGGCTGTCGACGTCAAGACCGGGCCGCGCTTTGCCGGCTTCGTCGGGCTGGCGGTGCCTTCCTTCGATGCGGACTTCACGCCGGCGATCGAAATCGGCTGGCGCCTGGCGCGGGACTGCTGGGGCCGCGGCTATGCGATTGAGGCCGCGCAAGCAGTCCTCGCCTTCGGCTTCGGCCGGCTCAATCTGGCGGAGATCGTTTCCTTCACCGTGACCGACAACCGGCGTTCGCGGGCAGTGATGGAACGGCTGGGCATGATCCGCAAGCCGGCAGAGGATTTCGATCATCCGATGATCGCGGCGGGCTCGCCCCTGCGCCGCCATGTGCTCTATCGCCTGACCCAGAAGCGCTGGCGCGCAAATCTGCCGAAGTAAGCGCGAAGCACTGCCCGGCCCAGAGGAAGTCACCGAAGTCTTCGGGCGCTGGTCTAAGCCGCCTGCGACGGACTGCGATCCCCTGGCGGCGTTATCCTCAACCCACTTTGCTGTAACAGATCGTCGATCCCGGAGATTGCTGCCCGCCGGCGCGCGGGCGACCGTCTGCGGATAGCGATGTTTGCAATGATACTGATTAGCAATTTTGTAATAGTTTCATATTAGGGTCGATGATCGAAGGGATCTGGCGGTCCGGACGCGAAGCCGGGGCGTCGTTCGCGCCGGCGAACGAAGGGGTCATCGCATATGAACGCGCAACTGGCTTCTGCAGAGCAGCCCGCGGCCGTGGCGGCGGAGTCCGCCCGGCGGCAGATCGTGACTTTTCGCGTCGGCGCAGAGAGTTATGGCATCGGCATCCAATCGGTGCGGGAGATCCGCGCCTGGTCGCCGGCCACGGCCCTGCCCGAGGCGCCCGATTTCGTGCGCGGAGTCATCAATCTGCGCGGCCAGATGGTGCCGATCCTCGATCTGCGCGCCCGTTTCGGCCAGGGCGAGACCGAGGCGACGCCGACCCATGTGGTGATCGTGGTGGCGGTCGGCGCGCGCACCGTCGGCGTTTTGGTCGACGCGGTGTCGGACATCGTGTCGATCGCCGACCAGGACATCAAGCCGGTGCCGGAGATCGGCGGCTGGACGGCGACGGCCTACCTCCAGGGCCTGGCCGCGGTTGGCGAGGCGATGGTCGCGCTGGTGGGCGTGGAACGCCTGGCCGGTCGATGACCGCGCGGAAATTTTAGCTGTGCCGGCAAGATACGGCCCTCTAAAGCATCGGGCCGCCGGAGTGGAGAAAACGAGATGAGCAGGATCATCACGGGAATTGGGCTTAGGGTTCAGGTCATGCTGGTGGGCTGCGTCGGGATCGCCGGCCTGCTGCTGATGGGCGGCATCTACTACTGGGGATATCTCGAGGAAGTGCGCCACGAAACGCGCTTCGAGAAGGTCCAACGCATGTACGACCTGGAGCGGAACATCCAAATCGGCATGCTGAAAGCGCGGCGCCGCGAGAAGGACTTCCTGCTGCGGCTGGACGAGAAGTATGTGGCGGAGTACGCCGAGATCGTGACGCCGCTGGAGAACTGGATCGACGAACTCGCCGCCCTGGAAGAGGACGCGCAAGCGGCCGCGAGTCTAAAGGCGCTGAAGGACGGAGTCGGCAAATACAAAGCGCAATTCGCCGCCGTCGCCAAGGCCGCCATCGAACTCGGGCTCGACCAGGACAGCGGCCTGCTGGGCGAATTGCGCAAGGCGGTGCATCAGGCGGAAGAAGCGCTAAAGCAGCTCGATGCGCCGCAGGCGACGATCGCCATGCTGCAGATGCGGCGGCACGAGAAGGATTTCATCGCCCGCCTGGATGTGAAATACATCGACAAGCTCAAGGCGGAGATGCCGAAATTCCTGTCCGCCCTGAATCAGGCCGTCTTGGCGCCGACGGCGCGGGCCGACATTGTCAAAGCCATGGAGACCTATCGGGCGACATTCCTGACCTTCGCGGACGGCAAGCTGCGGTTCGCCGGGGCGGTGGCGGCGCTGTCGGAGATCTACGCGCCCATGCAGCCGATGTTCGACGACATGAACACCCGTTTCACCGGGATGATGGAAACGGCGAAGCAGGACGACGAGACAGCGCAGTATTCGATGCTGCGCGCTTTGGCCATCGGGTTCGCCACGGTCTTCGCCTTCGTTCTGACGCTGACATGGGCGCTGGGACGCGGCATGCTGCGGCCGATCACCGGCATGACGGACGCGATGAGCCGGCTGGCAAAAGGTGAAGACGCAGCGGTGCCGGCGCTCGACCGCCGCGACGAAGTCGGCAAGATGGCGCAGGCCCTGCAGGTGTTCAAGAACAACGCCATCGAGAAGGCCCGCATGGAGGCGCAGGCGAAGGCGGAGGAAGAGAAGAAGCGCCAGGATCTGGAGGAGCAGCGCCGAGTCGAGCAGGTCGCCGGCGAGGAGATCGCCAAGCTGGTCGGCGCGGCCGCGGCCGGCGACCTGTCGCAGCGCATCGACACCGCCGGCAAGGCGGGCTTCTTCAAGTCGCTCGGCGAGGGCATGAACAGCTTGATCGGTGCCGTCGCCTCGGCCACCGGCGAGATCGTCGCGGTGATGTCGGCGATGGCCCAGGGCGACCTGACCAAGCGGGTGCAGGGCAGCTATGCCGGCGAGTTCCTGAAGCTCAAGGACAGCGCCAACTTCACCGCCGAGAAGCTGGCGGAGATCGTCGGCAGCACGGTCGACGGCATGGCCACCATCAAGGCGGCGACGTCGCAGTTGAGCGCCGGCTCGCAGGACCTGTCCTCGCGCACCGAGGAGCAGGTGGCGAGCCTGGAGGAAGTATCGGCGGCGATCCGGCAGATGTCGGTGACGGTCAAGCAGAACGCCGACAGCGCGCTGACGGCCAAGGAACTGGCGCTGACGGCGAACAAGGCGGCCGAAAGCGGCAGCGAGGTGACGGCGGCGGCGGTGACGGCGGTGGGGCAAATCCAGGATTCTTCGAAGAAGATCTCGGAGATCATTGCGCTGATGGACGAGATTTCGTTCCAGACCAACCTGCTGGCGCTCAACGCCGCGGTCGAGGCGGCGCGCGCCGGCGACGCCGGCCGGGGTTTCGCGGTGGTGGCGCAGGAAGTGCGCGCCCTGGCGCAGCGATCGAGCCAGGCCTCGAAGGAAATCAAGAGCCTAATCGGCGCCAGCGGCGAGCATGTCGGTCGCGGCGTCGATCTCGTGAACAAGGCCGGCGGCCGGCTGGCGGAGATCGTCGATTCGGTCAAGCGCGCCTCGGTGATCGTCGCCGAAATCGCCGCCGCCTCGCAGGAGCAGTCTGCCGGCATCCAGCAGGTGGCCGACGCCATCTCGCAGATGGAATCGGTGACGCAGAAGAATGCGGCGCTGGTCGAGGAATCGACGGCGTCGCTGACTTCGGTCGACCAGCAGGTCGAGGAACTGACGACGATCGTCAGCTTCTTCGACAATAGCCGCAGCCGCGTCATCCGTCGCCCCGCCGCCGGCATGAGCGCGCGCAAGCTGCAGGAAAACTTGGAAGCGCGCGTTGATGCCGGCCGGCCCGCCGGCGGCAAGGCGCCGGCCAACACCGCGGAAACGCCGACGCTGGCGCCGACCAAGAAGATCATGAGCCAGGCCGGCGGCTCCAACTGGGAAGAGTTCTAAAACCCGGGCAAGCGATGCTCCGGGAACGCGGAACCCGCCTCGGGTCCGAAGTCCACCGCCAAGCGCTGAGCATGTGACGCCGGTCACACCGCGGACGCGCCGGATGTCAACCTTGGCTAGTCCGCGTCCTTCGCGAACGGATTCTTGCCCTTGCGCAGATTGAAACGGATGGGAATGCCGGGCAGGCGGAAGCGCTTGCGCATGCCGCCGATCAGATAGCGCTCATAGGCTTCGGGCAGATCCGTCGGTTTGCTGGCGAACAGCGAGAAGGTCGGCGGCCGGGTCTTCACCTGGGTCATGTAGCGGATCTTCAGGCGCCGGCCGTCCACCAGCGGCGGCGGATTGGCCTCCAGCATGGCGCCGAGCCAGCGGTTGAGTTCGGCGGTCGGAATGCGGCGGTTCCAGGCCTTGTACGATTCGAGCGCCGCATCCAGCAGCTTCGATAAATTCTGCCCGGTACGCGCGGAGACGGTGATGACCGGCAGGTCCTTCACCTGGGGCAATGAGAACTCGACGCGGCGCTTGAGCATCTTCAGCGCGTCCACCTTGTCCTCGACGCTGTCCCATTTGTTGGCGGCGATGATGAGGACGCGGCCTTCGTCATGCACCATGCGGGCGATCTGCAGGTCCTGCTTCTCCAGCTTGTCGTTGGCGTCCAGCACGAGGATCGCCACATGGGCGAAGCGGACGGCGCGCAACGTGTCGGCGACCGACAGCTTCTCCAGCTTCTCCGTGACATTGGCGCGGCGGCGCATGCCGGCGGTGTCGATCAGCCGCAGACGCCGCCCGCGATACTCCCATTCGATGGCGATGGCGTCGCGGGTGATGCCGGGTTCCGGCCCCGTGAGCAGCCGGTCCTCGCCGATCAGCCGGTTGATCAGCGTCGATTTGCCGACATTGGGCCGGCCGACAATCGCGAGTTGGATCGGGCCGGTCTCCGCCTCTTCGTCTTCGCTGGCGGCGGCAACATCCTCCGGCCCGGCTGCCGCGGGTTCGCGCAGATGGGCCGCGATCCCATCGTAAAGATCGCCGAATCCTTCGCCATGCTCGGCGGAGATGGCGATAGGCTCGCCCAGTCCGAGACCATAGGCTTCGGCGATACCGGCCGCACCCGGCTTGCCCTCGCTTTTGTTGGCGAGCAGCAGCAGCGGCCGGCCTTGCTTGCGCAACCAGCGGGCGAAGCTTTGATCCTCCGGCGTCACGCCCTCGCGGGCATCGACGACGAACAGCACGAGATCGGCGTCCTGCGCCGCCCGCTCCGTTTGCGCCCGCATGCGCGCGGCCAGGCTGGCATCGCGCACATCCTCGAAGCCGGCGGTGTCGATCACGTCGAAGCGAAGATCGCCCAGCTTGCCTTTTCCCACCCGCCGGTCGCGGGTGACGCCCGGCCGGTCGTCGACCAGCGCCAGCTTCTGTCCCACCAGACGGTTGAACAGCGTGGATTTGCCGACATTGGGGCGGCCGACGATGGTGACGGTGAAGGTCATGGGTTCTCGCCCGGGGTTCTCGCCGGTGCCGGGGACGCGGCACCGAAGGCGGCGCCGCGGACGGCGATTTCTAACGCAGCGCCGTCAGCACGGCATCGTCGGACAGGATATAGACCGTGTTGTTGGCGACCACCGGCGGCACGTAGGTCCTCGAGCGCAGGGCCAAGCGGCCGAGAAGTTCGCCGGTGTAGGGCGACACGGAAAACGCCTCGGCATTCGAACCGGTGACGATCAGCCGGTCGCCGACAAGGGCGGGACCGTACCACTGAATCACACCCTCGCGGTCCTCTTCATCGACGAAGCGCGGAAGCGCCTGGATCCAGCGCACGCGGCCGTCATCGCGGGTCAGGCAGACGATCTCGGAGTCCGTCGTCAGCACATAAATGAAGTCGCCGGCGACCCAGGGGGTCTGGTTGCTGCCGAGGCTGACGGTCCAGAGGCGGCCGCCGCGATTGATATCGAAGGCCGCCATGTTGCCGCTGTTGCTGACCGCGAAGAGTTGGCCGCGGTCCGCAACGGGCATGCCGCGGATGTCGGCCAGCGTGGCGATCGCATCGCCGCGCGCGACACCGGCCAGATTGTCGCCCCAGAGCACGCGGCCGGTCTCGGCCTTGAGCGCGACGATTTCGCCCGAGGTGAACCCGGCGATCACGGTGTCGCCGACGACGGCGGGCGCTGCGCCGCCGAGCAGGCCCGCATCCTCGATCACGCCGGAGAAAGACCAAAGCCGCCGGCCATCGTCGGCCGCGAGGGCGAAGAGCTGATTGTCGACGGTGACGGCAAAGACGCGGCCGCCGCTGGCGGTCGGCGGCGTCCGCATCGGCGCCGGCAGCCGCGAGCGCCAGAGCTCGGCGCCGGAGTTGGGATCGAGCGCGAAGACCAGGCCGAACGGCGTGGTGACGAACAGCCGCTCCTCGTCATAGGCGAGCCCGCCGCCGAACAGGCCGTCGCGCTCCTCGTCGGGAGTCAGATCGACCCGCCAGGTCTCGCCGCCGCCGCCCGCATCCCGGGCGCTGACGGTGGCGCCGGCATCCATGGCGAAGAGCTTGCCATCGGCAACGATCGGCTGCGCCATGACAACGGACTCGCTGCCGGCGGCGGAGCCGACATCGGCCGTCCAGGCGACGTTGAGCGTTTCGGGCGCCGCCAGATGATACATCGCGTGGGTCGAGTAGCCGCCGCTTTGCGGCCACGCGGTATTGGCGTAGGGCTGCGGCAGGCGCACCCGCAGATCGGAGATGGCGGAGTCCGGCACCAGGCTGCGGTTGAGCTTCATCACGGAGATGCGCTCGCCCGGCAACGGCGGGCCTTCGCTCTCGCCGAAGAAGGTATCGCAACCGGTCAATGGCAACAGCGCAACCATCAGCGCCGCGCATGAGAAAAAAGAGGACCGCATCGGCGTTCTATAGCTCCTTAAGCGCGGTCAGCATTTCCGCCGCGCGGCCGCGCAGACCCGAAGGCGTCTCCAGATCGTCGGCCAACTGCGTGTAGATTTTGCGCGCCTGCTCCAGATCGCCGGCGCGCTGGGCCGCGAGCGCCAGCAGTTCGAGCGCCGTGAATCGCCAGGGATTGGGCGCAGCGGTCTTGCTCTCCAGGCGAAGCTTCATTTCCGCCTGGTCGGCGGTATCGACCAGATGCATGGCCGCCAGCATTGCCGCAGCATCGCGGAAAGGCCCGGGCACGGACCCATCGGCGGCGATGCCATCATAGGCGGCGACGGCGCCGGTTTCGTCCTTCGCTGCGATCTGCAGAGCCGCGGCGCGGAAGCGGGCCAAAACCGCAATGCCGTCGCCGCCCTGGGCCAACGTCTGAAGGGCCGCCTTGGCCTTGGCGGGGTCAGGATCGGCAATCATGGCAATGGCGGCGGAGAAGGCCTCGGCCCGCTGGTCCGCCTGGTGCTCGCTGTACTTCTGCCAGCCGATATAGCCGGCAGCCCCCAGGAGGATGGCAACGCCGGCGGCTGCGGCGTAGCCGCCATAGCGCCGCCACAGGCGCTGCATTTTCTCGCGCCTGACTTCCTCGTCGACTTCCTGGAAAATGTCGGCCACGGACCGCTCTCTACGATTATTGTAAAAGCGGCGGTAACATATAGGCGCCCTAACGCCTTGGCAAACAAAGCAGCGTTAGCCAAATCCGGCTATTGCGGGGCGCGCGGGGTGATGCCATCTTTGTCGGATAGGCACAGCCAATCGTGGTCATGACACAGCTGATCCGCATCGCCGATCGCCGTCACGCCGGCCGCCAGACCTTTTTCACCCGCCCGGAAATGGATCGGATCCTGAGCCTCTATAGCCGGCGCGTCGCCCGGGGCGAATGGCGCGACTATGCCCTGGACCTGGCGCCGGGCATGGCGGTGTTTTCGGTGTTCCGGCATAGCCAGGAGAGAGCGCTTTTCTCCATCGCCAAGCGGGCCGAGGGGCCGGCGGGCGATGCCCGCTTTTTTTTGTTCAGCGGCCGAGAGCGAATCGCCGGCGGCTCGACACTGGACGACATTCTCGCCTATTTCGACGCCCGGCTCTACCGCTTCCCCTAGGCGCGAATCGCAGGCGCGAATTGGCGGAGATTTGCCAGCCTGCGGATGCCGGCCGGCAGGCCGACGTTCCGGAATTGTTCTTGATTTCCGGCTTATCCCCACCTATATCATAAACTAATCCACAAGAATCTCGCCCCGGGGGGTTTCCGGCGTCCGGTTGACGCTTGCGAAGCTATATATCGTGGGTTCATATTTTCGAGACACAAAATATACGAACCAAACGGGGTGAAGCGATGTCGACGGGATGGACTGAGGAAAGGATCGGCGTTCTGCAGAAGCTCTGGCTCCAGGGCCAGACCGCCAGCCAGATCGCCGAACAGCTGGGCGGCGGCGTGACCCGCAATGCCGTCATCGGCAAGGCCCACCGCCTGGGGCTGTCGGGGCGGCCGACGCCGACCCGGGAGATCAAAGCCGAGCCGGAGGCGCCGCGGCGTCCCCTGGTGACTGGCCCGTCCGGGCGGGCCTGCATGTGGCCGGTGGGCGATCCCAAGAGCACGGATTTCCACTTCTGCAACGAGCCGACAGAGGCCGGGAAGCCCTACTGCTCCCGCCACTGCACCATGGCGTATCACCGCAAGAACGAAGAAGCGGCCTGACCGCTTCCGCCTGCCGCCAACAGTAAGGCCCCCTCCCTGCCGGGATGGGGTCTTTGTTGTTTTTGCCGCCTATGTCCAAACTGACAGTGTCCAAATTGCGGGCGGCCGAGCGTCATTGTGTCGGCGGCGCATGGTGCCCGTCCACGATCCCTGACGGAGACTGCAAATGGAATACATGCTGATGCTTTATGTGAACGAAGGCGGCTGGTCGAAACTGACTGACACCCAGAAGGAACAGGGGGCGGCGGCCTACACCGCCTATGCCGAGGCGCTGAAAAAGGCCGGCGCGCTGCGGGGCGGCCAGCGGCTGAAGGGCAGCTCCGCGGCCACCACCGTGCGCCTCACTAATGGCAAGCCGCAGGTGCTGGACGGCCCCTACGCGGATTCGAAGGAACAGGTGGGCGGCTACTTCATCATCGACGTGCCGGATCTGGATTCGGCGATCTCCTGGGCGGCCCGCTGCCCCGCCGCCGGTCACGGCGTGGTCGAGCTGCGTCCCTTCTGGCCGATGTCGATGTGACCGGGAGCCGAGCGCACGCATGAACGTCCCCGAAGGCGACGCTGCGGCCCGGAGCGCGGCGGACGCGGTCGCCCGCCGCAGCTACGGCAAGCTCGTCGCCTTCCTCGCCGCGCGCACCCGCGACGTGGCCGCGGCCGAGGACGCATTGTCGGAGGCGTTCGCGACGGCGCTGGCGGACTGGCCGGCAAAGGGCTGTCCCGATAATCCGGAAGCCTGGCTGCTCACGGTGGCGCGCCGCAAGATGATCGATGCCATCCGGCGGCGGCGCAGCGGTGAAGCGGCGAGCAGCGAGCTGCGGCTGCTCGCCGAGGAGCTGGAGGCCGCCGCGGCGACGCCGGAGCTCCCCGATCACCGCCTGGCGCTGCTGTTTGCCTGCGCCCATCCGGCGCTGGCGGCCGGCATCCGCGCGCCGCTGATGCTGCAGGCGGTGCTCGGTCTCGATGCGAAGATGATCGCCTCGGCGTTTCTCGTTTCGCCGGCGGCAATGGGGAAGCGGCTGGGGCGCGCCAAGGAAAAGATCCGCCAGGCCGGCATCCCCTTCAGCATTCCCGAACGCGCCGAACTGCCGGCGCGTCTGGAGACGGTGCTGGACGCCATCTATGCCGCCTATGCAGAGGGCTGGACCGATCCCGGCGGCAGCGACGTCGCGCGCCGCGATCTCACGGCGGAAGCGATGTTCCTGGCGCGGCTGGTGGTGGAGCTGATGCCCGAGGCGTCGGAGGCGTTGGGGCTGCTGGCACTGATGCTCCATGCGGAGGCGCGGCGCCGCGCGCGGCGGCGGGACGACGGCGCCTATGTGCCCTTGGCCGAACAGAATCCGGCATTGTGGGACGCGCCGATGATCGCCGAAGCCGAGGCCCTGCTCCGCCGCGCCGGCGCCCTGGACGAGATCGGCCGCTACCAACTGGAAGGTGCGCTGCAATCGGCCCATGTGCATCGCTGCCGCACCGGGGAGAATAACTGGGCGGAAGTGGTGCAGCTCTACGACGCGCTGTTCGCCGTTGCCGAGTCCCCGGTGGTGGCGATCAACCGCGCGCTCGCCATCGGCGAACTGCGCGGCGCCGCGGCCGGCGTCGCGGCCATGCCGGAGATCGCCCCCGATCCGCGGCTGACAGAATACCAGCCCTACTGGGCTGCGCGGGCGGAGTTGCTGGCGAGGACAGGAGCGCAAGATGAAGCGCGGCAAGCGTACGAGATCGCCATCGGTCTGGAGCGCGATCCGGCGGTGCGTGAGTTTTTGCAGCATCGACTTGTTCAGCGTCTCCGGGCGAGCAATCTCTAGTTCTTGATGAAAGCCAGCAGGTCGGCATTGATGGTGTCGGCCTCGGTGGTCGGCATGCCGTGGGGAAAGCCCTTGTAGGTTTTCAGCGTGCCGTTTTTCAGCAGCCTTGCCGAGAGCGGCGCCGAGCCGGCATAGGGCACGATCTGGTCGTCGTCGCCGTGCATCACCAGGACCGGCACCGTGATCTTCTTCAGGTCCTCGGTGAAGTCGGTCTGGGAAAAGGCGACGATGCCGTCGTAATGCGCCTTGGCGCCGCCCATCATGCCCTGGCGCCACCAGTTCCAGATGGTGCCCTGGGACGGTTTCGCGCCGGGCCGGTTGTAGCCATAGAACGGTCCGGCCGGCAGATCGTAATAAAATTGCGCACGGCTGGCGGCGAACTGCGCCTGCAGGCCGTCGAACACCTCCTTGGGCAGGCCGCCTGGATTGGCCGCCGTCTTCACCATCAGCGGCGGCACGGCGGCAATGATCGCCGCTTTCGCCACGCGGCTCTCGCCATGGCGGGCGATGTAATGCACGACTTCGCCGCCGCCGGTGGAATGGCGGACATGCACGGCGTTCTCGAGGTTGAGATGCGCCGTCAGCGCCGCAAGGTCGTCGGCATAGTGATCCATGTCGTGGCCGCCGCCGGTTTGGCTCGAACGGCCGTGGCCGCGCCGGTCATGGGCAATGACACGGAAGCCGCGGCTCTGGAAGAAGAGCATCTGCGCATCCCAGTCATCAGCCGATAGGGGCCAGCCATGGCTGAACACGATGGGCTGCCCAGAGCCCCAATCCTTGTAGAAAATCTCGGTGCCGTCCTTCGTGGTGATCGTCGGCATGCATCGATCCTTGTCGCTGTTTCAATTCGGAGCGCTTATGCCATTCAAAAGATACGATTTCCCGCCGGCCGGCCACTCTCACGCGCACGCGTACATCCGCGGCGGTTGGGTCTTCACCGGCAGGAGCAGGTCAGTCGCCCAGCAGCCCCTTCAGCGCGCCGCCGACGCCTTCCTTGCTCTTCTCCGTGCCCTGCTGAAGCAATTGGTCGACGGCGGACTCGGGTTGCGCCGGTTGCTGCGCCGGCTGCGTCGTCGCCGCTGGCGCCGGCGCTGCCACAGCCCCGCATCCGCCGCCCGAAGCTGGCGCCGGCTGTGCCGCGCCGCCGCCGGTGGCGCCGGTCACCAGACCGGCAAGCGCACCGACAGCATCGCCACCGCCGCCCGCGGTTCCCACGAGCGCGCCTGTTGCGCCCTTGACGAGCCCCGCCGGGTCGGGCGTCACGCTCGGGCTGGCGAGCGTGCCGCGCACATTCACGGGGATCGCCAGTTGGATCAGATTCGTCTGCTTGGCGGCCGGGTCGAGTTTCATGTCGAGCTTCTCGCTGGCCAGATTGATCTTGCCGCTGCCGTGGATCGTGGCGCCATTGGTGTCCAGCACCAAGGCCTTGCTGGTCGCCATGCCTTTGGCGATATCGAATTGAGTGACAAAGCAGTTCAGGTTCGAGCTGTCGGCGCTGCCGGTCGAGATCAGCTGGAAGAGGTCCGACAGAATGATGCGCGCGAAACGGTTGTTGATCTTGCCGGAGCCCATCTGCATGCCGACTTTGCCGTTGAGGCCAGCCATGATCTGGCGGACAGAGCTGCCCGCGCCCTTCACGTCGATGTCCGTGTCCATCTTGCCGCCGCTCAGGATGGCGGATTTGCCGAGGGTATGCATCAGCGTCCCGGCCTCGATGCCGCGGCTGGTGAGCTTGAGCGCGACCGCCGGATTCTTGGCGCTGCCGTCGATCACACCGGAGAGGCCGAGCTTGCCGCCGGTGACACCGGCGTCGATCTTGCCGATCGTCAGCTTGCCGCCGGCGAGATCGAGAGCGACGGTGAGGCCGTCGAAGGTGACGGGTTCGCGGATCACCTTCTGGCCGGTGAAGTCGATCTTGGCATCGACCGCCTTGAGCGCATCAAAGGGCAGCGGGTCGTCGGGGAAAACCCGGCCGTCGCTGCTCGTTGACGCGGCTGCCTCGCCTTCCGCCGGCGCCGGCTTGATGCCGAAGTCCTTCGCATCGAGCAGGCTCGAGGACAGCTTGGCCACGATCTTCGGCCTCTCGCCCGAGAGCGAAATCGAGGCGTCGCCGGCGATGTCGCTGCCGCCCATCTTCATCTGCATTCCCGCAACCTGGTAGCCGCCCTTGGCGTCGCTGAGATTGCCGCTGAAGCTGTAGGGGCCGAGTGGCGGCATCGGCGAGCCGGTCAGCGGCGTCAGGTCGGCGAGGCTCTGGCCATCAGCCGTCAGCGCGATGGCGACGCCCTTGCCCTTTGCCGGCTCGGCAATCGTGCCTTTGGCCGCGGCGGTCGCGCCGCCGCCCTGCCCCTTCAGGTCGATGGGCATAGGCCGATTGGCGATGATGCCGCTGAGCGATCCAATTGTCCCGGAGGCGCTGATGGGATTGCCGTTGAGATTGGCGACGATCTCCAGCGCGATCGGGCTGTTGGCATCCGCCATGTCGGCGCTGAACTTCTCGAACGCCACCGTCTGCGTCTTCTTGGCGACGCCATCCTTGTAAGTGACGGTGACGTCTTCAAACGAGATCTTGTTGACCACCGGCAGCTTGCCTGCCCCGCCGCCGGATGGCGCGGTCTCCGGCTGCGCCGCGGCGCCGGCCGCGCCGAAGGTCCAATTGTTCTGTCCCTTGGCGTCGGTCTCCAGCAGGATATCGGCGCCCTTCAGCACCACGCGATTCACCTGGATGTCGCCGAAGATCAGCGGGATCAGCTCCAGCTCCGTCTCGAACCGCTTGATCGTCGCCATCTCGGGCCGCGATCCCCAGGGCGCATTGGCAAAGCTGACGTCATCGACCGCCACCGTCGGCGTCAGCGAGAGGCCGACGTCCAGCGTGCCGGCGATCTTGAGCTCGCGCCCGGTCGCCTGTTTCACCTGATCGGCGATGGTCGAGCGATATTCATTGAAGTCGATCGACTTGATAGCAACGAACGCGCCGCCGATGATCACGACCACGAGGACAGCGAGTCCGCCCAGGATGTGTTTCAATTTCATGACCGATATCCTCCTCGCCGCAGTGAAATCATTCGTGGCAGCATCGCCGCCGGTTGGACACCCGCATCATTGTACATCCGAATGCGGACGCAGCATTCAGCCGGATAGCGCTATACTTCTTTATGGCGCTCCCTGGCGAATGTCCTTTTTGGCTGATGCCGACCGAATAAGGCAACGCACCGCCGGTTTGCAATTGGACTAAGATCCAACTGCGATTCCCGCGATGAATCCCTTGAGCCCCGTGACCTGAACCGGATCTGCAGCCGAGACCTGCCGCGTACTAGCCGGGCGAATTCTTCCGATCTCATTGTCTTTTGTCGCCACGGTACAATCGCCTGTAGCCGGATCATGGCGGCGACACGCTGTTCGCCAACATGTACAGCGCCTATGACGCGCTATCCGGGGGCATGCGGCGGATGCTCGACGGCCTCAACGCGATGCATGCCGGCCGGCCCGAGAGCCGGCCGCGGCTCTAGTTCCTCTACATACACGCCATCCGGCCCGGCATTTTTGCGCATTTTCCGCCGGTGATTTCCCAGCCGCGCCAAACCGCTAGGGGCGAAAACCGCGATCCCCAGGGACCCTGGTTTTGCGGAACGATGCCATACAAGGGAATCACCTCTTCGTCGTGCGAGCCGCCGCCCGGCGATGGGATGCCGTGATATCGGGTTAAGCATCCGGAATCGCCGCCGCTGGTCTGGCGCGAACATGCAGATGCACGATGTCCAACATCAAGGCTCCGGCTGGCCGGAGCGACTCCGGGATATGGGGATCGCTATCGGTCGTTCAAGGAATATTATCCGCCCCCATATCTGGCTGGCAGGCGGTGGCTATTTCAACGCGGGGCAAGAGCTCTTGGAACTGCTATGCTCCGGTGGGTGGGTACACGGGCTTTGGGAGGATGTCACCGATGGCCGAACAGACGATCCGCTTCGATGACGGCGCCGCCTATGAGCAGATGATGGGGATCTGGAGCCGGTCGGCCGGCCAGGTCTTCCTCGATTGGTTGGCGCCGCCGCCGGGCTTGCGCTGGATCGACGTCGGCTGCGGCAACGGCGCCTTCACCGAGCTGTTGGTCGACCGATGCGCGCCGGCGGAGATCCAGGGCATCGATCCGTCCGAAGGGCAGCTCGCCTACGCCCGCACGCGGCCGGGGGCGCGGCCGGCGGAGTTCCGCCTGGGCGACGCGATGGCGCT
>JBJXDY010000104.1:0-83755 GCA_046154965.1 Dongiaceae bacterium | reverse complement strand
CCGGCCAGCGTCACATGCTCGATCCCGGCATAGGCGGCGTTGGTCAGGTTGATGGCGATGGAGGCAAGGATGCGGTCGTCGGTGCCGCCGCTCTCGTCGATCTTGTCCTTCGCGTTGTCGATGACGTAGGTGTCGCTGTCGGCCCCGCCGACAAGGGAGTCGGCGCCCGCGCCGCCGTCGAGGGTGTCGAAGCCGGCGTTTCCCGTCAGTGTGTCGTTGCTGGCCAGGCCCCGGATCAGGTCGGAAATGCCGGTGCCGGACTTGCTGTCGGCGCCGGCCGTGCCGTCGGTCGGCGGCGTCGCCGGTACCATCGGATTGAAGTCGAGGGCGATGCTGCCATTGGCCAGCAAGCCATCGAGGTCCGTGCTCACGCCCTGCAGTACAGCCATGTCGACGAAGCCGGGGCCGCCCACGGTGCCGTTCGTATCTACCCGGATGGTTGTGCTGCCATTGGCCGTTACCGTCTGGATGAAATCGCTCGCGGGAAGGGCAAAGTTGCTGAGGAGGAGGCTGGCAAAGTTGAGCTTGTCGCCGCCCGGCAGGCCATTGAAGTCGGCGACGACCTCGACACCGTCCAGGACGAGGGCTTGACCAAAATGAAAGGTATCGCTGCCGGCGCCGCCCACCAGGGTATCCTCGCCCGCGTGGGCAGTCAGTTGGTCGTTCCCGTCGCCGCCGACCAGCAGGTCGTTTCCGAAATCGCCATTCAGGACGTCGTTGCCGGCAAGGCCGCGCAGGACGTTTTCGCCCTTGTTCCCGGTGATCGCGTTTGCGAGAGCGTTGCCGGTGCCGTCGATGTCGTCTTCGACCAGCAGTTGCAGCCTTTCGAGCGTGGCGCCCAATGTGTAGGAGATGGTGCTGTTGACAATATCGGAGTCGGCGGCCGGCCCTTTTTCCACGATCTTGTCGCCGGCGTCGTTGACGACGTAGATGTCGCCACCCTTGCCGCCGACCATGAGGTCGGCGCCGGCGCCGCCGCTGAGGATGTCGGTGCCGTCATTGCCGATCAGCGTGTCATTGCCGCTGCCGCCATCCAGACTGTTGCTGTCCGCATTCCCCGTGATCACGTTGGCGAGGGCATTGCCGATGCCGGCGAAGACGCCCGGCGCCAGCGTCAGGTTCTCGATGCTTACGCCAAGAGCGAAACCGCTGACGCTGCTGATGACCGCGTCGATGCCACCGCCCGGGTTCTCAATCGCGACGTCATTGAGATCGTCCACCAGATAGATGTCGTTGCCGGCGCCGCCGATCAGCGTGTCGAGGCCGGCCTTGCCGTCGAGCTTGTTGGCGGCGGCGTTGCCGATCAGCATGTTGGCGCCGCCATTGCCGATGGCCGAGAGCGCTGCGGTGCCGATCAGCGTTACATGCTCGATCCCGGTATAGGCCGCGTTGTTCAGGTCGATGGCGATGGAGGCAAGGATGCGGTCGTCGGTGCCGCCGCCGCTCTCATCGATCTTGTCGCCGGCGCTGTTGACCACATAGGTGTCGCTCTCGCTGCCGCCGATGAGGGAGTCGTTGCCGGCACCGCCATCGAGGGTGTCGAAGCCCGCGAGGCCACTCAGCGTGTCGTTGCCGCCGAGGCCGCGGATCAGGTTGGAGACGCCGGTGCCGGCCTTGTTGTCGGCCCCGGCCGTGCCGTCGATCGGCGGTGTCGCCGGCGTGCCGACATCGACGATGGATCCGTTGGCCAGCAGGCCGTCAAGGTCCGTGCTGACGCCCCACAGCACCGCCGCATCGGGGCCGGCGCCGCTACCGTCCAGGGCCAATTGTATTATCGTGCTGCCGTCCACCACGACCGTCTGGATAAACTTGGCCTCGGTACCCGCCGACAGAACACCTACCAGGGTCGATATACTAAGTTTGTCGCCGCCCGGCAGGCCGTCGAAGTCAGCGATGACGTCAAGGCCATCCAGATTCTTGTCGGTGAACCGGAACTCATCGCTGCCGGTCCCGCCCACGAGCGTATCTTTGCCAGGACCGACCTCCAGCGTGTCGTTGCCGGCAAGGCCGTTCACGACATTGTTGCCGAAATTGCCTTCCATCTCGTTGTTCAGACTATTTCCGGTGCCGTCGATGTCGTCTCCGCCCGAAAGAAAGAGGCCTTCGAGGTTCGCACCCAGGACATAGGTGACAGTGCTGAAAATCTGATCGAACTCGCCGGCCGGCCCGGCTTCAAAAACCTTGTCGCCGATGTCGTCGACGAAGTAGCTGTCGAACCCCTTGCCGCCGATCAGGGTGTCGGCACCGGCGCCGCCTTCAAGGCCATCGTTGCCATTGCCGCCGACGATGAGGTCGTTGCCGTCCTCGCCGGAGAGGGAGCCGCCCGCCCCACTGCCGGTTATCTTGTTGGCGAGCGCATTGCCAAAGACCTCATATCCGGAAGCGACATTACTCGCCACGGTCAGGTTTTCGATGTTGGCGCCGAGCTTGAAATCGACGGTGGCGGTGACAATGACGGTATCGATCCCTTCGCCCGAATTCTCGATGGCAACATCGGCCATGTCGTCGACGAAGTAGATGTCGTTGCCGGCGCCGCCGATCAGCGTGTCGGGGCCGGCCCTGCCATCGAGCTTGTTGGCGGCGGCGTTGCCGACCAGCATGTTGGCGCCGTCGTCGCCGATGGCCGAGGCCGCTAGGCCTGTCAGCGTGACGTGCTCGATCCCGGCGAAGGCCGGTAAACCGAGATTGACCGAAAACGGCGCCAGCACCCGGTCGTCGAGGTCGCCACCGGTTTCGGTGACGACATCCTTGGCATTATCGACCACATAGCTGTCATTGCCGACGCCCCCCACCAGCGTGTCGGCACCCTTGCCGCCGTCCAGCGTATCGCCGTCTTCGTTCCCCGTCAGCGAGTCGTTGCCGGCCAGGCCGAAAATCAGATCTGCCGCAAGTCCGCCGGTCAGCGTTTCACTCGGGATGCCGCCAATGATGATCGCCATCTTCCACTCCGCACGCGATGCCGGATCGCGGCAGCCTCTATTCCGGGCCGCCTAAACGCTGTGCAGTCTAGCATAGCCATTCTGTGTTAGGAGCATTTGTGCCGGGTGCCGCCGCGGGGATGATAGCGGGGCCGTCGACCGGTTCGCGGCTGAAAAACGAGCTGTCTTGTTGCCACGGTGGCCCCGGCGGCGGCGGCGGCGTCCTGGCAAGTCGGGTTTACATTCCCGTTGCCGCCGCCGATGCCGGCCATCCGTGGGTGCGGAAGACATTCTTTACTTCCAGGACAATCTTCCTACAATGAAAGAAGCTGGGGATTGGCTCCCGTGATCGTCCGCCTCAGCCGAGGGGATTGTATGCTTGTATGTTGGGAATCGATATGACTCGGCTGACAGTCACATGTCCTCGCCAGCGACGTGCGGGTGGGCGCGCGACATCAAGCGGGATTCCCTTGCATGGCATCGATCCGCTAAAATCAGTTTCTCAGGAATCGCAGAAAATCGGCGAATTTTCCAGCGGGATCAGGTCGCTAACCTGCGCGGGAAATGCTGCCATATGCGCAAACTCGGCGCGCCGCCGGGACCGGTCCTTACCGCGCCTCGACGATCCCCAGCTGCATCAGCAGCGGCAGGGTCTTCGACTTGTAGGTGTCGAATTCCTTCTGCAGCTCGGCCAGGTTGGCCTCCTTGCCCTTCAGCACCTCGTCGCCGCGCTTCACATTGATGCCGCGCTTTTCCAGCAGCGCCCACACCGCCTCCGGCGCATTCGCCGCATGGCCGTTGACCACCTCCTGCGTGAAGCAGCGGTCGGTGAGGCCGACATGGATGCCGCGGCCGGAGACGGTGGAAGCCAGGGTGCCGCGCGCCGCGGGCTCCGTGGCCGTGCTCACCACATGGCGGTTGAGCGCCGAGGGCAGGGTCAGCTTGCCGGTCTGCTTGCCGCCCTTCGTCGCGGGCGTGGCAAAGGGCAGGATCTGGCTGGCCGCGATCAGCGTATGCACCATGCTCTGCACCCGCGCTTCCGGCGCCTTGTTCACTTCCGGCTGCGTGGCCAGCTCGCCCACGGTCAAGGCGCCCTTGCCCAGCACGTCGATGATCGCCCGCGACAGCTCGTTGTCGAACTTCACCTCTCCGGCATTGCATTTTGCTGTGTAAGTCACACTTGCCGGCGATTTCACCAGGCCGACGGACATGTCCCGCAGCCTGTTGCGCGACTCCGCCGCCGACATCGTCGACAGGCCCTTCACATAGACGTCGCGGCGGAAACGCTGGTTGATCAGGAAATCCTGCACCAGCTGCTTGCGCTCCTTCGTGGGCTGGGAGTCGAACACCGGCCGCGCGTTCTTGCCGAACAGCAGGCCGGGATGGTTCTCCGTGATCGTCGCCGAGCCCACATAAGACAGCTTCGCCATCCCCATCTCGCGGAACACGTCGAGGCAGTAGAAGGGATGCCACTCCTCGTTCAGATACTCATGGGCCACATAGCTGCGGGCATTGGTGGCGATCTTCTTGATCAGTTCGGCCGCGCCCTGGTTGGCCTGCAGGTAGCGGCAATCCGCCGTCGTCAGCTTCTGCAGGAAGTCGATGGCGCCGCCGGCCTTGGTCAGGGAGTCGCCGGGGATCTCGTGGCCGATCTCCAGCATCAGCCGCTGCAGCGGCCCCTGGCTGGCCCAGCCCGGCTGGCAGTTGTAGCTGTTATAGACCAGCCCGCCGGGCAGCAGCCGCCGCGCGATCACGTCCAGCATCGCCTTGCGGTTCGTCTCGCTGATCCAGCTGTAAATGCCATGGAAGGTGACGAAGTCGAACTCCGGCAGATCCATGGTTGCCAGCTCCTGGAAGCTGGCCTCGAGGATGGTCAGGTTCTCCAGCTTGCCCTGCTCGGCCCAGCGGCGCGCCGTGGCCACATGGGCCGGGTTGATGTCGACGCCATAGAACTTGGCCTGGGGGTAGGCGGCCGCCAGCAGCGTCACCGTATGGCCGTTGCCGCAACCCAGCTCCAGGTAATTGAACGGCCGGTCGATCGGCCTGGGCGCGCAGTTGTTAAGAAGCGCCACATAGTTAAGATGAACCGGCGCCAGTTCCACATAATAGCCGTCGGTGTAGGCGATATCGGCGATATAGCCGTCGGTCCAGTCGCTGCGAGCCCCGGTGATTGGCATTACCAGCTTTCCCTTGTGGTTGCGGCGCGACGCTACCATAGCGGGTTGGCGGATTCTACCGGCCCGCACGGTTCTGTGACGGCGCTCACCCGGACTCGAAGGGCGGGCCTAGAGGCCGCGGCTGTGGCGGGCCTTGTTCGCCGGCAGGTAGCTGTCGAAAACGGCGCAGACCGTGCGCAGGAATGGCCGGCCCTGCTCGGTGATCCTGATGCGGGGCGGCGCCAGCTCCACCAGCCCGTCCGCGGCCGCGCCGGTGAGCTGCTCGAATTCCGCGGCGAAATCGCTCACGGGCAGGTTCTGATTGGCGCAAACCTCCGCCACATCGGCTTCCATGTCGCACATCAACCGCTCGATGATCGTCCGGCGCACTTTGTCTTCTGGGCTGACGGCAATACCGCGCGCCGTAGCAAGGCGGCCCTGTTGGATCGCCGTGGTGTAGCGCCTGAGATCGATCTCGTTCTGCACATAGCCTTGCGGCAGGGTGCCGATGGACGACGCGCCGAGGCCGATCAGCACCGGCGCGGCGTCGGTGGTGTAGCCCTGGAAATTGCGGGCAAGCCGCCCGGCGCCCGCCGCCCGCGCCATCTCGTCCTCGGGCAGGGCGAAGTGATCCAGCCCGACGCGCACATAGCCGGCATCGGCCAGCGCCGCCGCCGCGGCCTCCGCCTGGGCCAGCCGCTCCGGCGCGCCCGGCAGCGCCGCCTCGGGCAGCAGCCGCTGATGGGGCTTCATCCAGGGCACATGGGCATAGCCGAAGATCGCTACCCGGTTCGGCCGCAGCGCCGCCACCTGCCCGGCGGTAGCCCGCGCCGTCGCCACCGTTTGATGGGGCAGGCCATAGATGAGGTCGATGTTGATTGCCGCGATACCGGCCGCCCGTAACAGCGCGACACAGGCCTCGGTCTGGGCGAAACTCTGGATGCGGTTTATCGCCGCCTGCACCAGGGGATCGAAATCCTGCACGCCGATACTGGCGCGCGTGGCGCCGGCATCGGCCCAGGCCCGGATCGCCTGTTCATCGATGTCCCGGGGATCGATCTCCACTGCGAACTCGAACCCGTCCTCGACATCGAACAGCCGGCGAATATGCCCGGCGAAGGCGGCGATCTGCGCCGGCCTCAGGATGCTCGGGCTGCCGCCGCCGAAATGCAGGTGGGCGAGGCGGTGGCGGCCGGTCAACGCCGCCGCCACCAGCCCGGCCTCCGCCGCCACCGTGTCCATGTAGGACTTTATGCTGTCATAGCGCCTGACCACCCGCGTATGGCAGCCGCAGAACCAGCAGAGCGTGTCGCAGAACGGCACATGCACATAGAGCGACAGCGGCTGATCCGGCCCCAGGCCCGCCAGCCACTCTCCATAGCTGACGGCGCCGATGTCCGGGCTGAAATGCGGCGCCGTCGGGTAGCTGGTATAGCGCGGCACCGGCTTGTCGTATTTCGTCAGGAGGGTTTGATCCATGGAGTTTTTCTGCCGAAATCCGCTGCCGCCGGCCTTGACCCACGTCAACGTCCGGCCGGGCCGGCCGGTTTGGCCTTTTCCCCGGCGGCGGCTAGACTTGCGCTCCATGTCGCAGCCGAACCCTCTGTTCGACCAGGCCGGCCATACCGTGCTGATCGCCGACGACCATCCGCTGGTCCGCGGCGCCCTGGCCCAGGCAGTGCGGCAATCCCTGGGCGTCTCCGAAATCCTGGAGGCCGGCGACTACCGGCAATGCCGCGACATCCTCGGCGGCCGGCCGCAGATCGACCTGGTGCTGCTGGACCTGGACATGCCGGGCATGAACGGCTTCGAGGGGCTGGTGTCCCTGCGAAAGGATTATCCCGGCGTGCCCGTGGTGATCGTCTCGGCCGCCCGCGAGCCCGAAACCATGCTCCAGGTGGTGGAGCTGGGCGCCTCGGGCTTCCTGCCGAAATCCGCGTCGCTGGAAGTGATCGGCGAGGCGCTCCGCACGGTGGTGGGCGGCGAGGTCTGGCTGCCGGCCGAAGCCCATCAGGCCCATCTGGATGGCGCCGCCAAGGACATCAGCGAGCGGCTGGCGAAGCTCTCGGCGCAGCAACTCCGCGTGCTGTCGCTGATCTGCGACGGCAAGCTGAACAAGCAGATCGCCTTCGAACTGGCCATCGGCGAGCAGACGGTGAAAGACCACATCACCGAGATCTTCCGCAAGCTGGGCGTGGCGACCCGGGTTCAGGCGGCGATGCTGGCCCGGCGCTTCATGCGCGCCGAACGCTGACCTCGGCCTCCGTCGGCGCCGGCGTGCGGGGCCGGCATTGCGCCAGGAGCGCGCGCAGGGCCGCAATCCGCACCGGCTTCGGCATCGGCACGATGCCCTGTTCCCGCGCCGCCGCGCGCACGCCGTCGCTGCGGTCGGCGGAAATCAAGGCAGCCGGCAGATCGGCGCCAAACGCCGCCCGCAGCGCCGCCACCACGGCAAAGCCGTCGAGCCCGTCGTCCAACTGCAGATCCACCAGCGCCACGTCCGGCGCCACCTGCTGGGCCGACAGCGCGCTCAGCGCTTCCGGCAGGCTCGCGGCACAGACCACGCGGCAGCCCCAGCCCTGCAGCAGCGTGCGCATGCCGTCCTGCACGCTGGCCTCGTTGTCGATCACCAGCACCGACAAGGCGGTGGGCTGCCGGATCGCCGCCCGTTCGCGCCGCGGCGCCGCCGGCGCCACGCGCTCCCGGGCGATCGGCATTGTCACGCCGAAGCAAGAACCGCGGCCCGGCTCGGAACGGACGCTGACGCCATGGCCGAGCATGTGGGCGATGCGATCGACGATCGCCAGGCCCAGTCCGAGGCCGCGCTCCTGCGTCGCCGGCAGGTTCTGCGGCAGGCGCACGAACTCCTTGAAGATTAGCCGCTGCTTGTCGGCGGGAATGCCCGGTCCGTTGTCCCAGACCTCCAGCACGGCCTGGCCCTGGCGCCGCCGGCAGCCCACCAGCACCTTGGCCATGCGGCCGTCGGAGCTCGGCGCATAGCGGACCGCGTTTGCCACCAGGTTCTGCAGCACGCGCCGCAAGAGCTGCGGGTCGCTGGTAATGGCCAGCGAGGTCGGCACGATGCGCAGTTCCACTCCACTCCGCTCGGCGATGGAGGCGAAGGAATCCGGCAGCGACGCCAGCAGCGGCCCGAGCGGCACCGCGCCTAGGTTCGGCTTCACCGCGCCGGCATCCAGCTTGGCGATATCCAGCAGGGCATCCAGGATCGCCTCGACCGCGGCCAGGCTGCGATCCACCTTGGCGACGATGTCGTCGGTCGGCCGCCGCTCCAGCAGCGCCGCCGAGAACAGCCGCGCCGCATGCAAGGGCTGCAGCAGATCGTGGCTGGCGGCGGCGAGGAAGCGGGTCTTGCTCTGGTTCGCCGCATCGGCTTGCTGCCGCGCATCCGAAAGCTGCTGCACCAGCCGCGCCAGCTCACCGGTGCGCTCTTGCACCCGCTCTTCCAGCCGGTCCTTCGCCTGGCGCAATTCCTGCTCGCCGCGCCGCGGCTCGGTGATGTCCTGATACAGCAGGAAGAATCCCAGCACCTCGCCGCGCTCGTCGAAATGCGGGATGTAGGTGCCGTGCGCGATTTCGATCCGCTGGTTGTTGGTGGGGAAGCTGATCTCGAAGGACTGCGGCTCGCCCCGCAGTACCGCATCGATATGCGGCTTCAGCTCGTCATAGCGCCCGGCGCCCAACACTTCGATCAGGCTGCGGCCTTCGAGATCCGCGGACGACAGGTTCAGCGCTTTCTGATAGGGCTGGTTGGTGAACCGGTAGCGCTCGTCGCGATCGATGTAGGCGATCAGCACGGGCACATTGTCGGTATAGATGCGGATGCGCCGCTCGCTGTCGCGGATCGCTTCGGCGGCGCGCTCTTCGTCACTGACATCGCGCAAGGTGATCACCATGCCGCCATTGCGCATGGCGTCGCGGTTGACCATCAGCGTCCGCCCGCTGGCGAGCCGCAGCCGCTGGCTCGGCTGTGCCGGGTCGTCGAGCGCGAAACCGGCCTCGGCGCTGAGGGCGGCGATCGGCTCTCCCGCCCGCGCATTCTGCCGGCTGAGCCCGGCCAAGGTCAGGAACTGGTCGTTCCAGACCGCAAGACCGCGGTTCTCGTCGAACACGGCGATGCCCTGGCTGACGGAATCCAACGTCGAGCGCAGCAGCTCGGCGTTTTGCAGGATCGCCGCCGACGCTTCGCCCAGCATGGCCCGCGCCTCGCGCCGCGACAGATTGAGTGCGAGCCGGTCGGATCGCACCATGATATGGGCCGAAGCCGCGCCGATCGCTCCGCTGAGCAGCCGCTCGGCGAAGACCAGCAGCTCGGCGGGATCCTTCGGCGCCTCGGCAAAGGCTTGCTGGGCCCGCTCCTCGCCGACGAACCGCGCGACCAGCGCCCGTATCTCCTTGGCGGTCGGCAGGTCGGACTCGATCATGTCCGTCGCCCGCTCGCCGCCGACGAAGGCGTCGGCCTGCGTGATGTCCCGCACCGCGCGGCGGGCGAAGTAAGACACTGCGACCAGCAGCGAGATGTTTACGGACAGGCTAGCGAAAACCGCCTGGGACAGGCTGTCCAGCGGCCCGAGAACGCCGCCGACCGCTTCCCGGATCAGGTCGCCGAACCGCACCAGCCAGTCATGGGGTCCGCCGAGCAGCGGAAACAGCAGCAGGCAGGCCCAGATCATGCAGCCGCCCAGCAGCCCGGCGATGACGCCATACCGGTGCGCCCGGCGCCAAAACATTCCGATGAGCAGCGCGGGCGCAAACTGCGCGACCGCGCAGAACGATATCAAACCGATGGACGCCAGCGGCAACAGATGGGCCGACGCCCGCTCGAAGCCATAGGCGCACAAGAGGATGCCGATGACAGCGAAATGGCGGACATTCAGCACGATGCCGCCGATATCGCGCCGCAAGGCCAGCTTCGATTTGAGCAGAACCGGCGTCACCAGCTCGTTGCCGATCATGACGCTGAGCGCGAAGCAGGCGACGATCACCATGCTGGTCGCCGCCGACAGGCCGCCGATGAAGGCGAACACCGCCAGGCCATGGCTGCCCGCCGCCAGCGGCAGGCTGACGACATAGAGGTCGGCGTTGGTGCCGGCGGCCGGGGTCAGGAGGCCGACCGCGGCGATCGGCACCACGAACAGGTTGATGGCGATCAGATAGATGGGAAACATCCAGCGCGCCGTGCGCTGGCCGCCGGCGGCGCCATATTCGACGACGCCGACATGAAACTGCCTGGGCAGGCACAGGAACGCCGCGCCCGACAGGATGGTGATCGCGAGCCAGTTCAAGCCGGGCGTCGGGCCGACGATCTGCTGCGCCAACTCGGGCGATTGCTGCAGCCGCGCCATCAGCGCGTCGGCGCCGCCGGCCATCTGATAGGTAACGAAATAGCCGACCGCCAGCAGCGCGATCAGCTTGACCACGGACTCGAAGGCGATGGCCATCATCAGGCCGCGGTGATGCACCGCCGCCTCGACCGTGCGCAGGCCGAACAGGATGGTGAAGGCCGCCATGGTGACGGCGACCAGGAAGGCCGTGTCGAAGAACAGCGGCAGCGGGATCCCCGTGCTGCCGTCAATCGCCGAGGTCATGACCGTGAAGCTGGCGGAGACCGCCTTAAGTTGCAGCGCAATATAAGGCACGACGCCGATCACGGCGATGACTGTGACGATGGCGCCCACCGACCGGCTGCGCCCATAGCGCGAGGCCAGGAAATCGGCGATCGAGGTGGAGTTCTGCCGCTTGGCGGCGGCGATGATCTTGGCCAGCACGGGCGCGCCGAGGGTGATCACCAGGATCGGGCCGACATAGATGAGGAAGAAGTCGAGCCCCTGGGTGGCCGCCCGCCCCACCGATCCATAGAAGGTCCAGGAAGTGCAATAAATCGCCAGCGCCAGGCCGTAGACGAGCCGCTCGATCCGGCCGCCGCGCCAGCGGTCGGCATAGGCGTCGCCGATCTGGGCGATGATGAACAGCAGGCCCAGATAACCTAGGGACAGCAGGATGATGGCCCAGCTCTGAAGCATCGATCGCCGCTCTTACTCCTGCGCGGACGAATGACCTCTGTCCGGCGCCCGAGCCGGCAACAATGAAGGCGACCGGCTGCTGCTTCGCAATGTCAAAATCTTCCGCGCCCAGTCCCGTCGCAGGATACACGAATCCTGGCAACGCGCGAATCAGTTTGGCGCAGAACTTGCATGTTCAGTGGGTGCTGAGCCGAAGCGACTGGTATTTAGTCAAGGGCTTGGCGGACAAAGATCGAAAAAGACGCGAAGTCATGTGGATGGTGAAGCGGTGAACAAGACAGCTAAAGAGCTTGGCTCCGCCCCATCCAGCGATCTCCGCCCGGCCCAGGCCACAGCATTATTTTGGGTTGAAATAGGGCTATGGGGCAGATGGCCAAAGTACAGGGAAGCAGCTCGAAGGTCAGATCGCGAACGCTGACGACGGCCAAAATCGTCAAAGCGTCCGCAGCAAAAAAGCCTTCGCATATCAGGAAATTGACGCCTGCGGCGGGCACCCCGACCGGTGTCCGTCAGTCAGCAGCAGCGTCGGCGCTGTCGAAGAAGACGCCTGTCGTCCTGTGGGACGAGATGGGCGCCATCAGACAGCTCGGACTCTTGCGCCGCTGATCGCTTCGCAGCCGGCAGATCCGTTTGTTCCGCACCCCGCCGGTGCGGAAGAGGTAGCTGTTGGCTGCCTCGCGGAAATTGCCGCGGGGCGCGGCTGGCAGGCGGTCCCAGAGGCAGGTATGGAGCGTCCAGGCGACGTGTGTAACGGCACTATACACTTTCATGTATTTGCCATTAAACATTTGAATAATATAATATAAATCATATTATGCACCCCCGAGTTCCTGGAGTTGTGTTGCATCACGATACACTGGATTCACCATTTCCCCGGGCTGTCGGATTGTCGGGAGTTTTCTTAAAATTTGTTCACTTTCAGTTAGTTGGTGAAGAATCAACCACTTGGGCGAGCTAGTCCTTGGATCCGGATGCGGAAGACCGGTACACGCCGACGAAACACACGTCTGAAAACTTAACCACTTCTGTCACTTAGCCCAATCGAGAAAAGCTAGGGATTCCGGCCCTTTTCCTGCCACAGGCGGTGGATTACCGGCTGATTGGCCCCAGGAACCTGACTTGGCACGACACTTGCATGTAGTAGGGCAGCGGTTCGCACCGTAGTTCAGTGCTGGCCGTGGGTCCGGCTTTAACAGTCGGTCCCGAGTGTGGGGAACTTGGTCCACTTCCGGACCGTAACATTGTGATTTGGAGGCACTAATGAAGAAGCTACTGATGGTTGCCGTTTCGGCATTCGCGCTGTCCTTCGCGGGCAACGTGTATGCGACCGATATTGATGCCGATCTGCTCAGCGGCAACAAGAACGACCACAACGCCGATTCGGTTGTTGGCAATGACAACGACAACAACGACGTCAACAGCGACAACACCGACGAGAGCGACCACGCCAATGGCAATAAGGTTGACGACAGCGCCAATGGCGCCGGCGTCGGCAATGACAACGACAACAACTCGATCACCGACATCAACATCGACGATATCGATGTGTCCGTGAAGATCGACGCGTCCACGCGCGTTGCCAGCTCGAAGGCCGTCATGAATGGCACGGTCTCCGGCAACAAGCTGAACAACGGCGGTCTGAATGTGAACCTCGGCTTGCTGGCGAAGCAGCATGCTGGCAACTCGATGAAGACCGGCGGCATCGGCCAGTCCGGCAACTTCGACGCCGGCATCAATGTGCAGCAGGCCGCGTCGGGCTTCAACAACCTGAACCAGGCTCAGGTCCAGGTGTCGGCCCAGGCGTCGTTCAACGGACTCTAAGCTTCTCGGGCATATGCCGGCGCATCCTTCGGGAGGCGCCGGCCGCTCGGTGCAAGCTGATCGATAGGAGACGAACATCATGAAGAAGCTACTGATGGTTGCCGTTTCGGCCTTCGCGCTGTCCTTCGCGGGCAACGTGTATGCGGGCGATATTGATGCCGATCTGCTCAGCGGCAGCAAGAACGACCACAACGCCGATTCCGTTGTCGGCAACGACAATGACGGCAACGATGTCAACAGCTACAATACCGACAGCAGCGACCACGCCAACGATAACAAGGTTGACGACAGCGCCAACGGCGCCGGCGTCGGCAATGACAACGATGGCAACTCGGTCCTCGACGTGAACATCGACGACATCGACGTCACGATCAAGATCGATGCGTCCAAGCGTATCGCCAAGTCCTCTGCCGACATGACCGGCTATGTGGCGGACAACAAGACCGACAACGGCGGCGCGAACGTCAATCTCGCCTACGGTGCGAAGCAGGCTGCCGGCAACTCGATCAAGACCGGTGGCATCGGCCAGTCCGGTAACTTCGATGCCGGCATCAATGTGCAGCAGGCGGCTTCCGGCGTGAACACGCTGAACCAGGCTCAGGTTCAGGTGTCGGCGCAGGCGTCGTTCAACGGACTCTAAGTCATGCGTATCAGCCGGTGGGCCCTCGTGCCCACCGGCATCTTTCCCGGGCGACCGGGAATCGGTGTTTTGAATTAAGTTGTTTGGGAGATGCGTGCCATGCGGATTGAAATGAAAACAACCTTTGCGTCCTTGCTGGCTCTTGGCGTTTGCGTGTGGGTGGCTGAGGCGCGTGCGGATGGTGACGAGATTTCTGCGGACAACAGCGTCGCGATGACTTCGCTGCAATCCTTGAACGGCGGCGACCTGACGCTGATCGGGATGCATGCTCAAAGCACGCAGAACGGCACCGTTGAGGGCAATGATATCTACAACGAAGGCGGCACGATCGAGACGGGAACCGTAAACAACTACAACTACGGCAGTCACGGTATCGTCATGCAGGCGGCGAATACCGGGATCAACTCGCTGATTCAGCAGACCACGACGATCAACATTCTGCTTGGACCACAGAACTGACGCCTGGGCGCCACGTCGTTCTGGAACACAACCGCAGGAGTGGCGCGGATGCGCATACTTACCATCGTTGCATTGACCGCCCTGATGGCGGCGCCCTTGGCTACAGCGGATATGTATTCCGCCAAAGCCCAGGGTATTGAAACCGGCGCCGCGGGTTCGTTCCGCCTGCCCGTTACCAGCATGCGCGACCGCCCGTTCCAGTCGGTCATCATGCAGCAGTATGATTTCAGCTGCGGCGCCGCTGCTGTCGCCATGCTTCTGACCCACCACTACGGCGTCGCGAGCACCGAGCAGGAGGTGTTCACCTCGATGTACGAGAACGGGGATCAGGCGAAAATCCAGCAGTACGGCTTCTCGTTCCTCGACATGAAAAGCCATATCGAGCGGATCGGCATGAAGGCCGACGGGTTCGAGCTGACGCTGGATGAGGTCCTGAAGCTGGGCGTGCCGGCGATCGCCCTGATCGACCTCAGGGGCTACAGCCATTTCGTGCTGATAAAGGGCATCAAGGGCGACCGCGTGCTGCTGGGTAATCCGGCGGCCGGCATGATGGCGATGAACCGGGAAGAGTTCGAGAAAATCCGGCAGCCGGTCGTGCTGATCGTCCGCAGCAAAGCGACCGTGGGCCGCAAGCACTTCAATCAGACTGCCGAGTGGGGCGTGAAGCCAGACGCGCCTGTCGCAAACGGCAGGGCAACGAACGGCTCGACGATGTTTGTCGACATGTTCGGCAACAACTTCTAAGGCAGGAATCGAAGCGATGTCCCCCAGGCACTATCTTTCAACAGCAGGATCGGCTGGCGTTTCGGCCCTGCGTTGCGCGGCTGTCGCATTGTTCGTTGCGGTGTTGATGGCCGTGTCGGCGCCGAATGCATCGGCGGGTTCCTTCGGCGATCTCGACACGAACAAGTTCAAGCCGGTGGCGACGGAAAAGCTGGCGAACATGCGCGGCGGCTTCACCTATGCCGGCATGGATATCTCCTTCGGCATGATCATGCGCACGGCAGTGAATGGCATCCTTGTGCTTGAGACGGCGTTCAATCTGGAGAATCCCGGCGACGCGACGATGAACTTCAACAATACCGCCGGCCTGACGATGAGCCAGACGGCGCAGGGTTTCGCTCTGAGCCAGACTGGCCAGAACATCATCCACCAGATGGGCGATAGGGGTGGCGGAGTCGTCGCCAGTGTGGCGAATGCCCTGAACAACCAGATCATCCAGCAGTCGGTCACGATGAATGTCGGGATCACGAACATGAATACGATCGCCGGGCTGGGCGCTATCGGCAGCATGCTGAACAATCTGGGGTTGGCCACGGTCGGTTACTGACGGCCGGGCCGGGCCGGCCGGACCAGGCGTAGGAATGGAAATCAGCGTTCCAGCCGGCAATTGCCCTATGACCGGATTCGATAAGCTAGCATTTGGAATTAGCCGCCAACTCGGCTATTAATAAAACAGTAACTAGACTTCGGGGGTAGAGTTTGGGGGGGCTTCATCATGATAGGCGACCTTAAGGCCAACCTGCGTCGGCTGCGCCCGGCGTTTCGTACCGTTTTATTGTGCAGCGCGGTATTAACTCCGTTTTTGGCCGGGATCGCGGCGGCTGACGATACCGGCGAGGTGACGAAAGAAGATCTGAAGCTCCTGCAGCAGCAGCTCGAAGCCCAAAAGCAGCAGCTGGACCAGCAGAAGCAGGCGCTGCAGCAGCAGCAGAACCAGCTCAATTTCCTCAAGTCGCAGGTCGGCGCTTCCGACGATCCGGACACGACGCCGGTCACCTTCAATCTGGGCAGCGGGACATTCACCACCGGCGGCGTCACCAAGACCCAGGATTCGACCGATCAGCCGGTGGGCGAGGCGCCGTCGCCGGAGGATGCGGAGGCGGAGGCCGAGGCGATAAACCGCGCGCTGGAAGGTCAAGGTCAGGGTGTTCTGACGCCGCGGGGGACGCTGGTGGTGGAGCCGTCGCTTCAGTTCACCCATTCCACCAGCAACCGGTTCTTCGCCCAGGGCGTCGAAATCCAGGACATCGTGTTCATCGGCCTGATCGAGGTTTCCGAGGCCGATCGCGATACCGTGGAGACCGCCCTGAACTTCCGCTACGGCATCACCGACCGCTTCGAAATCGAGGCGCGCGTTCCCTATGTCTTCCGCTCGGAAAAGGTGGAACAGTCCTTTATTACCCAGTTCAACCAGCCGACGCTGGATGAGACCAACAAGGGCGACAACATCGGCGACGTGGAGTTTGCGGCGCACTACCAGATCACGTCGGCGCCCGTCTACACTGTCGGCAACGTGCGATTGAAGGCGCCCACGGGAACGAGCCCGTTCGACGTCGATTTCGACAGCCTCGGCCGGCCGACGGAACTTGCCACGGGCTCCGGATTTTGGGGCGTGCAGCCCAGCATTACGGCCATTTTCCCGACCGATCCCGTCGTCTTCTTCGGCACCTTCGGCTATACCATCAACATCGCCGACGATATCGATCAGACGCGCTTGATCACGCCGCCACAGCTTGGCTCTCTGCCAATTTCGGCGACGATCGGCGAAGTCGATCCCGGCGACTCGGTCAACATCTCCTTGGGCATGGGCCTGAGCCTGAACGAGAAGTTCTCGTTCAACTTGGGCTTCAAGTACGACTACATCTTCCCGACATCGCAGGAGACCACCGTCGTCGACCCGAACCCCCAAGGCCCCAATCCGCCGCCGCCGCCATTCACCGGGACAACGGAGACCGATCCGCTGCATGCGGCGTCGTTCCTGGTGGGCTGGTCCTATCAGATCTCCGATTCGGTGGGCATGAACCTGAACTTCGAAGTCGGTGCCACCGACGACGCGAACGATTTCTCGGTGCGTCTCGGCGTGCCCATCCGGTTCAACCTGTTCGGCAACGAAGACGAATAGAACCGCCATCGGCCGGATAATAGTTAACAAATCAAGGAAGGCCGGGAACCATTTGGTTCCCGGCCTTTTTCCTTGGGCGGCCTTTCAATTCCCTGGGAACTGATCGATTAGTGCTGCGGTGGTTTCAGCATTTTGCTATAGTTTTTGATAATATGCTGTGCCGTAATTCACGATGGTCAGGAAGCGGCGGCTCTCCAGAGCCGGAATTGAAATAGGGGTGGTGCCCGACTGTTCCGCGGGATGTCGGGCAAAAAGAGTTTCCTCACGGGAGCCTGATCGTTCAGGCGAACCGGCATGCTGGCCGGAACATTCGTTAAGTAATTTGATTATCAGGTTTCAATGATATCGGGCGCTCCAGCCGGGCCAAGCCGGATGTGGCGGTCGGTCTCGATTCGCGGGGAGTTAGGACAAAAGATGCATGACCAACCAACGGGGTGACGTAGGTCACAGATATTTTTGTCAAACGCACTAAGAGGAAAGCAACATTTGCCCGTTAAGAATTCGAACGCCGGGAAGGGCAGCCGGAAGAGCACCGCGGGGACATCGAACCTTGAAGATTACGGAAGCGCAATGAGCGGGCAACTCGTCGATCTGGCTGTGGAAGGCGATTCGAAGAAACCGCCCCACGCCGTGCTGGCGATGACGCTCAGCAAGGATGCCGAGGCTTTGACCGGCCTTGAGGCGCTGGATAGCAGCCAGGTCCGGCTGCTGGCGGCCGAGGATACCGAACAGGCGCGGCGGCTGATCGAGCATGAGCGGCCGATCGCCGGCCTGCTGCAGCTGGGCCGGCGGCCCGATCCCCAGGCCGTGCAGAAGGCCCTGGCGCTGGCCGAGATGGCGCCCCGCCTTCGGCTGATCGCCCTCCTGGAAACCGAAGCCCTGCGCGCGCCCGAATTCGCCGAGCTGGTGAGCAAGGGCCTGCTCCATGATTTCCACCGCCTGCCGATTCTCCATGACCGGCTGATGTTCAGCCTGGGCCATATCGCCGGCCTGGTGGCGCTGGAGAGCCGCGAGAACATCGCCAATCTCGGCGGCGCCATCCCCGGCCAGGGCGATGCCCATATCGTCGGCGTCAGCCCGGCGATCACCCGCGTCTTCCAGGCCGTCCGCAAATTCGGCGAAGTCGACGCCCCCATTTTGGTGACCGGCGAGACCGGCACCGGCAAGGAGCTGGTAGCGCGCGCCATCCATGACCGCTCCAGTTTCCGCGGCGGTCCCTTCATCTCCATCAATTGCGCCGGCCTGCCCACCAGCATCATCGAGTCCGAGCTGTTCGGCTATGAGCGCGGCGCCGTCACCGGCGCCATCAAGCAGAAGGTGGGCCGCATCGAGGCGGCCCGCGGCGGCACCCTGTTCCTGGACGAGATCGGCGATCTGCCGCTGGAGGTGCAGGGCCATCTGTTGCGCTTCCTGCAGGAAAAGACCATCGAGCGACTGGGCAGCACCAAATCGATCACGGTGGATACCCGCGTCGTGGCCGCCACCAACATCAATCTCGAAGACGCCATCAAGGCCGGCAAGTTCCGCGAGGATCTTTACTACCGCCTGAATGTGCTCTGCATCTCCATGCCGCCGCTGCGCGACCGCGGCGACGACATACAGCTCCTGGCCACTTTCTTCCTGCGCAAATTCTCCTCCGAGCTGAAGCTGCCGAAGCTCGGCTTCCACGACAGCGCGCTGGAAAAGATGCAGCGCTACCGCTGGCCCGGCAATGTGCGCGAACTCATCAGCACCATCCGCCGGGCCGTGGTCATGGCCGAGGGCCGCTGGATCATGGCCTCCGACCTCACCTTCGCGGAATCGACCGGCGCCGATCAGGGGGTGCCCGATCTCGCCACCGCCCGCCAGGCGCTGGAAGAGAAGCTGATGCGCGAGGCGCTGCGCATCAATGGCGGCAACATCAAGCGCGCCGCCAAGGAACTCGGCGTCTCCCGGGTCACGCTCTATCGCATGATGGAGAAGTACCGCATCGATCCCGAGCAGCGCGCCTTGGCCCGGCTCGGCAACGGCCGCATCGCGCCGATGCCGCCAAAGCCGCTGCGGCCGCCGGTGCGTCCGGCGAAGCCCGTCTCGGGCGCGCCCCGGCCGGATGCGGCCAGCCCCCTCACCAAGCGGGCCGGCGACGCCTGACCGGCCATTGACGATCCTCTGAAACCGACAGGCTGTTCAGGACCGGGCACAAGGCTCTGCGTCCGGCGTCCTTGTCATGCTCCAAGCCCCGCCGCCCTCGCCAAGGCGCCGTGGCGGTGAGGGATCACCGCCGCGGCCTCACTTCCCCCGCAGCCCAAACTCCTCCGCCCCCAGCGCCCACGCCCGGTCGAACTCCGCCTCCAGATACTCGCTGACGCCGCGGCAGCCCTCGACCACGCGCTTGGCCCAATCGAAGTATTCCTTCTTCCGCGCCAAGTCCCAGCCGCGCGGGGGACTATGGAGGATGCTGTGCAGGTTGCTGGTCTTGTCGGCGATCTTGATCATCTTGGCGCCGGCCGAAGCGTGGCGGGCATGGATCACCTGCTGCTTCTTCCGCGCCTCCTTGGGCAGGGCCGTATCGTCGGTCACCTCGCGCACCAGCGAGGCGATCTCCTCGCCGAACTCCGCCGCCAGCTCGTCATGACTGGTCGCCGTATCCTCCAGGGTATCGTGCAGCAGGCCGGCCACCGTCACCGCGGCGCTGTGGTTTTCGGGCGTAGCCGCCAGCAGGCGCGCCACCTCGGCCAGATGATTGATGTAAGGCTCGGCGGACTCGCCCTTGCGCCGCTGATGCACATGCTTGCGGGCGGCGAAATCCAGCGCCCGCGCGAAGAGGAGCAGCGGCTCGTCGCCCGCTTTCGATGATGCCTGTTTCCTGTGGCCGGTCGTCATTTCCTGAGATCGCTGCCCTCAAAGTTGCGGCCGCTTGTCATGCCAGGGCTGGGCCTGCTCGAGCTGCGCGGCCAGCCGCAGCAGCACCGCCTCGTTGCCGTAGTCGGCGCCGAAATGAACGCCGACGGGCAGCCCGCTTGCCGTCCAGTGGAGCGGCAGCGAAATGCCCGGCCCGCCGGAAACGTTGAACTGCGGCGTGAAGGGGATCAGCCGGAACAGCCGCTCGTTGTAGGCCTTGAGATCGAGCCGCATCATGTCGGTGGAGCCCAGCGGCAATGGCGGCTCGGCCAGCACCGGCGACAGCAGCACGTCGTATTGGGTGAAGAACGCGCCGAAGCGCCGGCCGATGCCATGGACGATGGTGATGGCGCGGGCATAGTCGCGGGCCGTGAACTTGCCGCCCATCTCGTACCACTCGGCGGTGACGTGCTCGAGATCGCCCTGCTGCAGGCTGCGCCCCAGCGACGCCAGGCGGAGATCCACGGCGCTGCGCAGATTGCCGCCGATGATCACCTGCATTGCCCAGATCAACCCCTCCCAATCGAACTTCGGCGCCGCTTCGGTGACCCGGTGCCCCAGGTCCTCGCAAAGCCTGGCCGCGGCTTCCGCGCCCGCGACGCTATCGGCATGGGCCGGCACGCCCGTGGCCGGCTTGGTGCAGAGCGCAATCCGCAGCTTGCCCGGCGCCGCTGCTACTTCCTGCAGGAACGGCCGCGCCGGCGGCGGCGCCCAATAGGGATCGCCGGGCGAAGGCCCGTTCGACGCATCGAGGAAGGCCGCCGTATCGCGCACGCTCCGGCTCACCACATGGCCGCCGGCCAGGCCGCTCCAGCCTTCGCCCACATCGGGGCCGGCCGGATTCCGCGCGCGTGTGGGCTTCAGCCCGACGACGCCGCAATTGGCGGCGGGAATGCGGATCGATCCGCCGCCGTCGGTCGCATGGGCCGCCGGCACCATGCCCGCCGCCACGGCCGCCGCGGCGCCGCCGCTGGAGCCGCCGGAGCTGTACTCCAGGTTCCAGGGATTGCGCGTCGGGCCGTTGACCGCCGGCTCCGTCGCCGCGTTCAGCCCGAACTCCGGCGTGTTGGTCCGCCCGAGGATCAGCAGCCCGGCCCGCTTGTAGCGTTCGACGATGGTGAAATCATGGTCGGCGACGAAGCCGTCATAGAGATGCGACCCGTTCCCCACCCGCGCGCCGGCGTACCAGGTGTAGAGATCCTTCAGCAGGAACGGCACGCCTGCCAGCGGCCCCTGCGGCAGTCCTGCCTGCAAGGTCTGCCGCGCCTGATCGTACATCTTCTGCACGACCGCATTGAGCCGCGGATTCAGCGCCTCGATCCGCCCGATCGCCGCGTCCAGCACATCCGCCGCCGAAACCTTCTTCTGGGCAATCAATTCGGCCAGGCCGAGGGCGTCATACTTTTCATACTCTGGGAATGCGGTCATGCGGCGGGACTCCGGAAATTCACGGCAAGTGATGAACAGGGAGAATGCGGCGGAACGTCCGGGGAGTCACGCCCACGATTTTGCATCGCGGACGCAATCATGCAAAACTATCGCAACGGAGAATCAGCGATTTGATCGATCATCACGGCGGCTGCGTTGTACGGCGCGTGGCGAACCGGAGCGCATCACGGTCTGCCATTGCACCTGGTGCCAGCGGCGCACGGGCACGGCGTTCGGCGTCGAAGCCGTCTTCCAGCAGGACCGGGTCGACATCGCGGCCGACGCCCTGAGCATTTACCGGCACATTTCAGATGAGTCCGGGCACTGGCCAGATCAGCAATTCTGCCCGGCCTGCGGCACGAACATCGGCATCACCTTGGAATCCCGCCCCGGCATCCGGACCTACACGGCGTCGTTGCAATCGTCACGGAAGCGCTCTGCAGCTCCTGGGTCCTCGCGAACGCGAGGACCCAGGAGTTGCAGAGCGTCATCATTGCAAGGATCAACATGAAATTCGGCTTTCTCATCGAACCGCCCTTCAACTATCGACTCGCCGATGGGACAGTCACCGGCTGCGACGTCGAGTTGGCGAAAACAATCCTTGCCCAAATCGGCGACGGCAAATTCGAGCCCGCTGAAACAGAATTCGCGGAACTGCTTCCAGGCGTCGCGGCGGGCCGTTGGCGGATGACGACGGGTCTGTTTGCCACGGAGGAGCGCAAGAAGATGGCAAGCTTCAGCCGCCCCATCTGGGCGCTGGCGGATGGCTTGCTCGTCCGCAAGGGAAATCCGAAAGCGCTCACGGGCTATCGCGCCATTGCCGGCAACAGCGGCGCTCAGGTCGCGGCGATCCGCGGCCAGGTCCAGCATGACGCCGCCGTTCAGTTCGGCGTCCCCGGCGCCCGCATCCGGATCTTCGAGGCCTACGGCGAGGCGGCTGAGGCTGTGGCACGCGGAACCGTTGACGCCTACGCCAGTGTCGCCCGCGCTCATTTCGCCTTCTGCGCGCAGCATCCGGAACTCGACCTCGAAGTCCTTCGCATTAATGCGGCGGAAAAAGAACCTGCCTTCGGCTGTTTCGCCTTCGCCAAGCATGACGATGCCTTCAGGCATGACTTCGATCAGGCCTTGAAGGAATATCTGGGATCAAAGGCGCACCGCGCCATGATGGCCCGATTTGGCTTTGGCGACGAGGAGATCGACCTGATTGCCGGTTGAGTCCCGGACAAAGCAGCGCGGTCTTGGATGAAGTTTAACCGGCAATGCCGCCGCCATTCGGCATCAGCGCGCGGCGGTACTCCGTGGGCGTGCGGCCGGAGTATCGGCGGAAGTCGCGATTGAAGTGCGCCTGATCGCTGTAACCGCAGGATAGGGCGAGTTCGCTCCAGCCTTCTTCGCCGCCAGACCTGAGCCGCCCGGCGGCGTGTTCGAAGCGCAGGATGCCGGCAACCGCTTTGGGGGTCAGGCCGATCCGGGCATGAAAGCGCTTGATCAGCGTCTTGCGGCTGCAGGCGAGGGCGCGGCTCAAGGCGCCGATCGAGCGGGCGCCGCGATCGTCCTGAAGTTGCCTGAACGCCCAGGCGATATCGGGCGACATCGGCCGCCCGCGCGCGAGGCGCTCCAGCAGGAACCGGTCCATCAGTTCGAACCGCGCGGGCCAGTCCTTCGCATCCTGCAGCCTCTCGCTCAGGCGGCCGGCCGCCGATGCGCCGATAATGTCGCCGAGATCCAGGCAGCGGTTGGCCACATCGGACATGGCGGCATCGAGAAAGCGATGGGCGCCGAGCAGCGTGAAATTGACCTGGAGACCGCGTTGCGCGCCGGCGAACTCGGTCAGGACATGCACGTCGTGCAGCCCGGCAAGGAAGCTGCGGAACATGCCGCGCTCGGCCGGCCGGTCGCCATTGATGATGGCGAGCGCCGGGCCGAAGGTGACGATCATCGGGATGCCGGCGAAAGGCGGCTGCAACCGCCGCATCGGCTGCGACGCCTGTTCGCTATAGCCGGTATAGTCGCTGACGTAGGGTTTGAGCCGCGGGTCGGGTGCGCGCGCCGCCATCGCCCAGCTATGGGCGTCGGAGCGATAGGTGCGGAAATCCACGGCTGGTTTCTCGGCCGGCATTCGCCGAGGCTACAGCCCTGGATGCGCGCAATCCAGCGCAGCCTGACACCGATGTAGTTTTCGTAAGGAGGCGCAATCAAGAACAAGCCGAGGCGGAATGAACGGACATCAAGGATCAAATTCCTTGAACCCGCGATCCCGATCCCCATATCCGGGAGTCGCTCCCGGTCCTGCGCCGGGAGCCTCGATGTTGGACATTGTGGATCTGTTTGTCGTCTGGACCGTCCGGCGTCCCGACCGTATGCCTGTGTTCCCATCAGACAGTGGACGTAGATGACTACGGGTTCGTTCATTTCCGCTGGACGCTGAGCCACGTCCTCGCTTGGCATGGGGTCGATCGAACGGAATCGCATTGACGTAGGTTCAGCGAGCAGTGCGGCGGTTGAAGACCGCGCCATGCCGCTTCCGTCTCGCTGCGCGAGCCACCTCCTCCGCCGCTTGGCGGGGGAGGGTAGGGAGGGGGCCGGCACCGATGTTGTTCGGAGACGGTGTCGCGCGTTCGAGGGCTCGCTTGGCATGGGGTTCATCGCACGGATTCAACTTTCCGGGCGGGGCGGGTCGGAATGCCACCCTCACAGGCGACCTCTGCGCCGTCGCGTCTTTGCGGTTCTCTTCCGGCCCCTGTCCATATCGCCGCTGGACGGTGGGGCAGTTCCTCGCTGGACATGGGGTCCATCGCTCGAATTAGCCCCGTACCCGCGTGTCCAGCGGCCCGGTGTGCGCCCCATCACAGAACGTCTCGCGAAAAGCACTAGGCTGGGATTGTCTGGTATGACAGCTTATCCCAGCCATGTGGCCATGCCCGAATGCCAACCACCGGTGAGTCCATGCCGACCGATACCCTGGAGCACCGCCCCATCGCCTGCCGGCCGATCCGCCAGATCGCCCTGGCGGCGGGGTTCGTTTGCCTGGGGCTGGGCATCGCCGGCCTGTTCCTGCCGGTCATGCCGACCACGATCTTCCTGCTGCTGGCGCTCTGGTGCTTCTCCCGCAGTTCGGAGCGGCTGCAGCGTTGGCTCTACGATCACCCGCGCCTGGGCCGGGGCCTGCGCCAATGGCACCGCCACCGGGTGATCCCGCCCAAGGCGAAGGCCGGAGCAGTTGCCATGATGGCCGGAAGCTTTGCGGTCACCACCTACCTGTATGCGGGAAACTGGCTTGTGCCGGAGATCGTCGGCGCCGTTCTGCTGGCGGTCGCTGTCTTTATCCTTCTCTGCCCCGGCCGCGCGCCCGTCTAGGCCTTACGTCGCCGTCGCGGCGACGATCTCCAGGAACGCCTTCACCAGCCTGAGCTCCCGCCGCTCCGCCAGGCAGACCACATACTCGGTCATCTCCACATCGACGCCCGACAGGCGCAGAGGCTGCAGGCGCGTGTCCTGGCCGAACTCGCTCTCGGAGACGATGCCGATGCCCAGGCCCGCCGCCACGGCCTCGCGCACGGCCTCCCGGCTGCCGATCTCCAGCACCTCGCCCAGGCCATGGCCGGCGCGGCTCATGGCCGTCTCGAACAGATGGCGCGTGGTGGAGCCGGGCTCCCGCAGCACCAGGCGATGGCCGGCCAGCGCCCCGGCCTCGATGCGGCCTTTGCGGGCCAGGGGATGGCCGGCGGGGACGAAGCCGATGAGCCGATCGCGGCGGAGGGGCAGGGCGTGGAGGCGGGCGTCGCCGGGCACATCGGCGACGATGGCGACGTCGCTGCGATGCTCCAGCAAGTCCTGCAGCAACTCCGCCGAATTGCCGATGGCCAGCGCCAGGGTCAGCTTGGGGTAGCGGCGGTTAAAGGCGGCCAGCGACTCCATGACATGGTAGGGCGCATCGGCGCCGACCCGCAGATGGCCGCGGATCAGGCCGCGGGTGGCTGCCAGCAGCTCCTCCGCCTCGTCCTCCAGGTTGAAGAAGCGGCGGGTGATCTCCTGCAGGCGGCGGCCCAGCTCCGTGGGTGCGATGCCGCGGCCGCGGCGCTCGAACAGCTCGACGCCATAGGCCTCCTCCAGCGCCTTCACCTGGGCCGACAGGGTGGGCTGGGTGACGTGCAGCGCGTCGGCCGCCTTGGTGAAGCTGCTGGCGGCGGCCACCGCATGGAAGGCGCGAAGTTGAGTATAGATCATGTCTATATTAAATATAGAAAGTAGTGATTTGACTTATGATAAGCCCCAGGGCCATTTAAGGGCAAGCAACGAATTCAAGGAGCCCCTCATGCCCTCTGCCCCGCGCGATCCCTGGCTGCTGACGCCCGGTCCGCTGACTACCTCGGCCGGCGTGAAGCAGGCCATGCTCCATGACTGGGGTTCGCGGGACGCTGCCTTCATCGCCATCAACAGGCGGGTGCGCGACCGGCTGGTGGAGTTGGCGCAGGCGACCGGCAGCCATGTCTGCGTGCCGCTCCAGGGCAGCGGCACGTTTTCCGTGGAAGCGATGATCGGCACCTTCGTGCCGAAGAGCGGCAAGCTGCTGATCCTGATCAACGGCGCCTATGGCAAGCGGGCGGCGAGGATCGCCGACTATAGCGGCCGCGGCTACGCGACGATGGAATGGGCCGAAGACCGGCCGGTCGAGCCGGCGGATGTGGCCGCAAAGCTGAAGGACGATCCCGCGATCACCCATGTCTTCGTGGTCCACTGCGAGACCACTTCCGGCGTCCTCAATCCGATCGAGGAAATCGCCGCCGCGGTGAAGCGCGCCGGCCGCAGCCTGCTGATCGACTCCATGAGCGCTTTCGGCGCACTTGCCGTGGATGCGCGCCTGGTGCCGTTCGATGCGCTGGCGGCCTCGTCCAACAAATGCCTGGAAGGCGTGCCCGGCATGGGCTTCGTCATCGCCCGCAAGGCGGCGCTGGAAACCTGCGGCGGCAATGCCCACGCGCTCAGCCTTGACCTGCATGACCAATGGGTGGCGATGGAGAAGAATGCGCAATGGCGCTTCACCCCGCCGATCCATGTCATCGTGGCGTTCGACCAGGCGCTGAAAGAGCACGAAGCCGAAGGCGGCGTCGCCGGCCGCGGCGCGCGCTACCGCCGCAACTGCAAGACCCTGATCGACGGCATGCGCAGCCTGGGATTCGAGACGTTGCTGCCCGATGCGATCCAGGCGCCGATCATCGTCACCTTCCACATGCCGGCGGATCCGAAGTTCAAGTTCGAGCTGTTCTATGACAAGCTCAGGGAGCGCGGCTACGTGATCTATCCCGGCAAGCTGACCGTGGCCGACTCCTTCCGCATCGGCTGCATCGGCCGCCTCGGCGATGCCGAGATGAATGGCGCGCTCGACGCGGTGCGCGCCGTGCTGGCGGAGATGGGCGTGACGTCAGGCGCCCCGGCGCGCTCCAAGAGTGCGGCATAAAGGCGAGAGTTCGATAGACATGGCACAGCATCCGAAATCGATCACCGTCAACGGCAAGGCCTATGCTTGGCCGAGCGCGCCGCTCGTGGTCGTCTGCATCGACGGCAGCGAGCCCGACTACACGACCCGCGCCATGGAGGCGGGCGCGATGCCCTGGCTGAGGCGCACGCTGCCTGATGGCGCGAACCTGTTGGCCGATTGCGTGGTGCCCAGCTTCACCAACCCGAACAACCTGTCGATCGTGACCGGCGCTTCGCCCGCGGTGCACGGCATCTGCGGCAACTACTTCTACGACCGCGAGGCCGGGCAGGAGATCATGATGAATGATCCGAAGTACCTGCGCGCCGAGACGATCCTCGCCGCCTTTGCCCGCGCCGGCGCGAAGGTCGCCGTCGTGACCGCCAAGGACAAGCTGCGGCGGCTCCTCGGCAAGGATCTCACCGGCATCTGCTTCTCGGCGGAGAAGGCGAATGAGACGACGAAGGCCGAGCATGGCATCGACAATGCGCTGGGTTTCGTCGGTAAGCCGCTGCCGTCGGTCTATAGTGCCGATCTCAGCGAGTTCGTTTTCGCCGCGGGCGTGAAGCTGATGGAGTCGATGCGGCCGGACATCATGTATCTTTCGACCACCGACTACATCCAGCACAAGCATGCGCCGGGAACGCCGGCCGCCAACGCCTTTTACTCCATGATCGACGGCTATCTGGCGCGGCTGGATGCGCTGCGCGCGGTCGTCGCGGTGACTGCCGATCACGGCATGAACGGCAAGACCGACGGCAACAGCGCGCCGCAGGTTGTCTATCTGCAGGACGTGCTCGATGGCTGGCTGGGCAAGGATGCCGCGCGGGTGATCCTGCCGATCACCGATCCCTATGTGGTGCATCACGGCGCGCTCGGTTCTTTCGCGACCGTCTATCTGCCTGACAGCGCCGACCGCGGGGGTATCCTGAAGCGCCTGGCGGCCTTGCCGGGCATGGAGACCGTACTATCCCGCGAAGAGGCCTGCCGCCGTTTCGAACTGCCTGAGGATCGCATGGGCGACATCGTCGCGGTGTCCCAGCGCAGTTTCGCCATCGGCACCAGCGCCAGCCGCCACGATCTCTCCGGCCTCGATGCGCCGCTGCGGTCCCATGGCGGCATCTCCGAACAGCGCGTGCCCTTGCTGATGAATCGTCCGGTGGGCCGGCTGCCGGCCAATCTGCGCCTGCGTAATTTCAGCGTCTTCGATCTCGCGCTGAATCATGCGGGCGCCGCGGCGCAATCCACACTCTCAAAGGCGGTCTGAACATGAACGCGGTCATCCGCAAGGAAGCGATGCGCATCGCCGGCGAGAAGGTCAGCCGCGACAGCGTCATCGATGTGCATTATCCCTACGATAACACAGTCGTCGGCACCGTGCCGAAGGCGACGATTTCAGATGTGCGCGGCGCCTATGAAAAGGCGGCCGCTTACAGTGCCAAGCTGTCCCGCGCCGACCGTTCGGCGATCCTGCGCAAGGCCGCCGATGCGCTGGTCGCGCGCCGCGACGAGATCGCCCGCCTGATCACGCTGGAGTCCGGCCTGTGCCTCAAGGACTCGACCTACGAGGTCGGCCGCGCCTATGACGTGTTCACGCTTTCGGCCAATGCCTGCGTGTTCGATGACGGACAGATATTCTCCTGCGACATCACGCCTCACGGCAAGAAGCGCCGAATCTACACGCAGCGCGATCCCCTGACGGCGATTACCGCGATCACGCCGTTCAACCATCCGCTGAACCAGGTGGCGCACAAGGTGGCGCCGTCCATCGCCACCAACAACAAGATGGTGCTGAAGCCCTCGGAGAAGACGCCGCTGACGGCGCTGCTGCTGGCAGACGTGCTGTATGAGGCCGGCCTGCCGCCGGAAATGCTCCAGGTCATCACCGGCGATCCGAAGGAGATCGCCGACGAGATGCTGACCAATCCCCATGTGGATCTCATCACCTTCACGGGCGGGGTCTCCGTCGGCAAGTACATCGCCAACCATATGGGCTATCGCCGCGCCGTGCTGGAGCTGGGCGGCAACGATCCGCTGATCGTCATGGAGGATGCGGATATCGAGGAAGCGGCGACGCTCGCGGTGGCCGGCTCCTATAAGAACTCCGGCCAGCGCTGCACCGCGGTCAAGCGCATGATCGTGGTGGAGGCCGTGGCCGACCGCTTCGTCGATCTGCTGCTGGAGAAGACGAAGAAGATCAGATACGGCGATCCCCTGGATCCTGCGACGGACATGGGTACGGTCATCGACGAGCCTGCGGCGAAATACTGCGAAGATATGGTCAACGATGCCGTCGCCGCCGGTGCCAAGCTTCTCTACGGCAACATCCGCAAGGGCGCGCTCTATTCGCCCACCGTGGTGGATCATGTCCCCTATGACTGCAAGCTGGTGAAGCACGAGACCTTCGGCCCGGTGTCGCCGGTCATCCGCGTGAAGGACATCGACGATGCGATCCGCGTGTCCAACTCGACCGCTTATGGGCTTTCGTCGGGCGTCTGCACCAACCGCCTGGACTACATCACGCGCTTCGTCAGCGAGCTTAAGGTCGGCACGGTGAATATCCGGGAAGTGCCGGGCTACCGCATCGAGATGTCGCCCTTCGGCGGCATCAAGGACTCCGGCCTCGGCATCAAGGAAGGCGTGATCGAGGCGATGAAGAGTTTCACGAACGTGAAGACCTACTCGCTGCCCTGGGTTTAGCGGCGGCGCCGATCTCCGGATCGGCAGCCACCTGCTGGACGATCCACTCGCGAAACCGCGCGACGCGCCGGTCCTGCGCCAGTGCTGAGCGGCAGACGAAGTACCAGCCGCCGGGCTGGCGGCAGGAGAGCTTGAAGGGCTGCGCCAGGCGCCCGCTACGCAGATCGGCCGCGACCAGGAAATGCGGCGCGATGGCGATGCCCTGACCGTCGACGGCGGTCTCGATCGCCAGCAGATAGCTATCCACCTTGATGCCGCTGCGGCCCGTCATCTGCGGCACGCCGGCGGCGTTGAGCCAAGTGGCCCATTCGTCGGGCGCGGTGAACAGCTCGATCAGCGTGTGGTTCACCAGATCGGCGGGCTGGCGCAGGCCCAGGCCGCCTTGCGCCACCGCGGGGCTGCAGACCGGCGACAGCTCGGCGTCGAAAAGATGCGTGTAGCTGAGCTGCTGTTGGTCCGTCTCCCGCGCATAGACAATGCCCACATCGGCACGCTTCTCGTTGAAGCCCCAGTCGAAATGGCTGGCGTCCAGCTTCACGGCGATATCCGGATTGGCACGGTGAAATTCATGCATGCGCGGGATCAGCCATCGCACAGCCATGGTGACGTAGACCTGCACGGTGAGATCGCCGCCGGCCGTCGATCGCCGCAGGATATCTGTGCCCTGGGCGATGCGGTCGAACGCGTCGCGCAGGAATGGGAAGTAGAGCGCGCCCGCGTCGGTCAACTCCACCCGCCGCGCCAACCGCGCGAACAGCGGCAAGCCCATCCAGGTCTCCAGCTCCTTAATCTGGTGGCTGATGGCCGATTGGGTCAGGCCGAGCTCCTCGCCGGCGGCGCGGAAGCTGAGGTGCCGGGCGGCGGCTTCGAAGGCGCGAAGCGATGAAAACGAGGGCAGATTTCGGCGGTCCATCGATAGGGCAGGTTCATGCCAGTTAGTTAGTTATGCGCTTAAGTGACTGTGAATTATAGGATACACACAGATTCATGTGAACTGAATTCATGTATCTATGAAAAACGCTCGGTTGCGAAATCGACCCGGAATCGGTGAACATCCAAAGGAATTCAAAGCCCCAGGAGCTTTCGATGAGCGACATCCAGGTTGATAGCGGCCGACGCGGCGGGCGCGCGGCGCGCCGGGCCCAGCGGGCTGCGCCCTTGCCCCAGAACCAGCGGCCGGTCTGGCCGGGCATGGAGGGCGGCAACTACAGGGCGCTTAAGGACGAGGACATCCAGAAGATCCATGGCGCGGTGCTGGATGTGCTGGCGAACATCGGTCTCGCCGACGCCATCCCCACCTGTATCGAAGCCTGCACGGCGGCGGGCGCCGAATACGACGACAATGGGCGGCTGACCTTCTCGCGCTCTCTCGTCGAGGACACCATCGCCAAGGCGGCGCGGCAGTTCGTGCTTTATGGCCAGGAGCCGCGCCACGACATGGAGCCCTGGGGCAAGAAGGTCTACTTCGGCACCGCCGGTGCGGCCGTGCATATCGTCGATCCCAGGACCGGCGAATACCGCGAGTCCTATTTGCAGGACCTCTACGACATCGCCCGCATCGTCGATGAGATGGAGCATATTCATTTCTTCCAGCGCGCCGTGGTGCCGCGCGATCTGCCGGACCCCCGGGAGATGGACATCAACACCTGTTACGCCAGCATCATGGGCACCACCAAGCATGTGGGTTCGAGCTGGGTGGCGGCGGAGCATCTGGAAGCGTCGTTCCAAATGCTGCATGCGATCGCGGGTGGCGAGGACAAATGGCGGGCGCGGCCGTTCGTCAGCCAGTCGAACTGTTTCGTCGTGCCGCCGCTGAAATTCGCCGTTGATGCCAGCCATTGTCTCGAGCTGGCGGTGCGGGGCGGAATGCCCGTGCTGCTGCTGTCGGCGGGGCAGGCGGGCGCCACGGCGCCGGCGGCGCTGGCCGGCACCATCGTGCAGGCGACGGCGGAAGTGATTGCCGGCCTGATCTATGTGAACGCGCTGAAGCCCGGCGCGCCGGCGATCTTCGGTACCTGGCCGTTCGTTTCGGACCTGCGCACCGGTGCCATGTCGGGCGGCAGCCCGGAGCAGGCGCTGCTCTCCGCCGGCTGCGCGCAGATGGCGCATTTCTACGACCTGACCGGCGGCACCTCCTCGGGCATGTGCGACTCCAAGGTGCCCGACGCGCAGGCCGGCGCGGAGAAGGCCTACAACCACGCCATCGTCGGCAATGCCGGCGCGAACCTGATCTATGAAAGCGCCGGCATGCATGCCAGCCTGCTGGGCTATTGCCTGGAGAGCCTGATCATCGACAACGACATCATCGGCGCCACCCAGCGGATCATCAGGGGCATCGAGGTCAGCGACGACACGCTCTCGCTCGACACCATCCGCGATGCCTGCATCGGCGGGCCGGGGCATTATCTGGGCTCGGACCAGACGCTGCGGCTGATGCAGACAGCCTATGTCTATCCGATGGTCGGCGACCGCACGAGCCCGAAGGAATGGCGCGAGCAGGGCTCCACCGACATCATCGACAAGGCGGTGAAAAAGACCAGAGAGATCCTGGCGCGGCACTATCCGCGCCATGTGCCTGACGTGGTCGACGACGCGATCCGCGCCAAGCTGCCGATCCGTTTGCCGCGGGAGAACATGCGCCCGCGTCCGGCGCAGGCGGCGGAGTAGGGTGCGAGCAGAACAACAACAGGTCGTAAGGCCTGGAGCGAAGACGAGGGGGCCAGAATGAAATCTCAGGCGCGTGTGGTGATCATCGGCGGTGGCGCGGTGGGGTGCAGCGCGCTCTATCACCTGGGCAAGCTCGGCTGGACGGACACGCTGCTGATCGAGCGCGACGAACTCACCTCCGGCTCCACCTGGCATGCCGCCGGCAACTGCCCGAACTTCTCCACCTCCTGGAACGTGCTGAAATTCCAGCGCCACAGCACCAAGCTCTATGCGAAGCTGGGCGAGGAAGTCGATTATCCCATGAACTACCACCTCACGGGATCGATCCGGCTGGCGCACACCAAGGCGCGTATGGCGGAGTATGCCCATGTGCGCGGCATGGCCCGTGCCCAGGGGCTGGAGTTCGAGTTGCTGTCTCCGGCCGACATCAAGAAGCGCTATCCCTTCATCGAGCTGCACGATCTCGAGGGTGGCCTCTGGGATCCGTTCGATGGCGACATCGATCCCAGCCAGCTCACCCAGGCCTATGCCAAGGGTGCGCGCGACATGGGCGCGGAGATCGTCCGCTTCACCCGCGTCACCGGCCTGGAACGCACCAAGGCGGGCGAGTGGCTGGTGAAGACCGACAAGGGCGACGTCACCTGCGAGTTCGTGATCAACGCCGCCGGCTATCGCGCGGGCGAGATCATGAGCATGGTCGGACAGTACATGCCGATTGTCTCCATGTCCCACCAGTATCTGGTGACCGAGCCGGTCGCCGAATTGGAGGGCCGCAAGGAGAAGCTGCCGCTGCTGCGGGATCCCGATACCAGCTATTATCTGCGGCAGGAGCGCAGCGGGCTGCTGCTCGGGCCTTATGAGTGGAAGGCGACGCCCCACTGGCTCGACGGCATTCCCGAGAAATTCGCCTATGAGCTCTATCCCGACGATCTGGAGCGGCTCGAGGTCTATATCAACGATGCCATCAAGCGCGTGCCGATCCTCGGCACCGTCGGCGTGCAGAAAGTGATCAACGGGCCGATTCCCTATTCGCCCGATGGCAATCCCTATATCGGCCCGGCCCACGGCCTGCCGAATTTTTTCCAATGCTGCTGCTTCAGCTTCGGCATCGCGCAGTCGGGCGGCGCCGGCAAGACGGTGGCGGAATGGATCGCCCATGGCGAGCCGGAGTGGGATTTCTGGATCTTCGATCCCCGGCGCTACACCGACTACGCGACGAAGAAATACGTCGTGGCGAAAGCGGTCGAGGTCTACCAGAACGAATATGCCATCGCCTTTCCCGCCGAAGAGCGGCCCGCCGGGCGCCCGGCCAAGACCACGCCGCTCTATGAACGGCTGAAAGCCAAGGGCGCCATGTTCTGCGCCCGCGGCGGCTGGGAGCGCGCGGCCTGGTTCCCGCGGCCGGAAGACAAACGCGAGCAGGTGCCGAGCTTCCACCGCACCAACTGGCACGATGCCGTGGGCGAGGAATGCAAGGCGGTGCGGGAGCGCGTGGGCATTCTCGATCTCGGCGGCTTTACCAAGCTGCTGATCGAGGGCGACGGGGCGGCCGCATGGCTCGACAAACTGATCTGCGGCAAGCTGCCGAAGCAGGGCCGGGTCACGCTGTCCTATGCGCTCAACGACAAGGGCGGGATCATCTCCGAGTTCACGATCACACGGTTGGCCGAGAACCGCTTCTACCTTATCAGCGCGGCCGTGGCGGAATGGCATGATCTCGACTGGCTGGAGAAGCACCGGCCGAAGAACGGCGCGCTGCGCATTAAGAACCACACCACGCGCTATGGCTCCATCATCATCGCCGGGCCGAAGGCGCGGGATGTGCTGAGCCAGGCGACCGATGCCGATCTGTCCAATGCGGCATTCCCCTGGCTGTCGGCGCGGGAGATCGAGATCGGCTATGCGCGGCTTCTTGCGCTGCGCGTAAACTATGTCGGTGAATTGGGCTGGGAGCTCCATGCGCCCGTGGAGCATATGGCGTCGATTTACGACCAGCTCTGGCAGGCGGGCGAGAGATACGGCATCCGCGATTTTGGCATGTATGCGATGGACTCGATGCGGCTGGAGAAGTGCTATCGCGGCTGGAAGGGCGATCTCACCCACGAATACACGCCCTTCATGGCCAGCCTCGACCGCTTCGTCGACCTCACCAAGAGCGAGTTCATGGGCCGCGCCGCGCTGCTAAAGGAGCACAACAGCGGTCCGCGGGAGCGCTTCGTACCGCTGCTGCTGGAGGATAAAGGCACCGCAGATGCGCCCTATTGTTCTTCAGTTTGGCAGGGCAAGGACATCGTCGGCCTCGTCGGCTCCGGCGGTTATGGCCACAGCATCGGCAAGAGCATCGCGCTCGCCTATGTCCGCACCGATCTGGCGAAGCCTGGCATGGCGCTGGATGTGGAGGTGTTCGGCGAGCGCCGCCGCGCCGTGGTCGCGCAGGAGCCGCTCTACGATCCGGCCAATGCAAGGCTGCGGATGTAGTTGCGGCGCCGCGCCCGGTCCGTAGAATTCCACCACAAAATTACAACCAGAGAACGGCGTCTATTCCCATGACAAGCAAGCTTCCCGGCCACGCCGAGATCGTGATCATCGGCGGCGGCATCATCGGTTGTTCCACCGCCTATCATCTCGCGAAGATGGGCAAGAAAGACGTGCTGCTGCTGGAGCGTAAGAAGCTGACCTCCGGCACCACCTGGCACGCCGCCGGCCTGGTGCGGGCCATGCTCTACACGGCCAATCTCACCAAGCTCGCGAAATACACGGTGGAGCTTTACACCGGCCTCGAGAAGGAGACCGGCCAGGCCACCGGCTTCAAGCAGAACGGCAGCCTTTCCATCGCCACCAATCCCGAGCGCTGGGACGAGCTGCGCCGCGGCGCTTCCATGGCCCATGCCTTCGGCGTGCCCGCCGAGCCGGTCAGCCCGAAGCGCGTGCAGGAACTGTGGCCGCTGATGAATATCGAAGATGTGATCGGCGCCATCTGGTTTCCCCAAGACGGCCAGACCAATCCCGCCGATACCACCATGGCGCTGGCCAAGGGCGCGCGGGCCGGCGGCGCGCGCATCGTCGAGGACTGCAAGGTCACCGGCGTGATCGTCAAGAACGGCCGGGCCTGCGGCGTGAAAACCGATCAAGGCGATGTCACCGCGGAGTATGTCGTGAACTGCGCGGGCATGTGGGGCCGCGAGGTGGGTCTGATGGCCGGCGCTGACGTGCCGCTCCATGCCTGCGAGCATTTCTACATCGTGACCGAGCCCATGGGCGTTCCCGCGAACCTGCCGGTCATGCGCGACATGGACAGCTGCGCGTACTACAAGGAGGACGCCGGCAAACTGCTGGTGGGCGCATTCGAACCGACGGCGAAGCCCTGGGGCGTGGACGGTATCGCCGAGGATTTCTGCTTCACCGAATTGCCGGAGGATCTCGATCACTTCCAACCGGTGCTGGAGGGCGCGATCCACCGCGTGCCCAAGCTGGAGCAGACGGGCATCCGCAAATTCTTCAACGGCCCGGAGAGCTTCACGCCCGACCAGCGATATCTGCTGGGACCGGCGCCCGAGGTGAAGAATTTTTTCGTCGGCGCGGGGTTCAACTCTGTCGGCATCCAATCGGCCGGCGGCGCCGGCATGGTGCTGGCCCACTGGATCGCCCACGGCCATCCGCCCTTCGACCTGTGGGACGTGGATATCCGGCGCATCTCTCCGCATCTCAACACCAAGACCTTCCTGGTGGAGCGGGTGTCGGAGGCGTTGGGGCTGCTCTATGCCATGCACTGGCCTTACCGCCAGTTCGAGACCGCGCGGGGCGTGCGCAAGACGCCGCTCTTTGAGCGGCTCAAGGCGAACAATGCCTGCTTCGGCGACGTGGCCGGCTGGGAGCGCGCCAACTGGTTCGCACCCAAGGGCGTCGAGCCGAAGTACAAGTACAGCTTCGGCCGGCAGAACTGGTTCGACTATTGCGCGGCGGAATGCACGGCGACGCGGAATGCCGTGGCGCTATTCGACCAGTCCACCTTCGCCAAATTCATGGTGCGCGGCCCCGATGCCGAGAAGGTATTGCAGAACATCTGTGCCAATGACGTCGGCGGCGCGCCCGGCCGGGCGATCTACACCCAATGGCTGAACGAGCGCGGCGGCATCGAGGCCGATCTCACGGTCACCCGCATTGCCGAGGATCACTATATGGTGGTGACTGCGGCGGCTACGGCGCGGCGCGACCTGCTGTGGCTCAAGAACCATATTCCCGCCGACGCTCGCGCTTCGGTGGAAGATGTGACGGCCGCCTATGCCGTGCTCGGCGTCATGGGCCCGAAGAGCCGGGCGCTGCTGTCGACGTTGACGGCGGCGGACCTGACCAACGCGACTTGCCCCTTCGGCACGTCGAAAATCATCGATATCGGTTATGCCCGCGTTCGCGCCAACCGCATCAGCTATATGGGCGAGCTGGGCTGGGAACTCTATGTGCCGGCGGAGTATGCCGGCAATGTGTTCGATCGCATCCTGGAGAAGGGCGCGCCGTTCGGGCTGAAGCTTGCGGGCATGCATGCCATGGACTCACTCCGCATCGAAAAAGCCTACCGCCATTTCGGCCATGACATCGGCGAGGACGATACGCCGATCGAAGCCGGCCTCGGCTTTGTTGTCGCCTATGACAAGAAGGCACCGTTCATCGGCCGGGACGCCCTGCTGAAGCAGAAGAACCAGGCGCGCCTGCCCAAGCGGATGGTGCAACTCGCCCTCGAGGACCCGAAGCCGCTACTCTATCACAATGAGCCGATCTATCGGGACGGCAAGCTGGTCGGCTACACAACCTCAGCCAACTATGGGCACACGCTGGGCCGCGCCATTGCGCTGGGCTATCTCAACAATCCTGACGGTGTCGACCAGGCCTGGATCGATGGCGGCAAGTTCGAGATTGAAGTGGCCTGCGAGCGCGTGCCGGCACGGGTTTCACTCCGGCCGATGTACGATCCCAAGAGCGAACGGATGCGTGCCTAGTTCAGTCGGCAGTACCGGCTTCTCGGACGGCCAATTCGCGGATTGGTTATGCCGCAACGCACAAAGGGGCTGCTGGCGTGGTTTTGATGCGGCGGGACTCGCCTGCGGTGTACGACGGCCTTATAAGGAAGGTGCAGGGAAGCTGGGCTAGGCAAGACCTTAGTCTGGGGTGTCCCGCGTTGTCGCAACCATGGCCGTTGCGGCAAGATGACCCACCCAATCAATCAAAACGCCCAGGGAGGGCCCTCAATATGACATCGACCCCAACCGAATTGGATCGTGAGATTACTGGCGAGGTGAAAACCCGCCGCGGTTTCATCAAGGGCGCCGCCGCCGCCTCCGTCGCGGCAGCCGTCGCCGCTCCGACCGTCGTGCGCGCGCAGGACGCCATCGTTTGGAAATTCCAGAGCACTTGGCCGGCCAAGGACATCTTCCACGAATACGCGCAGGACTATGTCAATCGCGTCAATGAAATGGCGGGCGACCGCCTGAAGATCGATCTGCTGCCGGCCGGCGCCGTCGCCAAGCCGCTGGAGCTACAGGATGCCGTCATCGCCGGCACGCTCGATGGCGGCCATGGCGTCACGGCCTACTGGTTCGGCAAGAACAAGGCCGCCTCGCTGTTCGGCACGCCGCCGGCCTTTGGCTGGACCGCCAATCAAATGCTCGGCTGGGTCAAGTACGGCGGCGGCCAGGAGCTCTACACCGAACTCGTGCAGAACATCCTCGGCCTGGATCTCGTCGGCTTCCTCACCGGCCCCATGCCGACCCAGCCGCTGGGCTGGTTCAAGGCGCCGATTGAGTCCGCCGATCAGTTCAAGAACATGAAGTACCGCACGGTTGGCCTGTCGGCCGACCTTTTCACCGAGCTGGGTGCAGCCGTTACGATCCTCCCCGGCGGAGAGATCGTGCCGGCTCTGGAGAAGGGCCTGCTCGAAGGAGCCGAATTCAACAATCCGTCCTCGGACCGGCTACTCGGCTTCCCCGATGTAAGCAAGGACTATATGCTTCAGAGCTATCACCAGTCGGCCGAATGCTTCGAGATCATATTCAATAGAACAAGATTCAATGAACTCGGAGCGGACCTTCAGGCCTTGCTCAGATACGCCGCCGAGTCGGCGTCGGCAGACATGTCCTGGAAGGCCATGGATCGGTACTCCAAAGACCTTGAAGCATTGCAATCCGAGCAGGGCGTCAAGGTGCACAAGACGTCCGACGCGATCCTGGAGGCACAACTGGCCGCCTGGGATAAGGTCATCGCCAAGTACTCGGCCGATGCGTTCTTTGCCAAGGTAATCGACTCGCAGAAGAGCTGGGCAAAGCGCGTGGTCAGCGCCCAGTTCCAGATCGAAGTCGCTCAATCACCCGCATACAAGCACTTCTTCGGCTAAGGCCGGGCGGTGTAGGATCGGCTCATCGCCGCGGGGGCAGCCATTCGGCTGTCCCCGCGCGCTTGAGCGTCCGCAGAGAGGCATTTCGTGCAGAGGTTTCTACTCCTGATCGATGAGGTCAACACGCGGGTCGGGCACCTGTTCGCGTGGTGCATCGTGCTGCTGACGATCGCCATGAGCTATGACGTGATCATGCTCAAGCTGTTCCGCATTCCGAGTCCCTGGGCCTATGACGCCAGCTACATGCTTTATGGCACGCTCTTCATCATGGCCGGGCCATACGCCCTGGCGCGCAACGGTCACGTACGAGGCGATTTTCTCTATCGCGGCTGGCCGCCGAAGGTGCAGGCCGGGATGGACTTGGCGCTTTACTTCTTGTTCTTCTTTCCTGGCATCCTCGCTTTCATTTATGCCGGCTTCATCTTCGCCGAGAAATCCTGGATGATCGGCGAGCACTCGTCGAACAGCCCCAACGGCCCGCCGCTTTATCCGTTCAAGACGCTCATTCCCATCGTCGGCGTGCTCATGCTGGTGCAGGGAATGGCCGAGGTCATTCGTTGCATCATCTGCCTGAGGTCGGGCGAATGGCCCCAGCGCCTGCATGACGTCGAAGAGCTGGAGAAAATCATACTTCAGCGGGCGCAGGAAAAGCAGGGAACGGCGTCATGAGCAATCCTGATCTCGGCGTGCTCATGCTGGTTCTCTTCATCTTCTTCATCATGCTCGGCTTTCCCATCGCTTTCACCCTTATGGCGCTGGGCGTGGGCTTTGCCTTCTTCGCCTTTTCGCCGCGCATGGATCCGGTCTTTCACCTGGTGGTCCAGCGCACCTATGCCGTGATGTCCAATGACGTGCTCGTCTCCGTGCCGCTGTTCGTGTTCATGGGCTATCTGATCGAGCGAGCTAACATTCTCGACCGATTATTCCGAAGTATTCAATTGGCCGCGGGCGGCGTTCCAGGCTCGCTCGCGGTTGCCACGCTCATCACCTGTGCGTTGTTTGCGACCGCCACCGGCATCGTCGGCGCGGTGGTGACATTGATGGGGTTGCTGGCCTACCCAGCCATGCTGCGCCATGGCTACGATGCCCGGCTGTCGGCTGGCGTGGTCTGCGCGGGCGGGTGCCTTGGCATTCTCATACCGCCGAGCGTCATGCTGATCCTCTATGGCGCCACGGCCGGTGTATCGGTGGTGCAGCTCTATGCCGGCGCGTTCCTGCCGGGGCTCATGCTGACGGGCATGTACATCCTCTACGTCATCATCCGCGCTGTCTTGAACCCGTCTTTGGCGCCCAAGCTTCCGAAGGAAGAGCGTAGTGTTCCTTTCGTCCAGGTCGTCACTGCTCTAGTAACCTCCTTCTTTCCGCTGGCTCTGCTGATCATCACCGTGCTCGGCGCTATCCTTTTCGGCTGGGCATCGCCGACTCAAGCCTCGGCCGTGGGTGCCCTGGGCGCCATGGCGCTGGCCGCCGCCTACCGCGCGCTTAGTTGGGAAAAGCTGAGGGAATCAGTCTATCTGACGGCGCGAACCTCGGCGATGGTCTGTTGGCTTTTCGTCGGCTCCTTCATCTTCTCGTCGACCTTCGCGCTGCTCGGCGGCCAAGCGGTAATCGAGCAGTTTGTGGTGTCCCTCGACCTGTCGCCGACCATGTTCCTCATCGTCACGCAGGTCATTATCTTCATCCTCGGCTGGCCGCTCGAATGGACGGAGATCATCATCATCTTCGTGCCGATCTTCCTGCCGTTGCTCGATCACTTCGGCATCGATCCGCTTTTCTTCGGCATTCTCATTGCGCTCAATCTGCAGACCTCGTTCCTGTCCCCGCCGGTGGCCATGGCGCCGTTCTACCTGAAGGGCGTGGCGCCGAAGCATGTTACCATCAATCAAATCTTCGCCGGCGTCATGCCGTTCATCTGGATCGTCGTGTTTGCCATGGCGCTGCTTTACGTCTTCGAAGATATCGCTCTGTGGTTGCCGTCGCTGGTCTACGGTTGAGACGGCCGGACCTACATCACGCGGAACTTGCCGCGCCGATCGAAGGTGTCGATCAGCAGCAAGCCGGCAAGGAAGCCGCCGACATGGGCCTCCCAGGCGATGTTGCTTTGGCCGGACAACAATGCCGGCAGCAGGGCGATACCGACCCAGATGGTTGCGAAGATCCAGATCTGCCTGTTGTCGCGGCCGTGCCGTTGCCGCACCAGCAGGCGGACCGCCGCGCCGAACAGGCCGCTGCCGGCGCCGGAGGCGCCGATGTTGGCGACGTCATGGCCATAGTTCAGAAGCAGAAAAGCAAGATTGCCCATGACGCCGGTAATCAGTGTCAAAGCCAGCATACGCTGCTGCCCGATCGCCCGCTCCACGATCGTGCCGAACAGGACAAAGCTGATCATGTTCGACAGCAGATGCATCCAATTGGCGTGGAGGAATTGCGCGGTCACCGGCGTGAGGATCACTGTCCAATAGAAAGGCACGGCGTCCGTAAAGCGCAACACATCGAACTTGAAATGCAACATCAACAGGTAAAACCAATTCTGCGGCAGGAATTGGCAGAGGACGAACACCCCGATATTCACAAGGATGAGGATCTGGGTCATCCGCGGCAGGTTGAGGATCGGTCCATTGGAACCGCCGCCGAAGGGGCCGCCGGAACGCTGCGGAGAGAAATTGGCCATTGAGATCCTCGGGTTGAGTCAGCGGGCAGCCGTACTTTCGCCGCGGACAAAGCCGGCGGCAAGGCTCAAGATGAACAGCGCCGCTGCCGACACGACGATCGACGGCCCCGCGGGCGTATCGAGTTGCAGCGACGCAAACAGGCCGCCGAGCACCGAAGCACCGCCGATGATCGCCGCCAGGACGGCCATGCGCTCGGGCGTGGCGGAGAAGCGCCGCGCGGCCGCCGCCGGAATGATCAGCAGGGCCGAGACCAGGAGAATTCCGACGGCCTTCATCGCCAAAGCCACCGCCACGGCGATCAGCAGCATGAAGATCAGCCCCGTGACCCCGGCATTGATGCCTTCGGCGCGCGCCAGTTCCTCGTTCACCGTCAGGCTCAGCAACGAACGCCACTGGGCGATCAGGATCGCCAGCAGCACAACGCCGCCGCCATAGATCCACAGCAGATCCCGCGGCGCGATCGCCAGGATGTCGCCAAAGAGATAGGCCGATAAATCGATCCGCAAGCTGGGCGCAAAGCTGGCGACGACAAGGCCGATGGACAGCGCGCTGTGGGACAGGATCACCAGCAGCGTATCCACCGTCAGGCGCTTTTGCCGCTGCAGGGCCAGCAAGAACAGCGCCACGGCAACGCAGATCGCCAGGATGCCGAGATTGAGGTCGATGCCCGCGAGGAATCCCAGGGCGATGCCCAGCAGCGCGCTGTGGGACAGGGCGTCGCCGAAATAGGCCATACGCCGCCAGAGGATGAAGCAGCCGAGCGGGCCGGCGAAGAGGGCGATGCCCAGCCCGCCAATCAGCGCGCGGGCGAGGAAATCATGGAGCATGCCGGCCGTCCCGATGCGCGCGGCGGCCATTGCCGCCGACCACTTCGCCATGGAGGTCATGGCGGTGATCGTGATGATGCTGATAGACGGCCAGCCGCTCCTTCGACAGCGGCCCGAACAGGGCCAGATACTCCGGATGGGCGCTCACTGTATCCGGCTGCCCTTGGCAGCAGATATGGTGGTTGAGGCAGATCACCCGGTCGGTCGCCGCCATCACGATATGCAGATCGTGGGACACCATCAGCACGCCGCAGCCGAGCCGCCCGCGCAGCTGTGCGATCAGGTCGTAGAGCTCCAGCTGCCCGGTCATATCGACGCCGCGCACCGGCTCGTCGAGGACCAGAAGCTGCGGCCGGCGGAGGATGGCGCGGGCGAGCAGGGTGCGCTGCAGCTCGCCGCCCGACAGCCCTTGCAGGGGCTGATTCAGCAGATGCCCGATGCCGACTTCTTCGGCGGCCGTCCGCAATTCCGCCTCGCCGGCGCCCTTCGCCAGCTGCAAAAACCGCCGCGCCGTCAGCGGCAGCGTCTCCTCCACATGGAAATGCTGGGGCATGTAGCCGACGGAGAGGCCGGCGCGCCGCTGCACCCGGCCGCTGTCCGGTTGCACCAGCCCGAGCGCGATCCGCACCAGCATGGTCTTTCCAGCACCGTTGGGGCCGATCAGCGTGACGATCTCCCGCGGCGCGACGGACAGATGGATGTGATCGAGTATACGACGCCGGTTGCGCGCCAAATGAATGCCGTCGAGCCGCAGCAGCCAGCCCGCGCCCGGCTCGGGCTCGATGTGATGGCGGTTGTCAGGCATGGCGCGCCCGCCGGCCCTCGAGGCCCTTGCTGCAGGCGGGGCAGAGGCCGTGCATCTCGATGGTCATGCGGTCGACCACGAACCCGGCCTTGGCGGCGCTCTGCGAGACCGCACTGCCAACTTCCGGCGCATCGAGCTCCGCCACGGCCTGGCAGCCGGTGCAGATCAGGAACTGGCTGACATGGGTGCGATCCGGCCGCGTGCAGCCGACGAAGGCGTTGAGGGACTCCAGGCGATGCACAAGCCCCTGTTCCCGAAGGAAGTCGAGCGCCCGGTACACCGTCGGCGGTGCGGCGATGCGGCCATCCTTGCGGATCTCGTCCAGCAGGTCATAGGCGCCGACAGGGGCGTGATTGCGCCAGACCAGCTCCAGCACCCGCCGGCGGATGTCCGTCAGCTTGGAGCCGCGCTGTTCGCAAAGCGCCGCTGCCCGGTCCAGCGCATCGGCGATGCAATGCTGATGGTCGTGGGGCTCGCGGCCGAACTCGCCGGCGCGCTGCCGCGACTTGCCGCGGAAGGATGAAACGGCTCTTGCCATGCTCGATATGTTACACTATAACATTTCCATGATGTTATATCGTAGCATTTTGATCCGCGCGACGTCCAGCCAGAGCTGGCTTTGGCGGGCTTCGGCCGTTGCCGGTTTTCTCGCGAGCGCTATCATTCTAACCCTGGGTGCCGCAGCCGCGCGGGCCGAAGCGCCCGCGGTCGTCGCCAGCTTCAAGCCGGTGCATTCCCTCGTCGCCGCGATCATGGAGGGCGTGGATGCGCCGGTGCTGATCGTCAAGGGCACGGCATCACCCCATAGCTATGCGCTCACGCCGTCCGACGCCCAGGCCATCCAGGACGCGCGGATCATCTTCTGGATCGGCGAGGGTATGGAGACTTTCCTGCACAAGGCAATCGATACGCTGCCCGAGGGCGCCAAGCCGGTGGAGCTTGCGGCGGTCGAAGGGCTGACCATCCTGCCGGTGCGCGAAGGCGGTATCTGGGACGAGCATATTGATGGGCATGCGGAGGAGGGGGACCACGAGCACGCTGAAGGCGAGCACGGCCACGAACAGTATGACGGACATCTGTGGCTCGACCCGGACAACGCAAGACTGATGGCTGCGGCGATCGCCCGGGAGCTGTCGAAAGCCGATCCCGCCAATGCCGAATCCTATCGCCTGAACGTCGAGAAACTGGAACGAAAGCTTGACGCTCTCGATCAGGAGATCGGGGCAACGCTCGCACCGGTCAAGAATACGCCCTTCATCGTCTTCCACGACGCCTATCAGTACTTTGACCGGCATTACGGCCTTGCCGGAGTCGGCTCGATCACCGTTGATCCGGAGCTGCCGCCGGGCGCCAAGCGCTTGAGCGAGATCCGCGACAAGATCGTTGCTCAGCAGGCGCGCTGCGTGTTCCGCGAGCCGAACTTCGCGCCGTCTCTCGTGGATACCGTCGTGGCGGATACGGATGCTAGGACCGGCGTACTGGACCCCGAGGGTTCGGGACTCGATGCGGGGCCTGAGCTCTATTTCCAGCTCATGCGCGGGATCGCCGATTCGCTGAGCAACTGTCTATCGGAAAAAAGCTGACGTCAGGCGTCAAGCTGACATATCAGCGCCAACAAGCAGTCAGCTCGATCAGCCGAGCGAACAGCCGCAAAGCGGGCATGTTGCTGCGGCGATCTGCGTCTCGATCTCGGCCTGCGGTTTGCCTTGCAAGGCCGCCGTGATATCAGCCAACAGCTGCCGGTGATAGGTTATGGCCCCGCCGGGCGCTTGGCAGGCGCCGAATGCCAGCCCCTCGGTCTTCACATCCATCTGCTCTTCGGAAAAAGCCCATGCATTCCCCGTGCCGACCGTCAGCCCGACCGCACCGACGGTGGCGCTGGACAGCAGGAAGCGGCGGCGGTTTAACCGACTCGATTGCATGGTACTCTCCATGGTTCCCAAACCTGAACTTATGGCGATGTGATCTGCCAGTCAAGATATCCGGGCCCTTGATCGCCGGCGCAAATCGGTTCATAGGAAGTGCGGTGATTGCGGACTTTGGAGTATCGATCGTCGGTGGCGTCGTCTTGCGGCTTTATCGGTGCGCGTCGCTCCATTCTCCGGATGCTGGGCGTCGTCTGCTGTCTCGCTGTTTCCACAGATGCAACACCGGCATGTGCACATGCTCATGTTTTCATTCTCGACACCGTGGAAGCTGTATTCACCGCCAAGGAATTGACGGGACTCCGGTTGCGCTGGACCTTCGACGAGGTCTTCAGCGACGGCATGTTCAATGACTTCGACGCCAACGGGAACCGAACCTTCGATCCGCCGGAGGTCGACGCTATCCGGGAAGTCACGCTGCCCAGCATGAAGGAGTTCGGCTATTTCACTCATCTGTGGCTGAATGGTACGCTGGAGCAGGACTTCGCCGATGTGTTCCTCGACGTGACGAGTGTTGGCGACACCGTAATCTATGAGTGGACGATCACGCTGGCGCAGCCGGCCGATCCGTCAAGGGACAAGGTCGAAGTATCGATCTTCGATGACAGCTACTTTGTCGATGTCGCGTTGCACTTCCCTGATGCCGTGAAGTTGCTCAACGCGCCATCCAGCTGCCGCTACGAAATCACAGAAGATGAAACGAAGGCCTATTACTACGACTCGATCTACCCGCAGGTGATCAGGCTATCGTGTTGACGTTCGTCCGCTCATCGGCGCGGCATGGGGGCACTCTGGGGCTTGTCGCCCTGGTTCTTGCGCTGCTGTTCTGCGCCTCGGCGCTAGCCGATAACACAAATCCCTTGCTCGGCGGCGGAAATCCGGCGCCAGCCGCCGCGGAGACAGGCGGTACCGGCCTCTGGCAGCAGGCGACGCGCGCGTTTGTCGGCATGCAGCGTCAGGTCAACCGTGCCCTGACCAACAGTGTCGCCGAGCTCCGGGATGGGCGCTCCTCCGCTGCAATTCTCGTCGGCATCGCTATCGCGTTTCTCTACGGAGTCTTCCACGCGGCTGGGCCGGGTCATGGCAAGGCCGTCGTCATTTCCTATTTTGTGTCGAGGCCGGCGACGATGCGGCGTTGCATAGTGATGGGCGTGCAGATCGCGCTGTTTCATGTCGTATCGGCTGTTGTCATCGTCTCCGTCCTGCATTGGGTTCTGCAGCGTTCGTTCTCGACGCCTGTTGACCAGATGCAATTTCTAAAGATCGCAAGTTACGCTGCCATCACGGCTATTGGAGTCGTCATGCTTGTTGCGGCCCTGCGGCAGCGCTCCTCGGCGGAAGCAAGCCACGGAGCCTGTGCCCATGGGCAAGATCACGGCAGCCATCACGGTCACGGCGCAGGCGGCCTGCTGTCCCTCGCCGTCGGCGTCATTCCCTGTTCCGGCGCGGTGATCATCCTGGTGTTCTCGCTCGCCAACGGCATCCTTCTGAGCGGCCTTGTCATGACCGGGTTCATCGCGTTGGGCATGGCCATCACCCTTGCAGTAATCGCGATGACGGCCGCCTTTGCGCGTGGCCGGATTGTCGGCCCCGGCAATAAAGTTAGCTCGCCAAGACGGCAGAGGCTTCGGCGGACTCTGGAAATCCTGGGCCCCGCCGCAATTGCGGGATTCGGCGGCTTGTTGCTCTTGGCCGCGCTTTCCGCCTAGGCAAGATGAACGGGAGGGTTCAGGACCCTCCCGTTCGCTGAGTGGAAAGGCGAGAGATGGCTAGGCACCGATCTCGCCGCCGTCATCCTTCGTGATGGCGACGACCGACGGACGCGGCGGTACGCCCTCGACAAAATCCGGCCAGCGCGTCGATGGAGTGTCGAAGGTCGAGCCCGTCTCCTCGGCCGGATGCTGCACGGATACGAACAGCGTCTTGCCGTCGGGGGTGAAAGCCGGCCCGCACATCTCAGCACCGGTCGGACAGCGGAAGAACATCCTCGTCACGGCACGGCCGTCGCCTGTGGTGTCGCAGGCCCAGATGCCGTCGCCGGTCTTGAACTTGCTCTGCGAGCCGCCCTGGTCGCTCGCGATCCACAGCCGCCCTTTATTGTCGACTGCCGCGCCATCGGGCGCTGCGAACCAGCCGTTCTTGCTGGTTCCCTTGCCATAGAGTGTCGAGCCCCAGGTGGGATCGCCGGCGAGAATGAAATGCTCCCAGGTGAATTCGGTGGCGGCGTGGTCGGCATCCTTGCCTTCCCCGGGCGGGCTCATTTCGATGATGTGGCCCGCGGTGTTTTCAAACCGCGGATTTGCCGCATCGATCTGATCAAGCTTGCGCCGCGAGTTGTTGGTCATGACGGCGTACACCTTACCGGTCACGGGGTTGGGCTCCACATCCTCCGGGCGGTCCATCGGCGTGGCACCGAGGAGATCGCCGGCACGGCGGGCTTCAATCAACACATCGGCCTGACTGCTGAAGCCGTTGGCGGCGGTCAAAGGGCACTCGCCATGGATAAGCGGCAGCCATTGCAGTTTGCCATCATCGAGGAACTTCGCAGCATAGAGGGTGCCTTCGTCGAGCAGGGTCATGTTCGCCGCACGGTCGTTCGGATTGTAGGTCCCCGCGGTGACGAATTTGTATACATAGTCGAATCGCTCGTCGTCGCCGGAATAGAGGACGACGCGGCCGTCCTTGTTGACAACCGTCGTGGCGCCCTCGTGCTTGAAACGGCCGATCGCCGTGCGCTTCACGGGCGTCGAGTTCGGCTCATAGGGATCGATTTCGACGATCCAGCCGAAGCGGTTGGGCTCGTTCGGTTCCTGTTCGACATTGAAGCGGCTATGGTACTTCGACCAGGCATACCAGCTGTCCTTGGAAATGCCGTAGCGCTTGTAGGCTTCGGCCTGCGGCAGTTTCTCCGCGTCGCCGCCGAAGTAGCCATTGAAGTTCTCCTCGGCGGTCAGGTAAGTGCCCCAAGGCGTCCAGCCGCCGGCGCAATTGTTCGCCGTACCGATGACTTCGGTACCCGTCGGATCTGCGCTGGTCTTCAGCCGCTCATTGCCCGCGGCCGGACCGGAAACCTTCATCTTCGTTCCCGATAGGGTGATGCGACGGTTGTATTGCCCGTCGGGCACGACCTGCCAGGCGCCGCCGCTCTTGCGCACTTCCACGATGGACACACCATGGGCCGCCATCTCAACTTCCACCTGGGTCTTGCTCATGGCTTCGAGCTTGTTGTCCTCCGTAAGGCCCGGCCACATCAGCTCGGCGCCGGTGTATTCATGATTGACGCAAAGCAGTCCGTTTTCCGAGCTTGCCGCGCCCAGGGGCAGCGGCAGGAAGGCGATGAAGTCGCAATTGTATCCGAACTGTTGTTCCTGCGCCGCCGCGCTGAGGTTGCCTGGGTCGAAGTCCGGTGAGCCCGCAACCAGTTTGTCGCCCCAGCGGATCAGCACCTTGGCCGTATAACCTTTGGGCACATGATGTGTTTCATCGATGCCGTGTTCGATTTCTTCGAAGGTGAGCGTCGATGGGTTATCGGTGGCGGATGCCGCACGTCCCGTGACACCGCCGAATAGGCCCAGGAGCGACGCAGCCGTTGCTCCGCGCAAGATGTCGCGGCGGCCATAGCGGCGCTCGACGATGGCGTGAATGGGGAGGCTCCGTGTCGGATTGCTGCCGATATCGTCGGAGTCCTTCACAAGAGTCGGTGGATACATGTCGGCGAGAGACATGGTGTTTTCCTTTCCGTGAATGTCTGGTTTTCTTGAATCGGGGCACGTCGGAAAACCGTATATACTGCCTGTGACAGTACCGTGACGTTGTTGTGAACCCGATTTTACTTCGCGGCAATAGTCGCGGTTTTGCGGAGGCGGCCGGCCACACGGTGCGGCAGGCAGCGACAGGAAGCGCGTCGGCGCCCTAAGCTACGGATAGGGGACGGCGTGTTTCAGCGCACTCTATAGGCAGCGGCTTGGTGACTGTATGCGCCGTTGGCGCAGGGCCTCAGCGTGATTGATCGACCAGATGCTCTGGCCGCCGTCTTCGGACAACACGAACAAATCGCTGTCGCCGCGATAGAGACAAGAGCGGCCGCAGCGCTCTTCGAGGCTGCGGCGCACCGTCAAGTCGAAGGTCTCGGGGATGCCGGCACCGCGGGCGCGGCGGCTCTGCCGGATTTCATAGGTGATGTGCCAGAACGGGGCATGGCCGCCCATCCGCGCGAGCGCGTCGAAAACTTCTCTGGCGATTTCGTCGGATCGTTGCATCCCGGGCTCCCGCTATCTTCACAGGCTAGCGGGGCGAGGTTTCGGCAGCGTTTCGCTGTCGTGGGATGAAATCGTTACGAATTCTTTAAGCGGCCAGCGCCTGGTCCAGATCGTCGATCAGATCGGCCGCATCCTCGAGGCCGACAGAGAGCCGGATCATACTGTCGGAGATTCCCAGATGGGCCCGGTCTGCCGGGGTCAGCCGCTGATGGGTGGTGGTAGCCGGATGGGTGACCAGGCTCTTGGAGTCGCCGAGATTGTTGGAGATGTCGATCAGTTCCAGCGCATTGAGGAAGCGGAAGGCCCGCGCCTTGTCGCCTTTGAGCTCGAACGTCACCAGCGTGCCGCCCGAAGACATCTGCCGCTGCGCCAGCGCGCGCTGCGGGAAATCATTCCGGCCGGGATAGATCAGTGTCGACACTTCGCCCTGCGCGGCCAGGAAGTCGGCGATGGCGGCGGCGTTGCTGCAATGCTGGCGCACGCGCAGCTCCAGCGTCTCCAGGCCTTTCAGCATGACCCAGGCATTGAACGGGCTGAGCGACGGTCCGGTGTGGCGCAGCAGCGGCTGCAGCTCCTCGCCGATGAATTTCTCGGTGCCCAGCACGATACCGCCGAGGCAGCGTCCCTGGCCGTCGATATGCTTGGTCGTCGAATAGAGCACGATGTCGGCGCCCATGGGCAGCGGTTTCTGCAGCACCGGCGTGGCAAAAACATTGTCGACGATCAGCCGCGCGCCGGCGGCATGGGAGAGGTCCGCCACCGCCTGGATGTCGATGAGCTCCAGCGTCGGATTGGCCGGAGTCTCGATGAACACGCAGCGGGCGCCGGGTTTCAGCGCATCGCGCCACTGATCCAGGTCGGTGCCGTCGACGAGCTGCGTCACGACGCCATAGCGCGGCAACAATTCCTCGATGATGAAGCGGCAGGAGCCGAACAGCGCGCGCGACGCGACGACGCGGTCGCCGGCGCGCACCTGGCACATGAGCGCCGCATTCACCGCAGCCATGCCGCTGGCGACGGCGCGCGAAGCGGCCGCGCCCTCGAACTGGCACATGCGCTCCTCGAACATCGACACGGTCGGATTGCCGTAGCGGCTGTAGATGAACCCGGGGTCGCGATTGGCGAAGCGGGCTTCTGCTGTTTCTGCGTCGTCATAGACATAGCCCGATGTCAGATAGATCGCCTCTGCGGTCTCGCCGAACTGGCTGCGCGCCAGGCCGCCGCGTACCAGGCGCGTCTGCGGCCGCCATGATTTCTTTTTCGGCCTTGCCTTGCTCTGTCTCTGGCTGTCGTCCGGCATCTTTGTGGCTCCGGACGAATTGCCGCGTCCGGCCCTCTGTTTTCTTGTCAGTTCTGCTCGCCGGGCGCCGGGTCTGAGTGGTTGAGAACGACGGCCTCGGTTTCCGCGGCGGTCACCGCCTTGTCCTGCCAGCTGCTGATTGCGACGATGGTGGTCCGCACGCTCAAGGCGAAGATTAGCACCGCAACCACACCCAGGACCAGCCTCGCGGGAATTTTTTTGGTCAGATACGCGGCGACTGGCGCCGTCAGCACGCCGCCGAGCGTGAGGCCGATGATGGCCGGCAGATAGAAACTGGCAAAGGCGAGAAATACGCCGGCCGCGCAGATCGCCACCATGAACTCTGCAAGGTTGGCGGTGCCGATGGCCATGGCGGGCTTCATGTTCTTAACCAGAAGGCCCGACGTGACGATCGGGCCCCAGCCGCCGCCGCCCGTCGCATCGAGGAACCCGCCGATCAGTCCCAATGGCGCGACCGTTCGCCGATGACCCGTTTCTTCAACCGCAACTGCCGCCCGCTGCCGAAGGGCGCGGCGCAGGATGAGGATGCCCATGATGAACAGATACACGGCAACCAGCGGCCGTGCGATCTCCACCGGCAGCGTGGTCAGGAGATAGGCGCCGATCATCGCGCCGATCGCGCCGGGCAATGCGAGCTGCAATAGCAGGCGCCGGTCGACATTTCCAAGTGCTAGATGCGAGAGGCCGGACGCGGCGCCGGTCGCGATCTTGCAGACATGCACCGTGGCGCTGGTCACCGCGGGCGTGATGCCGAAGCTCAGCAGCAGCGATGTCGAGATCACGCCGAACGCCATGCCGAGCGCGCCGTCGACAAGCTGCGCCAGTCCGCCGATCAGGAAGAAGACAATGATCTCTTGCGTCATAAGGTTCTATGCCGGAGTCGATCTGATGACCGGTGCTGGATTATACGCGATGGCGAGCGGGATATGAACTCAGAACCAGGGCGCCCGATGGATGCCACACTCGGTCTTGTCGGTGCCGGACCAACGGCCGGCGCGCGCATCCTCGCCTTCCTGCGTTCGACGCGTGCAGGGCGCGCAACCGATGGAGCGGTAGCCTTTGAGCGCCAGCGGATGCGCCGGCATGTTCTGCGCCCGGAAATCCGCCGCGATCTCTTCGGAAGTCCAATCCGCCAGCGGATTGATCTTGAACCGTCCTTCCGATGCTTCGACCAGCGACAGATTGGCGCGCTCGGCGCCGTGATGACGCTTGCGGCCGGTGATCCAGGCATCGAATCCGGACAGCGCGCGGCTCAGCGGCACCACTTTGCGGATGCCGCAGCAGGCATCGCTATCGCGCTGCCAGAGATCGCTTGATGGATCGTTCGCCGCGAGTTCGACGGAATCGGGCTTGATATCCCGGACATCGCGCAGGCCGAGACGACGCGTCATCTTGTCGCGATAGGCCAGCGTTTCCGGGAAGTGCTTGCCGGTCTCCAGGAAGATCACCGGCGTTGCCGGATCCACTTCCGACACCAGCGACAGGATGACCGCCGACTCCACGCCGAACGACGACACCGCGGCAACGCGCCCGGGAAACTCCTCCTTCAACACGCATTGCAGCAGCGCCAGGGCCGCCTGCCGCCGCTGCCGCCCGGCAATGCCGAGCGCCCGCGCGCGGAGAACTTCCGTGCTGGGCGAGAGGCTGGCAGGGGCGGGCGAGTCGAGCATGACGAGTTTCGCGTTTCTGTTTGTGTTACGACTAATACGCCCAGTAACCCGCGCAGACCTGCGAGAATTCGTTGCTGGCCTCCACTGCCGCGGCGATTATCTTCGGCGCCGGCTCCTCATCCTCTTCGACCTCGCGGCGCGGCGCCGCCGCCGGCCGGTGACGGGCGGCGAGCGCGGTCTGCCGCTGATCGGTCGCCGGCTGATAGACGACGGAGAGGCCGCGCAGCGAGCCGGCCCAGGCCGCCGCATCGGCGGTCTCGGGAATCTCGTAGCTGTCGAAACCGCAGCGGCGCATGAATGCAAGCTGGTCCCGCAGCACATTGCCCACGGCCCGCAACTCGCCGCGGAAGCCATGGCGCTCCCGCAGCAGCCGCGCGCTGCTATAGGCGCGGCCGTCGGTGAACTTGGGGAATTCCAGCGCGATCACGTCGAAGCGCTCGATATCGCCCGATATGGTCGACGGCGCCTGATCGCTCTTCAGGCGGACGCCCAGCGGCGTCGGCCGCGCTGCCAACTGGTCGCGGTTGGCCTGCCAGCGCGCCAGCGTGACGATGATGGCGCCACCGGGAGGGAGTTGCTCCTCGTCCTTCACGAACGTCCAGAGATCGTCGGCGAGGCCGTTGGCTTTAATGAGCGGCATAGAGCTTCTCCTTGAAGGGCTTGAGGCCGACGCGGCGATAGGTATCGAGGAAGCGCTCGTCTTCGCCGCGTAGCGTCAGGTAGGTATCGATGATGGTTTCCACGGCGCCGACTACCCGATCGGTGCTGAAGGCCGGGCCGACGATATCGCCGATGGAGGCGTTCTCGTCGGCGCTGCCGCCGAGGGTGATCTGGTAAAATTCCTGGCCATGCTTATCGACGCCCAGAATGCCGATGTGACCCACATGGTGGTGGCCGCAGGCATTGATGCAGCCGGAGATCTTGATCTTCAGCTCGCCGATATCCAGGAGGCGCGTCAGATCGGCGAAATGCTTGCTGATCTGCTGCGCCACCGGGATCGAGCGGGCATTGGCCAATGCGCAATAGTCAAGGCCGGGGCAGGCGATGATGTCGCCGGCGAGACCGATATTCGGCTCGGCCAGGTTCAGCGCCTCGAGCTTGCGCCAGAGTTCATACAGCTTGGCCTGCTCTACGTCGGCGAGCACCAGGTTCTGCTCATGGCTGACGCGAATCTCGCCGAAGCTGTACGCGTCGGCCAGATCGGCCACCGCGTCCATTTGTGCATCGGTGGCGTCGCCCGGCACGCCGCCCGCTGGCTTGAGAGACAGCGTCACGATGGCGTAGCCCGGCCGCTTGTGGGGAGCGACGTTGCTGCGCACCCAGCGGGCGAATAGGAAGTCGCGGCGCAGCTGCGCGTCGTACTCGGCGGGTGGCCCGGCGAAGGCCTTGTGGGCCGGCGGCGCGAAGAAAGCGCGGATGCGCTCGATCTCCGCGGCCGGCAGATCCAGATAGCCGTCGCGAATATGCTGCCACTCCTCTTCGACCATCTGCGTGAACTGCGCGGCGCCGACGGCATCCACCAGGATCTTGATGCGCGCCTTGTAGAGATTGTCGCGGCGACCGAGCTGGTTGTAGACCCGCAGGATCGCCTCGAGATAGGAGAGCAAATGCCGCTTCGGCAGGAACGATCGGATGCTCTTGGCGATCACGGGCGTGCGGCCCTGGCCACCACCGACATAGACTTCGAAGCCGGCCTCGCCGCTGTCGTTGCGCACCATGCGCAGGCCGATGTCATGCACCTTCACCGCGGCGCGGTCGCGGGGCGAGCCGGTCACCGCGACCTTGAATTTGCGCGGCAGGAAGGTGAACTCCGGATGGAAAGTCGACCACTGGCGGATGATCTCGCCATAGATGCGCGGGTCCTCGATCTCATCGGCGGAAACGCCGGCGAAATGGTCGGCGGTGACATTGCGAATGCAGTTGCCGCTGGTCTGGATCGCATGCATCACGACCTCGGCCAGCTCGCCCAGGATGTCGGCGGTCTCCTCCAGCTTGATCCAGTTGTATTGGATGTTCTGGCGGGTGGTGAAATGGCCGTAGCCCTTGTCATAGCGGCGGGCGATATGCGCCAGCTTGCGCAACTGATCCGACGACAGCGTGCCATAGGGAATCGCGACCCGCAGCATATAGGCGTGCAGCTGCAGATAGAGGCCGTTCATCAGCCGCAGCGGCTTGAACTCGTCGTCGGTCAGCTCGCCGGAGATGCGGCGGTTGGCCTGGTCGCGGAACTGCGCGACGCGCTCATTGACCAGGGCATGGTCGTGATTGTCGTAACGGTACATCGCGCCGCTCCTAGAGTGCCGCCGTGGCGTCGACCGGCCGGCCGAATTCGGGGTGAGTGCTGGGGCCGAGCGCGCGCAGCATCTCGCGGTAGCGCAGCGGCTTGATCTGGCCGTTCTCGGTCGATACCGGGATCAGATAAGGCGCCACGACCTTGCGGTCGGCCACGGCCTGGTTGGCTTCGGCCAGCAGCAGCGCCGCATCGGCGTCATCCTGCGCGACGCGGCTGGCGCCGACACGCTCGCTCCACGCGCCATTGGCGGCGAGGAAGACGACGCGGCCGTCGAGGAGTCGGTTGGCGGTGATGATCTGCTGCGGCATCGCTGTGCTCTCCCTCAGGCCACGGCCGCTCCGAGGCGCTCGGGCGTCTGCGCCCGATCGGCCAGGGAGACAACCGCGCCAATGACGATCAGCGCCGGTCCGGTAATGCCGCTCTGCCGCACCAGCAGGCCAAGGCCGGAAAGGCGGCCATAGACCGCGCGCTGGCTCGGTAGCGTGCCGTTCTCGATGACAGCGACCGGCGTTGTGGGATCGAGGCCATGGCCGATCAGCCGGCTGGCGATGTAGCCGGCCTTGCCGACGCCCATATAGATCGCCAGCGTCTGCTTCAGCTTGGCCAGCGTCGCCCAATCCAGATCGGTTTCGTCGTCCTTGCCATGACCGGTGGCCAGCGTCACCGCGTGCGCATGATCCCGATGGGTGAGGGGAATGCCGACGGCGGCGGCGCAGCCAAGCGCGGCGGTGATGCCCGGCACGAGTTCGGCCCGGATACCGCGCTGGCGGAGATACTCCACTTCCTCGCCGCCGCGGCCGAAGATGAAGGGATCGCCGCCCTTCAGCCTGACGACGCGATGACCGTAATGGGCGTGTTCGGCGATCAGCGCGTTGGTCTCGTCCTGGGTCTTGCTGTGGTTGCCTTTGCTCTTGCCGACATAGATGCGTTCGGCATCGCGGCGCACGAGATCGAGCACAGCCGGACCGACCAGATTGTCATAGATCACCACCTCGGCGCGCTGGATCAGGCGGAGCGCGCGCAGGGTCAGCAGGTCCGGATCGCCCGGGCCGGCGCCGACGATGGCGACCGAGCCTTTCGGCGCCTCGGTCACGGCGCGGCCATTCACCAGAGTCAGCATGCGCTCCCGCGCGCCCGTTTCATCGCCGGCGAGGAGCTGCGCCGCGATCGGGCCGTCGAAAAAATTGTCCCAGAAGCGAAAACGGTTTGCGGCCTGCGGCAGCTTCGACCGCACGCCCTGGCGGAAGCTGCCGACGAAATCGGCCAGGCGGCCCAGGCGCGCCGGCAGCAGGCGCTCGATCGACTCCCGCACGCGGCTGGCCAGCACCGGCGCGGCGCCGCCGGTGGAGATGCCGATGACGACGGGGTCGCGCTCGACGATGGCCGGCACGATGAAGCTGGAAAGCTCGGCCCGGTCGCTGACGTTCACGGGCACGCCGGCGGTGCGGGCGGCCTCGGCCACGCGCGCATCCACGTCCTCGCGGCCGGTGGCAGAGAACACGACGGTTTGGCCGCTGACATCGCCGGCGACAAAGCCGCGGCGGATCGCGGCGACCGTGCCGTCGCTGACGGCGGCCGCGATTTCTTCGTTCAGACGCGGGGCAACGACGATGACCTTGGCGCCCGTCTTCAGCAGCAGGCGCAGGCGCCGGGCGGCGATTTCGCCGCCGCCGACGATCAGCGCGCGCCGTTCTCTGAGATCGAAAAATGCCGGGAAATAATTCATTGACGTCCTCCAGCCGCAAGCATTGCGGGCCCACGGAGAACATCCGTGGCGCTTTAGCGCTTGGTAACGCGGGCGCAAGCTGCCCCATCAAATCCCGCGGGTCCGTTGCGGTGGACCAGGCCGTAAAAATCAAAAACCCGTCGCAGCTTGGCTGGGACGGGTTGCGTCCGCTTTAGCTGCATTTATTAAGCGCCCGCAAGCTGTTTGCTCAAATCGGCGCTGGCGAAAATTTAGTAAAGCGGCATCTGCCTGTCAAGCGCCGCGTTGTCCGAAACGGTCTGTTAGGGCATGATTCCGGCTGAAATTTCCTCATGCGACGCCCCCGCTGGGGTAATGCGAAACCGGGCGCGGGCGGCAGGCGGGCCATGGACTCCGGACGAAAGCCCAACCGTTGGCGGCGTTTTGACGTCTGGGACGCCCGTCCCCTGCGTCTCGACCGGTTCGCGGTCGAGGATGCTCGCAACGGCTTCGCTGCGACCGACAGCCCGTTCGATCCCAAGCCGAGCCTGAAGTTCGCCGAGGGCCGGGTGGTGGAGATGGACGGCGTGGCCGAGCCGGATTTCGACCTCATCGACCGCTTCATCGCCCGCTACCACATCGACCGGGAAGTGGCGCCGGAGGCCATGGCGGTGGACAGCCGCGCCTATGCCAGGGATCTCGTGGATTTCCATGTGCCGCGACCGCAGGTGGTGCGGCTGGCGCGGGGCATGACGCCGGCGAAGTTGGCGGAGGTGGCCGGCCATCTCTCGACGCTGGAGCTGACCTTCGCTCAGGCCAAGCTGCGGGCGCGGCGGCGGCCGGGCAACCAGGCCCATGTCACGAATGCCAAGGACGATCCGCTGCAGCTCGCAGCCGACGCGGCGACTGCGGCTTGCATGGGTTTCGACGAGATCGAGACCACGATGCGGGTGGCCGGCAATGGCTGGTCGAATGCATTGGCCTGCGCGGTGGGGGCGGCGGTGGGCGGCGGCATCCTGTTCCAATGCTCGATCGAGGAGGCGGAGGAGCTGAAGATCGGCATGGCCGGCTTCACCTCCTATGCCGAGACGGTGTCGGTTTACGGCACGGAGGAAACCTTCATCGACGGCGACGACACGCCCTGGTCGAAGGCGTTCCTCACGGCGGCCTATGCGTCCCGCGGCATCAAGGCGCGCTGCACGTCGGGGGCAGGGTCGGAACTGCTGATGGGTTTTCACAGCGCCAAGTCGATGCTGTACCTGGAGGCGCGCTGCCTCTGCCTGCAGCGGGGCATGGGCGTGCAGGGCACACAGAACGGCGGCATCGACGGCGCGCCGATCGCGGCCTCCGTTCCCGGCGGCCTGCGCGAGATCCTGGCGGAGAATGTGCTCGCGGCGCTTCTCGACCTGGAATGCGCGTCGGGCAACGACACGCGCATCAGCGAGTCCGAGATCCGGCTGGGGGCCAAGATCATGCCCTATCTGATGTCCGGCACGGATCTCATCTGCTCGGGCTTCGGCTCGATCCAGAAGTACGACAACTCCTTCAACGCTTCCTTGTTCAATGGCGAGGAAATGGAGGATTTTCTGGCGCTGCAGCGGGACTTCGTCGTCGATGGCGGCTTGCGGCCGGTCGGCGAAGGCGAGGCCATCGATGTGCGGCGGCGCGCGGTCGATGCGGTGTCGGCCGTTCTCGAAGGGTTGGAACTGGCCACAACCAGCGAGGTGCAGCGCGACAGCGTCGTCTATGCCAGCGGCTCGAACGATACGACGACCTACAGCCTGGCCGAAGTTGGCCGTATCAGCGCCGCCATCCGCGACCGCGGCATCACCGCGCTGGACGTGGTGCGCGCGCTGGCGCAGCGCGGCTTCGGCGTGGAGGCAGATAATCTGCTGATGATGCTGCGGCAGCGGGTCAGCGGCGACTACCTGCAAACAGCGGCGATCATCCGCAAGGGCAAGGTGATCAGCGCCGTCAACGATCCCAACGATTACGCCGGCCCGGGCACGGGCTACAGCATCGATGCGGCGCGCTGGGCCGAGATCAAGACGATGCGGGATTCGCTCACCCGCGACGACGTGCTGGCCGAGCAGAATCGGCAGAGCGATGCATCGCGGCGGCTCGAGTTCCAGGTGGTCGGCAATGCGGCTGCCGGCAGCGATCCGCTTGACGTCGTCATTGGCCTCAGCCCGGCCTTCGGCACGCAGCTGCAGCGGACGACGGCGGGCCATGAGGTGGCCGACGTGCTGGCGGCGCTGATGGCCGGCATCGTCGAGGGCGGCGGCAAGGCGCGCGTCGTGCGCGTCCGGCATTCCGCGGACACCTCCTTCGTCGGCCGCACCGCCGCCGATCTCGCCGGCTCCGGCTTCGGCATCGGCATCCAGGGCAAGGGCACGGCGGTGCTCCATGGCCGCGGGCGCGCGCCGCATCTCAATCTCGAGCTGTTCTCCATGGCGCCGATCACCACGCTGGATCATTACCGGCAACTGGGCGCCAACGCCGCGGCCCATGCCCGGGGCCGGACGCCGGAGCCGGTCGCCGTGCCCTACCGTGGCGAAGCTTTGGGCGCGCGCTATCATGTGCAGACGGCGCTGCTCTACGCCATCGAAACCGCGCTGGTCGATCCCCAGGCGCCGCCGCAGGAGCTGCAGGTAAAACTCCCATGAGCGCCGACACGCCGCGCTATCCCATCGCCGAGCATGAGCCGGAGCGGATCGCCACGGCCTCGGGCCGGCCGTTGTCGGCGTTGTCGCTCGACAATGTCCTGGCCGGGCAAGTGCCGCGCGGCGATCTCTCGATCACGGCGGCGGCGCTGCGGCTGCAGGCGCAGGTGGCGCGGGCGGCGGGGCGGGCGCCGCTGGCCGACAATTTCGAGCGCGCCGCCGAGCTGGTCGCCGTGCCGCAGGAATTCATCCTCGAAGTTTATGAACTCCTCCGGCCCGGGCGCGCGGCGGACAAGTCGGCGCTGCTGGCCGCCGCCGAACGGCTGCGCCGTGATTTCGTCGCCGAAAAGATCGCCGCCTTCGTCGAGGAAGCCGCCGGGCATTACGAGGAGCGCAATGTCTTCCGCCGGCGCTTCTAGCCGCTAGGCCGGATATTGCGAAGGGTCGATCCCGCAATCGATGAGGAAGTGCTTGACCTTCACGACCTCATCCTTGTGCAGGCCGTGCTGCGCATGATGGAAGGTTGCCGCGCGGTTGCCGATCTTCACGCCGATGCGGTTGCCGGCCTTGTTGTCGATCTCCGCGCCCAGCTCCTTGAGCAGGCTCTCGACATCTTTGAAGTCGATGTTGGTGCTGATCGGATGATCGAACAGGGCATGCAGAACTTTGCGATGACGATGGTTCATTCTTTCCTCGTGTTGGGTGATTGCAGGCGGAACTCGGCTACCAAGTCCCGCTGCCGTCTTTCAGCGAGATGAGGTAACCGATGATGGCGTCCAGTTCTTCGGGGATGAATTGCTGTTCCGGCATGGGATAGTGCGGCGCTTGGATGAAGGCGCGCAGGTAGTCGGCATCGCGGCCGTCGCGCTGGGCGATTTCGCGGAAGCTCGGCGCGGCGATCTTCTCCTGGCTGGTCGTCTCGTTGACGGCCACGGGCGGCGGCTGCGGCTGGCTCTCCCGGACACGGTGGCAGGCAGCGCAGTCCTCCGTGGCCAGGGCAAGGCCGTCCGGCGCCGCTTCGCCTTCGGCGAGTTGGACGGAGTGGAGGTAGGCGAGCATGTCCTCGATCTCCTGCGGCGAGAAGGTGAACTCCGGCATCGGCCCATGGCCGATCACCAGCCCTTCCGCCATTGCTTCGGCCAGGTATTCCACCGGCCATTTTTGCTCGAAGCCGCTGAAGGGCGGCGCCTGGGCCAGCGGGCCGGGGCCCGGGCCGGATATGGCATGGCAGCGCATGCAGAGCTGCTCGGCAATGGCGCGGCCGGCCGCGGCATCTCCGGGGACGATGCCGTCGGCAAAAGCGGCCGCCGCCGCCGCCAGCGTGAGACCGACGAGGGTCGGCGCAAGCGCTGCCCGCATCCAGTTTCCCGTCATTCGCATCACGCTTGAAGCCGCTCCCCGCAGTTTTCCGTGCAATTGCCAATAATTTTATCCCAGGCTTTACAAAGCAAGTTCATTGATCGGCATCAATGTGCCGGCTCGTCAGGCGGGCGGCGGCGGGCTACTCTCCGGCCCATCTCCGGTGGGCAGGGGGAATCATGGATCTGGGTTTGGCGGGCAAGAAGGCGCTGATCACGGGCGCGACGAAGGGAATCGGCCGGGCGATCGCCGAGCGGCTGGTGGGCGAGGGCTGCGACGTGGCCATCTGCGCCCGCAACGCGGCCGAGGTGGAGGCCGCGGTGGCCGCGCTTGCGAAGTTGGGCCGCCGGGCCATCGGCCGGGCGCTGGATGTGTCCGACGGCACGAAGCTGAAGAACTGGATCGCCGACGCGGGCGGCGAGCTGGGCGGGCTGGATATCCTGGTCCTCAATGCCAGCGCGCTGGCTTCCGGTTCGGCGCCCCTGGCCTTCGAGCAGGCCTTCGACACCGACCTCCTGCACACGATCAACGGCGTGAACGCCGCCCTGCCGCTGCTGGAGAAATCCAGGGCCGCGGCCATCGTCGCCATCGCCTCGATCTCCGGCTCCGAAGATTACGGCTATGACAGCGTGGCCTATGGCACGATGAAAGCGGCGCTGCTGTACTATATGAAGACGCTGGCCAATCACCTGGCGGAGAAGGGCATCCGCGCCAACGTGGTCAGCCCCGGCACGACCTATTTCAAGGGCGGTTTCTGGCACAAGGTCGAGGTCGACGAGCCGGATGTCTTCGCCGAGACCATGAAGAGCAATCCCCTGGGCCGCATGGCCACGCCCGAGGACATCGCCAACGCCGTCGCCTTCGTGGCCAGTCCGGCGGCGGGGTTCATTGTCGGCGCGAACATCGTGGTGGATGGCGGGTTCACGCATCGGATCCAGAACTAGCCGTAGACCGGTCCGGCGCGCCCGCCGAGAAGGGCGCGGTATTTCGCGCTATTCTCCCGCGGAAATATTGAGTGAATTCCTGGGGTTGCGGACTGCCTTGCGCGGCCGGAATCTGGCTTATGCCGCTGATCGGAAAGAGGAATCGGACACAATCCACGGCATCGCCGGGGTTCCTTGATTCTCGCGGAACGATGCTATGCAAGGGAATCCCCGGCAAAGGGCGCGCGACATCGCCCGGGTCCGGTGGGCGCGCCGCGCATACGGTATTCCGATACACAATTTCCAACATCGAGCCGGCATTGAGTGTGCCGGGAATCCGATTTGGGAATGCGGTCCTTGGGTTCAAGATGTGGCGGCGCAAAAAAAATGGGTACCGCAGGCACACCGGAAGCGGCCGGCGGTGCGGACCGCACATATGGCATCCCGACATAATGTCCAAGCCAAAGCTCACTGACGGGCCGGCAGCCGAAGTAGAAGCATAGGAGCGGGTTTTATGGCTACCAGGATCAGGGAAGCGCATTCCAGGGGACAAGCCAGCTTAACCGCGGGCTAGCATGTCAAGGGAGCTTGCCCGGCTCACAATGGAGCGATGCACGGAAACTCGAGTCGATGCAGATTTGGGTGTCTCGCCGATTTGATCGTTTTTTGACGACTCTTTGCACATCCTTGTGACGCCTGATCGTTATCCTTTGCACGGTTCCCCCTGATTTGGAGGGCTCGTGCGCCCGCCAATAAAACACGACATGAGGATACCGACATGAATGCGAAGATAGCCGTGGCCGCGGTTCAACCCGCAGATGCGCCGCAAATCGATTTGGCGGCAATCAAGACCCGACAGCAGGCAACATGGTCATCGGGCGACTATGCCATCGTCGGGACCACCCTGCAGATCGTCGGCGAGGAGTTGTGCGAGGCGCTGGACATCCGTTCCGGGCAGAAGGTGCTGGATGTCGCCGCGGGCAACGGCAATTTCTCGCTGGCGGCGGCGCGCCGCTGGTGCGATGTCGTGTCGACGGACTATGTCCCGGCACTGCTGGATCGGGGCCGCGTGCGGGCCACGGCCGAGGGTGCGGCGATCGATTTCCGCGAGGCCGATGCCGAGGCGCTGCCCTTCGAAAATGATCACTTCGATGCCGTGGGTTCCACATTCGGCGTGATGTTCACGCCCCATCAGGAGCGCGCGGCGGCCGAGCTGCTGCGGGTCTGCAAGCCCGGCGGCAAGATCGGCCTCGCCAACTGGACGCCGGAGGGATTCATCGGCCAGATGTTCAAGACCATGGGCAAGCACCTGCCGCCGCCCGCCGGCGTGAAGCCGCCGCCCTTGTGGGGCACAGTGGCCCGCCTGTCGGAGCTGTTTGCGTCCCAGGCCGCCTCGATCAAGGCGGAGCCGCGAATCTTCCAGTTCCGCTACCGGTCGCCGGATCATTGGCTGGAAATCTTCCGGACCTATTATGGCCCGACGCTCAAGACATTTGCCGCTCTCGAACCGCGGGCCCAAGGGGCTTTGGCGGGCGATCTGAAAGCGCTGATCGAGCGATTCAACCGTTCGGGCGACCTGACGATGGTGGTGCCCAGCGAATACCTTCAGGTCGTGATTACCAAACGATAGTCCGGCGACTGCTGCTGCTCAACGGCTGTCATCCTCCCGGATTATCCGGCCGGTACGGACTCCGGGATGATGGCGCCGGCGGATGCCGATCCGCCAGCGTGGTTTCGACGGCGCATCCTGCTGTGCGGCCGCCTCTGCCTCGATATCCCACAGCGCCTTCGGCCCGTGATTGAGTTCCTGGAGGGCCGCGGCGCGCAGGACCACCGCCCATCATCGGCGGTTCATGGGTCCGGACGTTTTCCGGGTCTCGGGACGCTCAGCCCGCGCCGTAGAGTTTTCTTGCCGCCGCGCGCGAGACATAGCCTTCGGCCACATCCTCGGCCACCGCGGCGGGATCGCGCTCGGCGGCTTTGCCGTAACCGCCGCCGCCGGGGGCGGTCAGCATGACGCGGTCGCCGGGCTCGAAGATGACGTTGGCGTATTTGCTCGAGGAGACTTTGCCGTACAGCTCCTTCACCGTTTTCCACTCGGCCGAGCCCTTCTTCTTGATCAGCGTGCCGCCGTTGCCGCCGGGCTCGCCGCCGAAGATGGGCCAGGGCTTCACCTCGTGGCGGTCGCTGCATTGGCTGCCGGTGATCGGCACTTCCGTGGCCAGGAGCGTGCGGCGGTAGCCGAGGCCGCCGCGCCATTTCCCGGCGCCGCCGGAATCGGTCACCATCTCGCAATCCTCGACCCGCAGCGGAAAGCGGGTCTCGAACACTTCCGTCGGGTTGAAGCGGCAATTGCCGTTGATGGCGATCACGCAGTCGTTGCCGTCATGGCCGAACCGCCCGCCCCAGCCGCCGGACATGATGTCGTAGCAGGCGAAGTACTCCTCATACTCCGGATGGTTGCCGCCGAACACGAAGTTGGTGCCGGTGCAGCTTTCCGAAGCCATCACCCGCTCCGGCACGCAGGCGCCCATGGCGCCGATGGTGATGTTGGCGAGGCGCGGATGGGTTTCGGTGTTGCCGGCGACCAGCGGCCCGGGATAGTCCACGTTCGTCACCTTGTTGGGGGGAGAGACCACGCGGATCGGCCGGAAGGCGCCGGAGTTCTTGGGGATCGAGGGATCGGTGATGTGGAAGATGCCGTTATAGACCGCGCCGATGGCGACGCCGAGGGTGGCATTAATCGGACCCTTGGCCTGGCCCGAGCTGCGGCTGTAGTCGGCGACCATCTCGTCGCCGTTCACATGGATGTCGATCGCCACGGTGTAAGGTTTGTTTTCGATGCCGTCATTCTCGATCACATCCTCGAAGCTGTATTTGCCGTCGCGGAATGCGCCGAGTTCGGCACGCATGCGGCGCTCGGCATAGTCCTTCAGGTCCTCGCAGGTGCGCACGAAGGTATCCTTGCCGTACTTTTGGACGATCTCGACGATGCGGCTGACGCCGAGATCGACACAGCCGATCATGGCGCGGAGATCGCCGTAGTTCTGCCGGGGCGTGCGGGTGTTGGCGAGCAGCAGCTTCCACACTTCCTCCACATCCTCGCCGGCCTTCTTGATCTTGACCGGCGGCACCCGCAGGCCCTCATGGAAGATCTCCGTCGCCTCGCCGCAGAAGGCGCCGGGCACCATGCCGCCGATTTCCGCGATGTGGCCGATGCAGACCGCGAAGCCCATGAGCTCGCCATCGACGAAGAAGGGCTTGAAGAAGGTGTGCTCGGGGCAATGCAGCCCGCCGCGGTAGGGGTCGTTGTGGACGATGATGTCGCCGTCCTTCAGCGTCTCGAAGGGAATCTCCTGGGCGCAGGTCTTGATCAGCAGGGGCATGCCGCCGATCATGGTCGGGCAGAACTCCGCGCAGGCGATCATGTCGCCGCGGGTGTCCGCCAGCGCGCAGGTGAAATCCAGGCCCTCGTTGAAGATGGTGGAGTAGGAGGTCTTCATCAGCAGGATGCCCATTTCCCGGCAGATGGAGACCATCGTTGAATCCAGGATCTTCATCATCACCATGTCCGGCGGCGCGTTGCGCTTCGCCAGCGGCTTCTGCGCCGCCTCGACGGGCAATTGTGGATGCACCACCGGCAGCCGGATGAGGCCGCTTTCGCGCTCGCGCCGCGCCGCCCACTCGATGCACCAGTCCGAGCAGAAGAGGTGCTCTTTGCCCATGTGCGTCGCCTTGACGCCGGCGCCATAGACCAGAAGCCCGCAATTCCTGCACTTCAGGTACTTCTCGATGTAGAGGCCGTTCTCCGAGAACTTCATGCGACGTCTCCTGCATCGATCAGCAGATGGCCGTGGCGGTGCGCGCGCAGCCGGTGGCCGGATTCGAGAACCGTCACCGAGGCGGCTTCCTCGATGAGCGCCGGTCCCGTCACCGTCTGGCCGGCGCGCAGCGCCGCGCGGTCATAGACCGGCACGGTGGCGGCGCCGCCGAGGAACCAGACCTTGCGCTGTTCTTTGGGCACCGGCGGGCCGGCACCTTCGGGAATCTCCGGCAGATCGGGTTTCACCGTGCGCGCCACCGCGGTGACGGTGAAGTTCACGATCTCGATGATCTCGCCCGGCGTGCTGAAGCCGAAGCGCGCCTTGTGGGTGTCGTGGAACAGGGTCCAGAGGCGGTCGATGGCGGCGTCCTCGAAGCGCGGGATGGCGAGCGGCAGTTCGAGTTCGTAATTCTGGCCGAGATAACGCATCTCCAGCGCCCGATGCAGATCGATGTCCTGCTTGTAGCCCTGCGCCGCCAGCTCGCCGAGGCTTTCGACGACCAGCGCATCCATGATCTCGTTGGCGCGGTCGGCCTTGAAGAATTTGGAAGTGAGCTGGGTGGTGCGCTGGCGGTCGACGCGGGCGTTGGTGAGGATGAAGCCGTAGGCCGAGAACTGCGCGGGATGGATCGGCACGATGGCGCGCGGGATGCCCATCTCGCGGATCAGGGCGCTGGCATGGAGCGGCGTGGCGCCGCCAAAGGCACAGAGCGTGAAGTCGCGGGGATCGAGCCCGCGCTCGATCAGCACCGAGCGCAGCGCGCCCATCATGTTGTTGTCGACGATGCGGGTAATGGCCAGCGCCGTCTCCTCGACGCCCTGGCCGAGCGCCGCCGCCACCTTGCCCACAGCCGTCCGCGCGGCGTTGGTATCGAGCTTCATGCGGCCGCCGAGGAAGTTCTCCGCATTTATGCGGCCGAGGATCAGATTGGCGTCGGTCACCGTCGCCTCGGTGCCGCCGCGGCCGTAGCAGGCCGGGCCGGGCTTGGCGCCCGCGCTCTGCGGCCCCACCTGCAGCATGCCGCCCTTGTCGATCCAGGCGATGGAGCCGCCGCCGGCGCCGATGGTGCGGATGTCGATCATCGGCACCTGGATCGGCACGCCCCACTCGATCTCGAAGGCGGTGGTGAAGCTTTCCTTGCGGCCGATGACCGTGGACACGTCGGTCGAGGTGCCGCCCATGTCGATGGTGACCAGATGATCTATGCCCAGTTCTTCGGCGACGAAGCGGCTGGCGATCACGCCGCCGGTCGGCCCCGACAGCACCATCTGCACCGGCGCGTCGGCGGCGGCCTCCAGCGTCATCTCGCCGCCGTTGGACTTGATGATCACCGCCGGCGCGGCGATGCCCGCCTCATCGAGCCGGCCGCGCATGGCCAGCAGCTGGCGGCTGACGATCGGCTTCAGATAGGCATCGGCGATGGTGGTGGAGGCGCGCTCATACTCCTTCCATTTCGGCAGCACGTTGTAGGAGATCGACAGCGCCTTGTCCGGCAACTCGGCCGCCAGGATCTCCTTCACTTTCATTTCATGGGCCGGATTGAGGTAGGAGAACAACAGACAGACGGCGACCGCCTCGATCTCCGGAATGGCGCGGATGGAAGCCGCCACGCGCCGCACCTCGGCCTCGTCCAGCGCCGTCACCACACGGCCATGGGCGTCGATGCGCTCGTTGAGCTCGAAGCAATGCCGCCGCTTCACCAGCGGCTTGGGCTTCACCCAACTCATGTCGTAGTGGAATTTGCGATTGCCGCGCTGGATGAACGGCACGTCGCGGAAGCCCTTGGTGGTGACATAGGCGACGACGGCGCCCTTGCGCTCCAGCACCGCGTTGGTGGCGACGGTGGTGCCGACGCGGAGGTTTTCCAGCTTCTCGCGCCCATCGTACGCCGCAAGGCCGTTGAGGATGCCGGTCACGGGGTCGCCGGGAGTCGACAGTTCCTTCCACACCCGGACCTGCCGGGTCGCGGGATCGTAGACGACGAAATCCGTGAAAGTGCCGCCGACATCAACGCCGAGCATGCTGCGGTTCAAACTGGCCTCTCCCTGTTGGTTCTCTTTTGCTTCGCCGACCGCGCTAGGTTAGCTATCCCAGAACCGCACCGCAAACGGCAGATGGCCCGTCCGGCCTTGTTGCCCCGCCGCTGCTGGCCCAATATCGCGGCAAACAGGTATCTTGGGGGGAGGGGATCGCCATGCCGGATTTCCCGATCGTCGACAGCCATGTGCATCTGCTGGACCCCGCCCGGTTCGGTTATGGTTGGACCAAGAACGCGCCGTCGCTGAATCGCAGGGTATTGCCGGACGATTTGATGCGCGCGGCGGCGCCGGTGGCGATCCAGCGGTTCGTCTTTGTCGAGGTCGACGTGGATTTGCCGCAGCATCTGGACGAGGCAGCCTGGATCGACGGGCTGGCGCGGGCGGACAAGCGGCTGGCCGGCATGGTGGCGGCGCTGCCGCTGGAGCGCGGCAAGGCGATCGAACCGGAGCTCGATGCGCTTTGCCGGAACAAGAGTCTGCGCGGCATCCGCCGGCTGATCCAGAATCAGGCCGACCCCGATTTCTGTATCCGTCCCGCCTTCATCGACGGGCTGAAGCTGCTGGCGGCGCGGGACCTGGTGTTCGACATCTGCGTCTTCCACCATCACATGCCCAATGTGCTGAAGATGGTGCGGCAATGCCCCGAAGTGCGTTTCGTGCTGGACCATATCGGCAAGCCTGGGATCAAGGCCGGCCTGTTCGATCCCTGGCGCCAGCTTATGAAAGAACTGGCGGCGCTGCCCAACGTGGATTGCAAGATCTCCGGCGTGACCACGGAGGCCGATCACAAGAACTGGACGCGGGAGCAGCTCAAGCCCTATGTCGCCCATAGCATCGAGGCCTTCGGCTTCGACCGCGTGATGTATGGCGGCGACTGGCACGTCTCCGAACTGGCGGGCAGCTATCCCGATTGGGTGGAGATCGTCGATTGGGTGACGGCCGGCGCGACGCCGGCGGAGAAGCGCAAGCTGTTCCGCGACAATGCGATCAGGGTCTATCGCTTGAACGAGGCCGCATGACGGCGGCTATTCCGGCCTGGCAGCAGCGCGCCTACAGCATCGACGCCCTGCGCGGACTGGCGCGCGGCGCGCTGCCGCGGCCGGTGTTCGATTTCGCCGATGGCGGGGCAGAGGATGAATCCACGCTCCGGCGAAATGAATCCGCGTTCGACGACCTGCGGCTGTTGCCCCAGCCGCTGCGCGGCACCGCCGATCGCGATCTGTCGGTCACGCTGTTCGGCAAGCGGCTGAGCCTGCCTGTCATCGTCGGCCCGACCGGATTGGCCGGGCTGTTCTGGCCCGATGGCGAGCGCTGCGCGGCGCGCGCGGCGGCGGCGGCCGGGACTGGGTTCTGTCTCAGCCATGGCTCTGTCTGCACCCTGGAGGAACTGGCGGCGACCGGCGCCGCGCCGCGCTGGATGCAGGTGTTCGTCTATCGCGATCGCGGCTTCACAAGGGAGCTGACGGAGCGGGCGGCGGCGGCCGGCTTCGATGCCCTCGTGTTGACCATAGACAATCAGCTTTTGGGCAATCGCGAGCGCGATGTCAGAAATGGCTTCTCGATCCCGCCACGCTTCGGGCCGGCGGAGTATCTGTCCATGGCGTTCCGGCCGGGCTGGCTGTGGCGCATGCGCGGCGAGTTGAACCGCATCACCTTCGGCAACTATGTGCGGCCGGGCGAGGCCGCCGACATCCGCGCGATCGCCGGCCGCATGGCGTCGCTGCTCGATCCCTCGATGTCCTGGAAAGATGTGGAGGAGCTGCGCAAGATCTGGCGCGGGCCGCTGCTCCTCAAGGGTGTGCTGCATCCGGCGGAAGCCGGGATGGCCGTGGAGCGCGGCATCGACGGGCTGATCGTCTCCAACCATGGCGGCCGGCAGCTCGATGGCGCGCCGGCGAGCCTCGAAGCGCTGCCGGCGGTGATGGATTCGGTCGATGGCAAGATCCCGGTGCTCCTGGACGGCGGCGTGCGCCGGGGCGCCGATGCGGTCAAGGCGCTGGCGCTGGGCGCCGCGGCTTGCCTAGTCGGGCGGCCGCAGCTCTGGGGCCTCGCGGTCGCGGGCGAGGCCGGCGTCGCCCATATGCTGGAAATCTACCGGCGCGAGATCGATCGCGTGCTCGGCCTGTGCGGCATCAGCCGCATCGCCGATATCGACAGGAATTTGCTCTTCACCCAACACCGACAGGAATAGATCATGATCAAGGATCCGCCCGTTCTCACCGTCAGGCGCAATTTTCCGCGGCCCGGGCCCGCCGATATCGCCGCCTTCGCCGATGTGCCCACGGGCCATGTGGTCGACGCCCTGGGCGGGCGGGGCGCGCTCGACTATCGCATCAAGCCCCATGTGCCGATGAAATCGGTCATGGTCGGCGTGGCCGTGACCTGCCACTGCGGGCCGGCCGACAACATGGCGCTGTTCGGCGCGCTGGAGGCGGCCAAGGCCGGCGACGTGCTGATCGCGGCGACCGACGGCTTCACGGCCACGGCGCTGGTGGGCGACCTCTTCATGGGCATGGCGCGCAACCGCGGGCTCAAGGGGCTGGTGACCGACGGGCTGGCGCGCGATCTGCCGGGGATTCTCAGCGTCGGGCTGCCGGTCTATTGCGCGGGCATCACGCCCAACTCGCCGGCGCGGGTCGGGCCGGGGACGGTCGGGCTGCCGGCGGTGGTGGGCGGTGTCACGGTGGAGTCCGGCGATATCATCATCGGCGATGCGGACGGCGTCGTGGTCGTGCGGCGGGGCGAGATCGGCGATGTGCTGGAGAAGCTGAAGGAAGTCCGCGTGGCGGAAGCGGCGCTCGAGGCCAAGGTGAAGGGCGGGCTGGAGGTGCCGGAATTCTTCAAGGCCGTGCTGGCCTCGGGGCGGGTGGTGGAGGTGGAGTGACGGTCACTCCCATGTTGTCATCGCGGAAACCGAGCGTCCCGCGCAAACGCGTAGCGATTGTCGCGAGCGAGGTTATCCGGGATGACAACATGGGCACTACTTACTCTTCCGCCGTGTCGCGAGCACGCAGAGATAATCCAGGCACAGGCTGGCGCCGGCCAGCGCGGTGATTTCGCCGACGTCATAGGCGGGCGCCACTTCCACCAGATCCATGCCGACGAGATCGATATCGACGAAGCCGCGGAGGATGCGCTGCGCCTGCCAGGTGGTGAGGCCGCCGCAGACCGGCGTGCCGGTGCCCGGCGCATAGGCGGGGTCGAGGCAATCGATGTCGAATGACAGATAAGCCTTGCGCTTGCCGACGATCTGCTTGACGCGGTCGATGACGGCTTGCGGGCCGTTCTCCTGCACCCAGTTGCCGTCGAGGATGTTGAAGCCGTGGGTTTCGTCATTGTGGGTGCGCAGGCCGATCTGCACGGAATGCTCGGGATCGACCAGCTTCTCCTGCGCGGCATGGAAGAACATGGTGCCGTGGTCGAGGCGCTTCTCGTCCTCGCGCCAGGTGTCGGAATGGGCGTCGAAATGGATCAGCGACAGCGGCCCGTACTTCTTCTGATAGGCGCGCAGCAGGGGATAGGCGATGAAATGGTCGCCGCCGAGAGTCAGCAGCGTGGCGCCGGCGTTGAGTATCTCCGTTGCATGGGCCTCGATGGCGCCGACGATCTCCTGCGGCTTGCCGGGATCGAAGAAGCAATCGCCGTAATCGACCACGCTGAGCGTCTCGAACGGGTCGATATGCCAATGGCCGGGGCCGCCGAACCAGGCGAGATTGGTCGAGGCGGCGCGGATGCCGCGGGGGCCGAAGCGCGCGCCGGGCCGGTTGGTGGTCGCCGTATCCAGCGTCACGCCGCTGACGGCCACGTCGACGCCGGTCAAGTCCTTGGTATAGCGGCGGCGCAGGAAGCTGGTGACGCCGCTATAGGTGGGCTCGTAGCCCATCGCGTCCTTGGGGTCGCGGGTGACAGCGCGATCGGTTATCCGTTCAAGCATTTCCGTTCTCCGCCGGCCTCGCGCCGGTTGCTGCGCAGATAGCGCCAAACCGTGACAGTTACAAGCTGGGTCAGCCGATCCTGTGGCCGTCGCGCACCAGGCTATCCACCGTGGCGCGGATGCCGGCTTCCAGTTTATCAACCAACTCGTCCACCTGCGCCTCCGTCAGGATGAGCGGCGGCGACATGATATTGAGATGTTCCAGCGGCCGGACGATCAGGCCGAGCTCCTCGCAGTAATTGGAGATGCGCTTGCCGATGGCGACGCCCTCGCCGAATACGGCCTTGGTCTTCTTGTCCGCCACATACTCCGTGCACATCATGAAGTTCCGGCCGCGCACATCGCCGACGATGGGCAGGCTGTAGAGATCGCGCAGGCGCTTTTCCAGATACGGTCCGACCTTGCGCACATGGCCGCAGATGTCCTCCCGCTCCATGATCTCGATGTTCTTCAGGCCGGCGACGCAGGCGACGGGGTGGCCGGAATAGGTGAAGCCGTGGGTGAACCAGGCATCGGGATCGGGCGCGCCGATGACGTCGTACACCGCGTCGGAAAAGATCGTCGCAGCCAGCGGAACATAGCCGGAGGAAATGCCTTTCGCGGTGACGATGATATCGGGCTCGATGCCGAACACGTCCTGGGACGCGAACCAGTGGCCGACTCGGCCGAAGGCGGTGACCACCTCATCGGAGATGTAGAGCATATCGTGCTTGCGGCAGAGCTCGCGGGTGCGGTTGTGATAGCCCAGCGGCGGCACCAGCACGCCGCCGGCGCCGAGGATCGGCTCGGCGATGAAGGCGGCGACGTTCTCCGGCCCGAGCTCCAGAATCTTCTGCTCCAGCTCGCTGACCAGGAAATCGCAGAACTGCTCGGGCGTCATGCCCTCGGGGCGGCGATAGACATAGGGCGAGGAGACGTGATGCACGATATCGGTGATGTAATGGAACTGGGACGAGCGGTCGCTGCTGCGCCCCGTAAGCGACATGCCGAGATAGGTCGAGCCGTGATAGGCGTCCTTGCGGGAGATGATATGGCGCTTCTGCGGCTTGCCGCGGCGCGCATGATAATAGTGCGTCAGCCGCACGGCGGTGTCGTTGGCATCGGAGCCGGTGCAGGCGAAGGCGACGCGATTGAGCGAGCCCGGCGCCAGCTCCGCCAGCTTTGCCGCCAGTTCGGCCGCGGGCGGATTGGTGGTGTCGACAAAGGTGTTGAAGAAGGGCAGGCGGCGCACCTGTTCGGCGATGGCGTCGGCCATTTCATTCCGCCCATATCCGATGCCCATGGACCAAAGTGAGCCGATGCCGTCGAGATAACGCTTGCCGCGGGAGTCGATGATGTAGGCACCGCTGCCCTCGGCGACGACGAGCGAGCCTTCCTTCCTGAAGGAATCGAAATGCGTCCAGGGATGCAGGAAATGATCCCGGTCTTTGCGCCAGATTTCCTCGGTGTCGTAGTTTGAGGCAGGCGCTTCCAGCTCAAGTGGCATCATCCGTTCTCCGGCGAATTTGCTTCGCACTTCGGCCATTATGATCATTGGGGCCGATTGCGCAAATGTAGGGCCTCCTTCATAGGTGCGATAACAAAGCTTGTCATCCCGGGGCCGCCGGGTGAGCGGCGGTGCCGGGGACCCATGAACATGAAACCTACCGGGTGAAATCCCCCGCCGCCGGGTGTTCATGATTCCGGACAAACTCGCTTCGCGAGCATTCTGGGATGACAATACAGGATATGCGACGGACTTACCCGCTCTTGTACCCGCATGCTGCAAATCTCGCGCGCAGATGCTCCGGCACGGGCGCTTCGGCAGTGATCGGCTCGGCACCCTCTTCGAATGGAATCGAAACCCGGCGCGCCATCAGGTGCATGGGAATCTTGTTGTCCTTCTCCGTGCCGTAAACGGGATCGCCGAGCACCGGGCAGCCGAGCGATGCGCAGTGGATGCGGATCTGGTGCGTGCGGCCGGTGCGGGGCGTGAGCTCCAGCCAGGTCGTTGCATCCGCCTGGCCAAGTATCTTGTAGTCCGTGATGGCATGATGGCCGCCGGCATCGACGACCATGCGCCAGCCGCCGACATCGCTGATCTTCCTGAGGGGAGCGTCGATCGTTCCAGAGGCTTGCGGCGGCTTGCCGTCGACGATGGCCCAGTAGGTCTTGCCGATACGCCCCCCGGCAAACAGCTCGTGCAACTTGCGCAGCGCGCTGCGTTTCCTGGCCAGGATCAGGCAGCCACTGGTGTCGGCATCCAGCCGATGGGCCAGCATCGGCGGATGCTTCGGATGATCCGCCAGCAGCGGCAGCAGCGCTTCGAGATTCGGCCCGCCGCGCGGTCCGGAGTGGACTGGCAGCCCCGCCGGCTTGTCGATGATCAGCAACCGGTCGTCCTTGTACAGGATGCGGCTGCGCCATTCATCGGCTGGCGACGGCTTTCGGGGTGCGGCAGCGGTCATGGTTAGGGGCTTGGTTCTGTCCAACTGGCGACGGATGTCTATTTCGCCGCCGGGCCGCCGCCAGGGCAAGCGGCAATTGACTAGCCCTGTTCCCATTGCCGCCGATCGCCTAGGATGGCCGTCTTCAGAACAAGGGCCGCCCGATGATCGAACCAGTCCTTCGTAGCACACCGGAAACTTGGCGTCAGAGTTTGCCGATTCTGCGGGAATTGGAGCGCAAGTTGCTCTGGCTCTCCGCCTGGATGATCCACAACGCGAACCATCTGCGGCCGCACCGCGACGGGCTCAAGGTCGGCGGCCATCAGGCCTCCAGCGCCTCTGTCGCCTCGATCATGACGGCGCTGTACTTCTCCGTGCTGCGGCCCGAGGACCGGGTGGCGGTGAAGCCCCATGCCAGCCCGATCTTTCACGCAATCCAGTATCTGCTGGGCAATCAGGCGCTGGAGCGGCTGGAGAATTTCCGCGCCCTCGGGGGCGCGCAGTCATACCCGTCGCGTACGAAGGATGCCGACGACGTGGATTTTTCCACGGGCTCTGTGGGCCTCGGCGTGGCGATGACGGCGTTCGCCGGGCTGGTGCAGGACTATGTGGAACTGAAGGGCTGGCTGCCCATGGATCTGGGCGCGGGCCGGATGATCGCCATCGTCGGCGATGCGGAACTGGATGAAGGCAACATCCATGAGGCGCTGATCGAGAGTTGGAAGCAGGATATCAGGAACTGCTGGTGGATCATCGACTACAACCGGCAGAGCCTGGATGCGGTGGTGTCGGACCGGCTGTTCCTGGGCATCGAGAGCCAGTTCAAGGCGGTCGGCTGGCGAGTGGTCACGCTGAAGTACGGCAAGATGCTGGAGGCGGCCTTCGCGCGTGCGGATGGCGAAGCGCTGCGGCGCTGGATCGACGATTGCCCGAACTCGCTCTATTCGGCGCTGGTGTTCAAGGGCGGGCGCGGCTGGCGCGAGCATCTGATGCGCGACCTCGGCGGCCTGCCGGGCATCCGCCGGCTGCTGGACGAACATGACGACGATGCGCTGGCGGCGCTGATGACCAATCTGGCGGGCCATGATCTGGAAACGCTGCTCGAGGCGTTCCATGGCGTGGCCGACGATCACCGCACCTGCTTTGTCGTCTACACCATCAAGGGCTTCGGCTTGCCGTTCGCCGGGCACAAGGACAATCACGCCGGCCTGATGAATCCGGATCAGATGGCGGAGTTCCGCCGCCAGCATCACATCGGCGATGGCGCGGAATGGGACAAGTATGAGGGCCTCAGGCTGGCGCCGCCGGCGCTGGATGATTTCCTGGCGGCGGTGCCCTTCGCCGCCAAAGGCACGCGGCGTCGCGTCTCGCCGATGGTCGAGCTGCCCGAGCAACTGCCGCTGGCGATCACGCCGCAGATGTCGACGCAGGAAGGCTTCGGCCGGGTGCTGGCGGATCTGGCGCGCATTGGCGGGCCGCTGGCGGAACGGATCGTCACGACGTCGCCCGATGTAGCGGTGTCAACCAATCTCGGCGGCTGGGTCAACCGGCGCGGCGTGTTCAACCGTCATCGCCGGGAGGACGTCTTCAGCGAACAGAAAGTGGTTTCGGCGCAGCGCTGGCAGATGACGCCCGCGGGCCAGCATATCGAACTGGGCATCGCCGAGAACAATTTGTTCATCCTGCTCGCAGCACTCGGCCTCTCGCACTCGCTGTTCGGCGCGCGACTCCTGCCCATCGGCACGGTGTACGATCCCTTCATCCAGCGCGGCTTGGATGCGCTCAACTATGCCTGTTACCAGGATGCGCGGTTCATGCTGGTGGCGACGCCATCGGGCCTGGCGCTGGCGCCGGAAGGCGGGGCGCACCAGTCGGTGGGCACGCCGCTGATCGGCCTGGCGCAGGATGGTCTTGCGGCGTTCGAGCCGGCCTTTGTCGATGAGCTGGCGGCGATCCTGCGCTGGTCGTTCGACTATATGCAGCGCGACGGTAGCGGCGAGAGCGATCCCGGCGAATGGCTGCGGGACATCAAGGGCGGCTCGGTCTATCTGCGTTTGTCCACCCGCGCGCTGGCGCAGCCGGAGCGCAATCTGGATGGCGGCCTGCGCGAACAAATCATTGCCGGGGGCTATTGGCTGAAACCGCCGGCCGCCGGCTCGAGGCTGGCCATTGTCGCCATGGGTGCGGTGATGCCCGAGGCGCTGGAGGCTCACGCGCAGCTCAGCGACGAGATGCCGGAGGTGGGGTTGCTCGCGGTGACGTCGGCGGACCGGCTCAATGCCGGCTGGCATGCGGTGGAGCGGGCGCGGCAATCGGGCCATCGGGATGCGCAGTGCCACTTGGAAAAGCTGCTGATGCCGCTGGCGCCCGATGCGGGGCTGGTCACCATCCTCGACGGCCATCCGGCGACGCTGAGCTGGATCGGCGGCGTGCGCGGCCATCGGGTCCGTCCGCTGGGAGTGGAGCATTTCGGCCAGTCGGGCGATATCCCCGACCTTTTCGAATGCTACCGGATCGACGCCGCGGCGATACTGGATGCCTGCGCGGCAACCTGCCTTCGTTCCTAATGCCCCTTGCAGGGACTTGGCGCGCGGCTAGACTGGCCGCACCCGAAATTCAGACCGAAACACACACATCATGGACGAGCTACTCGACCAGGTCCGGAAGCTGGTTGCCTCCGGCCGGACAATCGAAGCGGTCAAGCTTCTTCGCGAGGTGACCGGTCTCAGCCTGAAAGAGGCCAAGGAGGCGGTCGACCGCTGTGCGCAAGGCGGCTCGCTGGATATTGCCGAGGACCTGGCCGCCTATCGCTCGGCGCTGCACGGCGCGGCCCAGGTCGACGGCGAGATCAAGTCGCTATTGGAATCCGGCCGTAAGATCGAGGCGATCAAACTGATGCGCGAGCGCAGCGGCCTGGATCTGGCAACGGCCAAGGACATCATCGACAGCATGGACGGCGATCTGAAGCGCGCCGGCACCGGCCGGCCTCACCCCGCGGCGGTGAAAGAAGGCCGCGGCGGCGCGCGCCGGTGGATTGCTGTGCTGCTGATCGTTATCGCCGCCGCCGTGGCGATCTATCTCATGCGGCCGGGTGCGTGAGGGACGCGGCAAATGCGCTCTATTCGAGACATGGTGTTCCAAAGCTTCTCCGGCCGCGAAAGCAGGCCCCCGGAGAAAGCAGGGCGCTCTCGCGACAATTGCTACTCAATTGCGCTGGCAACCCCTGGATCCCCGCTTCCGCAGGGAAAGATGAACAGAGTGATCGTGCTCTAAAGAACGGTTGTTTAGAACTCCGACCAGTCCGCGACTGCTGCGTTTTTCGCCGCGGGCTTGGCACGGGGCGCCGGCTGCGGGTTGGGGGCAGGGGATGGCGCAGCAAACTCCTGCATCAGGCGCTTTTGCTGCCGTTGCGGTTCGGACTTGGCGGCTGGCTTCACCGGCGCACGGCCGGATGTCTTGAAGAAGCCGATGACTTCCAGCAGCTGCTCAGCCTGCTGATCGACGGAAGCGAGCGAGGCGGAGGACTCCTCCACCAATGCCGCGTTCTTGTGGGTGACGGTTTCCATCTGCGTGACGGAGTCATCCACCTGCTGCACGCCGAGCGACTGCTCCTGGCTGGCGCTGGCGATCTCCGCGACGATGTCGGCGACGCGCTTCACCGAAGCGATGATGTCGGCCAGGCTGCCGCCGGCTCGATTTACCAGGGCAACGCCCTTGCCCACCTGATTGCCGCTCTCAGCGATCAGCGCCTTGATTTCCTTGGAAGCTTGGCCGGAGCGTTGCGCCAGGGCGCGCACTTCCTGGGCCACGACGGCAAAGCCGCGGCCGGCATCGCCGGCGCGCGCCGCTTCGACTGCCGCATTCAGCGCGAGCAGGTTGGTCTGGAAGGCGATCTCCTCGATCAGGCCGACGATCTCGCCGATGCGCTGCGCGGATTGCTCGATGCGGCCCATGGCTTCCGTCGCCTCGCGTGCGACACTGCCGCTGCCTTCGGCCGAAGCGCGGGCCGCAAGCGCGAGCTGGTTCGCCTGCTGCGCATTCTCGGCGTTGCCTTTCACCGTGACCGACAATTCGCGGATTGCGGCGGCCATCTGCTGCAGGCTGGCGACCTGCTCTTCGGTGCGCGCGGAGAGATCGGTGGAGCCGCTGGAAAGCTGGCCTGTCGCCGTCTTGATGGCGGCCATGCCGTCGACCGTTTCGCCGACGATGGTCGCCAGCTTGTCCGCGGTCAGATTGGTGTTCGATTTCAGCTGCTGCAGCGCGCCCTGATAGGTGCCGGCGACACGCCTGGAGAGATCGCCGTGGGCCAGCGCCGCCATGACCGTGCCGACCTCGCTGACCACCTGGTGGACGGTGTGCACCAGGCTGTTCACGCTATCGGCAAGTTGCTTGGCCAGGCCGGACCGGCCGGTCAGATCGATCTGCTTGGTGAAATCCCCGGCCAGCGCCGCGTCAAGCAGCGCGCGCAGCTCTTCCTGGATGCGCTGCATCGCCAGGATCGCCTGCTTGCGGTCGGTGATGTCGAAGATCACGCCATCGAGGTAGGCCGGCTTGCCCTCGGCCGATTTAATCACCCGGCCTTTCTCGAATACCCAGCGTTCCGAGCCGTCCTTGTGGCGGACGCGGTATTCGATGGTGAAGGGTTCGTTGCGGCTGGCGGCGGCGGCGACCGCATCCTCGACGAGCTTGGTGTCGTCGGCATGAATGAGTGAGCCATAAGTCACGCCGCCGCCCGGCAGGAAGGATTGGGGCGGATGGCCGACGATACCGCGGATGCCGTCGCTCATGAAATTCATGCTCCAGTCGGCATTCCAGTCGCCGCGATAGACGGCGCCCGGCAGGTTGCCGACCAGGGATTCGTATTTCTGGCGGTTGTCTTCCTGCTCGGCAAGCACGCGGCGATAGGCGCGTTGGGTCGTGCGCAGCAGAGTCAGGCCGCCGAGGGCCCCCAACGCCATAATGGCGCCGCCGCTAATCAGGCCGGTGACGACCCAATCGGCGAACAGCAAGCCGGATGCGGCGACGAAGAAGCCCACGATCACGGCCGCCGCAATCGGCCAGATCGGCCGGCTCGTCAGAGTATACTCAGCGTCGTTCATGAATCCCCGCTTAGACCGGACTGTGAATGCCGAAGCCGGCCGGCCTCGCGGCGAGCCGGCGCGGCTTCGGCGGGGATCATCAAGGAACAGGCTTAATGAACGCTTAAAGTTGGTGCTGTTCTGGCGGAGATTCGGGCCTTTCTTCAATGGCATGCGAACCTATGTGGGCCATATTCGCGGTTAATGGCGCTGGCCGATGCCTTGCGGACGACCGCGGCGGCGCCAACCAATCTTGAGCCAATTTTGACGGTTCCCGGCCGGTAGGCTAAGCAGGAAGCCCAATCCGGGAGGAATCATGAAAGAAACCGACGTGGCGGGCATCGCGCCCGGCGCCATCGACGCAATGCGGGCGCGCGAACGGTCGCGCTACGAGGCCCAGCATCCCAGATCCCGCGCGCTGGCGGCCCGGGCCGCCGAGCATTGGTTTCAGGGCGTGCCCATGCATTGGATGCTGGATTGGGACACGCCGTTCCCTTTGTTCGTCAAGGAAGCCCAGGGCGCGACCCTGACCGACGCTGACGGCAACAGCTATGCGGATTTCTGCCTGGGGGACACCGGCTCCATGTTCGGCCACTCGCCCAAGCCGATTGCCGAGGTGCTGCAGCGCCAGGGCGCGCGGGGGCTGACCTCCATGCTGCCCACGGAGGACGCTGCTGAGGTGGGACGGCTCCTGGCCGAGCGTTTCGGCCTGCCGTTCTGGCAAGTCGCGGCGACCGCCACCGACGCCAACCGGTACGTCCTGCGCTGGGCCCGGGGGATCACCGGCCGGGAAAAGATCCTGATATTCCATGGCTGCTATCACGGCAGCGTGGACGATACCTTCGTGCGGCTAAAGGATGGTCGTCCGATCGCGCGGCCCGGCCTGATCGGCCAGGTGGCCGACGTCACCAAAACCACCAAGGTGGTGGAGTTCAACGATGTCGCGGCGCTCGAGGCGGCGCTGAAGCCCGGCGACGTCGCCTGCGTGATCTGCGAACCGGCGATGACCAATATCGGCATGGTGCTGCCGGAGCCGGGCTTCCACGACGCGCTGCGCAGCCTGACCCGCAAACATGGCACGCTGCTGGCGATCGACGAGACCCACAGCATCAGCACCGGTCCCGGCGGCTACACCCGGGCCTATGGGCTGGAACCGGATTACTTCGTGCTGGGCAAGCCGATCGCCGGCGGCATCCCCGGCGCCGTGTACGGATTCACGGCTGAGGCCGCGGAAAAAATGGCGGCGGTAGCCAAGGCCAACGCGGGCTATAGCGGCATGGGCACCACGCTTTCGGCCAATCCGCTGGTCATGGCGGCGATGCGCGCCAATCTGGAGCGGGTCATGACCGATGCGGCCTATGACCATATGCTGGCGCTGTCGGCGCGGCTGGCGGACGGGTTGCGCGAGGTGATCCAAGAACGGCAACTTCCCTGGCATGTGTGCAATCTGGGCGCGCGGGCCGAGTTCGTCTGCTCCGCCCGGCCGCCGAAGAACGGCACCGAAGCGGGTGCGGCGATGCAGCCTTCGCTGGAACATGCGATCCATATGTATCTGATCAATCGCGGCGTGCTGATCGCGCCGTTTCACAACATGACGCTGGTCTGCCCCGACACGACGCCGGCAAACGTGGATCATTTGATCGCCACGGTGCGCGACTGCTGCGACGAGCTGCGCGCCGCCTGAGCAACGCCAACAAGGAAGGAGTCTGCCACCCATCATGAGCATCGAACGTTCCGCGCGGGAGGCTGAAGCCTTTCTCGCCGCCAATCCGGACGTCACGAGCTTTCAGCTTGTTTTGACCGATTCCTGCGGTGTCGGCCGCGGCAAGATCCTGCGCCGCGAAGAGCTGCCGCGCGTCTACACCCATGGCCGCTTCCTGCCGGGGTCGATCCTCGGCCTGGACATCACCGGCGCCGATGTGGAGGAGACGGGGCTGGTCTGGGATGACGGCGATGCCGACCGCGTTTGCTGGCCGATATCAGGCACGCTGGTGCGCGCGCCCTGGCTGGCGACACCCTCGGCGCATTTCGTCGCCACCATGCATGAACTGGACGACAAGCCATCGCCAGGCGATCCGCGCCATGCCCTCAGGCGCGTGGTCGAGCGCTGCAAGGCCGATGGATTTACCCCGGTCATTGCCGTGGAACTTGAGTTCTACATCATGGACCGCGCCCGCGACGGCAATGGCAAGCGGCAGCCGCCCGCCTCGCCGGCGACCGGCCACCGGCCCAGCCAGATGCAGGCCTATAGCCTGGTCGATCTCGACGATATGCAGGCGTTCATCGCGGAAATCTATGCGGCCTGCGAGACGCAGGGCCTGCCGGCGCGCACCCTGATCTCCGAATACTCGCCGGGGCAGATCGAGATCGTGCTGCAGCATCGCAGCGATGCGCTGCGCGCCGTCGACGAGGCGATCCTCTATAAGCGCACGGTGCGCGGCGTCGCCGCCAAGCACGGCTTCGATGCGACCTTCATGGCCAAGCCCTATGCCAACTACTCCGGCAGCGGCATGCATCTGCATATGAGCCTGGAGGACGACAAGGGCCGCAATCTCTTCGCCAGCGAAGATCCGGAAGGCGGTCCGCTGCTGAAGCAGGCGATTGCCGGCATGGCGGCGACGATGGCGGAATCCACCGGCATCTTCGCGCCGAACGCCAACTCATACCGCCGCTTCCGCCGCAAGAGTTATGCGCCGATGGCGCCGTCCTGGGGCGTCAACAACCGCTCGGTGTCGCTGCGGGTGCCCGCGGGATCGCCGGAAACGCGCCATATCGAGCACCGCGTGGCCGGCGCCGATGCGAATCCCTATCTGGTGGCGGCCACGGTCCTGGCCGGCGCGCATCATGGCATCCGCAACAAGATGGATCCCGGCCCGGCGGTGCGGGGCAACGGCTACGAGCAGATCAAGGAAACCGTGCCGATCAACTGGTACGCGGCGATGGACCGCACCGAAAAATCGGCGTTCCTGAAGGATTATCTGGGCGAGCGGTTCATGGAGATCTTCTGCGCCATCAAACGCACGGAGCAGGACCGTTTCTTCTCCCAGGTCACCGAACTGGATTTCGACTGGTATCTGCGGACTGCGTAGCGGCGCGAATGCGCGCGTCGATCGACCAGGCGCCGGGGCCGCGCAGCAGAAGGTAGAGCAGCGGCCCGGCCCAGAGGAGATGGTCGGGATAGCTGCTGGGATAGACGAAGAGCTGGATCACCACCGTCATCCCGAGCATCGCCGCGGCGGCGAGGCGCGTGCCGAAGCCGAGAGCCAGCATCGCCGGGCCGGCGATCTCGACCGCTGTCGCGATAACCGCAGCCAGACCCGGCGGCAGCAGCGGGACATTGTACTCATTCTCGAACAACATGATCGTCGTGTCCCAACTGGCGATCTTGGTCAGGAACGAGCGGAAGAAGATCAGCGAGACCCCCAAGCGCAATACGAGGATGGGAAGGGCAATGGGGACCCTCTCCAGCTTTGCGATCAAGGAGCGGCCGAGTCCGATCAAGCCGGTGCGGGATGCGGTGGTTGTTTCAACCATGATTGCAGCCTATGCCGATCTTGCGAGAGAGAAGCCGCCAAACACGCCCCGCGTCAGTTGGAAGCCAAGGGCGCTTGAGAGATCAAAAGCTCGATCGATCGCGGCGGCCGTTTCATAAGCCGCCTCGAGTTTCGCGCTTGCGCCGATCTGCGACAGCAGCGCGAAGCCGGCGGCATCGAGGGTCATCATTTCCACATCATCCTGCGGCCGATAGACCAGGAGATGGCAGGCGCCGTCAATCGCCAGATCCTGCAGGGAACCGCCGGGCTGATGGGCTTGCCAGAGGCGATCGACGCGATAGTCGGAGTGGAGCAGGCGGCAGCTGCGCCGCAGTTCCAGAACAAGCGCGGCGGAATCCTCCGGCGGCACAGCGGCGAGGTCCTGCGGCGTCAGCGCGGCGTCGTCGGGCGCATGCTGCGCCTCGTTCATCGCCCATTCCAGGGCGGCGACATCGGCGAGATAGGGCAGCGTCCGGGCGGGTTCAAACGCCGCCAGGAACGCGGCAAATCCGCCGCCATACTCGGCCAGCCGCGGCGCCCGCGGCGGATTGGCCGATATGAAAGCCTTCGCCGCAAAACCAAAGAATTTCTCGCCGACCAGTGATGCCACGACGGGAAAAGTCGCCTTCAGCGCCTCGGTCAGGCTGATGATCGTGTTGTTGCGATAGACCTGCAGCCGCCTGTCGAAGTCGAGCCCGTCCTCGCGCACGACGGCGGCGAGCGCTTCCGGCGGGTCGGCCAGGATGCCGCGGGCGATGGTCTGCTGAAGCTCACGCAGCTGCATCGGCGCGCTCCTGCAGGCATTGGACCACGACATCGGCCTTCACGGCTTCGGCGACGATATCGGCCAGCGGCGGAATCCGGGAATCCCACTCGATCAGGGTCGGCACTGGCCCCGACAACCGAATCGCATCGCCATAGAGCGACCACACTTCGTCGCACACCGCCGAACCGTGATCGTCGATGCGCAAGGTCTGGTCGCCGATCTGCTTGGCGGTATGGCCTGCTAAATGGATCTCGCGCACGGCGCCGCGCGGCATCGCTCGCAGATACTCGCCGGCATGGAAGCCGTGATTGCAGGCGCTGACATAGATGTTGTTCACGTCCAGCAGCAGGCCGCAGCCGGTGCGCCGCGAGATCTCCGCCACGAACTCCCATTCCGGAATCGTCGAATGGGCGAATTGCAGATAGCTCGATGGATTCTCCACCAGGACCGGACGCTTCAGGGCCTCCTGCATGTCCTGCACATTGGCGCAGAAAATCGCCAGCGCTTCTTCGGTGTAGGGCAGGGGCAGCAGGTCATTTAGATAGACGCCGCCTGTGACGCTCCAGGAGATATGCTCGGAAACGAACAGCGGATCGATGCGGTCCGCCAGCGCGCAGACGCGCCGCAGGTGATTTGCGTCCAATCCCTCGGCGCTGCCGAGGGAGAGGCCGACGCCATGGAGGCTGACGGGATATTCCCGCCGCGCCGCCTGAAGATGCTTTATCGCCGGACCGCCGCCGAGATAGTTCTCGCTATGGACTTCGACGAAACCGACCAGAGGCCGTTCGTCGAGGATCGTGCGGTGGTGCTGAAAGCGCAATCCGATCCCCGCCTTGGGCAATGATGCCGCAGGGGAGACCGGATCGCTCGCTCTCTGCGCAGGCCGCGACGCCTGCATGGGACGACTCGTCCGCCGTCCGTGGTGAAAAGCGCTTTAAGCCTTCGGCTCGAGGCTGCCGCCGACCACCTTCTCGCAAGTGCCGGCCGGCACATAGACCCACGAGGCGCCATCGGCGTCGGCCGTCGAGGTGCCGGCGCAGGAATGAGTCGCGGTCTGGCAGTCATTCTTGCCGGCCTTGGCGATGCCGTAGCACTTCTCGTTTTCGGCGGCTTGCGTGCTGCCGATGGCACTCATGGAAACAACCGCGGCCAGGGCCGAGGCAACCAGGATTTTGTTCGTCATGACTAAATGCTCCTTAAGGCTGGGGACTGGGATGAACGAAACTGTAGGCGAGCATGTAGCATGAAGCCGTCACGTCCAACAGGACCTCACGC
>JBJXDY010000103.1:0-7457 GCA_046154965.1 Dongiaceae bacterium | reverse complement strand
GGATCGCCAATAGCCTCAATCTGGCCTACCTGGACACCGGCCTGCTCTATCGCGGCGTCGGCGCCGCCCTGCTCCGGGCCGGCCAATCGCCGGACCAGCCGGAGGCCGCCGAAAAGGCGGCTAAGTCCCTGCAACCAAGCGATTTATCCGATCCCCGGCTGCGCGAGGAGGATGCCTCTTCGGCGGCGTCACGAGTCGCCGCCATCCCCGGCGTCCGCACGGCCCTCCTGGGATTCCAGCGGAATTTCGCCGCCGATCCGCCCGCCGGGCCCAAAGGGCCGGCGGCCGGGGCGGTCCTGGACGGCCGGGACATTGGCACCGTGGTCTGCCCCGACGCGCCTGTTAAGTTTTTCGTTACCGCCAGCCTGGAGGCCCGGGCTGAGCGGCGGCACCGGGAGTTGCTCAGCCGCTACGGCACGAGTATATATTTGCGCGTTCTCGAGGAGATGAAGGAACGCGACGAACGGGATCGTACCCGGGCTGTCGCGCCCTTGGCCGCGGCTCCGGATGCGCTGGTGATCGATACCACGACACTATCGCCCGATGCGGCTTTTCAGGTGGCCGTAGATCATATCAATCGGCTGTGGCGCGGCTAACCCCGCAATCAGGCCATGGCTGTCGGGAGGAAGATGCCGGCGACTAACGCCGGACAGGCCGCCTCCGGAACTCGCCGTCAGAGAACTTAAGTGCATGGATTTCGTCGATGAGCCCGTGGCAGGGGCGCATGGGCGGGTTTTTTTTGCCAGACCGCCGGAGACAACCGGCCGGCCAGAATAAATTCGGAAAGGAACTTGCCTAAATGGCTAAAGCCGCCACTGCTGTACAATCCCCTAAAGAGAGTTTTGCCGCGCTGCTGGAGGAATCCTTCGGCGGATCGAGCGGCTTGGAAGGCTCGGTGATCAAGGGCACCGTCGTCGCGATTGAAGCGGACTCCGTGCTGATCGATGTGGGCCTGAAGTCGGAAGGGCGGGTCGCCCTCAAGGAATTCACCCCCGGAGGGCAGAAGCCCGAGATCAAGATCGGCGATCTGGTCGAGGTGTATCTGGAGCGCATGGAAGACAAGCATGGCGAAGCCGTGCTCAGCCGCGAGAAGGCGCGCCGCGAAGAAGCCTGGGCGCAGCTCGAGCGGAACTTCAAGGAGAACCAGCGCGTCACCGGCGTGATCTTCGGCCGCGTGAAGGGCGGCTTCACGGTCGACCTCTCGGGCGCCGTGGCCTTCCTGCCCGGCAGCCAGGTAGACATCCGCCCGGTGCGCGATGTCGGCCCGCTGATGGGCACGCCGCAGCCGTTCCAGATTTTGAAGATGGATCGCGCCCGCGGCAATATCGTGGTGTCGCGCCGTGCCGTGCTTGAGGAGAGCCGCGCGGAAGCCCGCTCCGAACTCGTAGCCAGCCTGAAAGAAGGCCAGGTGCTGCAGGGTGTGGTGAAGAACCTGACCGACTACGGCGCATTCGTCGATCTCGGCGGCGTCGATGGTCTGCTGCACGTCACCGATATCGCCTGGAAGCGCATCAATCATCCGTCAGAGGCCCTGCATATCGGCCAGACGGTGAAGGTGCAGGTGATCCGGTTCAACCCGGAGACGCAGCGCATCTCCTTGGGTATGAAGCAGCTCGAGGCGGATCCTTGGGATGGCGTGGAGGTCAAGTATCCGGTCGGCACCAGGTTCAAGGGCCGCGTCACCAACATCACCGACTACGGCGCCTTCGTAGAGCTGGAGCCGGGCGTCGAAGGTCTGGTGCATGTGTCCGAAATGAGCTGGACCAAGAAAAACGTGCATCCCGGCAAGATCGTCTCCACCAGCCAGGAGGTGGAGGTGATGGTGCTGGATATCGATTCCCAGAAGCGCCGCATCAGCTTGGGCCTGAAGCAGTGCCTGGACAATCCGTGGCAGGCATTCCTCGAGAAGTATCCGGCAGGCTCCGTGCTGGAAGGCGAGATCAAGAACATCACCGAGTTTGGCCTGTTCGTCGGCATGCCCGGCGAGATCGATGGCATGGTGCATTTCTCCGATCTCGACTGGCAGAAGCCGGGCGAGCAGGCCATCGCCGCCTACAAGAAGGGCGACATGGTCAAGGTGAAGGTGCTGGATATCGATGTGGAGAAAGAGCGCGTCTCCCTCGGCATCAAGCAGCTGTCTGATGATCCGCTGGCTGCGGCGGCAAGTGTCCACAAGAAGGGTGACGTCGTCACCTGCACCATCACCGCCGTGCAGGACAACGGCATCGAGGTGTCGCTCGGCGAGGGCGTCACCGGCTTCATCCGCAAGGCAGACCTGGCGCGCGACCGCAGCGATCAGCGGACCGACCGTTTCGCCGTCGGCGAAAAGATCGACGCCAAGATCACGGCGATCGACGCCAAGAGCCGCAAGCTGTCCCTCTCCATCAAGGCCCGTGAGGTCGAGGAGGAGAAGCAGGCCATGGCCGAATACGGTTCATCGGACTCCGGTGCCAGCCTGGGCGATATTCTGGGCGCGGCCCTGTCCAAGGCGCAGAAAGGCGGCAAGGCCGATGACGGCGATGCCGAGACCAAGCCCAAGGGCAAGGCCAAGAAGACCAAGGCTGACGACGAGACGGGCGTGGAAGCCTGATTCGCCGCCTGACTTGCTAGAACCGTTCTAAGGAAAGGCCCCGCCCAGCGGGGCCTTTTTGTTTCCGGAAGCGGTTTGCCCTGGAAAACGGGTTCGATTGGGCGGCAATTTCCCGGAGCGAACCATTTCCCGGTTCCGCTGCCCATTGGCTGGCTGGGGACAAGTGCGAAAAACACTGAATTTTGAGATACTTAAACTTGACGCTGCGCACCGGGTTTGGCACCCTTTGCCTTAAGGCTTGGTGAACAAGGGCCTGGGGATGGGGAATCGGGGGGTCTAAGCGATATGACGAAGTCAGAATTGATCCTGAAGATCGGCGAGCTCAACCCGCATCTTTACCACCGCGACGTTGAGCGTATCGTCAGCACGATCTTCGATGAAATCACCGCAGCATTGGCCCGCGGCGATCGCGTTGAATTGCGCGGCTTCGGCGCTTTCTCGGTGAAGCGGCGCGACGCGCGTCTCGGCCGCAATCCGCGCACCGGCGCACCGGTGCCGGTATCGCAGAAGACAATTCCGTTCTTCAAGACCGGCAAGCAGCTGCGCGACCGGCTGAACGGCAAAGAGACCACCGACGAGAGCGAAGATTAGTTGACGACATCACACGCACCCCAGCGCCGCCGCCGCCACCGCATGCCGCGGTGGCTGTTCTGGGTGATCGCCGTGCTGGTGCTGCTCCCGGCAGGGCTGTTCGCCATCAAGAATTCCGGTTCGGTGCCGATCGACCTCTGGCCATTCCTATCGCCATTCAATCTGCCGCTGAGCGGCGCGATCTATTTCGCGCTGGTGCTTGGATTTGCCGGCGGTGTGTTCGTGCACTGGATACATGACCGCCATCTGCGCCAGCGCAGCCGGGATTTGCAGGATCACAGCTACAGCCTGAGCCGCCAGATCGAAGAGCTGCGGCGCGACCAGGCCGCGGCGCAGGCGCGGGAATTGCGGGCCACGCCGTCAGGCGATCTCACGACACTGTCGGGTACGTGACGACACCAAACCGGAAGTTCATCGCCGGACTGCATGACAGCCCTGCATGCGGGCGGTATGCAGCACGCCAATTGTTTTGCTATAGCTTCGCCGCCGCAAAGTCACCAAGGCCGCCAGCATGAACCCGCCCTTCTTCACCGCCCTCGACATGACCGACGCGTTCAAGGCCGCGGAGTTGGCGGCGCGCCTGCGCGGCCAGATCGGCGGCATCAAGCTGGGGCTGGAGTTTTTCAACGCCAACGGGCCGTCAGGCGTGCGCCACGTGACCCATGGCGGCGAACGGCTGTTCCTGGACCTCAAGCTGCACGACATCCCCAACACCGTCGCCGGGGCCGTGCGTTCGGTCGTGCCGCTGGCGCCCTATCTCCTCACCATTCACGCCGGTGGCGGTGCCGCCATGATGCGCGCCGCGCTCGACGCGGCCGGCGAAGCCGCGACCAAGCTGGGCAGGCCGCGCACCAAGATCATCGCCGTCACCGTGCTGACCAGCATGGACGATCCGGATCTGGATGCGGTCGGCCAGCGCGGCCCGATGCTGGACCAGGTCCGCCGTCTGGCGCTGCTGGCGCAAGAATCGGGCGTCGATGGCGTGGTCTGTTCACCCCATGAAGTGGCCGCGCTGCGCCGGGAGTGCGGAGCGGAGTTCTTGTTGGTGGTTCCCGGCATCCGTCCGAGCTGGGCTGAGGCCGGCGATCAGAAGCGCATCATGACGCCGGGCGAAGCGATGCGCGCCGGCGCCAGCTATCTGGTCATCGGCCGACCCATTACCGGCGCCGGCAATCCCGCCGACGCCGCGCGGCAGGTCGCCGCCGAGTTGCGTTAAGCGGCAGAGCGGCCATTCAAATTCAGATGTCGGATCGAGAAATCCCATCGCCCGGCGCGCTTGTGCGCGATGCCTACCGAAAGGTCGAAGCGGAACGGGCGGCGCTGTTCCGCATCGCCGCAATTCCCGCGGCGATGCAGTTCCTGATCATCACCCTGTTGCATCCGCAGGATCCGGCGGAACCATCCACATTCATCGCCAGTATCTTGAACCTGATCCCCGCGACCATGTTCGACGTGGCCTGGCTGCGCCGGCTGCTGGGTGCCGATGCCGGCGATCCCCTGCTGCCCTATCGCTGGGGCCGGCGGCAGACAGGATATCTGGTCCGCTTCGCGCTTCTCATCCTGTTGCTGGCCTTTCCGTTCATGTCCATCGCGATCATGTTGGGCCAGATTTTGGGGAATGCAGTGGCGATCCTTATGGTTGCCGGCGCGATTGGGAGCCTTTATGTGTTTTTGCGCCTATCGATGATCCTGGTGGGGCAGGCCCTGGACCGCTCCTGCGATCCCCGGACATCCTGGTCGGCGACACAAGCGGGCGCATTCCGCTTGTTCTGGGGCGCGGCATTTGCATCGCTGCCGGTTCTGTTGATTGGCATGACTCTGATTGCCATCGCCGACACAAGCGGCCTTGCCTTGCGCTTCCCCTTGCTGACGACATTGGCAGTTGTCGTTCTCGGTCTTGTCTTGCGGGCGCTGTTCCTGGCTGTTGTCGCGCGGGTCTACGGGATATGCATGACCGGCATTGGCCGGATGGGGCGCTAGCATGACAGTCGACGTAAAGATTTGCGGCATCAATAGCACACCGGCGCTGGAGGCGGCGGTGAAGGGCGGCGCGCGTTTCGTCGGCTTAAACTTCTATGCCCGCAGCCCGCGCGCTTTGGATGCCGAGGCCGCCGCCGCACTCGCCGGCCGCGTGCCCCGGGGCATCAGCCGCGTCGGGGTGATCGTCGATGAATCCAACGAAACCATCGACGGTATCCTGCGTCAGGTGCCGCTCGACATGTTGCAGCTTCACGGCCAGGAGACGCCGGCGCGGGTCGGCGAGATCCGCCGGCGCTTCGGCAAGCCGGTCATGAAGGCGATCAGGGTCGCCGCCGCTTTTGATGTGGAAAGCGCCGCCGCATTCGACGGCACCGCCGACTGGCTGCTGTTCGACGCCAAGGCGCCGCCGCAGATGACCGACGCCCTGCCCGGCGGCAATGCGATCAGCTTCGACTGGGGCCTGCTCGCCGACCGGCGCTGGAACCGGCCCTGGATGCTGTCGGGCGGTCTCAATGCCGGGAATCTTGCCGAAGCCGTGCGCATGACGGGTGCGCGGGGGGTCGATGTATCTTCCGGCGTCGAGGACCGGCCGGGCGTCAAGAACCCGGAAAAGATCGCAGCGTTCCTGGAACTTGCACGCCGCTTGTAAGTTAAAACATGGCGTTACGGGATAGCGGGCTATCGTACGATCCCGCGGCCGTGGCAATCTCGCCCAGACATCGCCACATTTTCTCAATTGAGTGGCGGTTTCGCGGAGTAGCACCCAAGGGGAAACATGAACAAGGCGTGGCTAACGGCCTGTCTGGTCATTTTGGTCGCCGGTTGCAGTTCAGCGCCGGAAACGCCGCCGGCGCCGCCAATTCTGGTGCCGCTGTTCTATGGCACCGACCGGATGGCAACGCCTGCTGCGGAGCCGGAGGAGACCTACGGCGCCGAGCGCGGGCCGCAGACTTTCGGCCTGGCGCAGGTGAGCATTCCGCCCGATCACCAGACCGGCCAGCTCGAGGAGCCCAGCTTGCTCAATCTCGAATTCTCTGAGCAGTCGGATCGGCATGTCGTTCTGCAAAGCCTGACGCCGACGCCGCAGCCCACTTTCCTCACCGCCCTGCAGCAGCAGATCCGCAAGACCGGAAACAGCGCGGTTTTCATCTTCGTCCATGGCTACAATGTGTCCTTTGCCGAGGCAGCACGGCGGACCGCGCAGATTGCCTACGATCTCGATTGGCAAGGCACTGCGGTACTCTATAGCTGGCCTTCGGCGAACGATACCAACAGCTACGATACCGATCGTGAGAGCGCCGTGGCGGCGGCGCAGGATCTGGCGGCGTTTATCGAGACCGTCGCCGTCTATTCCGGTGCGGCGCAGGTGCATGTGATCGCCCACAGCATGGGTAATGAGCCGCTGCTGGCCGCGCTGGCGCTCAATGCCGCCTCGACCTCTGCCACCGGTGTGCCGCTGCTGGATCAGGTGGTGCTGGCGGCCCCCGATGTGGCCGCCGACGAATTCAGCCAGCTTGTCGTCATGGCGGCGCCGGCCGCGCAGCATTTCACGCTCTATGTCTCCAAGGGCGACACGGCGCTGCAGGCATCGAGCTTCCTGAATGACATGGCGCGCGCCGGTGACTCCAGTGAGGGCATACTGATCCTGCCTGGTGTCGACACCATCGACGCCTCGACAGCGGAGTCCGATATGGTAGGCCATTCCTACTATGGCGAGAGCCGGGCGATCCTGGCCGATATCTTCAGCCTGCTGAAGACGGGGATGCCACCGGACAAGCGTTTCGGCTTGCAGGCGGCGGAATCCGAAGGGCAGAAATACTGGATTTTGCTGCCTTAACCCCCTAATCCGGCTGGCCTTTGACCTTTCTAGGCCCCTGTGATTGAAATGCCCCCGTTGCCCCTGAACAACGTCGGCGGAAGAGCCCCTTGACCCTCGCCAACACCTATCGCGCCGGCCCGGACGAACGGGGCCATTTCGGCATTTATGGCGGCCGCTTCGTCGCCGAGACGCTGATGCCGCTGATCCTGGATGTGGAGCGGGCCTACGAGGCCGCCAAGAAAGATCCCGGCTTCGCGGCCGAGATGGCCTATTACCTCGAGCATTATGTCGGCCGGCCGAGCCCGCTCTATTTCGCCGAGCGGCTGACCGACGAGCTTCGGGGCGTGGCGGCCGCCGCGGGCCGGCCGGAGTGCGGCGCGAAGATCTACCTCAAGCGCGACGAGCTCAATCACACCGGCGCGCACAAGATCAACAATTGCATCGGCCAGATCCTGCTCGCCCGCCGCATGGGCAAGA
>JBJXDY010000102.1:0-20170 GCA_046154965.1 Dongiaceae bacterium | reverse complement strand
TGGGTCATTCGCGGCGGTCTGACGCCCCTTCCGCGAAGGTCAGCTTACGGATTGCAACCGGAAATGTTTACTATAGCCGTCTGCTAGAGCCTGAGCACCGCAGACTGGTGGGCGACACCCCTGGGGTCGCGGCGATACGCGCGGTGTCCGCCCGCCTCGCCGTTCTTGTTCCTGCCCTTGCCGGGGAGATGGCGGGATGCGAGTGTAGTCTGGGATGGATGACCTGGATGGCATTGTGACGTCCTTTTCATGTAGCCTTAGAAACTCCGCCTCTCAGAGTGAGGGTGGCATGAGTACGAAGGCCAGCGACTACGTCGACCTTGACCGGTATCCCATCGCTGAAACTGGCCCGGTGCGCGATACCCTGATTGCCAGCTTGCGCGCCGCGCTCGAAAGGGACGGTTGCGCGGTCTTGAAGGGCTTTGTTCGGGCCAAACGCCTGCGCGAATTGGTCGCTGAATGCGACCGCGTGGCCGTCCACGCTTATCGCAATTTCAGCCGCACCAATCCCTATTTTACCCAGGATCGACTGGATCTGCCGGCAAGCCACTCGTTGCGCCGTTTCTATGACCGGTCGAACGCCTTCGTTCCGGCCGATAATCTCAGCCCGGAGAGCATCCTGCGTGCAATCTATGAAATGACCGGGTTCGCGCCTTTCATCCAGGCGGCGCTCGGCGAGGCGCGGTTCTACCGTTACGCTGACCCGCTGGCGGACGTTATCGTCAACCTAGCCGAAGCGGGCAACGGCTTTCCCTGGCATTTCGATACTAACAACTACACCGTGACACTGGCGATCCAGAATGCCGAATCGGGCGGCGACTTCGAATACAGCCCGCACCTACGGACACCGACCGACGAGAACTACTCGGGCGTGGAAGCCGTGCTCGATGGCGACAGCAAGCTTATCCGCACACTGCATCTGGAGCCGGGCGATCTTCAAATCTTCAAGGGCCGATACTCCCTGCATCGCGTGACGCCGCTCTCGGGTTCGAAGCCACGGTACGTGGGAATCTTCAGTTTTGTTGAGGAACCCGGTATGGTCGGCAGTCCCGAGCGCACCCGTCAGCTCTACGGTCGCGTCCTGCCTATCCACATTGAACGCGCCGGTTTGCGCCGAGACGCGCTGGTCGACTGAGCAGCAATCGCCCATACCTTGTTTCCGGCAATCAATCTGGTTCGGCAGAAAACGATTGAAGCGGCCATCAACAAATGCAGGCCGTAGCCGCTGGCAGCTATTTGGTACAGCCGCAAAGTCGGCAAGACTGATCATCAACGAAGCTGTAAGCGAGGGGCCGCATGGCAGCTGAACACGCGCCAGTTCTGAGACGCCATCGGTTTGATCTGGAAGGCTGCAAATCGAAGATGAAGGCGGTCGTCACCACCGGCAACGGGGGATACGATAAACTCGAGTATCGTGAGGTCCCCGTTCCGGCACCGTCGCTAGGCGAAGTGCTGCTGCGGGTCCTCGCGGCCGGCGTCAACAACACCGAAATCAACACACGCCTTGGGTGGTACTCCGAAACCGTCACAACCGGCACGGTCAGCGCGGCGGTCGCCGAAGAGAAACAGGCAACGGCAAAGAAAGACGGCGGCTGGAACGAGGCGACGCCGTTTCCGTTTATCCAGGGCACGGATTGTTGCGGCTGTATCGTTGCCGTCGGACCCGACGGGGACAAGAGCATCATCGGTTTGCGTGCATTGGTGCGGCCCTGCATGCGCCGATGGGGATTTGGCTCCATGGAGACTATCTGGATGGGCTCTGATTTCGACGGCGCGTTTGCCCAGTTTGTCAAGGTGCCAGCCACCGAGGTTTTTGCGGTGGATAGCGACTGGAGTGATGCTGAACTGGGCACGATACCATGTGCCTATGGGACGGCCGAAAACATGTTGCACCGCACAAAAGTGGCGCAGGGCGAGCATGTGTTGGTAACCGGAGCGTCGGGCGGTGTTGGCTCGGCCGCCATACAGCTTGCTAAGCGGCGCGGTGCCACAGTGACGGCGATCGCAGGGAAAATGAAAATGAACCAAGTGCGATCTGTCGGGGCGGATCAGGTCATCGATCGTGATGACGACGTCGGTCAGACGCTTGGGGAGAAATCTGTCGACGTCATTGTTGACAATGTGGGAGGACCAGCCTTTGGCGGCATGCTGAAAGTGCTGAGAATGGGCGGGAGGTATGTCTCCTCTGGGGCGATCGGCGGCCCTCTGGTGACCCTCGATATGCGTAGGTTCTATCTGAAGGACCTGACGCTAATCGGCTGCACTGCCTGGGACGAGGTTGTCTTCCCAAATCTCATTTCATACATCGAACGCGGCGAGTTGCGGCCGCTTGTCGCGAAGACGTTCCCGCTTGAGCGGATGGCGGACGCGCAGCGCGAGTTCCTCGAGAAGAGGCACGTCGGAAAGTTCGTATTGATTCCTCCGCCTTTAGATGGCTGAGACGCGACATGCGGGCGGCGAGCAAGCTCCGATAGCCCGAGCGTAAACTTCGGTTTCGGGTCATGTGCTGCCGTAAGCCGACCTGCGGCATGAGCCTGCTCTTTGGCACACAGCAGAAATGATTGCGGTTTTCGTCAACTGCGTCTCGATCAATGGTCTACGGAGCCGCCTCGCCGGCGACCAGCCCATCGAGCACGCGTACATCCTCATCCGCTCCTGCGAGATTGCGCGTGCCGCTGCAGATTCCGGTCTCCAGATTCTCCGCCGGGCCGGGCGCGACATAGACCAGGTATGCTCCGCCCACCTCGAACGGATAGCCGCAGGCCTCGCCGGTCAGCCGCGTGCGGACGGTCAGCGTAGCTGCGTCCACGCCCTTCCAGCGCTTCGTCACCCTGAACGTCACGTCATGGCCGCCGGAGTCCGACAGGCCGATCCAGACCCAGAACGGTTCCTCCACTTCTGTAACCGTTCCGGCAATCACGGCAGACGATCGCGCGAACGCCTGTTCCACCGTCGGCTGCGCACAACTGCAAGCCAGCGCCGGGTCCGGCATCGCCGGCACCGCAATTGCCGCGAGGAGGCAAAGGCGATGCAGGGCCCCGTTCCATACTTCGCGCATTTCAGGTCTCTTCGGCACGAAAGGGAGATGTGCGGTTTCAGATTGCTATTTTACGCATAATACATTATTCTTGGTTACCTGTCAACTCCAATAGCGGAACCGAGGCATGGCAAGTTTTACCTCTCCAGCGGCACTGCCTGAAACTTCCGGTCTTGCACTCACGGCGACGACCGAACGCAACTCACTGTTTTCACGTAACGCAGCGCTGGGCCTGGCCGGGCCGTTCCGGCAGCATATCGTGCCGGCCGCCCGGACAGCCGCCGCTGGATACAGGCGCCGCCCCCAGTCCTCGCTTGGCATGGGGTCGATCGAACGGTTTTGCATTTCCGGCTGCCGGTCCAGCGGCGGGAGGGCGGGTTGGAATCCCGCCCCTGCAATCCGGCACCAGCAATCTTTGCGTCCTTGCGCCTTTGCGGTTCGCATTGAGAACGCGGGCCCCGTGCCGCTGGAGGAAGATGCACGCCTCGGTTGGCGCCTGCCCGCCGAAGCCTCGGCGAAGGCGGGTGGGGTCCATCGCACGGACTTGTCGCGCCGCTGGATCGCGACCGCACCACCGCCACTCGTGCGCCTGCAGAACTCTGCATGTAACATACTGGAAACACCCCATTCCTTTGCTTGTCCTGCCCCCTCTATCGTCCTAGGTTTATGATATGTCAGACCGTTTTCAACGCCTCCTCGCCCAGCGGCCCTATCTGCTTGCGGACGGCGCCACGGGCACCAATCTGTTCGATGCCGGGCTCGCCGCCGGCGATGCGCCGGAACTGTGGAACGTCGAGCATCCAGACCGCATCGAGAAACTGCACCGGGAGATGATCGCCGCCGGCGCGGACATCATCCTCACCAACAGCTTCGGCGGCAGCCGCTACCGCCTGAAGCTGCACAAGGCGGAGAACCGCGTCGCCGAGTTGAACGAGCTGGCCGCGCGCATCGCCCGCCGCGTCGCCGACGAGGAGCATAAGCGCAGCGGCCGCGAGATCATCGTCGCCGGCGATATCGGCCCCTCGGGCGAGCTGTTCGAGCCGCTGGGCCCGCTCACCGTCGATGAAGGCACCGAAGGCTTTGCCGAGCAGGCCCTGGCCCTGGCGGCCGGCGGCGCCGACTGCCTGTGGATCGAGACCATGTCGTCGAAGGACGAGCTGAAGGCCGCCGCAGCCGGCGCCGGGCGCACCGGGCTGCCGGTCGTGACCACCCTCACCTTCGACACCAACGGCTCCACCATGATGGGCGTGAAGCCGGCGGAGGTCGCCAGCTTCTGCCAGCATGACCTCCATCCCCTTCCCCTGGCCTATGGCGCCAATTGCGGCATCGGCCCGTCGGAGCTGGTGGCCACGCTGCTCAGTCTCACCGCCGCCGCGCGGCCCGGCGATATCATCGTCGCCAAGAGCAATTGCGGTGTGCCCTATTTCGACAATGGCAAGATCCGCTACGACGGCACGCCCGAGATGATGGCCCGCTATGCCCGCCTCGCCCGCGATGCGGGGGCGCGCATCATCGGCGGCTGCTGCGGCACCACGCCCGAGCATCTGGCCTCGATCCGCAAAGCGCTCGACGGCTATGAGCCGGGCGAGCGGCCGACGATCGAGCAGGTGATCGAGCAGCTGGGCAAGATCTCGCCGGGGGCGGCGGGCATCCTGCCCCATGCGGCAAACAGCGATGGCGCGCGCCGCCGCGGCCGCCGCAGGGGTTCGGAGGGCTGACGCCGGCTGCCGCAAAGCCGCAGGAAAAAGACTGCCGGGAACTGTATACGATTATGTTCATTTGATGGCGCTCAAGGGTTCCAAAGATGAAGATTGCAGCCCAAAAATACCACTTCGCGATCAACAGCATGGAGTGCGAATAAAGAACGGTCGCCGCGCGCGATCTGTTACGACAATAAAGATACGAGGGTGGAATGATACGCCTGAAGAGACTTATTGGGCCGTTCGTCTTATGCACAACTTTCTGCCTGCAACATTTCGCCTCGCCGGCGCTGGCCAATCCGCCCGCTGAGCCCGGCGTCAACGGAACCATGCAGCTGCCGAATGCCCGCAGCATCGATCCGGTTGTCGACGCGATGTTTCCGCGCTGGCCCTCTGTCCGCAACTATCTTGCCAACGATAACGGCAAGCGCGACGGCGCGATGCGCGAACTGGCGGCCTGGGCGCACTCCCTGCGCGGCGAACCGGAGATGCAGCGGCTGCGGGAGATCAATAACAAGGTCAATGGCCTGCTGGCCTATGACACCGATACCAAGCTCTGGCACGAGAGCGACTATTGGGAATCGCCGGGCGAAGCCCTCAGCCGCGGGGCGGCCGATTGCGAAGGCTTTGCGATCTTGAAGATGTATCTGGCCAAGGAAGCGGGCATTCCGCTGCAGCAGACCGCGATCCTGGTGGGCACGCTCGGCTCCGCCCGGGAGCCCCATGCCGTCCTCGGCGCCAGGGTCGGGCCCAACATCGTCACGCTCGACAACAAGAACGGCTCGATCTTGACGCTGGCCGGCCGCGGCGACTTTACGCCGCTCTACGCCATCGGCGTCCGCGGAGCCTATACCTATCCGCCGAATTGGGCCTCCGGCAGCGATGCCGACGTCTCGCAGGGATCGGACCAAAGCACGGCCCGGCTGATCACGGTTTCGCGGCAGGCCGCGGATGACGCCCTCACTGTCCTGCGCCCGGCCGCCGCATCGCCAGCGGCACCGCAACCGGTAGCAGCGGCGATCGAGGCAACGGCAACCGAAGCGCCCGCGCCCGCTCCTGCCGTCGAGACTGCGGCAATCGAGGCGCTGCCCCTGCCGCCGCTGAAACCGGAACCGCCGCGCAAGGTTGCTTACGCCGTGGCCGATGCCGCAGAACCGCTTGCCAAACCTGCGGCACCGAAGAAGGCCCTGTTTGGCGGCGGCGCGCTGGAGAAGGTGTTGGACTTCGTCTTCCAATAAGGTCGGCAGGCGCCCCGGCACGGCCAGCCCGACGCCTTGAGCGGTACAGAAAATCCGGCACGGCAGGTTCGCCTGGCGTCGCCGTTTCTCCCCGGGCCAAGCTATCCTGACAGCCTCCGAGCCATCAGAACGCCGGCCATTGCCTTGATCTTTCCCCCTGCTCCACCGCGCTGCCTCCAGCCATGAAACAACGGATTACGATCGCCGCCCTCCTGCTGCTCGTCCTCACCACCTATCTGGGCGGGCAGCAATGGCTCGGCGGCGGATCGCTCTCCCAGCCGCCGGCGGGGACCGCGGCGACCTCAGCCGCACCGGACCCCGCCGCCGGCGTGGCCGCGGCCGCCCTGGCCGGCTTCACAGCAGAGGAACGCGGCGCAATCTCCGCAACCCTGGCGCTGATCGCCGATGGCGGCCCTTTTCCGCACAAGAAGGACGGGTCGGTCTTTCAGAACCGCGAGGGCCGCCTGCCACGCACCGCCGCGGGCTACTACCATGAGTACACGGTGGAAACGCCCAACTCCCCGGACCGCGGCGCGCGCCGGATCGTCACCGGCGCGGGCGGAGAAATCTATTACACCGCAGACCATTACAACAGTTTCGTGCAGTTGAAGTAAAACTGGAGATCGCGCCGGTCATGCTGTTTGCCGAGGACCTCGCCCGAGTCGGCTGGCGCTGCCTGCATTTCGCGCCGGGTGCCGATCTGACCGACGATCTCCGCCGCGGCCTCGCGGCGCAGGACATCACCCTGTTCGAGATGGATGCCGGCGCCATCGGCAGCAAGGGCGAACTCATGAGAGCGCTGGCCGCGGCGCTGAAGTTTCCCGACTATTTCGGGCATAACTGGGACGCGGTCGCCGAATGCCTGCGGGACCTGCCGGACCGGACTCCCGGCGACGGCTATGTCCTGTTCCTGCTAGACGGCCTCAACTTGTGGCGAGCCGCACCGGAACTGGCGGGCGCCCTGGTGGAAACCTGGCTGTCCGCCGCCGAAGACGCTGGCCATGACGATATCGGCCTGCATCTGGTGTTCCTCGGGCCGGCGCCACAGGGTTAAGGCCGCGGCCCGCCCGGCGCCGCTCCCAGGGGTTGGCGCGCCGCCCCCGCCGGGCTAAAACAGCCGGCCAATCCGCCGACATCGCAATCGGGAATTTTGGAGAAATCCAAGTATGTTAGAGCTTTACACCTATGGCACCAGCAACGGCCAGCGCGCCTCCGTGATGCTGGAGGAATGCGGCCAGCAATACAAGGCCATCAAGGTGGATCTGGAGCGCGGCGAGCAGAAGACGCCGAACTTCCTGCGGATCAACCCGGCGGGGCAGATCCCGGTGCTGGTGGACCTCAGCCGCGCCGGCGGCAAGCCGATCGTGATCTGCCAATCCGGCGCCATCATCCTGCATCTGGCCGAGCGGACCGGCCGGCTGCTGCCTCGCGACCCCACCCGGCGCCAGCTCGCCTACCAATGGTTCATGCAGGCGATGACCGACGTGGCGCCGGCCAGCGCGATCCTGTTCGTCGTCGGTTCGCTGATGCCGGAAGCCACCAACAACTCGCGCAAGATGTTCGAGCAGCGGCTGATCGGGCACCTGAAAAGCACCGACCGCCGTCTGTCGGAGGCGCAGTTCCTGGCCGATGAGATTTCCATCGCCGATGTGGCGCTCTATCCCACGGTCTCGTTCCGCCGGGAGATCATCGCGCAGTCGGGCGAGCTGCCCTATCTGATGCGCTGGCTGGCCACCATGGATGCGCGGCCGGCCGTCCAACGCGGCATGGCCGTACCCGGCGACTGACCGTCCGGGCTCGCCGGCGTCAGCGCTGGCTGGTCTCCCAGTTCGGCGCGATATGGACCGCCGCTTCCGACCGCGGCAGCAGCGGATTGCCCAGGATCGTGTCGGACAGCCGCTCCGCCATCATGATGGTGGGCGCGTTCAGATTGCCGCTGACGATCGACGGCATGATCGAGGCATCGACCACCCGCAAGCCCTCGAGCCCATGAACCCGGGCCTCGTCGTCCACTACCGCCATCGGATCGCTCTGCAGTCCCATCTTGCAGCTGCAGGACGGGTGATAGGCGCTCTCCGCTTTCCTGCGCGCATAGGCGTCGATCTCTGAATCCGACTTGATATCCGGCCCCGGCGCCAGCTCCGGCCCGCGATAGGGATCGAAGGCCTTCTGCGCGAAGATCTCCCGCGTCAGCTTGATGCCCGTGGTGAATTCCCAGCGGTCCTGCTCGGTCTGCAGATAGTTGAACTGGATCGCCGGCGGCGTCTTCGGATCGGCCGAGCGCAGCTTGATCCAGCCGCGGCTGGTGGCCCGCATCGGCCCCACATGGGCCTGGAAGCCATGGCCCGGCTGGGTGGAGCTGCCGTCATAGCTGGCGGCGATCGGCAGGAAGTGGAATTGCAGGTCCGGATGGTCCACCCCGGCGCGGCTGCGGATGAAACCGCCGGCCTCGAAATGATTGGTGGCGCCCAGGCCTGTGCCGGTGAAGGTCCATTGGATGCCCACCAGAAGCTGGCGCAGCGGATTCTTGAGCACGGGATAGAGCGTGATCGGCTGCAGGCAGCGATGCTGCACATAGGTCTCGATATGGTCCTGCAGGTTCTGCCCGACGCCCGGCAGGTCATGCACAACCTTGATGCCATGCTCGCGCAGATGGTCCGCAGGCCCAACCCCCGAAAGCATGAGGATCTGCGGCGAGTTGATCGCGCCGCCGCTGACGATCACCTCGCGGGCCGCCCGAGCCTGTTTCACCTGTCCCCGTTGCGAATACTCGATGCCAACGGCACGGCGCCCTTCGAACAGGATGCGCGACAGCAGCGCCCGCGAGGCGACCGTGACATTGCCGCGCGCCTGCGCCGGGCGCAGATAGGCCTTGGCGGCGCTACAGCGGCGGCCGCCGCGGGTCGTCATCTCCATCGGCCCCAGCCCTTCCTGCTGCCGACCATTGAGATCGGCGGTCATGGGATAGCCGGCCTGTTGTCCGGCTTCGACCCAGGCCTCGAACAGCGGATTGCGGGTGATCCCATGGGACACATGCAGCGGACCGCCGGTGCCGTGATAGTCGTCCTCGCCCGGCTCGTGATGCTCGGCGCGGCGGAAATAGGGAAGGATGTCGGCATAGGACCAGCCGCGCAGGCCCGATTGCGCCCAGCGGTCATAGTCGCGGGCGTGGCCGCGGATGTAGCACATGCCGTTGATGGAGGAAGAACCGCCGATCACACGGCCGCGCGGGCAATACATGCGCCGGTTATCCATGAACGGTTCCGGCTCGGTGTGGTAGTACCAGTTCACCTTGTCGTCGGCGAGCGGATAGGCGAACGCCGCCGGCATATGGATCTTCCAGTTCCACCAGTGATCCTGGCCGCCCGCCTCCAGCACCAGGATTCGGTTCTCAGCCTTGGCGCCCAGGCGGTTGGCCAGCACGCATCCTGCCGAACCGGCGCCGATGATGATGTAGTCGTATTCCTCGCCCGCCATTTTCGATACCGATCGTTGAGTGTTGCCTGGCGCAAAGCCGACCAGCTTCGCATCTTCAGGGTGGCAGCCGAGGGCGGCAAGAGCTTGCGTGGAAGCGGCGGGGAATGGCCCGGATTTTCACTCCTGCGGACGCGGCGGATCGACATTGACGCTGCCCGGCGGCTCGACCCGTGGATCGAGCTGGCCGCCGGCGCCCGTCGTCGCCGGCAGCGGCACGAACATCGCCTGCTCCTCCGGCGGCAGCGCCGGCCGCCGGGTCATGCGATAGCGGGTGAAAGCCGCCAGGATTGCCGCCAGCACGGCCAGGTACAGGAACAGCGCCGAGGAACCGAGCATCTCCATGGCGATCGAGGCCAGCAGCGGACCGAGGCATGCCCCTGCCGCCCAGGCCAGCAGCAGGCCGGCCGAAGCCGACACCATGCGGTCCTTGTCCACATAGTCGAAGGCATGGGCCACCGACACGGGATAGAGCGTCGCCTGCGTGCCGCCGAACAGGAAGATGAGGGCGATCAGCGCCCCAAAGCTCTGCAGCGTAATCCAGGCGCCGAACGCCAGCAGGCATAAGATGGCTTGCGCGGCCAGGACGGCCAGCAGAATGGTCCGCCGGTCATAGCGGTCCGACAACCGGCCCAGCGGCCATTGCAGCAGCATGCCGCCGAAGATCGCCAGCCCCAGCAGCATGGAGATCTGCAGCTGCGACATCCCGGCATCGCTGCCGAAGATCGCGCCCATGCCAAAGAACGCGCCACCCATCAGCCCGGCCCCGCAGGCCCCGACTACGCCCAGCGGCGACAAGGCATAGAGCTCGCCCAACGACAGGGGCTGCGCCTGAGCCAGATCCGGTGCGGCGACCCGCGTCAGCACCACCGGCACCACGGAGACCGAGAGCAGCACCGCCGACAGGATCAGATGCTCGATGCCGGCGGCGGGATAGCTGTTCACCAGGAAGTAACCGAGACCGGCCGCCAGCCAGGCAAAGATGCCATAGCCCGCCAGCACGCCGCCGCGAGTCTCGTTCGTGGCCCGGGAACTAAGCCAGCTTTCGATCACGTTGAACAGCGCCGCCATGCAGAAGCCGCTGGCGATCCGCAGCGCAGCCCAGGGCAAGGGCTCGAACCAGAGGGCATGCAGCAGCGTCGCCGCGCAGAGGCAGGCGGTATAGGCGGCAAAGGCCCGCAGATGCCCGATCCGCGCCGTCAGCGCCGGCGCGAAGAAACAGCCGATCAGCAGGCCCAGATAATAGGCCGACATGACCAGGCCGGAGGTGAAACGGCCATAGTCCGCCTGTTCCATGCGGATCGGCAGGGTGATGCCGATCAGGGCATTGCCCAGGATCAGGATGCCGGCACCCAGCAGAAGCGACGCGACGGAGCGGATGGCTTGAAACACGGTGCGGCAGGGACCGGTTGTTGCGGAGGCGCCGGTCAGTCTAGCCGAAGCGGCCGATTGGGAAAGCCTCATCCATGCCGATCGCAAATGCTCGAATCTGCTAAAGAACTGTGGCGGGGCACGGACACGGAGGCATAGCGGAAATCTTGGACGATCTCGTTTCGACCGGGCAATCACATAGTTACTCCATCAACGGCACGCCTATCGACCTGGCGATTCCGCCGGGAGTCTTCGTGCCGTCGACTTATACGCTGAGCTTGGCTGGCCTTGTCCGGATCAATGCGAACGAAAGCGTCGCCGATATCGGAACCGGCTCCGGCATACTGGCAATTCTCGCCGCGAAACTCGGCGCCAAAGCAGCCGCTACCGATATCAATCATCGGGCAGTCGCTGCCGCGCGCAGAAACGGCGAATTGAACCAGGTGACGCTCGATGTCGGCCATGGCGATCTGTTCGCCGATTTCGCCGGGCCGTTCGATGTGATAATCGCCAATCTTCCGCAGGCCCGCATCGAGCCGCGGATTCTCCCGTCGATCGATCCCCACATGAGAACAGCCATCGATGGCGGCCCGGGCGGCAACGCCGTGCTTTGCCGTTTCCTGCAGGCGTGCCGGCGCCACATGCATGGCGGAACGCGTATCTATGTTTCAGTGGACACCGAAACGGACTATCGCGACTCTTTCACCCGGATGCTCGCCGACTTCAACGTCAGGCTGCTTGGCGTGCACGTGCACGCGCTCTATGACGCCATCAACGATGCGGCCGACATCTATCGCCGCCTGAGCGAAACCGGCCAAGCCTGCGTCTTCCAGCAGAACGGCCGCCTGCATGGCCTGCAGTTCGTCGTTGAATTGACCGCGAAGTAGCGCGCCAGCTCCCTACGCCAGCAGCTTCCGCACCGTCTTTTCCCAGCGCTCGAGTTCCGCGCTGCTCTTGAACTTGGAGCGGTGGGCGATGGCATGCTGGAGAGAATAATCGGGCTGATGCTTCTTCAGCGTTGCCACGGCGCTCCGGGCGGAAGCGCGGCAACTGTCCGCTACGGCCTGCTTGCCCAAGCTCGCTTCGCTTTCAGCGTTACAGAGATGCGCCGCAGCGACGAAGAGTTGCGTCTCCATGACATAGCGCGGATCGCCCGGCTTCAGGTCCAAGCCCTCGAAGCATTTCGCGGCGTTGCCATAGTCCTCGGCGTGGAAGTAGGCCCAACCGAGATTCCATTTGTACCAGTCAGGCACGCGGCAGGCGCGCTTCAGAAGGTCGATCGCCTTTTTCGGCTCTCCGACATGAATGTAAGCCTCCGCCATCTCGGCCAGCAGGCCGTGCTTCCGGTCCAGCCAGTCTGTTAGCGTCTCATAGAGCTTCAGCGCTTTCTCGTATGTCTTGATCGCCTTGTCGAACTGACCGACGTTCAGCTGATAGAATGCAAGGTCCCAATATGTGGCATAGTCGTTGGGGTCCAGGGCGACGGCCTTCTTGGCCCATTCGCCGGCATTCTTTGCTTCCGCCTCCGGCAGCCAGCCCACCATGATGCTGCGCATCGTGGCGTAGGAACGCCATCCCCAGGCGCGGGCAAACTTTCGGTCGAGTTTCGCGGCTTTTTCGAAGTTCTTCCGCGATTTCGCCATGTCGGCTTTCGAGATCACGGAAAACAGACGTTCGCCTTCAATGTATGCCTTGAAGGCGTTGCGGTTCTTTGTTCCTCGCATGTTGGCCCCCCTGATTGGCCGCGTGCAAAAATGCGTGATGGATGCGTTACGGTCTCCTAGTCATAAGCCTCCGGCAGGCCGGCGGCCCTTACGGCTGTTAGCCAATGCTCCTCGAGTTCCGGCGCTTTGAATGCCGTGCGCTGTTTCAGCATCTTCAGATCATAGCCGGTGTTGGTCTCAAGGTAACGGCGGATTTCGCTTTCCGCTTCTGCATGCCGGTTCAGCTTTTCCAAGGCGGCTGCTTTGATCAGGTAGGCGTGAGCAGGCATTTCGGCGATGCGATCGATCTCGGCGATCGCTGCTTCATACTGACGGGCATTGAAGTAGGCCCAGCCCATGTTCCAGCGGTACCAGTCGGGCACCTCGGGATTCAGGCTCATGGCGCGCCTGAGCTCGGCGATGCTCCGCTGGGGGTCGCCGGCATAGACATGCATCTCCGCCACCTCCGCCAGGAGGTCGGCGTCGTTGCTGTTGAGTTGCAGGGCTTTTTCGTACTCCTGGCGGGCCAGATCGATACGGCCCATGCATTGATGGACGAAAGCCAAATCCCAGTAGTTCGTGTAGTCTTCCGGATCCAGCGACACCGCGCGCTTGGCGTACTCCTCGGCAAGGGCGGCCTCCACCTTCGGCCGCCAGCCCAGCATGACGCCGCGCATCGTGACATAGGCCAAATAGCCCCAGGCGCGGGCGAATTCCGGGTCCACCGTCGAGGCTTCATGGAACTTCTGGCGACTGGCTTCCAACTGCTCCCGGGTCTCGTGAGAATAGATATGCGAACCCTGGAGGTAGAGTTCGTAGGCTCTCACATCGGTGCTGCGCTTGATCATCTGACGACGCGGCCCTGCTGCGCCGGTCGCCCGCAAGGCCGAGCGCCGGGGTTTGGGACTCCAGCGCTGGCTCCCGCGGGTGGCAGGTTCATGCCGCCACTCCGTTCCGCACCGAGGATCGCGGGAAATCCCAGCCTATGCGTCCCGAGCGATCGAGGCTTTGGCCCAAGCGAAAGTCGGGCTCAGTTCGGGTGGAATCGCAGAACGAAATCCATTGGGAGGTTTGCAGGGAGAGGAACATGAACCGGGCGCCTGACGAATTCTGTTAACCACTGTGACAATTTTCTAGGTATTGCGCATCCCCGGTCTGTGATGAACCGCACAATACGCCCTTATGCCTGCATACCGCGCAGGCAACAAATTGCTTCATAATCAGTAGTTTAGAAAGCGCTTAGGAGTCCAGCGCGTCGTCGATCAGGCGGCGGAGAGCGTCGACATTCTTGATCGTCAGCAAGCGCCGGTCCTGCTCCAGAACGCCGTTGGCGGCCAGGTCCGCCATCTCGCGGCTCACGGTCTCGCGCTGGGAGCCGATGCGGGTGGCCAGGTCCTCATGGGTCGGCGCATCCTTCACCACCGCCGTGCCGTTCGCGGCGATGGCGCCGCTGCACAGGCGCAGCAGCTCCAGATACAGGCGGTGCTTGGCGTTGAGCGTGCTGAACTCATAGAGCCGCCGCGACAGCGAGCGCACCTGCCGCGTCAGACGGCGCAGCACGGCCGCGCTCACCTCCGGATGGATGCGCAGCGTCTCCCAGAACAGATCGGGGGACATGCTGGCCACCAGGCTCGGCTGAGTTGCCTCGACGCTGGCCGAGCGCGGCTCGCCGTCAATGGCGGCGAACTCGCCGAACATCTCGCCCGATTCGATGTCGCGATAGGTCACGCGCTTGCCCGCGGCAGAATAGACGCTGACGCGCACGCGCCCGCCGACAAGAAAAAATACCGTACGCGACGGCTCCTCATGTCCGACGATCAGCTGCCGCGGCCCGTACTCGCGCCAAGCGCAGCGAGCGGCCAGAATCTGCCGTGCTGCCGGCGCGAGATCGCGGAAGATCTCGATTCCGTCGAGGGAACCGGTGGTCATTTCGAGCGCTGCTTTACCCACATGCCATTACTATCAGATTCTATGCCAAAATACAGAGGCACGTCCGCCACAACAATGCCACCGATACATAAAACTCCGTGGAATCTTAATTATTCCGCCATCGCGGCGAGCGCTTCGAGTCGATCGGCTTCGGCGGCCGGCTTGTCCCATCGGATACGGTGGATTCGCGGGAAGCGCATCGCCAGGCCCGACTTGTGCCGCGTCGAAGCGTGGACGCTGTCGAACGCCACCTCCAGCACGAGGCCGGGCCGCACCGCGCGCACCGGCCCGTAGCGGTCCACCGTGTTGTCGCGCACCCATTTGTCGAGGAGACGCAATTCCTGATCGGTGAAGCCGGAGTAGGCCTTGCCGACGGGCGTGAGTTGCAGGCCGCCCTCCGGCCCCTCTGCCCAGGCGCCGAAGGTGTAATCCGAATAGTAGGACGAGCGCTTGCCATGGCCGCGCTGGGCGTACATCAGCACCAGATCGGCTGTCAGCGCGCCGCGCTTCCATTTGAACCAGGGCCCGCGCGGCCGCCCGGCGACGTAGCTGCTGTCCCTGCGCTTCAGCATCAGCCCTTCGATGCCGGCGGCGCGGGCATTGTCGCGCAGCGCCGCCAGCTCCTCCCAGCGGGCGAAGGGCACCAGGGGCGAGAGGTCGACCCCCGCGGGCAACGCCCGGCCATGCCAGGCCTCAAGCCGCTGCCGACGCTCGGCGAAAGGCAGGCCGCGCAGATCCTCGCCGCCCTCGAATAGGATGTCGTAGGCGCGCAGGAAAGCAGGATATTCCTGGGTCATCCTCGCGGTCACCGTCTTGCGGTTCAGCCGCTGCTGCAGGTCGTTGAACGGCGCCACCGCCTCGGGTTTGCCTACCAGCAGTTCGCCATCGATCACCGCATCGAACGAGAGCTGCTCCAGCAGATCGGGAAAGGCGCGCCCGATATCGTCGCCGGTGCGCGAGAACAGCCGCCTTTCGCCGGACGGCCGCGACAGCGCCTGCACCCGGATGCCGTCCCACTTCCATTCTGCCAGGTAATCGCCGGGATCCAAGGTCTCCAGCTCGCCCTCCTCCAGCGGATTGGCCAGCATCAGCGGCCGGAACAGCGCGAGATCGCCCACCTCCGGCCGCGGCGCCCGCTTCTCCAGCCAAGCGAACAGCGGTTCATAAGGCGGCGCGAGCCCGTGCCAGACCTCCTCCACCTCGTCCAGCGCCACGCCGCCGAATTCCGCCAGTGCCGTCTTCGCCAGCCGCGCCGAGACGCCGATGCGCAGCGCGCCGGTCAGCAGCTTCAGCAGCGCCCAGCGCCCGGTGGGATCCAGCGCGTCCAGCCAGCCCGCCACAAGCTGCGGCGCCTCGCGGCGGCTGGCGGCGCGCAGGGTCTCCACCACCTCGTCCAGCGGCGGCGCGCGGTTGGCGCCGGGCTGCGCCGGCCAGATCAGCGCCACCGTTTCCGCGAGATCGCCCACATAGTCGTAGGACCAGCCGAAGAGCTGGGGATCGACCCGCGCCTCCGCCATCGCCCGCACCGACGCCGCCTTGACCGCATCGATGGCGAGGGTGCCGGTGATCGCCGCCAGGGCGTAGCCCCGCGCGGGATCGGGCGCGCGGCGGAAGTAATCGGCGAGCAGCCGCAGCTTGCCGTTGCGGGCCGGCGTGTAGGACAGCCGGTCCAGCAGTGTCGCAAACTCCCTCATGCAGGCCCGTCTTAGCTCGCGTTCAGCCGGTCGAGATCGTACTCATAGCGCATCAGCCAGAACGGCTCGCGGCCGTCGGGCTGCTCGCGCAACTGCCGCAGGGCCGGCCGCCAGCCCTCGCGCTCGTAGAAATGGCGGGCGCGGCTATTCACTTCAAGGCAGAACAGGCTGGCGGTGCGGTGGCCATCGGCAGCCATGGCGTGCAGTGCATGGGCCAGTAAGCGCGGGCCGATACCGCGGCTGCAATAGAGCGGATCGACCCAAAGATCCTCCACCAGGGAACCTTCGCGGTGGGTGAACCCGACCACGCGGCCCTGCAGCTCGGCGATGACGAAGCGGCGCATCAGCGGCAGGAACTCCTGCCAGATGCTTTGCAGCCAGGGCGTATCGTCGGCGCCGGTGTTGAAGTAACCGGCATAGCTCTCGCGCCAGGTGTCGCGCCAGATGCGGATCACATCGTCCAGGTCGGATTCCCGCCCGGCGCGCAGCCGCAGGCCGCGGAGATGAGGCGGAGTCACTGCCCCTCCTCCTCGCGGCCGATCAGCGCCAGCGCCCGCGCCCGCAGGCCCTGCTGCGTGGCGTAGTGCATCAGCGCCTCTTCCCGTCCATGGGTGACCCAGATCTCGCCGGCGCCCACCTCGGCCAGCGTGCGCGTCAGTTCCGGCCAGTCCGCATGGTCGGAGATGATCAGCGGCAGCTCGGCGCCGCGCTGCCGCGCCCGGGCGCGCACCCGCATCCAGCCGCTGGCCATCGCCGTTACCGGCTCCGCCAGCCGCCGCGACCAGCGGTCGGCGATGGCCGAGGGCGGCGCCAGCACGATCTGGCCCTTCAGGCTTTCGCCCTTGGCCGCGGCCGGCCTGAGATCGCCGAGCTCGACGCCCCGCGACACATAGAGATCGCACAGTTCGGTCAACCCGCCATGGAGATAGATCGGCGCGTCATAGCCGGCGCGGCGCAGCATGGCGATGACCCGCTGACATTTGCCCAGGGCATAGACGCCCACCACATGGCTCGACTCCGGGAACAGCGCCAGGGAATGCAGCAGCTTGCCGATCTCCTCGGCATCGGGCGGATGCACGAACACCGGCAGGCCGAAGGTCGCCTCGGTGACGAACACGTCGCAGGGCACCACCTGGAAGGGTGTGCAGGTGGGATCGAACCGGCGCTTGTAGTCGCCCGACACCACAGCGCGCATGCCGCCATGTTCCAGCACCACCTGGGCGCTGCCGAGCACATGGCCGGCGGGCGCCAGCCAGGCCGTCACGTCGCCCACACGCACCCGCTCGCCATAGTCCAGCGGCTGCATGACATCGGCGCAGTCTTCGCCATAGCGGTTGCGCATGATCGCCAGGGTGCCCGGCGTGGCCAGCACCCGGCGATGCCCCGGCCGCGCATGGTCGCTATGGCCATGGGTGACAATGGCGCGGTCCACCGGATGTCCGGGATCGATATGAAATCCGCCGGGTTCGCAGTAGAGACCGCTGCCGGCCGGTTTCAGCCATTGATCTGGATGAATAGTCATTCAGATCAACTGGGCTTGGCGACCATCAGATAAAAGATGGCGATCACGGCCGAAAATGCCGGCCAGCCCAGTTTGAACCAGATCCGCATATAGCGGTGATAAAGCGGCGGCAGCGCCGTGCCGCCGCGCACCGCCGCACCCGCGAGATCGCGCATGCGGATCTGCAGCCAGACCACGGGAATCCAGCAGGCGCCGGCGATTGCGTAGAGGATATAAGTGACGAGCAGCCATTTCTCGCCAAGCGGAAACCCGGCAAGTTCGGTGAGCCAGAGGCCCGAGAGCGGCTGGATGAGTATTGCCGGCAAAGTGAAGAAATAATCGGCCCAAACCACATGGCGCGCTGTGACGAAGATCACAGCCGCCTGCCGCGAACGGTCGGCGCGCCACATGAACCAGGCGGTGCCCAGGCCGGTGCCGAACAGCACGGCGGCGGAGATGATATGGAACGTCTTGACGATCTCGTACATCTAGCGCTCCCGGTCGATCGCCATGACGACCAAGGTGGCGGCCATCAGTACGAAGACGATGGGCAGCGGCGTGATCGGATAGATCCACTCCGCCGGCGCCGCCATGGTGACGAACACCAGATAGAACGCCGTCACCGCCACCATGAAGCCGCCGACAACCTGTACCCGCCAGCGGAGCAGCAGCAGCAGGCCGAGCACCACATCCAGCAGGTAGCCGAGATAATAGGCGTAGGGCAGCCACCCATCGGGAATATGCGCGGAGCGCAACAAGAAATAGGCGCCGTCCTTCGGCCAGAACAGGAATGTCACAACCCCGGTGTAGAGCCAGAACAGCGCGATGGCGATGCGCAGCAGCGGCCGCAGGAAATAGAGCCGCGCATGCCAGCGGTCCTGCACATGGGCTGGCTCGCACTCCAGTGCATCGGCCATGGACCGCGGCGCGATGCCGGTGGCCTGCATGAAATCTGCAGGAGCTGCCGCGTTGCCGGCCAGCAGCATAGCGAGCGACGTCCCGGTGATCGGCCCGCGCCCGCCGAGGAGGTCGCTCATCCGCGCGATGAAGCGGATCAACCCCAGCGGCATCCGCAGGAACCAGGCCGGTGCAAAGCCGAGCCAATTGCGCAACAGCGCCAGGATATCGCGCATCGCCAGCCGCTCCGGCCCCACGGCCGCGAGCGTCCGCCTGACCACGCTCCGCTCCTCCACCAGCTTGCGCACCGCCTGCGCCAGGTCGGCCGCATGGATCGGCGCGAAAGCCTGACCGCCATCGCCCACCAGGGGTATGAACATCGGCAGCGCCGCCAGGCCGCGGAACAGCGAACTGCCGCCGAACGATCCCGCGCTGCTATAGACCATCGAAGGCCGCAGGATCACCCAGTCGAGATCCGTCGCCCTGAGATGCGCCTCGGCCGCCAGCTTGCTCGCCGAGTATTCCAGCGCCAGATCCGGCGCCACGCCCAGCGCCGAAACATGCACCACCCGCCGCACGCCGGCCGCAACGCAGGCCTCGAACAGCGCCTTGGGCGCGGCATCGTGGATCGCCGCCATTCCCTGCCCGCGCCGAGATTGCAGGATGCCCGCGCAATTCACCACGGCGTCGATGCCCTCCAGCCGTGGGCGCCACGTCTCGACCGTAACATCGCGATTGAAGTTACAGGCGACCACCTCCTGCCGCGGAAACATACGCCGCGCCCGCATGGTATCGCGCGCCGCGCAGCGCAAGCTATGCCCGGCCGCGATCAGTGCCCCGGCGATCTGCCCGCCGACGAATCCGGTGGCCCCGGTCAGGAGGATGCGCATGTGCCTTGTGTCGCGAATCGCTGCATGGAAGAAGTATAGTCAGATTGGACCGATGCGGCGATGGCGGGGCGCGATGGCGGATTTTATCCTGCACGAAAAACTGAAGGCCGACACAATCGAGCTGGCGCGGCTCGATCTCACGCTGCTGCTGCTGATGAACGCGCGGCAATGGCCCTGGCTGATCCTGGTGCCGCAGCGGCCGGCTGTGCGGGAGATTCACGAGCTGCCGGCGCTGGACCGCACCATCCTCATGGACGAGGTCGCCCATTGCAGCCGCCTGCTGACCGATCTGTTCAAGCCCGACAAGATCAACATCGGCGCGCTGGGCAACATCGTGCCCCAGCTCCATGTCCATGTGATCGCCCGCACGACCAAAGACCCCGCCTGGCCGAAGCCGGTCTGGGGCACGGTGGCGCCGGAGCCGTATGGGGCGGATGAGCTGGCAACGCGGCTGGACAGCCTGCGCCTTGCCCTATAGCGGGTGCGAGGGCACGGACCAGAGAAGAAAGAAAATCCGCCGATGAACGCCGATAAACGCAGATGATCCGAACCTATACGAACTATCGGTGTTCATCGGCGGTTGTCTCTTCCTTAACCCGCCCTTTACCGCGATCCGATAGAACAGCCACGCTGCGTCAACTCCAGCGGGAGGATCGCCCATGGGGCCCCGCATTATCGCTATCTGTGTCTTGTTCGGCCTGATCTGGCTGGTGCCGTACTTCCTGCTGCGGCCGGA
>JBJXDY010000101.1:0-6880 GCA_046154965.1 Dongiaceae bacterium | reverse complement strand
GCCGTATCCGTGCTGTCATAGCCCATGGAGAGCGTGCCCTTGTCGCGCTCGTCCCACAGGAGGTTCCAGCACTCTTCCTGCAAGTCGACCAGATCGGCGCGATAGATCACCGAGGTATTGCCCCAGTCCCACGGCACGAACCATTGGGCGCCGTCCTTGTTGGCGTCGTTCACCACCTTCAGGCCGTCGAAGACATCGCCCCAATTGGAGAGTTTCGAGGTGTCGATCGGCTGCAGCAGGTTGGCCGAACGCCAGCGGTTGATGCGGCCGCTGCAGGGATGGGCGATATCCACCTGGTATCCGGCACGCAGTTTCTGGAACGCCTCTTCCTCGTCGGAGAACAGCGGCATGTCGGGCGCGCCATATTTTGCGTCATAGGCCGGGTGCGCTTCCGGCACGTCATAGCCTGACCAGGTGAACAAGATCGCCTGCTCGTCGGCCCGCGCCGGCTTGTCGAGCACGGGTATCGTCACCAGGCTGAGGCCGGTGCCGGCCAGCAGCTGATTGAAGCGGCGGCGCGAATAGGGGCCGCTGCGCATTTGGTCGAGAATTCGATCCTTGTCCATGATTTGGTTATCTCCCTGATATGGTTTGTTTTTGCTGGCCCAAGCGCTGAGCCGGCGTTTCCCGTCCGTTACCCAGGGCTGCGAGTCTAGGCCCGGCTGCAAGCCGGGAGCAAGCGCTCTGACTCCATGAAATCTCCACAGGTTCTCCGGGAGTGCTTCAAGCGCGAACACCCCGCACCCACAAACTGGGCCGCGGTCGCTGGCATGGAAGGACAGGGCATGACACCACGCATTGGCAGTGAGGCGCCGGATTGCGACGCCGAGACCACCAGCCATCAATCCGCAGAGATCGAATAACCGACGCCGCGCACGGTGCGTATCAGCGGCCTCTCGCCCTCCACATCGACCTTGCTGCGCAGATATCTGATATAGACGTCGACGATCTTGGTCCCGGGATCGAAGCCATACTCCCAGACATTGGCCAACAGCTTGGTGCGGCTCACTGCCTTGCCGGCATTCGTCATGAGATAGCGGAGCAGGGCGAATTCGCGTGCCGTCAGCGCGATCTCGCGGCCGCCGCGGGCTACTCTGCGGCTGCCGGGATCCAGCATCAGGTCGCCCACTTGCAGGAGCGGTGAAGCTTCGCTCCGGTAGCGGCCGCGGCGCAGCAGCGCCTCCATGCGCGCCAGCAACTCGTCGAAGGCGAATGGCTTGGTCAGATAGTCGTCGGCGCCGACCCGCAGGCCTTCGACCTTGTCCTGCCGCGCGTCGCGGGCGGTGAGCATGAGAATGCAGCCGCCATGGGCGTCCTCGCGCAGGCGGCGGCAGACATCCAGACCGTCCATATCCGGCAGCATGCGGTCGAGGATTATCAGCGGATAGTCGATGTCGCGGCAGCGATCGAGCGCCCCGGCGCCGCGCTCGGCGACATCGACCACATAGCTCTCGGCCTCCAACCCGCGCTTGATGAATCGCGCGATCCGCTGATCGTCCTCGACCAGGAGCACCTTCGTCATGACTCAGGCCACCAGCGGCAGGCGGATACGGAATTCGGTCTGGCGGTGCGGTTCGCTGGTGACGGTGATGCCGCCGCCATGCTTTTCCGCGATCCAGCGCGCGATCGGCAGCCCGAGGCCGCTGCCGCCGGACTCGGTGCCGCGAACCATGCCGCCGCGATAGAACCGCTCGAAAACGAACGGCAGCTCCTCGGCTGGGATTCCCGGGCCCCGGTCGACGACGGAAACTTCCGCATAGACGCCGTCGCATCGGGCGGCAACGCGCACCGCTTCGTCCTGCTCGGAATACTTGATCGCGTTGTCCACCAGGATGACCACGGCCTGCTTCAAGCGCTGCGGATCCGCGTCGATGATGATGGGTTCCTCCGGCCAGGCGCGCTCCAGCCTGATGCCGCCCGGCTTGGTCAGCGCTTCTCCGGCATTCACCGCGTCGGCCAGCACGTCCTGCAGTTTCACCGGCCGGGTCTCGAACCGCACGGTATCCGCTTCCGACCGCGCCAGGAACAGCAGATCCTCCACCAGCCGCGACATCTGCCCCGCCTGCTCGACGATCCGGTCCAGCGTGTCGCGATACTCCGCCGCCGGCCGCGAGGTGCCGCGCAGGCTCACCTCCGCCTCGCCGCGCACAATGGTCAGCGGCGTGCGCAGTTCGTGGCTGATATCGGCCAGGAACTGCACGCGAGAGCGGTCGAGATGCTGCAGGCGGTCGTTGGCCTGCTGCAATTCCGCCGTGCGCGCCTGCACCTGGGACTCCAGCTCGTCTTTGGCTTTCACCAGCCGTTGCTGCTGATCCTCGATCTGGTCGGCCATCTCGTTGAATCGCCGTGACAGCGCCGACAATTCGTCCCTGCCGCTGACATCGATGCGGTGGCCGAGCGTGCCCTGGCCGATCGCCGCCGCGCCCTCGGTGAGGCGCCGGATCGGCCCCGACAGCGAGCGCCTCAGCAGCAAGGCCGCGCCGATGCTGATGGTGAGGCCGAGAATCGCCGTCGCGATCAGGGCGATGGTCAGCCGCCGGGAGAGGGCGGCGGCGCTCGCCTCCGCGTCCGCCACCTCGGCGCGCTCGCCGGCCACCGCCTCGACAAGCTGCCGCTGCAGGTCCGCTTCCAGCCGCGCCTTGATTTCCGACCGGAAGATGGCGAGCGCCTCCGCCCGCCGGCCGCTGCCATTGTACAGGAATACCCTGTCGACCGATTCATTGATCCCATCATAGAGGACGCGCAGCCGGTCGACCTGCGCCAGCTCCTCGGCTTCGTCGCCAGCCGCGTCCGACGCCTCGAGAAAGGCGAGCTCGGCGCCGGTCACGCGCCGCAGGTTGGCAAAGGCGGTTTCGACCTCATCCTTGGCGCCGATGAACTCCGGCATCCGCTGATCGCCCAGCAGCAGCACCTCGGCGATCTGCTCGGAGTAGCGGCTGGCCGCCTTCGCGAGTTCGGTGATGGCCGCGAGCTGCTGATGGGCATAGCCGACCCGTTCCCGGTAGAAGTCCGTGCCGCTGATGGTCAGATGCACCATGACGGCCATCGCCACGACGGCGGCGGCGACGACGGCGAGCAGCGACAGGATGCGGGTGCGCAGGCTCATCTGGACTCAATTTACCGACTGCAAGTGGGAACCGGCCGGCACGTAATCACCTTCTTGGTAAGAGGAGCGCTGCATCGAAGGTTAGAGTTTGGAGAGAAGCCGCGTTTCGATTTTCCGGCGGGGCCTGCGGGGACATATAACACCAGCGGTACCGCTGGTCGAGTTTGCCCTGGGTTTGCTGTCAGCGAAAGCCGCCCTTGTCCGGATCTCACCACCTGATGTTCGCATCGCTTGCCCTGCTGCTGATCGCAGCGGCTCCGTCGTCGGCGCAGGAGGCGGCGCCGGACGCCGCGACCGCGCGCATCGCCTACATCACACAGTCGGTCGAGGAATTGCCGCCGCTGTCCCTGGTCGACCCCCCGACGGCCGACAGCGGCCTTCTCGGCGCCCGGCTCGGCATCGAGGACAACAACACCACCGGCAAGTTCACCAAGCAGAATTTCGTTCTCGACGAGGCCATCGTGCCGGCGGATGGCGACATCGCCGCTGCCTTCCGCGATCTCCACGCCAAGGGCGACCGGTTCTTCATCCTCGACCTGCCGGCGGCGCAGCTGCTGCAGGTCGCCGACCTGCCGGAAGCGAAGCAGGCGCTGCTGTTCAACATCCGCGCCAAGGACGATGGCCTGCGCAACGAGCAATGCCGCGCCAACGTTTTTCATGTCATGCCCAACTACGCCATGCTGACCGACGGCCTGGCGCAGTATCTCATGTGGAAGCGGTGGTCGAAGTGGCTGCTGGTATCCGGTGTCGGCGAAGACGACAAGCACTACGCCGATGCGGTGCGGCGTTCGGCGCAGAAGTTCAACGCGACGATCGTCGAGGAGCGCACCTTCGACGCCGCGCCCGGCGCGCGGCGCAGCGAGTCCGCCCATGCGCAGATCCAGAAGCAGATGCCGGTCTTCACCCAGGACGCGCCCGACTACAACGTCCTCGTGGTGGCCGATGTCCAGGACGCCTTCGGCCAGTATCTGCCCTACCGTACCTGGGACTCGCGGCCCGTCGTCGGGACCCAGGGGCTGGTGCCGACCGCCTGGCACCGCAGCCACGAGCAATGGGCCGGGACCCAGATGCAGAACCGCTTCATGAAATTCGCCGGCCGCTGGATGACCGAGCGCGACTATGCCGGCTGGGTCGCCGTGCGCAGCATCGGCGAAGCGACGACCCAGACCAAGGCGACGGACTACGATCCCGTCAACGCCTATATCCGCGCCGCCGATTTCGGCGTCGCCGCCTTCAAGGGCCAGAAAGTCACGTTCCGGGACTGGGATCATCAGTTGCGCCAGCCGATCCTGCTGGCCGAGGCGCGGACGCTGGTGTCGGTATCGCCGCAGGAAGGCTACCTGCACGAGTTCAGCGAGCTGGACACCCTCGGCTACGACCGACCCGACAGCAAATGCCATCAGCAATGAACAAGGAGACGCTTGCGATGAAAGCCCATCTGACCGCCGCCGCGTTCTGCGCCATCCTTGCGGCGGCCCATCCGGCGGCGGCCGAGACGATCTTCGTCTCCAATGAGAAGGACAACAGCGTCACCATCCTCGACGGCGCCACGCTGGAGGTGATCAAGACCGTGCCGGTCGGCCAGCGGCCCCGCGGCATCACGCTCAGCATCGACAACAAGTTCCTCTTCATCTGCGCCAGCGACGACAATCACGTGGAGGTGATGGACACCGCCACCTACGAGATCGTCCGCACGCTGCCGTCGGGTCCGGATCCCGAATTGTTCGTCCTTTCGCCGTCTGGGAATCCGCTCTATATCGCCAACGAGGACGACAACATGGTCACGGTCGTCGATGTCGAGTCCGGCGAGCCGCGCGCCGAGGTGCCGGTCGGCGTCGAGCCCGAGGGCCTGGGCATCTCGCCGGACGGCAAGGTGCTGGTGAACACCTCCGAGACCACCAACATGGCGCATTTCATCGACACTTCGACCTTTGAGATCACCGACAACGTGCTGGTGGATTCCCGTCCGCGCTTTGCCGAGTTCACCGCCGACGGCAAGCATGTCTGGGTCTCTGCCGAAATCGGCGGCACGGTCAGCGTGATCGATACCGCCACCCGCCAGGTGATCAAGACCATCGGCTTCGAGGTGCAGGGCGTGACCAAGGAGGCGATCCAGCCCGTCGGCGTGCGCGTTTCCAAGGATCTAAAGCTTGCCTTCGTCGCTCTCGGTCCGGCGAACCGCGTGGCTGTCGTGGATGCCCAGACCTTCGAAGTGAAGGACTACCTGCTGGTCGGCCAGCGGGTCTGGCAGCTCGCCTTCAACGCCGACCAGTCGCGCATCTACTCCACCAACGGCATCAGCAACGACATCTCCGTCATCGATGTCGCCAGTCTAGAGGTCATCAAATCCATCACCGTGGGCAATCAGCCCTGGGGCGTGGCGGTCACGCCATGAAGCAGGCGAACGAATCAAACACAGTTTGGGGAGGAAAGAGAATGAGTCGTTTCATCAGCCGGGCCGCGATGGTTGCCGTCCTGGGCATGCTGGCCATGCCGCTGTCGGCGGCCAATCTGGTCACCAAGGCGACCGACGTGCCGCCGCTGCAGCTCTCCGCCGGCAAGGCTTTCCCGAAAGAGCCGATCGTGCTGGAGGCCGGCAAATACTACCGCTGGAAGATAGAGAGCGACGGCACCTCGGAAATGGCCATCGCCGCACCCGAGTTCTTCCGGTTCATCTGGATCAACGAAGTGGTGATCAACGACATCGAGGTTCGCCCCCTGGGTCTCGATTCCATCGAGTTCGATGATGGCGGGGCCGCGGTCCTCTCCTTCGTGCCGATCCGGCCGGGCGAGTTCGAGTACTACATGCCCAACGCCGGCGATGCCTATCGCGGCAAGATCATCGTGAAATAGCGCGGCGGCAGTTACCCACTCCTCCGCGACTACCGCGCCGGTCTTTGACCGCCGGCGCGGAAACGGCCAGCGGGAGCCGGTTCGTTGCCGACGCGCCGGTTCCCGCTAGTCACTGGCGGCGGCGCCAGCCGCATCAGCCTGTGTCCGTTAACGAACCGGCGTGATGCCGGTCACAATCCCTCCGCTTTCCACGGCAATCGTGACTGCCATCATATTTGCGGGGCGTGCAAACCGCAGAATTGCCGCTGATACCCTGCAGCAGGGCCGGCCGTCTCGCCGGCTCTGCAATTCGGGACGGAGGTCAAGATGGCACAGTTCATTGGCATGAGCGGCGGCGCGGTTAACTTCGACACGATGTCGATCGCCGATCTCGCCGTGGGCACGGCAAGCTGGGATTCGCCGACCCGCCTTCGCATCGCCACGGATGCGGACGATTTCCGGCTGTTCGACGGCAGCTTCCTCAACTACTCGGGCGGCCGCTTCGTCAGCGGCGGCCTGCATCGGATCACCGCCTACCGCGCCGGCGTTGCGCATTTCACTATCGACGAATTCGCCATGCCCGCAGCGACGTTCCAGTCCTATGTCGATGCCGGCAACACCGCCGGCTTCCTGGCCGACGTCTTCGATGGCGACGACGTCCTCTCGGGCGGCAAGTTCAACGATCTCCTGGACGGATTTGCCGGCCAGGACCGTCTGTACGGCGGCGCGGGCAATGACACGCTGCGCGGCGGCGCCGGCAACGACACCTTGACCGGGCAGGGCGGTCTCGACCGGCTGATCGGCGGCAGCGGCGACGATCTCTACTATATCGACGACAGCGGCGACATCGCCGACGAAACCGGCAGCAGCGGCTCTGACTATGTCATCAGCTCCGCCGCGGCCTACACGCTGGGCACGGGCATCGAGCGGCTGACCTTCTAT
>JBJXDY010000100.1:0-23905 GCA_046154965.1 Dongiaceae bacterium | reverse complement strand
CCACAACCGCAGGCTTGCCGGACATGGCGAAGTAATAGAGGCCGGCATCTTCGCCGACCGGTCCGCCAGCAGCAAAAACAATCGCCTCAATTAATTGAACTCGGTCACGCTCACCAAATGGATTATTCATATCCGCCGCCCCTCCCGGAGCGATCCACTGTGACGCCTAAGCATGGACAGCGACCCCGGCGCGGCCGAACAGCGGCAGCTCAACCACGTTACCGCCGGCCGGTATGCAATGGGCCGCCCACGCCTTCATCAATTCCCGCCGCCGTTCCAGGTGATCGGACCGGGCATAGGCCCGCTCGACCTTATCCTTGACGATATGCGCCAGCGCCGCCTCGGCGACTTCACGCGGTGCCGGGTTGCTTTCAGCCGCCCAATCCCGGAACGTGCTGCGGAACCCATGCGGCACCGCGTCCGAGCCCATCCGGCGCATGACCGCCAGCAGGGTCATTTGCGATTGCGGCTTGCCCCGCTTCCGGCCGGGAAACACCAGCCCCGAGCCGCCGGACAACTGCCGCGCGTTGTCAAGGATTTCCAGAGCCCGAGCCGATAGCGGCACGCGATGGGGCCGACCACCCTTCATCCGTTCCGCCGGGACAGTCCAAATCCTCGCCGCCGTATCCACTTCGGCCCAGGTCGCGCCGAGGACTTCGCCGGTCCGGCAAGCCGTGAGGATCAGGAATTCCAGCGCCAGGGCCGTCATGGGTCCGGCGCTCGACTGATGCAGATCGCGGATGAATTGCGGCACGTCCGCCGGGAGCATGGCCGCGTGGTGTTGCGGCCGGTCCTGTTGACGCTGCAGCCCCTTGGAGACGCCCTCGACAGGGTTAACGCCTTCCCGCAGCCCTGCTGCCGTCGCCCAATCCAGAACCGCCCTAATGCGCTGCCGGACCCGCCGCGCGGTTTCCGGCTTGCTAGTCCAGATCGGCGCGAGAGCCTGGAGGACGTGAGGGGTTTCGATCTTGTTGACCGGCATCGAGCCGAGGATCGGGAATGCATAGGTCTGCAAAGTGTTAAGAAACTGTTGCCGGTGTTTCGGATTGCGCCAGCCGTCCTTTCGGTCGCCATGGACGCGCCGCACGGCTTCCTCGAATGTCGGCACCACCGCCCGCGCCTTGTTGCGGTCCGCCAGGGGATCGCCGCCGGCACGCGCGGTCTTGCGCATGGCCAGCGCCGCGTCCCGAGCTTCGGCGAGTCCGACGAGCTGCGCCGAGCCGAGTCCTATATCTCTGCGCTTGCCCTGTACGACCAGCCGGAGGGTCCAACGCTTTGCCCCGCTGGGCTCGACTTCCAGATATAGCCCGCCGCCGTCAGCATAGCGGCCAGGCTCTTTCAGGGTTCGAACTTGAACAGCGGTAAGAGCGTTGATCGGGTGACGGCCGGACGGTTTCATGTGCAGCACCTCGCTTGTGACCCAACAACCTACCCCACAATATTGGCGTCATACCCTGTCATGTCAAGACACAGACAGACAAGCCGAGGGCGAATTAATCAGGGATTTCCGGCGCTTCTGTCACAGTCCGTCACGGCCTGTCTTGTCACTATAGCGGACACCCCATCCGCCAGCTCAACGGCTGCCCCGCCCTGTCGCGTGGCAACGCCGTGCCGGCGGTAGTTCCTCCGTGACATCACGGGCCAGGCGGATAGGATTATGGTGCACAAGCATTCATCGAGGCGGCCGGATGAAATTCATCCGTGCCGCCGTCGCCGGGGCCATCTTGATTTTGTTTGTCACAGGGGAGGAACTATCGAATGTTAAAGGAGTTTCGCGACTTTGCCATGCGCGGCAATCTCATCGACATGGCGGTCGGCATCATCATGGGTGTCGCATTTGGCGGCTTGGTCAATTCCATGGTGAACGATCTGATAATGCCTGTCGTCGGCGCCCTCACCGGCGGTATTGACTTCGCCAACGTCTTCATCAACCTCAGCGGCCCTCAGGATCAGTTCGTCACATTGGCGGCGGCAAAGGAGGCCGGCGCGGCGACGCTCAACCTGGGTGTCTTCATCAACCTGGTCATCAACTTCATCATCGTCGCCTTCGTGATGTTCATGCTGATCAAGGCCATGAACAAGGCGATGCGCAAGGCCCCCCCGGCTCCGGCCGCGCCGCCGGCGCCGCCCCGCTCCGAGGTCCTCCTCGAGGAGATCCGCGACCTGATGAAGCGGGCCTGATCCGTCAGGTGTTCAAAGACCGCGCTCCAGATTCAGGCGCTCGACAATCGAACCCGGGGACGCCGCCAAACACGGCGTTCCCGGGAATTTTTTCTGCAAGCAGCCCGGCGCACAGACCAACTTTTCTTGAGTAACAAATACTTAGGCTTAACCGGCGTTAACCAACTGCTAAGCACTTCTGACGCAATATCCACGTCGATCAGGGATTTGCCCCCATTATTTGCTCGACGCGGAGGCTTTTTATGCCGTTTCCATCCAAGGCCCATTGGACCGCCATTCTCGCCATTGGGTTGCCACTCATTGTCAGCGGCTGCGCGCAGACCGGGACCCCGGGCTATACAAGTTCTCCCTCAGCGACCGCGCCCAGCAATGTCAACGCGATGACTCTGGCGCAAAAGCTGGAGAGAGATGGAAACTACGGCAATGCCGCCAACTTGTATCAACAGGTAGCAGCCACCGATCCGCGGAACATCGACGCCCTCCTCGGTATTGGCGATTCTTATCTGGCGCTGGGTTCGCTCGATAACGCGGCCCTTGGATATGCGCGTGCCCTGGAGGTTAACCCCAATAGCGGCCGCGCGCTCCGCGGCCTCGGCACCACCCGTATGATGAAGGGCGAGCCGCAGTTCGCGGTGACGCACCTCGAGAAAGCAGTGCAGATCGACGGGTCGGACACCAAGGCGCTGAACACCCTGGGCGTCACCAAGGATATGCTTGGCAAGCACAGCGAAGCGCAGGCGGCTTACCGCCGGGTTCTGCAGGTCAATCCCGGCAACTACTCGGCCCGGAACAATCTGGCCCTTTCTCTCGCTCTTACAGGCAATCATGGTGAATCGATCAAACTATTGGAGGAGATCGCGTCCTCGAACAAGTCGACTCCCATTGCCAAACAGAATCTCGCCCTGGTCTATGCGGCCGCCGGCCGGACTGATGATGCGATGATGACGGCGCATTCCGGCGCCACGGCGGGAACGACGCAACAAGTTGCCGCTCTTGAGAGTGCAAGGAGCAATGAGGACAAGGCCGTCCTTCTCCGCCGGGCCTTCGGCATCGAGTTCAATGGCACACAGTTTATCGCCCCGAGCCAGCAGATCGCGGTTGTCACTGGGATCCAGGAGCCATCGCCTTACTCCGAAGGCTTGGTTAACATTCAGACGGGACAACAGACTCAAGCGCCCACCATCATCAATGTGAAGACCAATGTGCCGGGCTCCACGGCAGCGACGACAGCCACGACCGCTTCAAAGGGCAAGGTCGCCGACGAAGACTGGGCCGATGACTGGAACGAGGAGCTAGTTGACGCCGCCGATATCGCCGCCCTGCCCGACACCCCGGCCCCGGCAACGGCTGATGCCGGCAATGAGCCTCTGCCCGCGGCTCCGGCCACGGCAGCAACTCCCGCCGCCACATCAACGGCGCAAGCCGTTCCAGCCAAATCCGAGACTCCCGAGACCCTGCCGATGGCCAACGCCGGGCCCGTTAGCGATGCGCCTCAGGACGATGCCAGTGTTCCGGTGCAGGTCGCCGAGAACAAGGATGGTGCCGCGGGGGCCATCTCAACTCCAGGCACCGATTCGGCGGATCAGCCGACGACACCGGTCAGGGCGACAGCCTCGCTGGCGACCAGCACAGGCCGGGAAGCCGACAGCATGGCCGCCCGGGAAACGCCGGCCGCCACGCCTATGGTTAAGACGGAGGCAGCATCGGCCGCGACGGCAGAGTCTTCGGTGCAGGTTGCCGCCTTGCCGCCTGCCGAGACCGAGAAGCCGAAGGCAACCGACACTGCTATGGCTGCCGCGACCGATTCGACCGAAACGAAGAGCGAGCCGAAGCAGCTGGCAACCGCCAATGGCACGCCGATCACCGAGCAATCGGTCAATGCGGCCAAGATCTACACGGTACAGATCGCCTCCTTCCGCAAGGAAACCGAGGCGGCGGCATCATGGCAGATGCTGACGACCGAGCAGAAGGATCTCTTTGCCGCCCTACCCCACAATGTGGAGAAGGCGGATCTTGGTAAAGACAAGGGTATCTACTATCGCCTGCAGGCCGGCAGCTTCGTCGACATGAAGGAAGCCAATTCGCTCTGCAATAGCCTGAAGAAGCGTTCGATCGAATGCATGGTCGTCGAGGCCAAGCAGATGAGCATGAACAACGCGCCGGCGGCGCCATCCACAACGTCGGTCCAATAGTTCCTGGAGTAAACGACAACAGGTCTATCCACCACACGTCCCAGGAGAAGGCCGCACCCGGTTGGTGCGGCCTTTTCTTTATGCGCGTTAACTACAGCGCGATGCTATGACCGCCATCGATCACGAAAACGGCGCCGTTGATGTAGCTGCCTGCGTCCGATGCCAACAGCAACAGGGCGCCATCGAGCTCGGCAGCCTCGCCGGCCCGCCGCAGCGGATTACGTTTCAGGATCGACGCGCCCGCCGGGCTGTCCAGGAAATCCTTGTTGAGATCACTCCTTATGTATCCCGGCGCGAGCGCGTTCACGCGAATGCCGTGCTTCGCCCATTCGACCGCCAACACCCGAGTGAGCTGATGCAACGCCGCCTTGGCGGCACTGTAGGCCGGGACCTGCCCCACGGCCTGCAATCCCAGGATCGACCCGACATTGATGATCGAACCACCGTGGCCGAGTTTAACCATGTGGCGTGCCGCCGACTGCGCTACCAGCCAGGCGCCCTTCAGGTCCGTGTCGATGACGGAGTCCCAATCCGCCTGCGACAGATCAAGCGCCGGCGCAGTCATGACGATCCCGGCATTGTTGACGACAATGCCGATCGGCCCCAACTCGGTCTCGACCTCGGCAATGGCGTGATCGATGCTGGCGGCGTCGGTCACATCCATCACGACTGGCAAGGCGCGGCCGCCGGTCTTCTGAATCTGTTCGGCCAGCGCAACCAGCTTTGCCTCGCGCCGCGCGACGATCGCCACCTTGGCGCCGGCACTCGCGAGTGTTTGCGCAAAATGCGCGCCAATGCCGCCGGATGCACCGGTAACAAGCGCGACGCGCCCTTCGAGCGGGAATGGAGTCCTCATATATAGGAGTCTCTCTGCGCGGCGATCACGGGAGACTCCTCGCCTGCTCGCGCAGGACAAACTTTTGAATTTTGCCGGTCGATGTTTTCGGCAGAGGGCCGAACACGATGATGCGTGGCGCCTTAAAATGCGCCATGTTTTTCTTGCAAAAGTCGATAAGTTCCTCTGGCGAGCATTCCGCGGCATCGGTCCGCAGTGTGACGAAGGCGCAGGGAGTCTCGCCCCAATGTCTGTCCGGCTTGGCGACAACGGCAGCCTCCAAGACTTTCGGATGGCGGTACAGCGTCTCTTCAATCTCCAGGCTGGAGATGTTTTCGCCGCCGGAGATGATGATGTCCTTCGAGCGGTCCTTAACCTCCGCATAACCATCGGGATGACGCACGGCGAGATCGCCGGTATGGTACCAGCCACCCCGGAACGCCGCGGCCGTCGCCTTCGGATTCTTCAGGTAGCCCTTCACGACCGTGTTGCCGCGGAGCATAAGTTCGCCGATGACCTGACCATCCGCCGGCACCGGCGCCATGGTTTCCGGATCGGCAACCATCATCTCTTCCATGGTCGGCTGCGGCACGCCTTGCCGAGCCATCTTCCGGGAGCGGTCGCTGAGCGCCATGCCGTCCCACTCCGACTGCCAAGCGCAGACGGTGGCCGGGCCGTAGGTCTCCGTGAGTCCATAGAGGTGCGTCACGCGGAACCCGCTGGCCTCCATTGCCTCGATGATCGCGCTCGGCGGCGCGGCGCCACCGGTGGCGATGTCAACGGGCCGGTCGAACTTGATCTTCAGGGACGCTGGCGCGTTCGCCAGCAGGTTCATGACGATCGGCGCCCCGCACATATGAGTGACGCCGTGGCGCTTGATCAGGGGATAGATTAACGCGGGATCAACCTTCCGCAGGCAGACATGGGTACCGCAAGCCGCGGTCACGCCCCAGGTGAAGCACCAGCCGTTGCAGTGGAACATGGGCAGCGTCCAGAGGTAGACCGACTGCCTGCTGACGCCGCAGGTCAGGATGTCGCCGATGGCGTTCAGATAGGCCCCGCGGTGATGATAGACGACGCCCTTCGGATCGCCGGTCGTCCCCGAGGTATAATTCAGGCTGATCGCCTGCCACTCGTCCGCAATTGGCGGTCCGGCATAGTCGGAATCGCCGCCCCTGAGAAATTCTTCATAGTCGATGCCGCCGAGCCGCGGCGTGTTCGGCGCATACTGCGCCTCGGCGTCGTTCACTTCCACCAATACCGGTTTCCGCTCCAGCTTCGCCACAGCCTCGAGCGCGACGGGCACCCATTCCCGCTCCACGATGAAGACCTTCGCCTCTGCATGGTTAAGGCAGAAGGCCACCGTGGCGGCATCCAGGCGCGTGTTCTGGGCATTGAGCACGGCGCCAGCCCTCGGCACGCCGTAATGCGCTTCGAGCATCGCGGGAATGTTCGGCGACAGCACCGCCACCGTGTCGCCGACCCCGACCCCGGCCTTGGCCAATGCCGAACCCAGTCGATGACAGCGGTCACGGAACTCCCGATAGGAGTAGCTGCGCTCGCCATGAACGACCGCCGCCTTGTCCGGATAGACCGCGGCGGCGCGCTCGAGGAAACTCAGGGGCGTCAGCGGCGTATAGTTCGCCGCGTTCTTATCCAGATCCCGGTCATAGATCCCGGACGGCATTTCACCCCTCCCCTTCGCGATAATCTTTGGGGTATGGTCGGCGCGCCGGTGCGGCCGGTCAAGGGCACATGCACGGTACCAGGCCTCGGAAGGAAAGCCGCCATGCAAGTCGATGTCTTCTCCGATACGATCTGCCCTTGGTGCTTCGTCGGCAAGCGCCGTTTCGAACGGGCGCTGTCGATCCGGCCGCAATCGGGCTTAAGGGTCCGCTGGCGCGCTTTTCAGCTCAATCCGGCGATGCCCGCCGAGGGCATGGAGCGGCAGGCCTATCTGGAAGCCAAATTTGGCGGCGGCGAGCGGGCCCGCTCGCTCTACGACACGGTCCGGACGGCCGGCACGGGAGAGTCGATCGAGTTCCGCTTCGATCTCATCAAACGGACGCCGAGCACCCTGCTATCCCACCGGCTGTTGCGGCGAGCCATGGCGCAAGGGCAGCAGGACACGCTGCTCGAACTGATGTTCCGGGGCTATTTTCAGGAAGGGCAGGATATCGGCAACAAGGATGTCCTGGCCGAAATGGCTGACGCCGTCGGCATGGGAGAGCAATCGGTCCTGGAGTATCTTGAAGGCAGCGATGATGCTGACGCCATCATCGCCGAGGATACCGTTGCCCGCCGCGCCGGCATTAATGGCGTCCCCTGCTTCATTTTTAACGGGAAGTTCGCGCTCTCGGGGGCGCAGGAGCCGGAAGCGTTCCTGCAGATGTTCGATCTCGCCCGGGAGCATGAAACCATGGAAGCCGAACAGGCCGCGTCTGCCTAAGGGCCGTTAACCCTGGAGCAGGCCTTCCGCCAGCATGATAATGTCCGACTCCATCTGGTCGACGACGCTGCGATAGAGGTCGCGGATCGAGACAATCCCCATCAGCCGGCCGCCGCCGATGACCGGCAAATGCCGGAAATGGCGATGATTCATGAGATCGAGAGCCAACCGTACCGAGTCGCCGGGCGCCAGCACCGCGGGATCGGGCGTCATCACCGTGCGCAAGAGGGTCTTGGCGGCGTCCAATCCGGCTGAAACGACGCGGGTGACGACATCGCGCTCGGTGAATATGCCGATCAACCGTCCGCCATCGGAAATCGGCACCGCGCCAATCCGCCTGATGACCATCAGCTCGATCGCGGCGGACACGGTTGCCGATGGCGGCAGAGTCGCGAGCTCCTGCTCCTGGATCACGTCGGGAATGATGGTGCGGACGATGGGCTGGATCATGGCTAGAAGAACAGGCTCTGCAGGTCGACGGACGACTCGTTGCCGATTGCGCTGAGATTCCGGTCAAGCCACTCGTCTGCGGTGGCGCGGCCCAGATCGAACAGCGTGTTTAAGAAACCCCAATCGGCATTCAGCTTGCTGGAGACGCCGAACGCCGCCATCTCCCGCTCCGCCTGGATCATGTGGAAGTTAATGCGCCGGTAGCGCGTGCGGCCGAGGAGCTGTTGTTGATCCAGCATCCGCGTGATGAAGGCGATGGTCCGCATCTCCCGCATCATCGTGGCATTGAAACTGATGCCATTCATCCGGTCGGCGATTGCCCGGGCCGTGGTCGGCAGCTCGTCGATTCGAATGGGATTGATCTCCACCAGCATGATGTCGCTGGCCTGGCATTTGTAGAGGAGCGGAAACATCGCCGGATTGCCCATGAAGCCGCCATCCCAGTAATGCTCGCCATCGATCTCCACCGCCCGATGGATGGTCGGCAGGCAGGCTGACGCCAGCAACGCATCGGCGCTGATCTCGCTGGGATCGAAGACGCGGATTTTGCCGGTGCGGACATTGGTGGCACTGACGAACAGCTTGTTTGGCGCCGCTCGGCGCAACTCGTCGAAGTCTATCAAATCCACGAGAATGTCGCGCAGCGGATTGTAATCGAAGGGATTGAGCTGATAGGGCGACATCATGCGCGTCATCAGGTCGAAGGCCTGGTAGACCGGTGAATGATCGAGATTGTGATTACCGGTCAGCCGGTCGAACAGCGTCGGCTGGATCAGGCTCATTTGCGCGCAGTCGGCGACGCGGCGCCAGAACTGCCGCAGGAGCCCGCGTGCCCCCGCCCTGCCGCCAAGTTGCAGGCCATGGATCAGGATGGCGCCATTCATCGCTCCGGCACTGGTGGCGCTGATGCCATCGATCGCAACGCGTTCATCTTCCATCAGCCGGTCGAGCACGCCCCAAGTGAAGGCGCCGTGGGCACCGCCACCCTGGAGGGCCAGGTTGATGGTCTTCACCGGCGCACTAGATTCCGTGCTGTGGTTGAGCGTCGGGTCTTCGCGATCCACTCGGGCCTACCGCCGGGATCGCGCAACTCGCATCCCGGATTTACAACGCAGGGGCCGGCAAGTCTCCGGCATCCGCCCTACAATAGGCCGGCAGCCCTACGCCACGGTTGCGGAACGGACGCCGGAAGGTTAAGCGGCGGTTAACATTGGCCGCTAGGCCGCCAGCGCCGCGATCTCCTTCATCAGGCCGCGGATGCCCGCGACCCGGCTCTTGGCGCTGTCCCAGTTCTGCCGCACCACCAGCTTGTGGTCAGGTCGCAGATTGATGTTCGCCGCCCGTTGGCCGATATAGGCCACCAACTTCTCTGGCCGGGCGAAGCGGTTCTGGCGGAACGATAACAGGCAGCCTTTCGGCCCCGCCTCCACCTTGTCGATTCCGGCGGCGCGGCACAGCCGCTTGATGGCGATAACCTCAAGCAAGTTGTCGACTTCCGCCGGCAGCGGCCCAAAGCGATCCACCAGTTCGGCGGCAAAGGCCTCGATCTCCGCCGCGTCCATCAGCCCGCCAAGCCGCCGATAGAGACTGAGCCTCACGCCAAGGTCGGCGACATAGCTTTCGGGGATCAGCACGGGCATACCCAGATTGATCTGCGGCGCCCAAGCCTCTGCGGTTTCCGCCCGCGCCGCGCCACGCGCTTCGGATACCGCCTCTTCCAGCATGTGCTGATAGAGTTCGACGCCGACCTCGCGGATATGGCCGGATTGTTCCTCGCCCAACAGATTGCCAGCGCCGCGGATGTCCAGATCGTGGCTGGCCAGGGTAAATCCGGCGCCAAGCTGATCCAGGGTCTGCATGACCTCCAGGCGTTTCTCCGCCGTGCCCATCAGCACCTTGCCCGGCGGCAGCGTCAGATAAGCGTAGCCGCGCTGCTTTGCCCGACCGACCCGGCCGCGCAGTTGGTAAAGCTGGGACAGGCCGAACATCTCGGCCCGGTGGATGATGATGGTGTTGGCCGTCGGGATATCCAGGCCGGACTCGACGATGCTGGTGGAGAGCAGCATGTCGTACTGCCGGTCATAGAATGCCGTCATGGCGGATTCCAGTTGCGTTGGCGCCATCTGGCCGTGGGCGACCACGAACTTGATCTCCGGCACCAGCTCCCGCAGCCGCTCGGAGACCCGGTCCAGATCCTCGATGCGCGGGCAGATGTAGAACATCTGGCCGCCGCGGTAATGCTCCCGCAGAATCGCCTCGCGCAGGATCACGGGATCATAGGGCAGCACAAATGTCCGCACCGCCAGCCGGTCGACCGGCGGCGTGGCGATCAGGCTCATTTCCCGCACGCCCGATAGCGCCATCTGCAACGTGCGCGGTATTGGCGTCGCCGTGAGCGTCAGGACATGCACATCGGCGCGCAGCTCCTTCAGCCGCTCCTTCTGTGAGACGCCGAAATGCTGTTCTTCATCGACGATCATCAGGCCGAGCGACTTGAAAGCCACGCTCTTGCTCAACAACGCATGGGTGCCGACGATGATGTCGACTTTGCCGTCGGCCAGGTCGGACTTGACCGCTGCCGCTGTCTTGCCGGCAACCAGCCGCGACAGCTGCGCGACCCGGACTGGCAACCCGGTAAATCGCTCGCTGAAGGTCTTAAGATGTTGACGGCAGAGCAGCGTCGTCGGCGCCACGATGGCGACCTGGAAGCCGGCCATGACCGCGATGAAGGCGGCCCGCAGCGCCACCTCGGTCTTGCCGAAGCCGACATCGCCGCAGATCAGCCGGTCCATCGGCTTGCCGGACGCCAAATCCTCGATCACATCTTCGATTGCGCGGGCCTGGTCCTCTGTCTCCATATAGGGAAAGCGGGCGCAGAACTCCTCGTACAACCCTTCCGGCGGCTGCATGGTCTGCCCGGATCGCACCTGCCGCTCGGCCGCCGTCTTAATGAGTTGCTGTGCGATCTCCCGGATGCGCTGCTTGACCCGCGATTTCCGCGATTGCCAGGCGAGGCCGCCAAGTTTGTCCAGCTGGACGAAGGCATCCTCGGAACTGTAGCGGGAGAGGACGTCGATATTCTCGACGGGGATGAAGAGCTTGTCGCCGCCGTCATAGGTAAGGCGCAGGCAGTCATGGGGCGCGCCGCCCACATCCAGGGTCTCCAGCCCGTCATAGCGGCCGATCCCGTGATCGACATGGACCACGTAGTCGCCTTCGGCGAAGGTCGCCAGCTCGGCCAGGAACTGCTCCGGCCGCTTGCGTTTGCGTGCCGGCCGGCTGAGACGGTCGCCGAGGATTTCCGGCTCGGCGATGATGGCGGCATCGGCGGTTTCAAAGCCAGAGTCCAGCGGCAGCGCCACCAACCCCAGTTCATCCGGCTTTAGCATCGATACATCGGCCCAGGACTGGATCGCCTGCTGGCGGTCAAGCCCGTGATCGCGAAGCACATGGCTGAGGCGATCGAGGCTGCCCGCCGTGTAACCGCTGACTATCACTCGCTTGCCGGTTGCTTGCAGTTCCTGCACATAGGCGCGCACAGCGTCGTAAAGGTTGACGTTCGGCTGAGCGCGGGCCTCGGAGAAGTCTCGCCCTTTGCGGGCGGGAACCGGGATCACATGCTGATGGCCCTCGGGAAGGCTGAACGGCGACAGCAACGCCACCGAACGGCCCGCCAGCGCCTCATCCCAGTCAACTCTGTTGAGATAAAGCATCTCCGCCGGCAAAGGCCGGTAGGGCGCGCCGCCCGGTTCCTCGATCTTCTGGTGGGCGGCCCGGGCTTCGTGCAGATCGGCAATGAGCTCCAGCCGTGCGTCCCGCGCCTCATCGGCCTGCGGGTCCAAACTGACCAGGGCACCCGGCAGATAGTCGAACAGTGTGACCAACCGGTCATGGAACAGGGGCAGCCAATGCTCCATGCCTGCATAGTAGCGGCCGCTGGTCACCGACTCATATAGCGGATCGTCGGCGGAACCGGCGCCGAATCGCTCTCGGTATCTTGTCCGGAACCGTTCGATGGACTGCTCATCCAGGCGAAACTCCTTTACCGGCCGCAGCCGGATGAACTCGAGCTTCTCGGTGCTGCGCTGGCTCAGGGGATCGAAGCTGCGCAGCGACTCCACGTCATCGCCGAAAAAATCGATGCGCAGGGGTTGCGTCTGGCCCGGCGGAAACAGATCGACGATGCCGCCGCGCATGGCATATTCGCCGGCCTCGCTGACGGCGCCCGTGCGGACATAGCCGTTGCGGCCGAGATATTCGAACAGAGTCTCCGGCTTCAGCCGGTCGCCGGCCTTGATCGTCAGGGCGACTTCGCTGAGGAAATCCGGCTGAGGCAAGCGCTGCAGCACTGCCGCCACGGTCGTCAGAACGATTTGGCCGGGCGCTGCTCCGGCTTCACCGGTTGCGAGATCCGCCAGCGCGTCGATGCGCGCGGCCACGATGTCCCGGTGGGGCGGCACGCGGTCGTAGGGTAAGCAATCCCAGGCCGGCACCAGCAAGACCTCGACCTGCCGGTCAAAGAACGGAATCAGATCTTCCAGCTTCGACAGCCGCGCGTCATCCCGGCAGACATGCAGCACCGAACGTCCGCCGGCCCGGCGAGCAAGCTCGGTGAGGACCAGCGCATCATAACCTTCGGGCACGCCGGTCAGGGTCCACCTGCCCGGACGGTCCAGCTTGGCGAAATCCTTGTTCACGAGCGGCTGTGATTCAGGGTGAAGTTGCGCAATTGGTACAAGACGTCCGAATCGCTATCGCCTGGAACAGGCGTCTTGCCGGTGATCCAGTCATAAATCTCAGGATCGCTGTTCTCCAGGAGGCGGGCGTAAAGGTCAAGCTGTTCCGGCCCGAACCTATCGATATGGCTGTCAGCGAATCGGCCCATCAGGAAGTCCATTTCGCGCGTGCCACGGTGCCAGCTGCGGAACTTCAGTTGCCGCCGGCGCTTTGCCACTTCGCTGTCACTGTCCATCGTCCGCCTTCACTCTGGCCCCGCCTGCATATAGGCCATGGAAAGCCGGTTGTCAGCCGGGCCGAACTGTCCCAAAGATTTGCCGTGCGCCCGCAAATCCTGTTTCCATTGTTTGCGCCCGTCACAACGCTGCCTGGCGTCGGGCCGCGGCTGGGGAAGCTTGTCGAGAAACTGACGGGCGACAAGGTGGTTTCCCTCTGCTGGCACTTGCCGACCGGGTTGGTGGATCGCCGTCCCTGTGGGAGCCTTGCCGCGGCGCCGGCGGATCGCGTCGTCACCGTGACGGTGATCGTCGACGGACATGTGAAGCCTTACAACCCAAAGCAGCCCTACAAAGTACGCTGCCGCGATGTGACCGGGTTCCTCCATCTGGTCTTCTTCAATCCCCACGCCGATTATCTAACCAAAACGCTGCCAGTCGGCGAGACGCGGGTGGTTAGCGGCAAGCTGGAGCGCTTTGGTTCCGAACTGCAGATCACCCACCCCGACTATATAGTCGTGCCGGACCAGGCGGTGTCCATTCCCACCGTCGAGGCGATCTATCCCATGACGGCCGGCCTGACGCCGAAGGTCTTGGGAAAGGCCATCCGCGAGGCCGTGTCCCGCGCGCCCGAACTTCCGGAATGGATCGACCCCCACTACCTGCGCCGGCAGGCTTGGCCCGGCTGGCTTGCCGCGCTGCAATCGGCGCATCACCCCAAGAATGAAGGCGAGCTGTTACCGTCCACGCCGGCAAGACAACGTTTGGCATTCGATGAACTTCTCGCCAACCAACTCGCGCTTGCCCTGGTCCGCGCCCATCAGCGCCGGATGCCGGGGCGCTGTATCAAAGGCACCGGTAAGCTAACTGCTGCGGTCATTGCCGCCCTGCCCTTCAAGCTCACGGCGTCGCAGGAACAGGCGATTGCCGAGATCAAGGCCGACATGGAGTCGGATTCGCGCATGCTCCGGCTGCTCCAAGGCGATGTGGGCAGCGGCAAGACTATCGTCGCACTACTCGCCATGCTGGCAGCTGTGGAGCAAGGCTCCCAAGCCGCGCTGCTGGCGCCGACGGAGATCCTCGCTCGTCAGCATTTCGCCACCATCGAGCCGCTGCTGGAGGCGGCCGGAGTCCGTGGCGCCATCCTCACCGGGCGTGACAAAGCCGCAATCCGAGAAGCTGTCGTGAGCGGACTGGCGTCCGGCGAGATCCAAATCGTCGTCGGCACACACGCCCTGGTGCAGGAGGATGTGGCGTTCGGCGATCTGGCGCTTGCCGTCGTCGACGAACAGCACCGCTTTGGCGTGCATCAGCGATTGTCCCTGGCAGCCAAAGGCCGCGCCGCCGACATGCTGGTGATGACGGCGACGCCGATCCCCCGCACGCTCATGATGACGGCATATGGCGATCTCGATGTGTCGCGGCTGGTCGACAAGCCGGCCGGGCGGCAGCCGATCGACACCCGTGCCCTGCCGATCGAACGGCTGGACGAAGTGATTGCCGGCCTGCGCCGCGCCGTCGCCGCCGGTGGCCGCGCCTATTGGGTTTGCCCCCTGGTGGATGAGTCCGAAGTGGTCGATCTCGCGGCCGCGGAACAGCGATATGCGGAAATGGCCGAAATGTTTCCCGGCAAGGTCGGCCTGGTCCATGGCCGCATGAAAGGCCCGGCGCGGGATGACGTCATGGCGGAGTTCGCCGCCGGCAAACTGCAGGTTCTGGTGGCGACGACAGTGATCGAGGTCGGCGTCGATGTGCCGGCCGCGACGGTCATGATCATCGAGCATGCCGAGCGCTTCGGTCTGGCGCAATTGCACCAGCTGCGAGGGCGGGTCGGCCGCGGACTAGAGCGTTCGTCGTGCCTGCTTGTCTATCAGGGCCCGCTGGGAGAAACGGCAAAAGCGCGTCTCAGCATCCTGCGGGAGACCGATGACGGATTCCGCATCGCCGAGGAGGATCTGCGCCTGCGCGGCGCGGGCGAATTGCTGGGCACGCGGCAAAGCGGCCTGCCGGAGTTCAAGCTCGCGGATATCACGGTCCATGGCGAACTGCTGGCGGCCGCGCGTGACGATTCCCGGCTGATCGTCGAGCGCGATCCCGATCTGGCGACGGCGCGTGGCGAGGCGTTGCGGTCGCTGTTGTATCTGTTCGAACAGGATGCCGCCGTGCGCACCACGCGCGCGGGCTAGCTTCCGCGTCAGGAACCGGTGGCCACATCGGAGGCCGCACCATGGCGCGATGGGATGTGCCTTTTGCGCTCAGACAGCGGCCGCCGGTCGGGCGGCGTGACGATGCCGCCGGAAACCACCATCTTGATCCCCTCCTCCACCGACATGGACAGCGGCACGATATCCTTGCGCGCGACGAAGCAGAGATAGCCCGATGTCGGATTGGGCGTCGTGGGTATGTACACATTCAGCACTTCGTCTTCCGTCAGTTCCTGGATTTCGCCCTCGGTGCGGCCGGCGATGAACCCCAGGGACCACATGCCCTGACGCGGAAACTCCACCAGCACCACCTCGCGGAACACGTCGGATTTCTGTGTCAGCATGGTCTCAATGACCTGCTTGATTGCGCTGTAGATACTGCGCACGACGGGCATGCGATTGAGGATGCGCTCGCTGTAATCGACGAACAGGCGGCCGACCAGCCCCGCAGCCAACGCGCCGATGATGATGAGCACGAACACCGCGATGACGAGGCCGATACCCGGCAACGTCAGATGGATGAGTCCGATGCCCGGCACATCGAAGCGCAGATAGTTCTCAGGATTGTAGGCCGCCGGCAGAAGCGGCAGCACTGTGTCGTCGACCCAGGATATGAACGACCACGTCAGATAGATCGTAATGCTGATCGGCGCCGTCACCAGCAGCCCGGCGAGGAAGTAATCGCGCAGGCGCGACAGCAGGCGTGGTCGCACATCCTTTGGGGCGGGCGCCGGAGCCGGCAATCCCAGCGATTGACCCTGTGGGTTCGTATTCATCTGCGCATGCAATAGTTAACCGGGATCGAGGATATCGCGGTGCTGGCCGGAAGAACAAGCGGCGTGCCGCCGGCGGAGATTAGCTGCTATAGCCGTCCGAACCGTGCGCTTTGCGCAGGCGATCCAGTGTCGCCGCCGTATCCATGGCGCCCGGCACGGCGTTCGCGAGCAATTCGACCGTCAGCTTGACGGTGATGCGGCCTGATGCCGTTGTCTGCGTGTCGTAGCCGGGCCAGCCGTAACCGTAGCCGTAAGGCCAATAGCCATAGGGCCCATAAGGCCAGTGGCGATAGCCCCAGGGTCTGAAGTAGGGCGGCGGCACCGTACGCTGCCGATTCACGGTGACATCCACATCCCGGCTTTCCTGGGCAACCCTGAATGCTGGATAGCCCTTGCTGTCGGCCAACTGTGCGGCGCGCCAGAGGGCAAATTCGTAGACCCGTTGCTTTTCGCCTTCCAGGCCGTGATCGGCATCGCTGTCGACATCGGCGCGGAGCCGCGGGCTGACGTAGGTAACCTCATAGTGCGTGGCGTCGAGCGCCTTGTCGCTATAGCCATAATCCCCATTGACCGTTTGCGGCACCATCGCCGCTCGCGTGGGCTCGTGGCTGCTGCAGGCGGACAGCAAGAGCAGAACCGCCGCCAGAGCCAATCCGCTTTCAAGGGATTTCACGTCGATGCCAAGCGGCATATCTCACCTTTGACCTGCAGCCGCGCGGCCGCTTCCCGCATCTTATCAATTGATAGCACACTTGTTGGTTGGCAAGCTCCCGCCAGCCGCTTCGGGTGGCGATTTCAGCTAAGTTGACGCGCGAAGCTCCTGCTTTGCTCAGCCGCTACCGCCCCGTGAAGCATTTGCGCAATGCCTGCGCGGTCGCCGGCGAGACATAGAACACGCCATCGACCAGCTCATTATGTCCCTTGTCCCATTTCTCGGCTTCGTAGTCCCACATGATCAGGGAAATGATCCGGTTCTCGTCGCCGACCAGCCGGCGCAGCTTGCGGGTCACCGCCCCCTCGAAGGCCGAGAGCACATGCAGATCCGCCCCCTTTGTCGCGGCGAGCATCGTCTTGAGCGAGACTCGCCCATTGCCCTTCGCGAACAGCTTCAGCCGCTTCAGCTGATCGGCGGTGAGGCCGCGCAGCAGCTTGCGCCCGAGGTCTGCCGTCAAGTCGAAGGGAACGCGCCAGCGAAAACCCTTGTTGTTGTCTGCCGAAGCCGTTGCGGATCGCTGCTGCGCGGGCGCCGAAGACGACGGCTCCTCCAGCAGCTGCAGCAATTCCTCCCGCGCGCCTGAAGAAAGGCGGCGCCAGTCGATACCTTCAATGACGATCTGCATGCAATCCTCCCTCTTGGCGGTCTGCGCCGTCTTGATACAACCGCCGCCTAGGGCTGCGCCTGCCGCCGGCTGCGGATTGCGCGGTATATGACGAGGATGATGATGGCGCCGATCACGGCCCCGATGAATTTGCCAAGACCAGACTCGGGATAGATTCCGAGAAACTGACCCAGATAGCTGAAGACGATCGAGCCGCCGATGCCCAGCAGAATAGTGATGACAATGCCGCCCGGATCCTTCCCCGGCATGATGAACTTGGCGACAATCCCCGCTAGCAGACCGATGATGATCAAGCCAATCCAACCCATGATTCCGCTACTCCCTCGCTAGTGCGTCGTTTAAAAGATCGGACACCGCTGTCCGGCCTAGTATCGGTCCGAGAGCCGCGGCGATCAACCATGAGACGCTGGGATAATGACCCCCGCCTTGCGCAGGCCGTCGACGCTCTGCGCCAGGATTTCCGCCGCCAACCCCCAATGCCTCATGTCCGCCACCGGATCGCTGAGGAATTTCGGCTTTAGGCGCTCGATTTGATCGATGGCGGCCTTGGCCATTGCCATATCGCCGAGCTGGCCATAAATCATCGCCCGCAGGACATGGGTCCGGTAGTAATCCGGCGTGTTCATGCGGTCAACAAAGGTCAGGGCCGCTGAATAGTTGCCGTTCATGTATTCGTAGTAGACCAGCGGCGTGAACAGCCAGCCCGGCGGCGCCGGATTCCGCTCCACCGCGTTGCGCACCAACGGAATCCCCTCCGTCCAAAAGCCGCTCATGGCGAGCTTGGCCCCATAGTCGCCGACGAGATCGAGACTGTTGCGATTCAGCTCCAGAGCCTTCTTGCCGATCCGCTGGAACTCCTTGGTATCGCCGCGCAGGAATTGCACGGTGTACAGCGCCTGATAGGCGCGGGCATCGAAGGGATCCAGCGCGACAGCCTTGTTCGCACTCGCAAGGGCACGCTCCAGCGGCGGGCTATCGTCGCGCGGATTGTAGCCGTAGCGATACTCATCCATGTAGAAATAGGCTAACGCCGCCCATGCCACCGCGTAATCGGCCTCGCCCTTGACCGCATCCTCCAGGCAAGTGCGCACCTTGCGATGCATCTCCGGCGATAGATCGCGCCAATAATCATAGGCGCGTAGCGCGCAATAATAGGCTGACACGCTTTGCGGCCGGTGCGGCTGGGTAATCTCCGACTGCCAGATTACGCCATAGGGATCGGCGATCGTCGCCGCTACCTGCTGCGTGATCTCGTCCTGCAGCTCGAACAGGCTGTCGGTATTGAGCTGCCGCTCATAACTCTGCGCCCACAGGCTGCGATTGTTGCGGGCATCCAGCAATTGCACGAGAACCCGCACATCGCCCCGTTGACTCGCCACCGTTCCCTGCAATCGGTAGCGGCTGACATCCAGCGGTCCGACGGACGCGGGTTTCAGCGGATCGCTGTTATCGGCATAGAGTACGATCAATTCATGAAACCCGGTCAGGGCGCCGCTGATATCCGCGGCGAGGCCGCGGCCCAACAGGGCGTCGCGCTCGGTGCCGAAGACCGCTTCGAACGGCAGGACCGCGACCGTCGGCCGCGCGGGCCGGGAAAGCTCATCCTTCGTGTTCAGCGGCGGCAGCGATGTGTATTTGCCGATATCGAGCCAATAGACGGCACTGGCCAGAAACGTCGCAAATGCAACGAAGGCCAGAACCACCAAGGCGGCCCTCTGGGGTCTGGCAGCGCCGGCTGGCTTTGGATCCGGCAAAACCGCACCGGGGAGGGCAATCGGGGCGGTTGTCGCCGGCACCGGTTGCAGCGCGGCGGCGCCATTTCCCCGCAATTGGAAGGCCGGCACATAGCCGCCCTTGGGGATGCCGATCACGACCGGGTCGTCCCTGCCCTCGCTCTCATAGTAGTTTGCCAGGGTGCGGCGCAGCCGTGCCGCTTCCACCCGCACCACGGAGTCGTTGGCGGGGTCGAAGCTGTCGCCCCGGCGGAACACCTCCAGGGCCAGGGAATAGCCTTTGATCTCGTCGCCCCGGCCGGCCAGCGCCTCCTCGACCACATAACGCAGGAAATCCTGCATCCGCGGCGAGGCGGTGAAGGCGGCGCTGGCGGCCACCCTGCCAAGGGCGGCGCGAATCTGCTCGGGAGCCAAGCCTGCCGTTGCCGAATCCTCGGACATCGTTCCCAATCCCGTCCCGCTAATCGCCCAGGCCCGGCCGCCGGACGCTGCCCGAGGTTCCATCAGGTGCAGTGCGGGGTTAAGTTAACTTACTGAAATCACTAAACTTTCACTGTTAGGCGGGGTTATCTAACTTGTCTCTGGCGGCGGCACTCTCTATCTCGAATGCCAGACACCCAGACGTACTATACGCCGTTCTCTGGGAACCGGAACCCACAGCTCGTTTAGTTAGCAGGTATTCTACTGGTGACCGAATAGCTTGCGGCACAGCGGATCCGGCCGGTGGCCGGCATCTGGGGCATCTGAATTGCCGGTGGGCCAGCCACCCTTTCAACGATGGAAACATACCCATGCGCTTAGCTTATGAAGCCGTGCCCGCAACAGGGGCCGCACAGTCCAATCCAGCCGCCGCCGGTACCCAACCGGGCAGGCTTACCCAAGGTCCCCGCGCCATTCTGCCGCCCGCCAACGCCGAGGACCGCCACGCGGGCCCAGCCATCAACTCTAAACGAGGTCCGGCCGAGATGATTTCGCGGCAGAAGGAACAAATTCTACCGGCGACGGATCACGTCCTCGGCGGCGATTGGGCGATCACGCCGTTGTTGACAGCCGGCGACGCGATCGGCGTCGAAATGGCGGAGATCGCCATCGAGGCCGGATACAGCACCATCGGCGAAACCGGCAGCACGCCGGCGGCCTATTACTGTCTCAGCGGCGAAGCCATCTATCGCAATCTGGAGACCCAGACCACCCACTATTTCCGTGGCGGCAGTCTGTGGAGCATCCCGCCGCGCACGCGGTTCCGGTTCACCGCACTGTTTCCGATCCGCCTGATCGCCGTGGCGCCGGCGCGGCCGGACACCGACGGCGGCGTTGAAGGCGCGCCATACTTCCCGCTGATCGGCAAGTAGTCCCTGGCGAAGTTTACAGTTCGGTTGCGTCGACCATATCGGCGCGCTGGCCATCGGCGACCGGTCCCGACGCATGATTGATGCGTGACACGGTCGCCTGGATGGTCCGGCCGGCGATTGGACATTCGACAAGCTGGCCGACTTTGGGCGTCGGGCCGGCGCCGCCGTTGAACGGCGCCACGATCAGGCCATCCCGCTGTTTCAATTGAACCCAATAAGCCATCGGTCCCTCCCGCATTCTCGATCGAAGGGCGTTGGGTGCGATGGGTGCGGGCAACTTGAGCGAGCCCCAGCCCCAGTGCGCAGACAGCGCCAGATTCTGCTCATAATGATAGCAAGAATTTCTAGTTTTTTCCTTAAAAGAGGGAGGTAGTTGGGCCAATAGCAGCCGTCTTCACGCGCCGATCATTCTGGAGGCCGCCGGGGTTTACTTCCGGAAACCGCCGCATGCTTAGGAATTGGCTATGCCGCGGCACCGGGTAATGCGGCTGCAAGGGGCTAGCCGTTAAGGGCTGATTCACCACAACTCGCTAGAACGGCCGGCGCCACCCATCATCCTTCGAAGAGTTGCAGGGGAAACAATGCCCAATCCGACGCAGTTGGTTCTCACCTATACATTGAAGGCGGATGGAGCCACCTGGTCGCGCCATATCGCGGCCCCCGGCAACGAGGCCGCGGTGAAGGAATGGCAGGACGGCAAGGCCAATGGCGACGTGGCCAAGCTCATGCGCAAACTGGCCAACGTGCCGGGCGCCAAGGCGATGAAAATCGAGGACGAGCCGGCCTGACATCAGTGCGGGGACGACGGACTTCCCCGGTTCCTGTCAGTCTCGGGAGTTCGTCGAGGGCCGGCAGAAAGGACTAGCGCGGCGCGCAGCGTGCACCATGTCTGGATCGGGAACCTTTCCGGCGCCGAAACGTTCTCACCCTGCCCACCGTTGGAGGCCCGCCATGCGCCGCTCACCTATCCTGCTTGCTTTGTCGCTATCGCTTTCGGCCGCCATCCTGACCGGCTGCACCTCTGCTCCAGTGACCGGCCGGCAGCAACTCATGCTGATGTCGGGCGCGGAAGCCGCCGGCATGGGCCGCGACGCCTATACCCGGATCCTGCAGGAAAAGGGCATCGCTTCCAATCGGCAGCAGACCGCGATGGTGAACCGCGCCGGCGAACGCATCGCCGCCGCCAACGGGATGGCCGGCCAGCATTGGGAGTTCAACCTGATCAACGACGACACGCCGAACGCGTTCGCCTTGCCCGGCGGCTATGTCGGCGTCAATACCGGCCTGTTCCAGGTCGTGCGCACCGAGGATCAGCTGGCGGCCGTGATGGGCCATGAGATCGCCCACGTCGTCGCCCGCCACCCGGAAGAGCGCATTTCCCGCGAGGCTCTCGTCGGCACCGGCGCCGCCGTGCTCGGCGCCGCCGCGCCAGATCTTGCGGGCCTTGCCTCATCTGCCGCCACGCTGGGCCTGATCCTGCCCTTCTCGCGCGAGCAGGAATCCGAAGCCGACGTCATCGGCCTGCAATACATGGCGCGCGCCGGCTACGATCCGCGCGCGGCTGTTGAGGTTTGGCAGAATTTCGCGGCCGCAGGCGGCGCCGAGCCTCCCGCATTCCTGTCCACCCACCCCGCCCATGGCGACCGCATCGCCCGCCTGCAATCGCGGATGCCCGAAGCACTGAAGATCTACGAGGCCAATCGGGCGCAGTAGGGACCGATAGCTGGCGCTGAAACACCTATCCGCTGTTCGAGCGATCTTCGGGTCCGATCGATCCGCCCGCGCTGGCATCATCGCCATCGGCGCCCTACAACTGCACGCCCGACAAAGCCGCATTTGTAGTTCGCCGGAGGAATGTTCATGGCCCATCCCGCTCTCATATCAGGCGCTGTCGCCGTCATCACCGGCGGCGCGGCCGGTATCGGGCTGGCGGCGGCGAAACGCTTCGCTGCCTTGGGATTGGGCGTCTGCATCGCCGATCTCGGCCGCGACCGGCTGGACAAAGCGGCGAAGGAAATCGGCGCCGTCGCGTCCGGCGGCGCCGGTAGCGTCATGGCAATGGAGACCGACGTCGGCGATGTGGCGGCGGTGACGGCGCTGGAGGCGGCGGTGCGCCAGCGCTTCGGCGGCACCGATGTGCTGATGAACAATGCCGGCATTCAGCCGGGCAGCGGCCTTTTCGGCCCGCCGGAGAACTGGGCGCGCATTCTCGGCATCAATCTCTGGGGTGTCATCCACAGCAGCCAAGTCTTCGTGCCCCGCATGATCGACCGTGGCCGGCCCGGGCTGGTGATCAACACCGGTTCCAAACAGGGCATCACCACGCCGCCGGGCGATCCCGCCTACAATATCGCCAAGGCCGGCGTGAAAGTATTCACCGAAGCCCTGCAACACGAACTGCGCAGCAACGCCGAATGCGGCGTGACCGCGCACCTGCTGATACCCGGCTTCGTGTTCACCGAGCTCACGGCGCGCGGCCGGGCCGAGAAACCCGCCGGCGCCTGGACCCCGGAACAGACGGTGGATTTCATGCTGCAGCGGCTGGAGGCCGGCGATTTCTACATCCTCTGCCCCGACAACGATGTCCCGCGTTCCCTCGACGAACGGCGCATCCTCTGGGCGGCCGGCGACATAGTCGAGAACCGCCCGCCCCTCTCTAGATGGCATCCGGATTACGCCCGGGCGTTCGAGGCCTTCGTGAAGGCGGGACCGCGCCCTTAGCGCTCAGCCAGCGCCAGCTTCGCGCCGAGGGCGACGAAGGCGGCGGCGAAGGCGCGCCGCATCCAGGCCAGCACCCGGGGCCGCGAGATCACGTGATTGCGGACCGAAGCCGCGAACAGCCCATAGCCGACAAAGACCACGAAGGTCAGCAGCATGAACACGCCGCTCAGCAAGAGCATGTGCGACAGCGGCGCCGGATCGTCCGATCGCACGAACTGCGGCAGGAAGGCGAAGAAGAAGATCGACAGCTTGGGATTGAGGATGTTGATCAGGATCGCATCGACGGTCACGCGCAGGGCCGAACGGGCGCTGGCCTGCTGTTCGACGCGGAGCGCGCCCCGCTCCCGAAGCGCGCTCCAGGCCATGTACAGCAGATAGGCCACGCCCAGATACTTCAGGGTCTGGAAGGCGATCGCGCTGGTATGCAGCAGCGCCGCCAGTCCCATGATCGCCGCCGCCATGTGGGGGATGATGCCGAGCGTGCAGCCGAACGCCGCCACCACGCTGGCCCGCGAGCCGCGCGACAGCCCGGCCGCCAGCGTGTAGAGCACGCCGGTGCCGGGCGATGCCACGATGATGACGGATGTGATCAGGAACTCGATGCTCATGCTGCGCCTCCGTAACGGCAGGCAGGGTAGCCGACGCGCTTGAGCCGATCAATCTGACGGTGGCCCGCCCCTTGTGCCCGGATTCCATCCGGTCGAGGATGAGAACGGGAAG
>JBJXDY010000099.1:0-79423 GCA_046154965.1 Dongiaceae bacterium | reverse complement strand
GACCTGCCGTAGTCGCGGGCGGGTTTGATCCCCGGGACAAGCTCAAGGGCGCTCCTCCATGAATCGGCGGCATGTCCGGGCTTGCCCAGGCCCAACGATCTCGGCAAGACTGAGGCTATGAATCGCGATGCAATCATCGCCGCCCTGCAGGCCCATGCCGACGAGATACGGTTGCGCGGCGTGACGCGGCTCGCCTTGTTCGGGTCCACGGCGCGGGGCGACGCAAAACGCGAGAGCGATGTGGATCTGCTGGTGGACATCGACAGGCGCCGCCGCTTTTCCTTGGTAGAGCTGGTCGAACTGGAAAGTTATCTGTCCAGCATCCTGGGCCGACATGTCGACATCACGGAACGGGATGCCGGGTGCCGACCACGCATCCGCGACGCAATCCTGCGCGATGCGGTCGACGTCTTTTGATGACCGACGATATGGTCATGAGCCGCCTCGAAGACATGCGGTAGACGGGCGACCGCCCGCCTTCGCCGAAGCTTCGGCATGTAGACAGCTCGCCCCTACGCTGGCGGAAACGGGATTCAGTAGGCTAGACTGGCGTTCATGCCCGCCTCAAATCAAAATGCTCGCGCGCCCATCGATAACCTCCTCGATCTCTCCGCCTACCCGCTCGACCGCCTCGATGCCCCCGAGGGCCAAGCGCTCGTCCAGCGCTGCCGTTCCGACCTCGCCGCCACCGGCATGTTCAACCTGCCCGGCTTCGTGCGGCCCGAGGCGCTGGCCGCCTGCGTCGCCGAGCTGAAGCCGCTGTTGGCTGAGGGTGCGTTCCGGCATGCGCGGACGCATGACATCTGGTTCGGGGCGCCCCAGCCCGATCTGCCCGCCGATCATCCGGCGCGGGCGAAGCTGGTCACCAGCAACCGCACGGTCACCGGCGACCGCACCCAGGGCACCCTGCTCCGCCGCATCTATGACTGGCCGCCGCTGCCGCCGTTCCTGGCGGCGGTGATGGGGCGGCCGCGGCTCTATCCCATGGCCGATCCGCTCGCCTGCCTCAACGTCATGGGCTATGGCGAGAGCGAGGGGCTCAACTGGCATTTCGACCGCAGCCACTTCACCGTCACGCTGATGCTGCAGATGCCCGAGGCCGGCGGCGAATTCGAATACCGGCGCAACCTGCGCCGCGACGGCGATCCCAACTATGCGGGCGTGGCGCGCCTCTTGGCCGGGCAGGATCCGGAGGTGGTGAGCCTGCGGCTCGAGCCCGGCACGCTCAACGTCTTCGCCGGCCACCACACCGCCCACCGGGCCGCCCCCAGCCGCGGGCCCCGCGACCGCATCATCGCCGTCATGAGCTTCGTCGAAACGCCGGGCTATATGTTCAGCGCGGCGGAGCGGATCGGGTTCTACGGCCGGGCGGGGTGAAGGGCGCAGCACTCATTGCCCCCTCTCCCCTTGCGGGAGAGGGGTGCGGCAGCCGCGCAGCGGATGACGCGGGGTGAGGGGTGTTGGGAGCACCACGGGTGGCCAACTGTGTGTGAATTGGCGTGCGCGAGTCTTGGTTAGACCCCTCACCCTAACCCTCTCCCGCAAGGGGAGAGGGGACAATTTTTGTGCTGTCGCTGTGGGCGCTCTACCTCATCAACCGCGCCGCCACCTTGTGCAGGGGGGCGGGGTCGCGGTTCAGGTCCAGCGACACCGAGAAGTGGCCGGCGGCGCGCATGAAGAGGTTGGCTTCGGGGATGCGCCAGGAACGGGCCATGCGCAGGCCGCGCTCGAACGGCGTCACCGTGTCGACGCGGCCGAGCACAATAACGATGTCGGCGGGATCGAGCTGCGGCTCGTCATGGGGATCGGTCAGCGGGCGCCAGCGGTCGAACATCTCCCGCGTCCAGCCGGATGCTGCGATCGCCTGGGGCACCTTGCAGAGCTGCGCCAGGGAACTGTCGAAGGAGAGGCTGCCCACATCCTGGGTCGTGGTGGCGAGGAAGGCGACATCGGGCCGGTAGAGCCTGGGCCAGTGGCGGCAATGGGTGACCACGAGCTGGCTCGCCAGCGCGCCCAGGCTGGTGCCGCCGACGGCGACGCGGCCGGATGAATTGCCGCGGCACCAGGCGATGAGGGCCGCCATCTCGCGCACCTCCGCGCTGAAGAGATCGAGCGGCCCCAGCGGCGGCGTGGCGATGAAGGGCTCGCCGCCGTAGCGGCCGGAGAGGCGGCGGCGGCTGTGCCAGGGCGCCTCAAGCCGGATGAAGCGCACGCCCTGGGTGATGATGTCGTTGGCGCCTTCGACGGCACCCTCCATCGCCTCGATCTCCATGGCGAGGCCGTGGCCATAGACCAGGCTGGGCGGGTTCTTGATGCCCTCGGGCTCGAACACATGGGCCCAGGCCCAGGGGCCGACGGCGGGATTGCCGCTGGGGAACTTCAGCCAGTATTCGGTGCCGAAGGTGGAGGGCACGCGGCGGGACTCGGTGATCGCCACCGGCTTTTCCGGCGGCATATAGGCGCTCTCGATATCCTCCAGCGCCGGGCCGTAGCGTTCCATCACCTGCTCGAACTTCGGGATGTCGAAGCGCACCGCCGGCACGGCGCTCTGCAGGCGCATGGGTAGGAACGAAAGCCGCCCCTTCATGAAGCTGTCGCTGGCGTCGCGCCGGGCGCATTCGGCCATCACCAGCCGGTCGGCGGACACGTCCTGCGGGCCGAAATAGGCGGCTTCCCACTCGCGCTCCACGGCGCCGTGGACGAAGCTGAGCTCGGAGATGCGGCCGAGCGCCCGGGGCAGGCCGCGCTCCACCATCACCGGCAGGCGGCCGATCGGCACCTCGTCATGGAAGCGCTCCAGCGAGCCGTCGGACACCGTGGCGGCGGCCCAGGCGCGGGACAGCGGCAGATAGGCGCCGAGGCCGAGCTTCAGCGCCACCCGGTCGAACCAGGGGCGCGTCACCAGCCGGCCGACCGGCGAGGCCAGGAGGCGCGCATGGAAATCCGCCGGCGCTGGCAGCCGCACGGCGGATTCCGACTTCATGGGTGCCATGGGGCGTTAACCTTCAGCGACAGGGGTTCGCGGCGGCGATCATCTGGCGATTGCCCGGGTAAAGTCCAAGGACAAATCCGTCCGGGAAGGTAAGGCGGATTGACGCCAGATGGTTCCTTTTGGGCAAGGCCCTTCGGGGCGGCCTATTCCAGCATCATGTTGCGGGTGGCCGAGGGCAGTTGCACGGTGAGGCCGTCCAGTTCCTCGGTGATGCGGATCTGGCAGCCCAGGCGCGATGTCTTGGTCAGGCCGAAGGCGAGGTCCAGCATGTCCTCCTCGTCCTCGGTGGCGGCCTGCAACACTTCATACCATTCGGGGTCGACGATGACATGGCAGGTGGAACAGGCGAGCGAGCCCTCGCAGGCGCCTTCCAGGTCCAGGTTGTTGCGGTGGGCGATCTCGAGAACGGACAGGCCGACCGGGGCATCCACTTCGAGCCGCGTGCCATCGGTCTTGATGAAGGTGATCTTCGGCATCCTGTCGTTCTCCTGGGGGGCAGGCCCCGTCTCCCACCCGGCGGCGGCTTCCCTGCCACAGGCCCCCACGGGCCGTCAAGGAAAGGCCCGGGAAAGCCCCTTTCATTGGGCGGCGCTGGGCACTTTAGCGTCGCCGGCGCGCAAACGGCCGGCGGCGGCGGTCAGGCGCTCGGCGGCGAAATCCACCTCTGCTTCCGTGGTGAAGCGGCCGAGCCCGACCCGCAGCGACGTGGCCGCCTCGGCATCGGACAGGCCGATGGCCCGCAGCACATAGGACGGCTCCACCTCGGCCGAGGTGCAGGCGGAGCCGAGGGACAAGGACAGCTCCGGGATCTGCTCCAGCAGCCGCTGGGCATCGACGCCTGGCAGCCGCAGATTGATGTTGCCGGCGAAGCGGTGGCTCTCGCTGCCGTTCACCGCGGCATCCGGCACGCCCCGCGCCATGGCGTTGAGGAAGCGGCGGCGCAGGATGCCGAGAGCGTTGCCTTCCTCCGCATGGGACTCCCGGGCGATGCGGGCGGCCGCACCCAGCGCCACGCAGAGCGGCGCCGGCAGGGTGCCGGAGCGCACGCCGCGCTCCTGGCCGCCGCCATCGAACAGCGGCTCGATCCGCACCCGCGGCCGGCGGCGGACATAGAGCGCGCCGACGCCCTTGGGCGCGTACATCTTGTGGCCGGAGATGCTGAGGAGGTCGATGTTCATCGCCTGCACATCGAGCCAGATCTTGCCGGCGGCCTGGGCCGCGTCGGTGTGGAACAAGGCACCCTTGGCATGGGCGAGCTTGCCGATCTCCGCCAGCGGCTGGATTACGCCGATCTCGTTGTTGACCGCCATGATGGTGACCAGGGCGGTGCGGCCGGTGATGGCGGCTTCCAGAGCCTTGAGGTCCACGAGGCCGTCGCGGCCGACGGGCAGCCAGGTGACGGCGAAGCCTTCCTGCTCCAGCCGCTTCACGCTCTCCAGCACGCATTTATGCTCGGTGACGCAGGTGACGACGTGGTCCCGCCGGTCCTTCAGGAAGCGCGCGGCACCCTTGACGGCGATGTTGTTGGATTCCGTGGCGCCCGACGTGAACACGATCTCCCGCGCCTCCGCGCCGATCAGCCGGGCGACATCCTCGCGCGCCGCCTCCACGGCTTCGGCCACGATGCGGCCGTGGCTGTGGCTGGTGGAATGGGGATTGCCGAACTTCTCGGTGAAATAGGGCAGCATGATCTCGAGCACGCGGGGATCCACCGGCGTGGTCGACTGGTAGTCGAGATAGACCGGCGTCTTCGGCTGGTTCGGCAGGTGGCCGTTGGTGGGCTTGTTGGACATAGGGAAGTGCAACCCGTATCTACGCCGCCGTCAAGCCGCCCTGCGATGAAGCGGCGCGGCCACGGCGTGCTGCGAACTCGTTCCAAACCGCGAGGAAGCGCTCCACATCGGCGGGCTTGCTGGCCCAGCCGAGGCTGACTCGGATGGCGCTGCCGGCAATCTCCGCGCCAAGGCCCATGGCCGTCAGCACATGGGACGGCTTCACTTTTCCCGAGGAGCAGGCGGAGCCGGCGCTGACGGCGACTCCCGCCAGATCCAACGCCATCACCAGCGTCTCCGCCGGAACACCCGGCAAGGCGAGGCAGCTGGTGTTCGCCAGGCGCGGCGCGCCCAGGCCGATGATGCGTGTGGCGGCAAGGTCGGCGGCGGCGTCCCGTTCCAGCCGGTCGCGCATCTCGGCGATGGATTCCAGGTGCGACAGATCGCGGCGCGCCGCCACAGCCGCGGCGCCGAAGCCGGCGATAGCGGCGACGTTCTCGGTGCCGGCGCGGCGGCCGCGCTCCTGCCCGCCGCCGCGGAGCAGCGCGGTGAAGGGCACGGTGTCGGCGACGATCAAGGCACCCGCGCCCTTGGGACCGCCGTACTTGTGGGCGGACAGCGACATCAGATCCACGCCGAGCGCTACGAAATCCAGCGGCAGCTTGCCGGCCGCCTGCACGGCATCGCAGTGGACCAGAGCGCCGGCGCGATGGGCGATCGCCACCACTTCCGCCAGCGGCTGGATGATTCCAGTCTCGTTGTTGGCCAGCATGACGCAGACCAGCGCCGGCCGCTTGTCCGCCTGCAGCAGGCGCTCCAGCGCCACAAGATCGACGACGCCAGCGGCGGTGACGGGAACATGCTCGGATTCCGGCGCAGCGGCCAGGACGGAGTCATGCTCGATCATGGAGACGAGAATTCGCGTGCGGCCGCTGCCGGCCAGCGCCAGGTTGTTGGCCTCCGTGCCGCCTGACGTGAATACCAGCTGCGCCGGCTTGGCGCCCGCCAGCGCCGCCACCTGCTCCCGCGCGGTTTCCAGTGCCGCCCGCGCCTGGCGGCCGAAGCTGTGGACGGAGGATGGATTGCCGGTCAGGCCCTGGGCGCGCGCCATTGCTTCCGTTGCGGCGGGGCGCAGCGGCGCGGTGGCGTTGTAGTCGAGATAAACAGGAGAATTCATCGGCGGCTCGCCTCGCCGGACTGCCGCAGACTAGCAGTCCGGCGTGTGGCGATCCTCGGGATTGATTGACGCAGGCGCTGTGCCGGGCGTTTCGGTCTCGCCGTTGCCCGTGCGGTGCGCCGCCTCGCCTTCGAGCTGCTCGACGCGGGCCTTGAGGCGGGACACCTGGTCCAACAGCCCGTCGATGGCGCGGGTGATGGGATCGGCGATATCGTCGGCCGGCATGCCGTAAGCGCGGAACTCCTGCGAGGCCTTGCGCGGCACGATGACCTTGGCGGGGATGCCGACCACGGTGACTCCCGCCGGCACATCGGCGACGGCCACGGCATTGGCGCCGACCCGGGCACCCTCGCCCACGGTGATCGGGCCCAGCACCTGGGCGCCGGAACCGACGATGACGTTGTTGCGCAGGGTGGGATGGCGCTTGCGGTCGATCTGCGCGGCGGAATCCACCGACGGCGCCACGCCGCCGAGGGTAACGCCCTGATAGAGCGTGACATCATCGCCGATTTCCGCCGTTTCGCCGATCACCAGGCCGGTGCCATGATCGATGAACAGGCGGCGGCCGATGGTGGCGCCGGGATGGATGTCGATGCCGGTGATCAGCCGGGCGAAATGGGAAACCATTCTGGCCAGCAGGTGCCAGCGGCGCAGGAACAGCCAATGCGCGGCGCGGTAGAGGACCACGGCATGGAATCCCGGATAGGTAAGCACAACCTCCAGTCGCGACCGGGCGGCGGGGTCCCGGGCGATCATGCCGTCGATATCGTCGCGAATGTTCTTGAAAAGCATGCGACCCAACATGATATGATCCGATCCGCCTTGGCTCAGGTCTTGGCCGGCGTCGGGGTGTGTGCCCGCTCCTTGTAGGCATATAGTATATCCGACTAAATTGGTCAAGATTTGGTCGGACGGCCCGATGAATCAGTAATAACAAATGGTTGAAAACGCCAACGGAAGTTTGGCGTCAAAAGACCGAACGTGGCTGGGAAGCCGTCATTGCATGCCTGAAGTGATTATCAACGGACCGGAAGGCCGGATCGAAGCCCGTTACCAGCCTGGCCGGGAGCCGACCTCGCCCATCGCCATCGTGCTGCACCCAAATCCGCAGCATGGCGGGACGATGAACAACAAGGTCGTCTATGCCGTCTACCAGACCTTCCAGAAGCGGGGCTATGCGGTGCTGCGGTTCAATTTCCGCGGCGTCGGCCGGTCCCAGGGGCGGTTCGACCGCGGCGAGGGCGAGCTGAGCGACGCCGCATCGTCGCTGGACTGGCTGCAGTCCCACAATCCGAATGCCGCCGCTTGCTGGGTGGCCGGATTCTCTTTCGGCGCCTGGATTGGCATGCAGCTCTTGATGCGGCGGCCGGAGATCTCCAGCTTCATCTCCATCTCGCCGCCGGCCAACATGTATGATTTCAGCTTCCTGGCCCCCTGCCCCTCCTCGGGCCTGGTGATCCAGGGCGACGAGGACGACATCGTGCCGGCGGAGTCGGTGAACAAGCTGGTGCAGAAGCTGTCGAACCAGCGGGACATCAATATCGACTATCGCCTGGTGGAAGGCGCCAACCACTTCTTCCACGACAAGCTGGACGAGCTGACCGGCGAAATCGACAACTATCTCGCCGGCCCCTCGAAGCCCAAGCGGGCGAAGGCTGCGGCGCGGTAGAGCGCCCGATTCCTGAGCATTCCCTAATCTGACCCCTCTGCCCTCGTGGGAGAGGGCGAGAAACATCCGCTACGCGGATGTTTCTCGGGTGAGGGGCTCGGCGCCAGTAGGCGCCAAAGAGTCTGCCGCCCCCATCAAGAGCTTCTTTCAGTCATGCAGAATCTTTTCAGAGGCCTGGACTCTGAATTGAGCAAAGAGTCTTTGCGCGCTCCCGCGCCAAACCCCTCACCCGGCTATCGGCCGCAGAGCGGCCGATAGCCGCCCTCTGCCGCAAGGGGAGAGGGGTCAGATTGGAGTCGGAGGCACCGGATCGGTTCCACCATATCCATCCACACGCATCTGTGCTTTCATCGATCGCCGGCGGCCGATGCACTTGCGTGGCCAGTTGCATCGCTTCCTGGAAGGGGTGAGCAATGGCGCTACCGCTGAGCAGGTGGCTGGCTGTCTTCGCTGCAACAGCATTTGTTGCGCCGGCCAGCCCCACGTTCGCCGAGGACGTTCCCGTCGATCTCGAGCTCGTTCTGGCGGTGGATGTTTCAGGGTCGATGGACATCGAAGAGCGGAAGCTCCAACGCGACGGCTATGTTGACGCATTCCTGCATCCCGATGTGATCGTGGCGATTACCTCGGGCCTGACAGGCAAGATCGCCGTGGCCTATGTCGAATGGGCGGGGCCGAAATCGCAGACGCTGGTGATGCCCTGGCGGCTGGTGGACGGCAAGGCGGCGGCCGAGGCGGTGTCGGCGGAGCTGGCGCAGGCCGAAAGCCCGCGTATCCGCGGCACCTCGATCTCCGCCGCCCTCGCCTTCTCAGGCGCGCTGTTCCAGGACAACGGCTTTTCCGGCAGCCGGCAAGTGGTCGACATCTCCGGCGACGGGCCGAACAATATGGGACCGCCGGTGGTGCCCATGCGCGAAGCGATGCTGGCGCGCGGCATCACCATCAACGGCCTGCCCCTGACGCTCCATCCCGGTACGATGTTCGGCCTGCCGGCCGGGCTGCTCGATATCTACTATGAAGACTGCGTCATCGGCGGCCCCGGCGCATTCTCCATTTCCGTGCAGGCGCCGGAGCAATTGGCCGAAGCCATCCGCCGCAAGCTGGTGCTGGAGATTGCCGGGCGCGAGCCGGAGATCGTGCAGGCGGAATTGGCGCAGATGGCGCCGCGGATCGACTGCCTGATCGGCGAGAAGACGCGGCCGGAGTTTCTGGATGAGAATAGGTAAGGGCGAGCGGCGCTCGCCCAGTCGACATCGCACCACGTCGCCAGGGCGACCTCGGCAAGATCGTTTCGCGATCTGCCTGTCGGTCGCCCCTACAGAGCGCTGTGCAAATTCTCTTCACTTCTTGTGCAGCTTGCCGCCCGTCACCGGCTCCTTCACGCCTGTCGTGCCCGGCACACTCAGCGGCAACCCACGCACGGAACGAACCGCCAGATAGCCGAACGCCTGCGCCTCCAGCATGTCGCCGTTCCAGCCGGCGCGTTCGGCGGGGGCGACGGGGACGCCGAGTTTTCCGGCGAGGCCGGCCATCACAACGGGATTGCGGCGGCCGCCGCCGGCAACGATCCAGCGGCGCGCGGGCGCGGGGAAGAGTTCGGCGGCCTTGACGATCGAGGCGACGGTGAAGGCGGCCAGGGTGGCGGCGCCGTCTTCCGGCGACAGCGACGCGACGGGCGACGCGTCGAAGTCGTTGCGGTCGAGGGATTTCGGCGCCTTCCTGGCGAAATAGGGATGGGACATCAGCTTGGCCAGGGCCGCGTCGTCGACCTTGCCCTTGGCGGCCAGCGCGCCGTCCTTGTCCACTGCCTGGCCCGTATGCTTCAGCGCCCAATCGTCCATCAGCGCGTTGCCGGGGCCGGTGTCGAAGGCGAGGACCGGCGCGTTGCCGGCAGCGCCCGCCGTGCCCTTCACCGCACCCTCGCCGACCCAGGTGACATTGGCGACGCCGCCGATGTTCAGCACGGCCACCGGCCGCTTCATCGATGCCGCGAGCGCCGCGTGGAACAGCGGCACGAAGGGCGCGCCCTGGCCGCCATGGGCCATGTCGTTGGAACGGAAGTCGTTGACCACGTCGATGCCCGTCAGCTTGGCCAGCAGCGCGCCGTCGCCGATCTGCTTGGTGCGGCCGAGATCGGGTTGGTGCAGCAGCGTCTGGCCGTGGAAGCCGATCAGCGCCACGTCCTTGGGCTCGAGGCCGTTGTCGCTGAGCAGGCGCTTCGCCACGGCCGCGTGGCGCTCGGTGAGTTCCTTCTCCACCTCGGCCACCGGACCCTTCAGGCCCATGACCGACATCAGCCTGGCGCGGAATTCCGGGCCATAGGGCTCGGCCAGGGCGGCGCCGATGATGATCTCGGTCTCGCCGTCGGTTTCCACCAGTGCCGCGTCGATGCCGTCGCAAGACGTGCCGCTCATCATGCCGAGGGCCCAGCGGGGTTTGTTGGATGTGTCAGCCATGATTGTTCCTGAGAACTACTTGCGTAACCCCTCTCCCCTTGGGGGAGAGGGGGCAGGGGGTGAGGGGTTGCTTGCTTGAAGCGCTGCTAGGATCTCATGCAAGACCTCGTTAACTTCATTCAATACTCTGAGATGGCGAATCCGCAATACGCGATACCCTTCCCTGCCAAGCCACGTGTCGCGCAGCCGATCCGCATCAGCCCGAAGTACGTGATGACCACCATCGAGTTCCACAATGAGATGGCCCTCGAGGCATACGAAATCAGCAGTGTAAGGTCCGATCAGTTGTTGTCGCCGGAACTTGTACCCGTGAAGCTTCCGATTGCGCAAACGCTCCCAAAGAGTGCGCTCAGCAAGACTGGACGTCTTTCGTAGAGAGCGCGGGCGCCTCGCCGTGGTCATGTGTTCAAACTCTGACTGAAAGATACCCCTCACCCCCTGCCCCCTCTTCCCCAAGGGGAGAGGGGTGAATCTACTTGTTTAGCTTGAGAATTGTGGCAATCGAGAGACCGTGCTAAACCTCCGGCCCCTTTTAACACCGGCGTCAAATGGCCATGTCGAGCGAGTTCAAATCCGGTTTTCTGCGCGAAATCGTCGACCGCGGATTCATGCATCAATGCACCGACGGGGCGGCGCTGGATGAACTCGCCCAGAAGAAACGCATCGTCGCCTATATCGGCTTCGACGCCACGGCCGACAGCCTGCATGTGGGCAGCATGGTGGGCATCATGTTGTTGCGGCGGCTGCAGCAGGCGGGGCACAAGCCCATCGTGCTGATGGGCGGCGGCACCACCAAGATCGGCGATCCCTCGTTCCGCGACGAGTCGCGCAAGCTGATGGGTGAGGACCAGATCGCCAAGAACATCGCCGGCATCCGCAAGGGTTTCACGAATTTCCTCAGGTTCGGCGACGGGCCCAGCGACGCCGTCATGGTCAACAACGCCGACTGGCTCGACAAGCTGGAATACATTCCGTTCCTGCGGGATGTTGGCGCCCACTTCTCAGTCAACCGCATGCTGTCCTTCGACAGCGTCAAGCTGCGGCTCGATCGCGAGCAGTCGCTGTCGTTCCTGGAGTTCAACTACATGATTCTCCAGGCCTACGATTTCCTCGAGCTGTCGCGGCGGCAGGATTGCGTGCTGCAGATGGGCGGTTCGGACCAATGGGGCAACATCGTCAATGGCGTGGAGCTGGGACGGCGGATCGACGACCGCGCGCTTTACGGCCTGACCACGCCGCTGATCACCACGTCGGCCGGCACCAAGATGGGCAAGACCGCGGCCGGCGCTGTGTGGATCAATGCCGAGAAGCTCAGCCCCTATGACTACTGGCAGTATTGGCGCAACACCGAGGATGCCGATGTCGGGCGTTTCTTCCGGCTGTTCACCGACCTGCCGCTGGAGGAGATCGCCGGGCTGGAGAAGCTGCAGGGCTCGGCGATCAACGAGGCGAAGATCCGCCTGGCCAACGAGGCGACCGCGCTGGCCCATGGCCGCGAAGCCGCCGAGGCGGCGGCGGAGACGGCGCGGCGCACCTTCGTCGAAGGCGGCGTCGGCGGCGCGCTGCCGACCATCGACGTGGCGCGGGCGGAACTGGACAAGGGAGTTCCGGCTTATGCGCTGTTCCAGCGCGCCGGTCTCACCGCCAGCAACGGCGAGGCGCGGCGGCTGATCAAGGGCGGCGGCGCGCGGGTGAATGACGCGCCGGTGTCGGACGAGGCGATGCCCGTGACGTCGGCGATGCTGTCGGCCGAGGGCGCGATCAAACTGTCGGCAGGGAAGAAGAAGCACGCGCTGGTGCGGGCGGTTTAACTACGCACACACCGTTGTCATCCCGGAAACCGCGCTTCAGCGCGGTTATCCGGGACCCATGTACACCGAACGGTCATCACGATAGCCTGACGAATTCCGTGTGCTTGGGGCCCGGGTTCCGCCGCTGAAGCGGCGGCCCCGGGATGACAAATTTCTTGAGCTGGTCAATTCAGTGATTCTGGATCCCGAACAACCTCGCTGACGCTCGATTTCCGGGACGACTCCGGAGGAATTCGCCCTGCGAACCCCTCCGGAGTCGTCTTGTGATCACAGGTCTTGTGATGCTACACTTGCAGCCGCCCAGGGGCTTGAAGCCCCGGGACCGGTGGGGATTGTGCGTTTTGTCCCGGTAAAACTGGAAAAAGCTGGGAGGCGAGAATGGCAGAGGGCGGCGCCGGCCGGACGGCGGCGGATTTCGATCCGATTCTGCTCGCGGTCCTGTCGAACCGGTTCGAATCGATCATCAGGGAGATGACCAACACGGTCATGAAGGCCAGCCGGTCGAGCGTGATCAAGAACGCGCGCGACATGTCCTGCGGGATTCTGACCTACGACCATCGCCTGGTCTCGGTCGAGGAGGCGCTGCCGATCCATGTGACGGCGCTGGAGCTGACCACCCAGCCGATCACCCGCCTGTTCAACGACATCAAGGACGGCGATGCGTTCCTCAATAATTCGCCGTTCTATGGCGGCACCCACCACGCCGACCTGACGCTTTGCATCCCCGTGTTCTGCGACGGCGAACCGATGTTCTGGACCCTGGCGCGCTCGCACCATGCGGATATCGGCGCGCCCGAGCCCACAACCTACCTGCCCTATGCCGGCTCCATCTATGAGGAGGGCGTGCATTTTCCCTGCGTGCGCATCCAGGAGAACGGCGAGGACAAGGCCGACCTGATCCGCATCGGGCAGCAGAAGATCCGCGTCAGCAATATCTGGTACGGCGACTATCGCGCCCAGGTCGGCGCCTGCCGCACCGGCGAGCGGCGGCTGAAGGAGCTGGTGAAGCAGTACGGGCTGGCCACCATCAAGGCGTTCATCGAGGCCTGGATGGATTACGGCGAGCGGCGCGCCATCGCGGCGATCCGCGAGCTTCCCGCAGGCACCTGGAGCTACACCGTGCGCCACGATCCCGTACCGAAGGTGGCCGACGAGGGCGTGCCGATCACCGCCAAAGTCACCATCGATCCCAAGAAGGGCAAAGTCATTGTCGATGTCCGGGACAATCCCGATTGCGTGCCCGGCGGGCTGAACGTGACGGAAGCCTGCGTCGTCGCCTCCTGCCGCACCGGCGTCTATTACAACATCGATCCCTCGATACCCCACAATCACGGCAGCGCCAGCCGCATCGAGGTGCTGATGCGGGACAATTGCGTGGTCGGCCGGCCGCAGCATCCGATCGGCACCTCCTGCGCCACCAGCAATGTGAATGAGCGGCTGGCGAACGCGGTGGCCTGCTGCTTTGCGCAGATCGGCGAGCCCTATGGCATGGGCGAAGGCGGCGGCAATGCTTCGGCCGCGCTCGGCGTGGTCTCCGGCACCGACACGCGGCGCAAGGATCAGGTGCAATATGTGACCCAGCTCATGCTCGGCCTGTCGGGAGGTCCCGGCACCTACGGCCATGACGGCTGGGTGACCTATGAATGCGCCGTCGGCAACGGCATCATGGTCAACGACTCCATCGAGGTGGACGAAGCCGCCTATCCGATCCTGATCGAGGAACGCAGCATCGCCGCTGATAGCATGGGCTTCGGCCGCTGGAACGGCGCGCCGGCGGTGAAGGGGTCCTACCGCTCGCTTACCGGCGACATGACCGTGTACTTCTTCGGCGATGGCGGCACCTTTCCGGCCAAGGGCGTGCTCGGCGGCAAGGCGGGCGCCGGCTGCGGCACCTGGAAGCGATACAGCAACGGCAAGCTGGAGCGGCAGCCGGACTTCGACCATTGCTCAGCCAGCGAGAAGGAAGCGGTGCATTACCGGAGCTGCGCCGGCGGCGGCTATGGCGATCCCCGGGCGCGCGATCCCCAGCGGGTGCTGGCGGATGTGAACCGGAATTGGCTGAGCCCCGAAGTAGCGAAGAAAATGTTCGGAGTCGCCGTGCGGCTCGGACCGAACGGCGTCGATCATCTGCTGGATGAAGACGGCACGCGCCGCCTGCGCTCGCGCGGCGGCAAGGGCCGCGCCGCCATGCCCGCGGCAAAGAACGGAAACGGAAGGCGGTCCCGCAGTGCCGCAAGAAAAACAGGGAGAAAGTCATGAAGCAGAAGCTGTCATTCACCACCATCCTGGCCGGCGCGGCGCTGCTTGCCGCAGGGCCGGCCGCGGCCGAGGATCCGATCATCATCGGCGCCGCGATCGCCCAGAGCGGCGTGGTCGCGCCCTATGACGAAGGCCCGGCAGAGGCCATGGAGGTTGCCATCGAGGAGATCAACGCCAAGGGCGGCATCCTCGGCCGGCAGATCAAGATCATCTACTCCGACACCAAGTCCGACATCGCCTATGGCGCCACGGCGGCGCAGGACGTGATCGACACGGGCGCTGCGATGGTGGTGGTGACCTGCGACTACGATTTCGGCAGTGCTGCGGCGTCGGTGGCCGACGGGGCCAACCTGATCGCGTTCTCCACCTGCGCCGGCGATCCGAAGTTCGGGCCGAGCGGGATCGGCCCCAACGCCTTCACCATGGCCACCGGCGCGCCGGGCCAGGCGGTGGCGATGGCGGAATGGGCCTACAATGTGAAGGGCTGGCGCACCGGTTATGTGCTGATGGATACCACCATCGCCTTCGACGCCACCTGGGCCGATTTCTTCAAGCGGCGCTGGGCGGAACTGGCGGGCGCGGATGCGCTGCTGGGCGAGGACACATTCGGCGGCGAGGACCCGCAGATCGCCAGCCAGATCACCCGCATCAAGGCGCTGCCGAAGCAGCCGGACTTCATCGTCCTCTGCTCCTTCCCGCCGGGCGGCGTCAGCGCCATGCGCCAGCTGCGCGCGGCCGAAGTGAACCAGCCGCTGCTGGGCTCGGAATCCTGGGACGGCGACTTCTGGCTGGAAGGCGTGCCGAACCTGAGCGAGATGTATTTTGTCACCTACGGCTCGGTGTTCGGCAACGACATCCGGCCGGATGTGCAGGCGTTCATGGAAAAGTTCAAGGCCAAGTTCAACAAGATGCCCGTCACCTCCCACGCCATCACCGGTTATAGCGTGATCGAAGCCTGGAGCCGCGCCGTGGAGCGGGCCGGGACATTCGATACCGACAAGGTGCGGGACGCCCTGCAGAGCTTCAAGGACGAGCCGCTGCTGGCCGGACCGACCACTTTCACCGCCGATCAGCATATCAACATGCAGCGCGATCTGCTGCTGATCGAAGTGAATGGCGGCAAGTCCGGCAATGTCGTCCAGGTGGTGCGCGCGGAGAAGATGCCGCAATAGTCCGCGGTATTGTCGAGTTGATGTCCGGGGTGGGCCGCGCATGACCGGCACGGCGGTAGCAAAGGAGAACGCGACGGCGTCGGCGCTGGAAACCGCCGACGTCGTCGTGAACTTTCAAGGCCTGCGCGCCATCGACCGGGTCAGCCTGCGGCTCGACAGCAGCGAGGTGCTCGGTCTGATCGGGCCGAACGGCGCCGGCAAGACGACGCTGGTGAATGTGCTGACCGGCTTTCAGGAGGCCGACGCCGGCATCGTGCGCATGGGCGGCCGGAACATCGGCGCTTGGCAGCCCCATGAGCGCAGCCGCCGCGGCCTGGTGCGCACCTTCCAGAACGTGCTGCCCTTCGCCGGCCTGACGGCGCTGGAGAATGTGGAGGCCGGCGCCATGGCCACCGGCCTCGGCCGTGCCGCGGCGCGCCAGCGGGCGATGGAGGTGCTGGACTGGCTCGGCCTTGCGGCCCGCGCACATCGCAAGGTAGACACCCTGCCCTTCGGCGAGGAGCGCCGGGTCGGCATCGCCCGCGCCGTCGCCATGGCGCCGCAATTCCTGCTGATGGACGAACCGGCGGCGGGACTGAATGATGCCGAATGCGAGGATTTGAAACTGGTCATCGGCCGCATCCGGCGCGAACTGGCTTGCGGCATCCTGTTGATCGAGCACCGGATGTCGCTGATCTTTGCGCTCTGCGACCGCATCCATGTGCTGCAGCAGGGACGCACCATCGCCATCGGCCTCCCGGACGAGATCCGCAACGACGCCGCCGTGCGCCAGGCTTATCTCGGCGAAGAGCCGGTCTGAGCCATGCTGGCGGTCGGGAATCTTCATGTCAGCTATGGCAGTATCGTCGCGCTGCGCGGCGTATCGCTGCGGGTCGCCGAGGGCGAGATTGTCGCCGTGATCGGCCCGAACGGCGCCGGCAAGTCCACGCTGCTGCTGACCATCGCCGGCATCGTGCGGGCGAAACAGGGCAGTATCGAATTTGCCGGCGGCAGCGTGACGGGCGCCGCGCCGGAGCGGCTGGTGGCTGCTGGCCTGTCCCTGGTGCCGGAGGGCCGCCATATCTTCGGCTCGCTCACCGTGGCCGAGAATATCGCGCTCGGCGCCACCACGCGTTCGGACCGTGCGGCCATCTCGGCGGATACGCAGCGAGTGCTGGATCTCTTTCCGGTGCTGCGCGAGAGGCTGCGGCAACGGGCGGGCAAGCTGTCGGGCGGCGAGCAGCAGATGCTGGCGATCGCCCGCGCCCTGCTCGCCAAACCGCGGCTTCTGTTGTTGGACGAGCCGTCGCTGGGCCTGGCGCCGCTGGTGGTGAAGCAGGTCTATGACGCGATCGAGGAACTGCGCCGCGGCGGCGTCACCATCCTGATCGTCGAGCAGAGCGTCGGCCGGGCGCTGAAGGTGGCAGACCGCACTTACGTGCTGAACTCGGGCGCCGTGACCATCTCCGGCCGCTCGGCCGAGCTGCAGGGCACGGCGGCGTTCGATACCGCCTATTTCGGCGCCATGAGCGGAGCGGGTGGGCCGTGATCGTGCTACAGAACGCCATCGACGCCATCAGCCTGGGCGCCATCTACGCCCTCGCCGCGCTGGGCATCGGGCTGATTTTCAGCATCATGCGGCTGATCAATTTCGCCCATGGCGAGCTGATCATGGTCGGCGGTTTCATGCTCTATGTGCTGGCGGGACAGCCCTATCTGGTGATGGCGCTGGCGGCGTTGCTGGCGGTGTCGATCCTGGCGCTGGGCATGGAGCGGCTGGCCTTCCGGCCGCTGCGCCGCGCCAATCCGGCGACGCTGCTGATCGCCTCCTTTGCCGTATCCTATCTGGTGCAGCATATCGTGCTCATTACCTTCGGTGCGCGGCCGATGGGCGTGGATTTCATGGCGCAGCTGGGGGAGAGCGTGGATTTCGGCGGATTGCGGGTGCCGCGGCTGCAGATCGCGACGATCGCCGTGACTCTGGCGCTGATGGGCGGGCTGGCACTGTTCTTCCGCCGCTCCCGCGTCGGCGTGCAGATGCGGGCCGCCGCCGAGGACTTCACCATGGCCCGGCTGGTGGGCGTGCGGGCGAACCTGGTGTTCGCGGTCGCCTTCGCCATCTCCGGCGTATTGGCCAGCATCGTGTCGCTCTATCTCGTTACGCAGACCGGCAGCGTGTCCTACAAGATGGGCGTCAGCATGGTGCTGATCGCCTTCGTCGCCTCCGTCATCGGCGGCATGGGCTCGCTGACGGGCGCGGCGCTCGGCGGCTTCCTGGTGGGTATCGTTTCGGTGTCGCTGCAGGCCTATCTGCCGGTGGAGATGCGGCCCTATCGCGACGCCTTCGTCTTCCTGCTGTTCATCGCCTTCCTCCTGTGGCGGCCCCAAGGTCTTCTGGTGCGCCGCTCCGACCGGGAGCGGGTCTAGCCATGGCGCTGGTGCATTTCTCCACCGAGCCGAAGCCGTTGCAGACCGCGGGCGTCCTATTGGGTCTGCTCGCCCTTGTCGTCGCGGTCAGCCTCTTCATGCCGCCGGCGCTGCAGCGGACGGTAGTCGAGGCGCTGATCAAACTCACGGTCGTCATCGGCCTCTATGTTTTCGTCGGCAATTCCGGGGTTTTCTCCTTCGGCCATGTCGCGTTCATGGCGCTCGGTGGCTACATCTCGGCCGTTCTCACCATCGCGCCGGCGAAAAAGGCCGTAGCGCTCAATCTGCCGCCATTCCTGGAAGCCCTGCAATTGCCGGGCGGCGTGGCGCTGGTGATCGCCATCGCCGCCGCCGGCCTGATCGCTCTGCTGGTCGCCCTGCCGCTGGTGCGTCTCCGGGGCATCGCGCTGCCGATGGCGACATTCGCGCTGCTGGTCATCACCCATGTCGTCGCCTCCAACTGGCAGGCAGTGACCGGCGGCCGGCAGGCGCTGGTCGGGCTGCCGCGATACACCGATCTCTGGGTGGCGGCGGCCGGCGCGGCCGTTGCCCTGACCGTCGCGGCGGCCTTTGGCGTGACGCGCCACGGCCTGGCGCTGCGTTGCTCGCGCGAGAACGAGGTGGCCGCCGCGGCCACCGGCATCGACATTTCCCGGGAGCGGCTGATCGCCTTTGTGCTGAGCGCGGCCATCGTCGCCATGGGCGGCGTGCTGTTCGGCCATTTCCTCGGCACGATGACAGCGAACACGTTCTATCTCGATCTGACCTTCGTCACCCTGACCATGCTGGTGATCGGCGGGATGCGCAGCCTGACCGGCGCCTGCGTCGGCGTGGCGCTGGTGTCGACCCTGTCGCAGGTGTTCCGCTCGATCGAGCGCGGTATCAGCTTCGGCGATCTCACGCTGTCGGCACCGGCCGGGCTGCAGGAGATCGTGCTGGCGGCCATCCTTCTGGCCATCCTGATCCTGCGCCCCCACGGGCTGGTCGGCGATTGGGAAGTGACGCTGCCGCAGGCCAGACAAGATAAGGCAAAGGAGATCTGAGATGTTCGTGGGCTGCATCGATATCGGCGGCACCTTCACCGATCTAGTCCTCTACAGCCGGCAATCGGATCTGGAGATATTCAAGTCGCCGACCACGCCGGGCGAATTCGAACGGGGATTCATCGATGTGCTGGGCGTAGCGGCGGCGGGCCACGGCATGAAGCTGGGCGACTTCCTCGGCAAGATGGACATGCTGGTCCACGGCACGACCGTCTCTACCAATGCGCTGATCGAAGGCAAGGTGGCCGAGGCCGGACTGATCTGCACCGCCGGGCATCCGGATATCCTGACTCTGCGCGAGTCGCCGCGGAAGCGCGCCTTCAACACCAAGATCGATTTCCCGCCGCCCTTCATCCCGCGCAGCCGCACCTGCGAAGTCCGCGGCCGCATCGATGCGATGGGCAACGAGATCGACAAACTGAATGAGAAGGACGTTCTCGCCGCGGCGCGGCACTTGAAAAAATGCGGCGTCAAGGCGGTGGCGGTGTGCCTGCTCTGGTCCATTGTCAACCCGTCCCATGAACGGCGCGTGCGCGAGATCCTGCAGAAAGAATTGCCAGGTCTGCCGGTCAGCCTCAGCCATGAACTTAATCCGATCCCGCGGGAGTATCGGCGCACGATCTCGACGGCCATCAACGCCGCGCTCTATCCGATCGTCAGCGCCTATACCGAGAAGCTGGCCAAGGTTCTGCAGGATGCCGGATTCAAGAACGAACTGCTGATCGGCAACTGCGTCGGCGGCATGATGCCGCCGGACGAGATCATCCGGCGGCCGATCTACAGCGTGATGTCCGGACCTACTTTGGCGCCGATCGCCGGCATGCATCTGACCAGCGCGGACAATGTCATCGTCGTCGATATGGGCGGCACTACGTTCGACGTATCGGCGCTGCGCAACCGGCAGCTGGTGGTCACGCCGGAGGCAACCTTTGGAATGGAGATGCTGGGCATTCCCAAGATCGATGTGCGTTCCGTCGGCGCCGGCGGCGGCAGCATCGCCTGGGTCGATGCGGGTGGCCTGCTGAAGGTGGGTCCGCAGAGCGCCGGCGCTCGGCCCGGGCCCGCCTGCTATGGCCTCGGCGGCACGGAAGCGACGGTCACCGACGCCAACGTAGTGCTTGGCATCATCGACCCCGACTATTATCTCGGCGGCAAGATCAAGTTGGATCGTGCCAAGGCGAAGGCGGCCGTCGGCAAGATCGCGGCAAAACTGAAACTGAGTCTCGAGGCGGCGGCCTACGCCATCTACACCACCAGCAATCACAACATGATCGCCGCCATCGAGGACATCACGATCAATGAGGGCATCGATCCGCGCGACAGCTATGTGGTCAGCGGCGGCGGCGCCACGGCCTGTCATATCGGCGAGATGGCGCGGCTGATGGGCATCAAGAGCTTCATGGTGCCGAAATTCGCCGCTGGGCTCAGCGCCTATGGCGGACTGATCTCAGACGTGCGCTGGGAGGAATCGGGGACGCAGCACACGACGGACCGCGATTTCCTGCTGGCGAAGGTGAACAAGCTGCTCGCCGATTTGACCAAGCGCGGCGCGGCATTCTTGAAGCGGGCGCGCATACCCGCCGACAAGCAGCGCTTCGAATATGCGTTCCAGGGGCGCTATCTCTATCAATCCTGGGACATCGAAGTGCCGTTTGACATGACCGGCGGCAAGCTCGGCAAGGATGGCCCGCCGCGGCTGGTTGCCGCGTTCCACCAGATGCATGAGCGCATCTACACCATCAAGGACGAGGCTGACATCGTGGAGTTCACGACCTGGAAGGTGCGCGCCATCGGCGATACCGGCGGCCGGAGCCGGCGCGGCAAGTCGCTGCCGCCGCAGCAGGGGCAGGCCACGCCGAAATCCCGCCGCGCTGTGTTCCTGGGTAGCAGCGGCCGGCAGGACCTACCGGTCTACGACGGCACGGCGCTGGGAACCGGCGCGATCATTGACGGGCCGGCTTTGATCGAACAGCCGACGACAACGCTGCTCTTGCTGGCTAAGCAGCAAGCGCGCACCGACGATCACGGTAACTTCCTGGTCGAGCAGCGCTGACCGGCTGCCAACAGGCGGCTACTTCTGGCCGCCTGTCTCCGGCGGCAATGCTTGAATCTCCGGCGGCTCTTCGTCGCCGGTCGAGTACTCGAACAGGCCCTTGATGAATCCCGGCGCGATGGCCGAGAGAGGATTCACCGAGATCTTGGGATTGTCCAGTTCGCCCTCCGCGCCATAGGTCACGGCAAACATGCCGTCGCCGAACAGAATGTCGCCGAGCACGGGAATGTCGCTGAGCACGCTGTTCACCGCATTCACGGGAATCACCGTGCCGGCGATATCCATCTGGTTCTTGTCGAAATCCACATGGCCGGCGCCGGTCAGGCCGATGGACGGGCCATGGGCTTTGGCGAGACTGATATCGACGCGCCCCCCGGTCTTGACGAATTGCATCTTGAATTTGTCGAACTGGAATCCGTCGCCGCTCATCAGGTCGACGAAGCCCGTGATCGTCGCCATGGTCAGCAGCCGCGCCAGGACCGGCGCATCGACCATGCGGAAATCCTTGATCAGCACCCCACCTTTCAGCGGCCGATGCGGTTCGTTGTCATAGGCCTCGGCGTTGATCAGCAGGCTGCCGTTGCGCACGGATTGAGAGATGCCGAGTGCCGCAAGCACCGCGCCTGCATCGGCGGAGTCCACATGCAGGACGTGACGGGCGCCCTCCGCCGGACCGTAATGCAGCGTCACCGGCCCGCCCGACGGCACATTGGCCTTCAAGTCAATCAGATCCCACCACTCGGTGTCATGCCGCAACTGAACCGAAACGTCCGTCAGCTCGCGCTTTTCCTTCAAGAAAATCTTGTCCAGGCGGTCGGCCCGCAGCGCGAAGGCCGGCGTCGGCACGTCATCCTTGCCCTTCTCTTTGCCGCCCCCGAGCAGCGATTCGGCATCAAATTCCCCGCCGCCGACAACGATATCGGGGTAGCCGGGGGCGAAGTCGGCGGTCACATCGCGCAGGCGCGAGCGGCCGACATTGAGGCGCGACAACTCTATGCGCGCCGGCGCGCCCGTTTCGGCGGTGAACTTGGCGTTGCCATCGATCACCAGATCGCCCGCCGCCACGGCGATGTCGCGAATCGCGGCGATATGCCCGTCCAGCAGATCGATCTCGAAGCTGGCGGCGCCCGGCACGCCCGGCTCTTTCCGCCAGTTCACGGTATCGATGACCATGGAGCTCTGCGCGAGATCGAGCTTGGCGGCCACGGTGGCGCGCTTCTTTGGCAGCACGGTGTAGACGATATCGGAGCCGACGGTCCCATCAATGTAAGGACTGTAGTCAAACCCCAGCGTACGGCGCTGTTCGCCGGTGGTCGTGCCTTTGTTGGTGATGCGGCGGATGAACTTGCCGCCGCTGAAATTCTCTTCCCATTCCAGTTCTACGGGAATTCCCGCGAAGTTGCCCTTGCCGGCAAGATTCATCGCATTCCGATTCAGTTTGAGCTTGAGATTGCCGTCGGTGAAATCCTTGTCCAGCAGGGCTTTGCCGATGGCGGCGCCGGTGATGTTACCGGTTGCGCCGAGCTCCACCTGATCGAAGTTCACGTCCTTCTCGGCCGGAAAGCGGAAGCCGAGCTCTGCCACGACATCGCCCTTGCTGGCCTTGGGATCGAGGCCCAGCTTCGAGATGTAGCCCAGGCGCGGATGATCCAAGAGCGTCAGCGTGTCCGGCAGCGTTCCCGTGACCTGCGCCAGCACATCAATCATCTGCACGGGCTTGTCGAAATCGTCGATTACCAATTTGCCGCCGGTGATCGTCAGACCCTGAAGCGTGCCGCCGCTGAACTCCACCGTGAACTCATTCTCGGTGAAAGTCGCAACGCCGCTCGCCGCCTCGATCGGCGGCATCGGCTGGAGATAGTGGATGGTGAGGTCGGTTGCCTTCATGCTGCCGAGGAAGGTGCTGATCTCCGCCCGGTTCCAATCGGCGCCGGGCACATCGAGCGCAATGTCGGCTTCCAGCGTCTCGACATGGCCGGCAGTCATGTTCTCGGTGACCCATTCGCGGGCGTTCTTGCCGGCATTTTTCGGCCAATAGCGGTGCAGCGGCGCGACCGGGATGTTGCTGCCCTGGACATGCAGATTAAGCTTCATGTCGGGGCCGAACCCGGATTGATCCGTTGCCATCAGCCCGGCCTGCGCCGCGGTCAGTGTGCCCCTCGCCTTGAGAACCGGACCGTCGAGAACCAGCGTCGCCTCGTCGAGGGTCAGGCGGTCGTCGTTCGAATTCAGCGTGCCGACGAAACGGGCCTGGGAAATCTTCAGCGGCGCATCGATTTCGCCCAGCAGCATCGCCGTACCGGCACCGCCGACGAGCTCAATCCGGCTGTCACCGATCCGGCCGTCGGCGGTGACGGAGGTGATGATCGAACCGTTGAAGGTCATGACGAAGCCCCGCAGCAAGGCGAGACGGGGATCGATCAGAGCCAGGGGACCCGCCTGAACGTCGCTGAACGTGCCGTTGAGAAGGATGCCGCCGGTCGTTTCGTCGAACGTGATGCCGGCGTTCAGACGCGCCGGCGCGCCGAGTCGCTCTATCGCCATCATCAGATTGCCTTGCAGGCCAGCGTCGGTCCGCCGCACGCTCACATCTGCGTCGGGCACCGCCCAGTTGATGCCGGTGCGGCGGTCGATGATGTTGAGGGTGCCATCGATGATCGCGACGCGATCGAGATAGGCCGTCGGCTGATCCTTGTCCGCCGCCTTGGACAGGCGATCGAAGAGCTCCGGCAGGATCGGCGCCGTCGAGGTGTTGATCGAGCTGGCGGTCTCCTGCTCGTCCTGCAAGACACGGAACTCGCCGTCGATTTCCCGCAGAATCGTCAGATGCGGCCGGAAGACCTCGATCGCGGTCGGCGCCACGGTGCCGTGGAGCAGCAGGGCGCGGACGCTGAGGGTGATAGAGATCTCGGGGATGGCCGCGACGACCCGGCTGTTGGCGGGATCCACGACGCGCACATCGTCGGCGCGAAGGTCGAAGGTTCGATCCCAGCCGGCCCAGGTGAGGCGCGTGCCGCCGATATGCACTTCATAGGCGCCGTCGGACGGCTGCAGCGCGGTCTCCAGATAGGGAGTCAAGGATTCCAGCCGCAGCGGCTCTTCCTGGTTGAGGCGCCAGGCCAGCAGCAGGACAAGGAGGGCGAAGCCCGACACCGTCGCGGCCAACACCTCCATGAAGATCTTTGTCGAACGGCGGATCAACCGGCTACCTTCTGCTTCGAATCGACGGTTTCAGACGCAAGGCGGCCCGGACGCCGGACCTGTAAAGCGAGTGCTATTATTCCCTAACCCTCTGATCCCGCCCCCGGTGCCCGAAAATCTGCCCCGGCCGGGCGATTCGGCGCGGGCGTCTCTCGGGCTCGAGCGCTGGCGCGAGCAGGCGCGCGAAGGCGCGAACGGCAATCTAGCCGCTTTCGCGCTGGCCTTGGCGGAAGACAGGGCGGGCCGGGCGCTTTTGGAATCGATTTTCGGCAACAGCCCGTTCCTGACCAACTGTCTTCTTCTAGATGGGGATGTCCTGTCAGCGGTTCTAGCCCAGGGGCCGCAACCTGTCTTGGAGGAATTGCGGCAGTTTGTAAACGCTTCTGCTGTAACGGAAAAAGACACCGGGCGGCTGATGCAGGCGCTGCGTCAGGCGCGGCGGCGTGTCGCGCTCACCGTCGCCTTGGCCGATATTATGGGAATTCTGCCGCTGGAGGGGGTGACCCGGGCGCTCAGCGATTTCGCCGACGCCGCGGTCAACGCCGCGGCGAGGCACCTGCTGCAACGGGGCATCGATGCGGGCGACCTGGCGCCTGCGCACGCCGACAATCCGCTGGATCGGTCGGGACTGGTAGTCCTGGGCATGGGGAAGCTTGGCGCGCGGGAGCTGAACTATTCCAGCGACATCGATCTGATCCTGCTCTACGACCCGGAAATCGCCCGCTACACCGGCAAGCGCACGATCCAGGACTTTTTTGTGCGCCTGGCGCGGGACCTGCTGCGCATCCTGCAGGAGCGGACCGACGCGGGCTATGTGTTCCGCACCGACCTGCGGCTGCGCCCCGACCCCGCCTCCACCCCCCTCGCCCTCTCTGTGCTCGCCGCCGAGACCTACTACGAGGGCATGGGGCAGAACTGGGAGCGCGCGGCGATGATCAAGGCGCGGGCCATCGCCGGCGATATCCAGGCCGGCGAAACCTTCCTGAAGCGGTTGCGCCCGTTCGTCTGGCGCAAGCATCTGGATTTCGCCGCCATCCAGGACATCCATTCCATCAAGCGGCAGATCCATGCGGTGAAGGGCCACCGGGACATCGCCGTGGCCGGCCACAATATCAAGCTCGGGCGCGGCGGCATCCGGGAGATCGAGTTCTTTGCCCAGACCCAGCAGCTGATCTGGGGCGGGCGCAATCCCGAGCTGCGGCAATCCGCCACCTGCGCGGCGATCGAGGCATTGGTGGCGGCCGGCCGGGTAGAGCCGGAGACGGCGGCGGAGATGATCGAGGCCTACCGCTTCCTGCGGGTGATCGAGCACCGGCTGCAGATGATCGACGACCGGCAGACGCAGACGCTGCCAGCCGCGCCGGCGGAACTCGCGGCCTTTGCGCTGTTCGCCGGGTTCGACTCGGAGGCGGCGTTCAGCGAGACGCTGCTTCGTCATCTGGGCAATGTGGAGGACCACTACGCCGAACTGTTCGAGGAGGCGCCGTCCCTGGGCGGCGCCGGCAATCTGGTGTTCACCGGCACGGACAACGATCCGGCGACGGTCCTGACACTGGAACGCATGGGCTTCTCGGACGGCGCGTCGATTTCTACCGTCATTCGCGGCTGGCATCACGGCCGCTACCGGGCCATGCGCAGCACACGGGCGCGGGAGCTATTGACGGAGATCATGCCACGGCTGCTGGACGTGCTGTGCAAGACCGTCAATCCAGATCTGGCCTTCGCCCGCTTCGACGAGTTCCTCGGGCGGCTGCCCGCGGGGGTGCAGCTCTTTTCCATGCTTTACGCCAATCCGGGCCTGCTGGATCTTCTGGCGGAGATCATGGGCAGCGCGCCTCGCCTGGCCGAACACCTCAGCCGCAACGCCGGCCTGCTGGATGCGGTACTGGTGAAAGGTTTTTTCGATGCGATGCCGGACCGGGAACATCTGCGCGCCGATCTCCGTGTGCAGCTCGGACAGGCCAACGACTATCAGGATGTTCTGGAGATCGTGCGCCGCTGGGCCAAGGACCGGCAGTTCCAGGTCGGCGTGCGCATTCTCCGGGGCATGATGGGAGCCGATGCCGCCGGTGGGCCGCTGGCCGATATCGCGGATTGCGCGATCGCCGAACTGCAGCCCCATGTGGAAGCGGAATTCGCCCGAATCCATGGCCGGCTGCCGGGCGATGGCCTGGTCACGGTAGGCCTGGGCAAGCTGGGCAGCCGGGAGCTTTCCTTCACCTCCGACCTCGATCTGATTTTTATCTATGACGTGCCGGAAGGCAGCGATACCGATGAGGGTCTGCACGACCTGCTATCGGATGGCCGCAAGCCGCTGGCGCCCATGCACTACTACGCCCGGCTGGCGCAGCGGATGATCAATGCGATCACCGCCCAGACCGGCGAAGGTTTGCTCTACGAAGTCGACATGCGGTTGCGGCCGTCAGGCAACCAGGGCCCGATCGCGTCCACACTGGGCGGTTTCCTGCGCTACCAGAGCGAAAGCGCCTGGACCTGGGAGCATATGGCCCTGACCCGGGCCCGCGCCGTCGCGGGTTCGCCCGCGGTCATGGCGAGGGTCGAGAGCAGCATCCGCGCCGTCGTCTGCCAGCCGCGAGACCCACGGAAGGTCGCCGAGGATGTGGCCGACATGCGCGCCCGCATTGCCCAGCAATTCCCCGGCGACCGGCTGTGGGATCTGAAATACTGTCCCGGCGGCCTGATCGACATCGAGTTCACCGCCCAGTTCCTCCAGCTCCGCCATGGCGCAGTGCGTCCCGAACTCGCGGTTCCCGGCACGCTGGAAACGCTGGAGCGAGCGACGGCGGCCGGTGTCATTCCGCGGGAGATCGGCGCGGACCTTCAGGCCGCTTTGCGGCTCTGGCACAAGCTGGTGGGCTATCTCAGGCTGACGGTCGGCTCGACGACCCCCGTTGAGACCTGGCCCGACAGCGTGCGCCGCTCGCTGATCGCCGCCGGCGGCGCGGTTGACTTCGGCGACCTCGAGCGAAATATCTCCGAGGTGGCGGCGCGCACCCGCCGGCATTTCATCGAAGTCGTGGGAACGCCGACGCTACGGCAGACCACGGCAGGCAAATAGGAACAGGACCGATCATGGCAAGCAAGGAACTGAAAGTCGGCGACAAGGCCCCGAACTTCAAAATGCCGACCGACGGCAATGGCTCAGTCTCACTGGCGGATCTCAAGGGCAAGAATGTCGTGCTCTATTTCTACCCCAAGGACGATACCTCCGGCTGCACCAAGGAGGCCTGCGGCTTCCGCGACACACTGCCGGATTTCAAAACGGTGAAGGCGGCTGTCATCGGCGTGTCGCGCGACAGCGTCGCCAGCCATGACAAATTCAAGAAGAAGTACGAGCTGCCTTTCGCCCTGGGCAGCGACGCCGACGGCAAGACCTCGGAAGCCTACGGCACCTGGGTGGAGAAGAGCATGTACGGCCGCAAGTACATGGGCATGGAGCGCGCCACCTTCCTGATCGACGGCAACGGCGTGATCCAGGGCATCTGGCGCAAGGTCAAGGTGCCCGGCCATGTGGAGGAAGTGCTGAAGGCGGCAAAGGCGCTGTAGCGCCGGCCGTTCCAAAAAGCATCGGGCCGGCATGTCGCCATGCCGGCCCGACGGATCAGCCATGCTTCGGGGTTCAGGGGTTAAGTCTGGCTGACCTTGACCGCGACGAAGAGTTCGTCGCCCCGGTGGTTGACCAGCAGCAGCACGGCCTCCTGCTTGGCCTGGACCGCCGCATCGACGATCGCCGCCACGTCGGCCGGCGTCGCCACCGGCTTCTGGCCCACCTGTACAATGATGTCGCCGGAGGTCAGGCCCTGCTCGGCCGCCGCCCCGTCGCTGTCGACACCGGTGATCATGACGCCGGTGACCTCGTCGGGGATGTCGAGCTGCTGGCGCAGATCCGGCGTCAGCGACACCAGCTTTGCGCCAAGCTCCTTGACCGCGCGGCCATCGGCGCCGTCTTCGACTGCGGGCTGATCGTCGGCGCTGGCGATGCGCTCGGCCTTCAGCTTGGCAATCGCGACGGTCAGCGTCTCGTTCTTCTTGTCGCGCCAGATCTGCATGTCGACCTTGGTGCCGGCGCGGGTGTCGGCGACCAGGCGGGTCAGATCATGGAGCGCATCGACCTTCTGGCCGTTGAAGCCGATGATCACGTCGCCCTTGCGGAGGCCGGCTTTCGCCGCCGGGCTCTCGGGCTCGACTTTCATGACCAAAGCGCCGCTGGGATCGGCAAGGCCGACGGCGGAGGCGATCTCCGGCGTGACCTGCTGGATGCCGACGCCGAGCCAGCCCCGGGAAACCGAACCGTGCTCACGCAGCTGGGCGATCACCGGCTTGGCGAGGTTGGCCGGGATGGCAAAGCCGATGCCCACGCTGCCGCCGTTCGGCGAGAAGATGGCGGTGTTGATGCCCACCACCTCGCCGGCGAGGTTGAAGGTCGGCCCGCCGGAGTTGCCTTGGTTGATCGCGGCATCGATCTGCAGGAAGTCATCGAACGGTCCGGCATGAATGTCGCGGCCGCGCGCCGACAGCACGCCCGTCGTCACCGTGCCGCCGAGGCCGAAGGGATTGCCCACGGACATCACCCAATCGCCGATGCGCAGCTTGTCGGAGTCGCCGAAATTGAGCGCCGGCAGCGGCTGCGGCGCGCTGATCTTCAGCAGCGCCAGGTCGGTCTTCGCGTCGGTGCCGATCAGCTTCGCCGGATATTCCTTGCCGGTCGACAGTGTCACCCCGATGTCGGTGGCCTGGTCGACGACATGGTTGTTGGTCACGACATAGCCGGTTGCATCAATGATGAAGCCGGAGCCCAGAGCGCGCAAATGCCGGGTGCCGCCCTGCCCCTGCTGCTCGCGGAAATGCTTGAAGAAATCCTCGAACGGCGATCCCGGGGGGAACTGAAACGGCATGTCGGGAATTTCCGCCTGCCGCTCCACCTTGTGCGAAGAAGAGACCGTCACCACAGACGGCGTCACCTTCTGCGCGAGATCGGCGAAGGTCGAGGGCGCCAGCTCGGCGTGGGCGGCGGAAAAGGTGAACAGGAATCCCGCACCCGCCACCGCGGCAACGAAGGCCGGCAAGATTCGGCCGGAGCGGCGGGCCGATTGCACCAGGTCGTTCGGTGCTACATGCAGGCCCCGCATCGGAGCGGCGGCGGCGCGTATAGGAGCATTGGTCGGGGTAAGGTTCATTCTCATCTCCAGGTCATGATGTCAGATGGTAAGGCCGGAGCGGCGGGCGGGGGGTCGGGGGTTGACCGCTCCGGCCTTCCTGAACGGCCCGGTTACGACTGCGGCTTCACGCCGATGTCGTTGAGCGCCTGTTCGAGCTTCTTGACGCCATCGGCCTCCTTGCCGGAAGCGCAGAGCTTCCCGGCTTCGGTCCGCAGCGTCTTCGCCTCGCTGGCCTTGGCTGCTGTGCCGTGCTTGACGATCTCCTGATCAAACTGCTTCTGCAGCGCGGCGCACTGCTGCGCGGGGGTCATCGTCGCCGCCATTGCGCCGGGCGACACAAGGGCAGCCGCCAAAGCGATGCCCAGCAGTTTGGTTGCGTTCATGGTCTCTCTCCTCGTTTCATCTCCTGTTACCTGGCGCCGGAGGGCAGCCGGTGCGGATCGGGGGTGGCGCTTGTCTCGTCGGCCGTCCGCGCCATCTGATCTAAGCATGTGCTGTTACCGGCCAATTTCGCGCTACGGCATTGTTGTTACAGATGGCTTCAGCGGCGGCGCCTGTTACAGTCCGTTACAGGATTTCCGCGACAGCCCCGGCGCTAGTTCTGCTATCGGTTACGCGGACGCCAGATGACGATGGAAACTGCACCCCACCTGCTGATTGTCGATGATGACCGGGAGATTCGGGATCTGCTGTCCCGATTTCTTGCCAAGCATGGCTACCGCGTCAGCACCGCCAAGGATGCCCGCGAAGCCCGGCGCATCCTGGCGGATGCCCGCATCGATCTGGGAATCCTCGACATCATGATGCCCGGCGAGGATGGGCTCAGCCTGTGCCGCGACCTGCGCGCCAATTCCGCGCTGCCGCTGATCATGCTGACGGCGATGGGCGAGGAGACGGACCGCATCGTCGGACTGGAGATTGGCGCCGACGACTATATGCCGAAGCCCTTCAACCCGCGCGAGCTGCTCGCCCGGATCAAAGCCGTGCTGCGGCGCGCCGGGCCTGCCGTCGCCGCGAAGGAAGAGAAGAACGAGAACCTGCAGTTTGCCGGCTGGACGCTGGACACGGCACAACGGCGGCTGACCGCGCCTGGCGGCAAGCCGGTCGAACTTTCAACCGGCGAGTACGACCTGCTTCTCGCTTTCCTGCGCCATCCGCAGCGCGTGCTGAATCGGGACCAGCTCCTGGATCTCGCCCGCGGCCGCGCCGCCATACCGTTCGATCGCAGCATCGATGTGCAGGTCATGCGCCTGCGGCGCAAGATCGAGGCCGATCCGAAGGCGCCGCAGATCATCGCCACCGTGCGCGGCGGCGGCTATCAGTTCACGCCGGCCGTACAGAAATCATGAGGCGGTTGCTGCCCACCAGCATGGCCGGCTGGCTGATCCTGCTGATCGTCCTCGGGCTGGGCGTGTCGCAGGTGGTCACCGTCGCCATCCACTATGACAGCCGGCGCGAGGCGCAGCTATTGCTGGAGAATGTGCGCATCGCCGAACGCGTCGTCGCGGTAACTCGTGCCATCGATCTGCTGCGGCTGGAGGAGCGCCCGGCGATCGCCGTCGGCGTCAGCAAGTCGGGGCTGATCGTCGCCTGGGAGCCGGGCAATGCGGTCAACATGAAAAAACCGCGAAACGATCGGGCGCAATTGATCGCCGAGGTGATCGATCAGCGGCATGAAGGCCTGCGATTGCTCGGCATCGAAGCGGATTACTTCCCTGCGCCCTGGTCGTTCGCGGGAACCGAGAATCCGTTTGGCGCACTCTTCAGCGAACGGGTCAATGATGTCCGCGGCCGCATGCGAGATGTGCTGGATCAGAATCCAGGCGAGAGCGTCTATGTGATTTCATTGCAGCTCTCGGACCGGACCTGGGTCAATATCGCGGCGCCCGACGTGCAAACAGTGCCGGCCTGGTCGACAGCCACGACCGCGCTGATCATCGGCACGCTGATCGTCGTGCTCGCCCTATCCATCATCGGCATTCGCCGGCTGACGGCGCCGCTTAACACCTTGACCCAAGCGGCGGAGCGACTGGGGCGCAACGTCAATGCGCCACCCCTGCCGGAAGCCGGATCATCGGATGTCATCCAGGCGATCCGCGCCTTCAACGACATGCAGGACCGGATTCGCCGCTTCGTGGAAGATCGCACGCGGATGATCGCCGCCATCTCCCACGATTTGCGGACGCCGATCACGCGGATGCGGCTACGGGCGGAACTGATCGGCAAATCCGAGCAGCAGCAGAAGATGCTGGCCGATCTGGCGGAAATGGAGACGATGATCGCCTCGACATTGAGCTTCGCCCGCGAGGACGCCAATCCGGAGCCCCGGCAGCGTGTCGATCTCGTCGAATTGCTGCAGGCCGTCTGCGCCGATATTCCGCAGGCCAAGCTGTCCACGGAACCGCCGCCGGCACCGGTCCCGTTCGATGCCCAGCCGGTGGCCTTGCGGCGCGGATTCACCAATCTGATCGACAATGCGGTGCGTTACGGCGGTGAGGCGCGTATCGCCTTAGGCAGCGACGATCGCAACATCATCGTCACGATCGACGACAACGGGCCGGGCATACCGGAGGAGCAACTCGATCGGGTTTTCAGACCCTTCTACCGGCTGGATTCATCGCGCAGCCGCGATACCGGCGGCACCGGGCTCGGACTGGCGGTGGCCCGGGCCGTGTTCCGCGCCCATGGCGGCGATGTCTTGCTGTCGAACCGGAACGGTCAGGGATTGCGGGCGACCGTGACACTTCCGCGCACCGGAAGCTAGTCGGGCGCGCTATCCTCGCGCTGCCGCCGCTTCCGGCGGGAGTGAAGAAAGAGGATCAACGGCTTGGCGACGATCGCCGCCAGCGCCAGGGGCATCGCTACCCAGACGCCGCCATGATAGACGCGCAATAGCGAGAAACCGCCGAGCGCGGCCGCCGCAACCCCCAACGGCGCCGCAACCGCCATGCCGCGGCGAAGGCGTTCGCGCCGGATCTGCCGTTCCAATTCTCGCTTTAGCTCGGGGCGCATCGTCTTTGATCACAACTTGCAGCAGCGTTGCCCGGGGAAATGGGCAGCGCACCGGTGGATTACAAGACCGGGGCTAGGTCCGCTTGTTGCCCACCCGCGACGCCAGGGAGGCCGACAGGAACTCATCGAGATCGCCGCCGAGCACACCCTGGATATTGCTGGTCTCCACGCTCGTGCGCAGGTCCTTCACCATCTGGTAGGGCTGCATCACATAGGAGCGGATTTGGTGGCCCCAGCCGATATCGCTCTTGGTCGCTTCGGTGGCGGCCGAGGCGGCTTCGCGCTTCTGCAGTTCCATCTCATAGAGCCGCGCTTTCAGCATGGCCATGGCGATGGCGCGGTTGCGGTGCTGGGAGCGGTCCTGCTGCGACTTCACCACGATGCCCGTCGGCACGTGGGTGATGCGAATGGCGCTTTCCACCTTGTTGACATTCTGGCCGCCGGCGCCGCCGGCGCGCATGGTGTCGATGCTGAGATCGGACTCCTTGATCTCGATATCGATGTTCTCATCCACCACCGGATAGACCCAGACCGACGCAAAGCTGGTATGACGCCGCGCCTGGCTGTCGAACGGGGAAATACGCACCAGCCGGTGGACGCCGCTCTCCGTTTTCAACCAGCCATAAGCATTCTCGCCGGTGACGCGGATGGTCTGCGATTTGATCCCGGCCGCTTCGCCGGCGCTCTCTTCGATCAGCTCCACCTTGTAGTCATGCTGCTCGGCCCAGCGCGTGTACATGCGCGCCAACATGCCCGCCCAATCCTGCGCTTCGGTGCCGCCGGCTCCGGCGTTGACTTCGACGTAGCAGTCGCTGTGATCGGCCTCGCCCGACAGCAGACTCTCCAGCTCCCGCTTGGCCGCGCGGGCCTGGAGGATTTTGAGCGCGCTCTCAGCCTCGCCGACGACCGCCTGATCGCCCTCGGCCTCGCCCAGCTCGATCAGCGTCAGCGAATCATCGAGCTCGCGCTCCAGACCCTGATAGGCCTTCATCGCGTTTTCGAGATGGGTGCGTTCGCGCATCACTTTCTGCGCGTCCGCCCGCTTGTTCCAGAGATCGGGATCCTCGGCGCGGGCGTTCAGCTCCGCCAGGCGCTTGACGGCGCTATCCCAGTCAAAGATGCCTCCGCAGGAGCGAGAGCGACGAACGGATCTGATCGACAACGGTTTGTGTTTCGGCACGCATGAACTGAGTTCCCCACAGCGGAGGTCAAAAAAAGACAAGACGCTTAAGTAGATTTAACCGGGCGTCAGTACAAGCCGCCGGTCCCCGTGGGCGCGGCTGTACCCGTACCGGCGCCGCCGGTGGTTCCGCCCGTGGCGCCGGTGCCGAACATATCGCCCGAGCCGCCGATGACGACACCCTGGCCGTTCGGCTCCGTGCCAGGCTTGAAGGCTTCGAAGATCGTGCCCGTGCCGCTGGCCCGCTGGCCGCTCTTCAGGTCGACACGCACCAGCCGGATGCCCGCGGGTACGCGGAACGGCGTGGCCGGCTGCTCGGCCAGGGCCTCCAGCATGAAATCGCGGAAGATCGGCGCTGCCAAACCGCCGCCGGTTTCCTTGTCGCCGAGATTGCGCGGGTTGTCGAAGCCGATATATACGCCGACGCTGAGGTCGGGTGAGAAACCGACGAACCAGGTATCCTTGCTGTCGTTGGTGGTGCCGGTCTTGCCGGCCAGCGGCTTGCCGACTTGCTTGACGATCGTCGCCGTGCCGCGCAGCACCACGCCTTCGAGGATGGAGACCATCTGATAGGCGGTGCCGGGATCGATCACTTGCGGCCGGGTGTCCGGGATCATCGGCGCGGCCTGGTCGGCCCAGGACTGGTTGACGCAATCGCTGCAGATCCTGCCGTCATGGCGGAACAGCGTGTGGCCGCGGCGGTCCTGGATGCGGTCGATGAAGGTGGCGGTAATCTTCTTGCCGCCATTGACGATCATGGAATAGGCGGTGGCCATGCGCAGCGGCGTGGTCTCGCCGGCGCCCAGCGACATGGACAGCACCGGATCCATATGGTCGACCACGCCAAGTTTCGTGGCGTATTCCGCCACTCTCTCCATGCCGATCGCCTGGGCGACGCGGACGGTCATCAGATTGCGGGATTTCTCGATACCGACCCGCATGGTGGTCGGGCCAAGGAAGTCGCCGCCATAGTTTTCCGGCGACCAGTCCGGCAGGCCAGGGCCCTGGGGCAAGGTGATGGGCGCATCCAGGATCACCGTCGACGGCGTGAATCCGCTGTCGAGCGCCGCCAGATAGACGATCGGCTTGAAGGATGAACCGGGCTGTCGCAGCGCCTGGGTGGCGCGGTTGAACTCGCTCTGGGTATAGCTCCAGCCACCGACCAGCGCATGGACCCGGCCGGTATGGGGATCCATGGCCACGAGAGCGCCGCTGACTTCCGGAATCTGGCGGAGCGCGTAGGTGCCTTCGGGATAGGCCTCCCCTTCGGCATTCGCGGGGGCGAGCGCGACGATCACCACGTCGCCCGGCTGCACGGCTTCGGAGGCCTTGGCGATCGCCTTGCCCACGACCTTGCCGCCTTCGGCAGAGCGCGCCCATTTCAGCTCGGCTAGCGGCATCGTGCCTTCGGACTTGTCGGTAAAGCCGATCTTGGCTTCCTTGTCGTCGGCGCTCAGGACGGCGGCGAGGCGCCAATCGTAGAGATCGGCCGGCGGCGCGACGGTGGCAAGTTTCATGGCCCAGTCATCGCCCAGCTCGATCTTGGCCACCGGACCGCGATAGCCGTGGCGCAGATCATAGCGCACCAGGCCGGCGCGCAGGACGCGGTCGGCGATTTCCTGTAACTTCGGGTTCAGAGTCGAACGGACATAGAGGCCGCCTTTGTAGAGGCCGTTCTCGCCGATCTCCGGATTCTTGATCAGCTCGCGGCGCACTTCCTCGGCGAAATAGTCGGCGCGCACCACCTCGGCCTCGCCGCGCTTGCGCGACACCAGCGCCTCTTCCTTGGCGGCAACAGCTTCATTCCTGGAGATACGGCCGTCCTCCAGCATGCGCCCGATCACCCAGTCGCGCCGCCCCTTCGCTTCCGCCGGCTTGCGGAACATATTGTAGTTTTCCGGCGCCTTCGGCAGGCCGGCGATATAGGCAGCTTCGCCGATCGTGAGTTCATCCAGCCGCTTGTTGAAGTAATCGAGCGACGCCGCGGCCACGCCATAGGAGCCCTGGCCCAGATAGATCTGATTCAGATAAAGCTCGAGGATGCGGTCCTTGCTGTAGGCCTGTTCGATGCGATAGGCGAGGATCGCCTCCTTGATCTTGCGCTCGTAGGAGACCTCGTTGGTCAGCAGGAAATTCTTGGCCACCTGCTGGGTAATCGTCGAAGCGCCGACCGGGCGGCGGTCGCCGCCGCCGAACTGGTTCCTGACATTGATAAAGACCGCGTTAGCGATGCCCGGCAGATCGATACCCGGATGCTCGTAGAAGGTTTTGTCCTCGGCCGCCAGGAAGGCGTCGATCACCCGCCGCGGGATCGCCCGGATGGGGACGTAGACGCGCTTCTCGATCGCATACTCCGCCAGCAACCGGCCGTCGCCGGCGAGGACTCGGGTCACCACGGGATACTCGTAATCGGCCAGCTGCTGATAATCAGGCAGGTCGGCGCCGATCCGCAGCAGGATCAGATAAACGGCGAGCGACCCGACGAGCAGGAGCAGGAGCAGCGCGCTGGCGATACGACCGAGGAGACGCATTGTTGGAGCCTAGGGATGCGGATTACATCATTACGCGGGAATGTGGCATAAATACAGCAGGACCGCCGCAAATGGAATTGCCGCCTGGGGTGGCCCGGTGCCGGAACGGCCGGACTAAGACGGCTTCACGCCCTTCAGCCAGTCGACGTATTGATCGATCGCCCGCAAGATCGCCTTGGCCAACCGGCCGCGGTACTTCTTACCGACCAGTTCCTTCTCGTCCATTTCATTGGAGAGATAGCCCAATTCCACCAGGATCGAGGGCACATCCGGTGACTTCAGCACGGCGAAGCCGGCAAACCGGTGCGAGCTGTAGACCATCCGCGTGGTGGTCGAGAGCTGCTTGGTCACATAGCTGGCAAAGCGGGCGGACAGGTTCTTGGTCTCACGCTGCGCCAGGTCGATGAGGATGCTGGTCACCACCTGGCTCTGATGGCTGAGATCGACGCCGGTGATCAGGTCTTCCTTGTTTTCACGGGTCGCCAGGGCGGCCGCTTCGGCGTCGGACGCCGTCTCCGACAGGGTGTAGACCGAGGCGCCGCGCTGATGCTTGTTGTCGTTGTGGTCGGCGTGCAGCGAGATGAAGAGATCGGCGCCGGACTGGCGGGCGATCTCGATCCGCTTGCGCAGCGGAATCAGAGTGTCGTCCTCGCGCACCAGCAGGACATTGTATTTGCCCGTGCCCTCAAGCAGAGCCCTCAACTCGAGGGCCATTTTGAGGGTGATTTCCTTTTCCTCGGTGCCGTTGACGCCGATGGCGCCGGGATCCTTGCCACCATGGCCGGCGTCCAGGGCGATCAGGAATTTGTCACCGCCGGACTTGGGCTTGGTGGGCGGGATCATCATGGCGCCGAAAGCCGGAACCGCCGCCAGGGTCACGCCGTCGGCGGATTGCGAAGCGGCAGCCGGCTCGGTGTTTCTGGCCACGGCCGCGGCAGTCGCCTCCGGCTTGCGCGGCGGTATCAGGGACGCAATGTCATCCGCGCCCGCCGCCGTGTCGGCGTTTGCCGCCGCAGCGGCGGCCTCCGCTTCGCCGGCATTGATCGCGGCGGCGACCAGGTCCCGCATCGTCTGCAAGGTGGTGGCAGCCGAAGCGACCTGGACGGATTCAGGCTTCGCCACTGCCATATCGGCCTTGGTCGGAGCTGCGGCAGGCTCGGGAGCAGCTTCAGCGGCTGCCGGCTGGGAGGCGACTGGCGCAGCATTGACCTGTTGGACGATGTCCACAAAGACCCGCGCCGGGCTCGCGCCTGCGGCAGCCAACGTATCGTACCTCTTAAGGCTGGCTCCCGGGGCCAATGCCACCCGGATTTCCAGGGCTTTGCCATGGGCCTGCAGATCGATCGCCTGGACCAGCCCCTGCCCGGCCAATGCCGCCTGGAGTCTTGGCGCCGCAGCGGCGTCGGCTAGCTTGATGATCACCAGGCTGTTGGCCGATTTGTCGGTCACCGTGACCTGAGTCGGGGCCGATAAATCCAGCACTAGGCGCGTGTGATCGGCATGGACGCCCAGCCGGACGGCCCGGACTTCCGATCCCTGCGCGGTCCCAGCGGCCATCATGGCGACGACCAATCCGAGAACTAGACATGAATCCAGTAGCTTGGCGATCAACTTTAGCATGCTTTAATGATATACTTTTGCCAACCTATTGCTGTCTATAGAAAAATACCTCCGACAGCGGGAAATTCACCAATTCCGTTAACCATTGGCCTTAACCACGGCGCATTCTATTCGGGAATGGTTATTGAGAGGTATCTAACGAACGGTTTATGATAACCCACCTGTTCGCCGGATTTCATTTCCGGTTCGTTCCCTGGCCGTTCAGGTCGGCCCGCCATGGCGGACGCCGGCCAAGCCAAACCCCCGGGGAAGGACCGAAACGCTCGATAACAGAGCGCGTTATCCGGCTTGGCGGGAGTGGCGGCGCGAAGGAACGCAGGTTCCGGCGGCGCCGCGAGTGACGTTTTCAGGCGCGCGCCGCAAGCGCCGCCTTTATCAGACGGGTGCGCATGATCGTCGCCTGTAACATTGACAAAATCATCGCGCCGCCGCGCGGCTGGATAGCCGCGCGCGCCGGATGCGGTTTGGAGTTTAACAATAATGACAAAGCGTCTTTTGATCGAAGCCACCCACCCGGAGGAGACACGGGTTGTGGTGATCGACGGCAAGCGTCTCGAAGAGTTTGATTACGAAACGGCCAACAAGCGACAGCTTAAGGGCAACATCTATCTCGCCAAGGTGACCCGCGTCGAGCCGTCGCTGCAGGCGGCTTTTGTGGACTATGGCGGCAACCGCCATGGTTTCCTGGCCTTCAGCGAAATCCATCCGGACTACTATCAGATCCCGGTCGCCGACCGCGAGGCGCTGCTTGCCGAGCAGGCGGCCATGGATGCGGATAACGACGAGTTCGAAGACGCCCGCCCGAGTCGCCGGCGCGATCATGATCGCAATCGCGGTTCCGCCGCGCCCACCGAGATGATGCCGGCCTCCGACGATGCCCAGGATGACGGCGTGCATGAGCATCATGATGAACCGGCGACGGAAGCGGCGGATATCGAAGCCAGCACCGACGACGGCGAAGATGAAGGCGGCGACGAGGCGGCCGACGACTCCGCCGACGGCATCGCCGAGGCCATCACGGCCGAGCCAGATATGGCTTCCGAGGACGACGATCTGCAAGGCCAGCCCTTGCGGATTTCGTCGCCCCGCCTCGAGGGCCCTGATATCGAGGAGTCGCATGATGAACATCACGAAGTCGCCGAAATAGTCGAGGGCGCGGGCGAAGGCCAGGACGAGGCCGCTGCGGATGCCACTGCGGGGCCTGCATCGCCGGGTGCCGGAGGCGATGGCGACGGCGATGCCGCCGAAATCCCGTCCGATGCCGGCAGTGTCCGCGAAGCACCCCGTCCGCCTGTGGTGGTCGAGACTGTCGGTGGCGACGAGGCCGAGGAGATGCGGCCGCGGCGCACCCGGCATGTGCGGCGTTACAAGATCCAGGAAGTCATCAAGCGCCGACAGATCCTGCTGGTGCAGGTGACGAAGGAAGAGCGCGGCAACAAGGGCGCTGCCCTCACTACCTATCTGTCGCTGGCCGGACGCTATTGCGTGCTGATGCCGAATACCGCCCGCGGCGGCGGCATCTCCCGCAAGATCAACAGCGTCACCGACCGCAAGCGCCTGAAGTCCATCCTCGGCGAGATGGAGATTCCCGACGGCATGGCTGTCATCGTGCGCACGGCGGGCCAGGAGCGCAACAAAACCGAATTGAAGCGGGACTACGAGTATCTGCTGCGACTATGGGATGAAATCCGCGAACTGACTCTGCAATCCCGAGCGCCGGCCTTGATCTACGAAGAGGCCAACCTGGTGAAACGCGCCATCCGCGACATGTATTCGCGCGATGTCGAGGAGATCCTGGTCGAAGGCGACGAAAGCTATAAGAACGCCAAGAACTTCATGCGCATGCTCATGCCCTCCCATGCCAAGCGCGTTCAGCTGTTCGAGGATCCGGCCCAGCATCTGTTCCAGAAGTTCCAGGTCGAAGGCCAGATCGACGCCATCCACAATCCGGTCGTGCAGTTGCGGTCCGGCGGCTACATCGTCATCAACACGACGGAAGCCCTGGTAGCGATCGACGTCAACTCCGGCCGCTCGACGCGCGAACGCAACATCGAGGAAACCGCGCTGCGAACCAATACCGAAGCGGCGGAGGAAGTGGCGCGGCAGTTGCGCTTGCGCGATCTCGCCGGGCTGATCGTCATCGACTTCATCGATATGGAGGAGTCTCGCAACAACGCGGCGGTCGAGCGCAAGCTCAAGGAGGCGATGCGCAACGACCGGGCGCGCATCCAGGTGGGGCGCATCAGCCCGTTCGGCCTGCTGGAACTTTCGCGCCAGCGCCTGCGGCCGAGCCTGTTCGAGGCCAGCATGGTGACCTGCCGCCACTGCCGCGGCACCGGTCACATGCGGTCCACGGAATCCACGGCGCTGTACATGCTGCGCGCGATTGAGGACGAAGGCCTGAAACAGCGCAGCACTGCCGTGACCGTCACTGTGCCCACGGCTGTCGCGCTCTACATCCTCAACAACAAGCGGGCCGCGCTGGCGGAGATCGAGGTCCGCCATCATATGCGTGTCACCATCGCCGCCGACGAAAGCCTGGTGCCGCCCGAGCATCGGATGGAGCGCAGCAAGGCGCCGATTCCCGTGCCGGAAGCCAAGGTGACGGTTTCCCTGCCGGAAATGCCGATCGAGGACGAAGTTGAGGATGAGGACGTAACCGAAGAAAGCGGCGAACCCGCTATTGCCGAGGAGGAAACCACCGAACCGATGGCCGCAAGCGCGCCGGCTGACGAACAAGGCGTCCGCCGCGGGCGCCGCCGCCGCCGCCGTGGCCGGGGCCGGGATGGCCCCCGCGACGGTCAGCGCAACTTAGCGGATGAAGGCCAACGGCATCCGCCCCTGGACGAGAACACACATGCTGCGGCCGCCGGAGAAGGACCCAGCAGCAGCGAAGAGGCGGATGATTTCGAGCCTCAGGGCGATGGCGACCAGGCTCCGTCTGAGGGTGGCGCGCCGCGCGGCCCCGGTTCGCCCGGTGAAAACGGCGAACGGCGGCGGCGGCGGCGCGGCCGTCGCGGCGGCCGGCGCCGACGCCGTGGTGGCGAGCGCTCTGGCGGCGAGGCCGGCGTGGAATCGAACGGCCATGAGGCGCGGCGTCAAGGCGACACCGGCCAGGGACTGGCGTCCGACGATTCAGGGCCGGAACGGCATTCCCAGACCGACGCCCCGGACTTGATTCCACAGCAACCGATCCACCGCGCCGAACCTGCGGAACACCGGATGCAGTTCTCCCCACCGCCCGAAAATCGCCGGGTAGAAGAAATGCCGCCTAAGGCGATCGATGCCCCGACGCCGCGCGCGCGCGATGCCGACATCGACGAAGACCGGCTGCAAACCTCCGAGGCGCCGTCATCGTCAGAACAGCCGCGGCGCGGCTGGTGGAAGCGGTTGATCGAATAGCCTAGCGCCGCCAGGCCAACAGCCGGTCGGCCGCGGTCGCGATATCGGCTGCAGAACCGGCGAAGGAAAACCGTAAGAAGCGATGTCCGCGCTCGGGGTCGAAATCGATCCCGGGCGTGGCCGCGACTCCCGTTTCCGCCAGCATGCGGCGGCAGAACTCCTGGCTGTCATTGGTCAGCCGCGAAACATCGGCATAGATGTAAAAGGCGCCGTCTGCGGGTGCGAGGTTGTCGAAGCCCGCCCGTGGCAGCTTTTCCAGAAGCACCCGGCGGTTCTCTGCATAGCGCCGCACATTGCCGTCGAGTTCTGCCTTGCAGTCGAACACCGCCTGGGCGGCCAGTTGGGGCAGGGTCGGCGGCGAGATGAAAAGGTTCTGCGCCAGCCGCTCCACCGGGCGCAACAAGACTTCGGGCAGGATCATCCAGCCGAGGCGCCAGCCGGTCATGGAGAAGTACTTGGAAAAGCTGTTGACCACGATGGCCTCGTCGCCGAAAGCCAAAACCGTCGTCGCGGCTTCTCCATAGGTGATACCATGATAGATCTCGTCAGAAACAAGCCGGATGCCATTGTCACAGCAATAGCCATACACCGCGCCAAGCTCCTTGCGCGACAGCATCGTACCGGCCGGGTTTGACGGGCTGGCGACGATTAAACCTTCGACCTGACGATCCAGCGAAGCCAGATGATCTACCGTGGGCTGGAAACGCGTCTCCAAGGTCGTAGAAATGGACACGGGCTCCAGACCAAGCACCTGCAGGATGTTCCGGTAGGCCGGATAGCCGGGCGCAGCCAGCGCAACGCGGTCGCCATGATCGAATGCGGCCAGAAACGACAACATGAAGGCGCCGGAAGAACCAGTCGTGACAACAATGCGGGCGGGATCGACCTCGATGCCGTACGTCGCCCGATAATAACCGGCGATGCGCTGCCGGAGGCCGCCGATGCCCAGGGCCTCCGTGTATCCAAGCTGATGGCTCTCCAGCGCATGCTTCGCCGCGGCAATGACGGCCGAGGGCGCGGCCGTGCTCGGTTGTCCCACTTCGAGATGCAGGACGGCCTCCCCTGCGGCTGCCCGCTCGTTGGCTTCCCTGAGCACTTCCATCGCATAGAACGGCGGCACCTCGCTGCGCCGTGAAGTCTTTGCTTTCATTCAAACCCTGCCGTCTCTGCCGCGATCAGCATGTCGGCCGCCGCACGACTTGATTGCACTGATTTCGGCTCTAATCTGGTCAAATCTTGCCACACCGCGGCCGCCTTTGCGGCGGCATCATAGGTAACTGCGCCGGACAAAACCATTGACAGCCGAATGCGTTGCGACCAGCTATGAACTGTCGAAAACTGAACAGGTTTCATCCATGAAGCGGCTCCTGCAAATCGCGCTGATCGGTGTCATTGTTTCGACGCCAGCGCTGGCACAACAGCGGGCGACCTTCATCCGCGACGCGGAAACGGAAGCGTTGATGGCTCGGTTCGCCGAGCCGATTTTTAGCGCTGCCGGCTTGGACACTTCCGCCGTGCGCATCTATCTGCTGCAGGATAGCCGCATCAACGCCTTCGTGGCCGGCGGACAAAACCTCTTCCTGCATACCGGGCTGCTGCGGGCCGCCGAGCATGCGGATCAGGTGATCGGCGTCATCGCCCATGAGACCGGCCATATCGCCGGCGGGCACCTGCCCAGGCTGAAGGAGGCGCAGCGTATCGCCTCGATCGAGCAGATACTGTTCTGCACCTTGGGTGTTTTGACCGCCGGCGGCGCTGCGGCAAGCGGCAGCACGACGGGCGGAAGCGCGGTGGCGCTGTGCGGCGCCGACGCGCCGCTGGGATCGCTGATGAAGTTCAGCCGGACCCAAGAATCCGCCGCCGATCAGGCCGGCATGAAGTTCCTTGACGAAACCGGCCAATCTTCCCGCGGCATGCTGGAATTCCTGAAAATTCTCGCAAACGAACAGAAGATCGTCCTGCAGCCGCCACCTTATCTGCTAAGCCATCCACTGACCACCGACCGTATCGCGGCAGTGCGTGCGCATGTTGAGCAGTCGCCCCTTGGCAACGAGCCGACCAGGGTCGATTACGAAGCGCTGTTTCAGCGAGTCCGGGCAAAACTGATCGGGTATGTCGACCCGTTGCCGCGGGTGCTCAAGCGTTATCCCGATAGTGACAATAGCCTGGAGGCCCGATATGCGCGCGCCGTCGCGTATTTTGGCGCCGGACAAATGCCGAAAGCGATTGCGCAGGTCGACAGCCTGCTGGCCGAATTTCCTGGCGATCCCTATTTCAGCGAACTTAAGGGCGACATTCTATTCAAGGGCGGGAAGGCGAAAGCTGCGGTCCCATTCTATCAGGCCGCCGTCGATGCCGAACCGGATTCACCGATGCTCTTGATGTCCCTGGGCCGCACGCAGAAGGAAACCGGGGACCCGGCCATGATCAAGGCCGCGATCGAGAATCTCAAAAGGGTCGTTGAAATCGAGCCGGCCAACCCGGGAGCCTGGCGAAACCTGGGGATCGCCTATGGTTTGAACAAGCAGGATGCCGAGGCGTCGCTGGCCCTGGCGGAATCGGCGATCTCCTCCGGCGACCGGCCGCGCGCGAAAGCCCTGGCCGAACGCGCCATGAAGGGCCTGCCGACGGGGTCGCCCGGCTGGCTTCGCGCGCAGGACATCTCGAACGCTGTCGGCGGCAGTTCTTAGACAGTGCGCGGCGGATGAAATCCGCGTGATACCGGCAGATCCGGCAATTTGATCGATTGTTCCCGGACAATCGATCCGCGAGAATACCGGCCTGTTCAACTCGAGGAGTTCCAGCTATGCGGTGTCTGCCAAATCTTGCCTGGGCGGCCTGTTGCGCCATCGTGCTGCTGACGGCCGGGAACGGCTATGCGCAGGAGACAAGCGCACCCGGCGCCGATCCGGTCCTTGAGCAGGCAATCCGCGACTACATCCTCGCCCATCCGGAGGTCATTGCAGAGTCGCTGGATAAGTACCAGCAGCAGCAGGAAGAAGCGAAAAAGCTGGCCCATGCGCAGGCCGTCAAGGACTTGAAGCCAAAGCTGGAGAACGAGCCGGCCTCGCCTGTGCTCGGCAACCCCGCCGGCGACGTTACTGTCGTGGAGTTCCTCGACTACCGCTGCCCTTACTGCAAGGCGATGCATCAGCCGATCGCCGACATGATCGCCGCCGACGGAAATGTCCGGGTCGTGATCAAGGAATTCCCGATCCTGGGCGACGATTCCCTCGTTGCGGCGCGCGCCGCCCTCGCCGCCGGCAAACAGGGCAAGTATGCGGAAATGCATACCGCGCTGATGACGTTCAAGGGCAAGCTCAGCGCACAGGACGTGGAGAACACCGCTGCAAAGTTGGGCCTGGACATCGTCCGTCTGAAAGACGACATGGCGGCGCCCGAGGTGGATCAAGAGCTGCAGCAGAACTACAATCTGGCAGAGAGTCTGGGGATCAATGGCACGCCGGCCTTCATCATCGGCCAGACGCTCGTCCCGGGCGCCATCAAGCTCGAGGATCTGAAAGCCCACATCGCCAAGGCGCGCGACGAGGCATCGTAGAACTCTCCTTGCGGCGCGCAAGTCGCACACCCCGGGCAACCAGTCCGGCGGTTGCCCGAAGGGTCCCTTCCCCTTAGCCTTGCGGCAAGAAGATAGGGAGGCTGGGCCATGAATCTGAAGGGCAAGACTGCCATCATCACCGGCAGTTCGCGGGGCATCGGCAAGGCGGTGGCCGAGCGCTTTGCGCGCGAGGGCGCCAAGGTCGTGGTCAACTGCGTCAGCACGGTCGATAAGGCGAAGGCGGTGGCGGACGGAATCCGCAAGGCCGGCGGCGAGGCCATCGTGGTACAGGCCGATGTCAGCAGGCGCGCCGATGCCGAGCGGCTGGTTGCCGAGACGGTCAAGTCCTTCGGCCATCTGGACATCCTCGTCAGCAATGCGGGCATCGTCATCGACAAGTTGTTCGTCGACAGCACCGATGAAGATTGGTCGCGTGCCATCGAAAACAACCTGCATGGATTCTTCAACATCACGCGTGCCGCATTGCCGCCGATGATCGGGCGCAAATACGGGCGCGTCGTCATCACCGGCTCCTGCATCACCGAAGTCGCCGATTTCGGCGGCAATTGCTATTCGGTCTGCACCGCGTCGAAAGGCGGCATCGTCGCCATGATGAAGCCGATCGCGGCGGAGGTGGCTCGCCACGGCATCACCGTGAACGCCGTATCGCCGGGCTACATCGCCACGGAAATGCTGGGCGAGATCGACCCCGCCGGCCTGGAGGCAACGCTGAAAATCGTGCCCATGCGGCGCTATGGCAAGCCGGAGGAGATCGCTTCAGCCATGGCGTTCCTTGCCTCCGACGATGCCGCTTACATCACCGGCCAGACCATCCGGGTCAATGGCGGCATGTCCATGGGCGGCTAGCGCCCGGATTGAGCCGAGTATGAGCACTGTCGGTCATGGACGCGCCGATGCCACGCTGAGCGCCGTCGTCGGGGCGCTTGGCGCGGTGCTGCTCGGCTTCGGGCTGCTCAGCATGGCCCATGGCGCGCTGTTCGCCTTGATCGGCGTGCGATTGGCTGGCGCCGGCATTTCCTCGACTGTGATCGGCCTGGTCATGTCGGCCTATTTCTTCGGCCTGCTGCTGGGCTCGCTGAGCGCCGACCGGATCATCACGCGGGTTGGCCATATCCGCGCCTTCGCCGTCTTTGCCGCGACGGCCGCCATAGCTGTGCTGCTGCTGGCGCTGTGGGATTCACTGCTGTTGTGGATCGGGCTGCGCGCCGCGGCCGGCTATTGCATGGCCGGGCTCTACATGACCATGGAAAGCTGGCTCAATCACCGCGCCGCCAATGAGATCCGCGGCCGGTGCTTTGCCGTTTACGCGGTGATCAGCGGCGCGGCCGTGGCAGGTGGTCCGCTGCTGCTGAACCTTGGCGATCCCCGCGACTTCGAGCTTTTCTCGCTCACGGCCATCCTGTTCGTGGCGGCTCTGCTGCCGGTGGCATTGACCCGCACCGGCAATCCGGAGATCACCCGGCACACGCGGCTCAGCCTGCCGCGGCTGTTCGCGATCTCGCCGCTCGGAGTCGCGGGCTGCATGACCGCCGGGCTGGTCAACAGCTCCTTCTACGGCATGGGTGCGGTGTATGGGCAGGCGGTGGGGCTGAAGCCCGGCGCGGTGTCGCTGTTCATGACGGTGACGCTGGTTGGCGGCCTGCTGGCGCAGTTTCCCGTCGGCGCCTTCTCGGACCGCATGGACCGCCGGCGGCTCATGCTTATTCTCACTTTGACGGCCGCGGCGATCGCCGGGGTGATGGCGGTCAGCGGCGTCGGCGCGCTGTTGCCGCTCGCGGCCCTCGGCTTCCTGATGGATGCCGCCGCCCATCCGCTCTACGGCCTCAGCGTCGCGCAAACCAACGACTATGTGGAGCGCCACCAGTTCGTCCCGGCGGCCGGCGGCCTGCTGCTGGCCTATGGCATCGGCGCCAGTCTGGGGCCGATCGTTTCGTCGCAGGTCATGGAGGCGATGGGTCCGCGGGGACTGTTCGCCTTTATCATGGCGGCCCTCCTGTTGATAGCGGCCTTCACCGCCTACCGCATGACCCGCCGCACCGCAAAACCGCTGGCTGAGCAAGGCGAGTTCATCAAGGTGACGCAGACGACGCCGGTCGTAGCAGAGCTGGATCCGCGGGCGCCGGGAATTGGCGCCCCTCGCCCTGAAAACGCCGACAACGACGAGTAAGAACAGCGGGCCGACATGACCGAGACAACCGAGATCTTCGCCCCCGGCTTCCGGGAGCAGCCCTATTGGTGGGATGCGGCGCCGCGGCCGCAAATGCCGCAGCTCCCGCTGCCGCCCCAGGTCGACGTGGCGATTGTCGGCTCCGGCCATACGGGCCTGTCGGCGGCGCTGACGCTGGCCCGTGCGGGCCGCAGCGTCGCCGTGTTCGATGCGCAGGACCCGGGCGAAGGTGCGAGCTCGCGTAATGCCGGTTATGTCGGCCGGTCGCTGAAGCACAGCTTCGGCAAGATAAGCGAACATGAAGGACTGGAACGGGCGATCACCGTGTTCCGCGATATGCGCGCCGCCTTCGACTATGTGCTCGATCTCGTGCAGACCGAGCAGATCGATTGCAAGCTGCGCCAACGCGGCCGCTTCATCGCCGCACAGAATCGGGCACAGTATGATTCCATGGCCAGGGAGTACGAGCTGCGGGAAAGGCATCTGGGCGAACCCTTCAAGATGATCTCGCGGGAACGGCTGACGAGCGAGACCGGGGCCCAAGGCTATATCGGCGGCGCGGTGATTCCCGATCACGGCACATTTCATCCGGGATTGTATCATCAGGGTCTGCTCGACCGCGTCGTCGCGCAGGGCGTCGAGATCCACGGACGCACGCCAGTCACAGGCCTGCAGCGCGATGGCGACGGGATCGTCGTCAAGACGAGCAGAGGCGCTCTGCGCGCCCGCGATGCCATCGTGGCCACGAACGGTTATGTCGACAAGTCCCTGCCCTGGTTCCGGCGTCGCATGGTGCCGTTCCACGGTTTCATGGTGGCGACGGAGCCGTTGCCGCCCGATGTCGTCCAGCGCGTTTCGCCACAGGGCCGGCCTTTCATCGAGTACACCAACAACATCTTCTTCATGCGTCCTTCGCCGGACGAGGAGTGCATCCTGTTCGGCGGCTTCACCGGCGGGCCTGCATCGAACCTCAAGGCCAAAGTGGCGCGGCTGCATAAGGCGCTGGGCCGGCTGGTGCCCGATCTCGTAACCGTCCGTCTGTCCCATGCCTGGAGCGGAAGGTGCGCCGCCAGCTTCGATCAGTATCCCCATATCGGCCGGCAGGACGGCGTGCATTATGCCATGGGCTATTGCTTCGCCGGCGTTCCCATGGGGACCTGGATGGGCCGGAAGGTGGCACTCAAGCTGCTGGGCGACAAACAGGGGGACACCGCATTCGACGAATTGCCGCTGCGAACCCCGCTCTGGTATGGCGGCAATCCCTGGTTCGTGCCGCTCTACATGAAGTACATGGACTGGCAGGATGGGCGATTCTAGGGCGGGGGTCCCATTGCGCCCAACGGGGACAGTGTTATAAGTCTGTGATTCACCGGCCGAATCGCCCGGAAGACCTGCCAGGGGAGCCTGTCTGACCGTGCCCAGCGCGCCCAAGATTCTTGTCATCAACGGGCCGAACCTCAACATGCTCGGCGTGCGCGAGCCCGCCGTCTATGGCCGCGCGACCCTGGGCGATTTGGAGAAGCTGTGCCGCCGCCATGCGCGGCCGCTGGGGCTGGCGCTGGATTTCCGGCAGTCGAACCTTGAGGGCGAACTGGTGACCTGGATCCAGGAGTCTCGCAAGGACCATGCCGGGATTGTCATCAATGCCGGCGCCTATACCCATACTTCGATCGCCATCCTCGACGCGTTGCAGACGGCAGAGTTACCGACGATCGAAGTCCATCTCTCCAACATTTTCCGGCGCGAAGAGTTCCGCCACCATTCCTATGTCAGCCTAGCGGCCCGCGCGGTGATCTGTGGCTTGGGGCCGACGGGCTATCGCCTAGCGCTGGAGGCCATGGCCGAAATCCTGCAAACGACGAAGGACGCCTGATGCCGAAATTCGATGTCGATGAAACCTTGGTCCGCAAACTTGCCGCCCTGTTGGAGCAGACGGGACTGACGGAGATCGAGTTCGAAGCCGGCGAGCAACGCATCCGCGTCACCTGCGGCGGAAAGGTGGTTCAGGCCGCCGCGCCGGTGGCAGCGCCAGCACCGGTAGCCGCCGCACCCGCCGCCAGCGACGGACCGCCGGCCGGCGCCGTCATATCGCCGATGGTGGGCACGGCTTACGCCTCCGCCTCGCCGGGCGCCGATCACTTCGTCAAGGTCGGCGACCGCGTGCAGAAAGGCCAAACGCTGCTGATCATCGAGGCGATGAAGGTGATGAACCCGATACCCGCACCCCATGCCGGCACCGTGAAGGAGATCCTCTTCGACGACGGCCGCCCGGTCGAGTACGGCGACATCCTGATGGTCGTCGCCTGAGCCGCCGCACGACGAACGCATAGACGGCCCGCCGGCATGTTCGAAAAAGTCCTGATCGCCAACCGCGGAGAGATCGCGCTGCGCATCCATCGAGCCTGCCGCGAGATGGGCATCCGCACCGTCGCCGTGCATTCCACCGCCGACGCCGACGCGATGCATGTGCGCCTGGCGGATGAGAGCGTCTGCATCGGCCCGCCGCCGAGCCGCGATAGCTATCTCAATATGCCGGCCATCCTGACCGCCGCCAGCATCGCCGGGGCCGATGCGATACATCCGGGTATCGGGTTCCTGTCGGAGAATGCGAAGTTCGCCTCGATGGTCGAAGAACATGGCTTCACGTTCATCGGACCGACGCCCGAGCACATCGCGCTCATGGGCGACAAGGTGCAGGCGAAGGATGCGGCGATCGCCCTGGGCCTGCCCGTCGTGCCCGGCTCGCCCGGCGCCATCAGCAACGATATGGAGGCAATGGATCTGGCCGACAGCATCGGCTACCCCGTGCTGGTCAAAGCGGCGGCCGGGGGCGGCGGCAAAGGCATGAAAGTCGCCAACTCGCGCGAGGAAATGGCGCAAGCGCTGAGCCTGGCGCGAGCAGAGGCCAAGGCGAACTTCGGCAATGACGCCGTTTACCTCGAGAAATACCTGTCGCATCCCCGGCATATCGAGATGCAGATCCTGGGCGACAGTCACGGAAATGTGGTTCATCTGGGAGAGCGGGATTGCTCAATGCAGCGCCGCCATCAGAAGGTGCTGGAGGAAGCGCCCTCACCCGCTCTCAATGCCGGCCAGCGGCGGGAGATCGGCGAAACCGCGATCACGGCGATGAAGCAGCTGGGCTATCGCAGCGCCGGCACCATCGAGTTCCTGTTCCAGGACGGGAAGTTCTACTTCATCGAGATGAACACCCGCTTGCAAGTGGAGCATCCGGTGTCGGAGATGATCACCGGCATCGATCTGGTGCGGGAGCAGATCCGCGTCGCCGCCGGCGCACCGCTGGGCATGACCCAGGAGGAGATCACTTTCAACGGCCATGCCATCGAGTGCCGGATCAACGCCGAGGATCCGGTCACGTTCCGCCCCTCGCCGGGCAAGATAACCGACTATCATGCGCCGGGCGGGCTGGGAGTGCGGGTCGATTCCGCGCTTTATACGGGCTATCGCGTGCCCTCTCACTATGACAGCCTGATCGCCAAGTTGATCGTCCATGGTACCAGCCGCAATGAATGCCTGATGCGGCTGCGGCGCGCGCTTGAGGAATTCGTCATCGGCGGCATCGACACCAGCATTCCCCTGCACCGACGGCTGATTGCGGCCGGCGACTTCATCAACGGCGACTACGACATCCGCTGGCTGGAAAAGTTCGTCATCGTGGAATCCTAGAGGGTTCCCGTTCCGCGGCTTCTTGCGGTACTATCGGCGCAACCAGTCAACGGAACCGCCGATCGCCATGGTCACGCTGACGCCTCATATGCTGCTCCGGGCCTACGCCCTCGGCGTGTTTCCCATGGCCGAGGGACGCCACGATCCCCATGTCTATTGGATCGACCCGGAGATGCGCGGCATCCTGCCGCTGGACCGCATCCATATCTCCCGCCGCCTGCGCAGGACCATACGGCACAATCCGTTCGAGATCCGCTGTGACAGCGACTTTGAGGGGGTCATCGAGGGCTGCGCTGCACCCGGGCCAGGCCGCGCCGACACCTGGATCAATCAGCAGATCCATCAGCTCAATCGCCAGCTTTTCGAGATGGGTTTTGCCCACACGGTCGAATGCTGGAAGGACGGGGAGATGGTCGGCGGCCTTTATGGCATCTCGATCGGCGGGGCTTTCTTCGGCGAGAGCATGTTCAGCCGCTCCACCGACGCCAGCAAGGTCGCGCTGGTGCATCTGGCCGTGCGGCTGAAGCTCGGCGGCTATCAGCTCTTGGATACCCAGTTCGTCACGCCGCATCTGCAGCAGTTCGGAACAGTCGAGATTCCCCGCGCCGATTACCGCCTGCGGCTGACCCGCGCTATCGGCAAGCCGGCAAGTTTTCAGGGCGTGGTTTCGGTGGCAGAGGTCGAGGCGTTCTTGCAGTCGACAACCCAAACGTCGTAGACAGGATGATCCAGTGCCGAAAGCGCCGGACTCGATGCGAACATCCAGCCCGAGAATTCCAGCTTCGGCTGCTCATCCGGAAGCTCTTCGACGATCTCGATAAAGACCGAGCTTTCCGGCGTTTCCTCCGGAGGGCGCTTGTCGCAATGGCGCGGCGTGATCTTCAGGCTGCCGAATGCAATCGTCGTTCCAACAGGCACTTCAACACGCGATACCCGGGCGGAAATCTTATCAAGGGTTTCCAGGATCACCGTGTCGTTGGGATCGGCCGCCGCCGGCAAAACCGGCAGCGACAGGGCGAACAGGACTGCAATGGCGAGGCCGCGCCCGGTCATGACTTGGCGGTCGGCTTGCGATAAGGATTTTCAAGCGAGTTCATCAGCCGCTGCAAAACTTCACGCACTTGCGTCTCATCGCAGCCGATCAGGATCGCATCTTCCAGAGCGTCCTGGGCGATCTGCTGCAGCTCCGCCAGGTTCTCATTCAAGACCTTGATCTTGTCGACGCAGGAGACGGGCTGGCCGTCAGGCTGTCGCCAAACAGGAAAGTCGCTCTTGGGCGGTTGCTGGCTCACGACGTCGCGCGGGATCTGGCTGTCGAATTGTGGAATTGGAAACGCTTGGCTTCTATATGGGGATGGCCCCGCGCCCTAATCAAGGCTGCGCCGCGCCGTCTGTCCCCTGCCCGCTCTTCTCGCCGGCACTGCCGAAGACAAAGCGGCCGAGAAGATCGGCGATGTTCACGGGGTCCTGGGTGACGGAAATCTCTCCGCCGGCCTCGATGACTTCATCGGCGCCACCCGGTTCAAGCGACAGGTAGTTGCCGCCCAGCAAACCGTCGCTGAGGATCCGTGCGGCCGTGTCCGCCGGCAGCTTGACATCGTCGCGAATGCTGAGACGCAGGACTGCCTGGAAGGTCTGGAGATCAAGCCGCTGGTCGACAATGCTGCCGACCTTGATGCCGGAGAGCCGCACATCGCTGCCGGTCACCAGACCGTCCACGCGCCCGAACTTCGCCGTGACTTCGTAACCGTCGACCCCGCCCGTGTTGCTGCTGCTATAGGCAAAGGCGAGGAAGAACACCGCCACCAGCAGGACGACGGCGCCCATGATCGTTTCGATGATGTTGCGGTTCATTGTCCGAACGATCGGTGGGGATTGCGGCGCAGAGAAGGCACGGGGCCGATCAATTCGGCACCCAGGGTTCGTAGTCGCCCGTGCCTTTGGCCCGATGACCGCCCTTGAGGGTGTGGCCGGGCGGCCGATATGCCTGGGCGCTGCCGGTAAGATTGGGCAGGTGGGGTTTCTGCCAGGGTTTCGCCTGCGGGGCGACCACCGTCGGGGGCTCGACCACGGTACGGTGCAGCCAGGCGTGCCATTCCGGCGGAACGCGCGACGCCTCGACCTCGCCATTGTAGATGACCCAGCGGCGCTCCCGTTGCTGGCCCTTGGTGCGGCGATCCAAGTAGTAGCGGTTGCCGAACTGGTCCGAGCCGACGAACTCGCCAAAGAAACGGGTGAATAGCTTGGTTCCAAAGCTCATGCTGGCCTTAGCGTAGTGTCCGCGCGGCGCCCGGCGCTTGCCCTATGCCCTTACCGGCCCTAGGCGATTCCCGGTCCGAGGCGGCGGGACTATGGCATCGGCCCCGTTGGCCTGTCTAGCCCTGGACAGGTCTGCCGCCGCCCCCTAAAGCTGACCACCAAGCCCACAAAAAGGCCGCTGGAGATAGTCCTGACCGCCCCCGCAACCCTGCCGGCGCCAAGCCACGCTCGAGCATACTGGCTTGGCACTCTGGCGGCCGTCCTGACGCCCACCTTCTTCGGCTCCATCACCACCCTGTCGAAGATTTCCTATGTATCGGGGACCACGGCACAGACCCTCGTCTTGGTGCGTTGCCTTATCTTTGTGGTTGCAATAGGCCTGTTGCTCAGATTGCTGGGCCGTCCGATGACGCTGTCGCGCGATGGTCTGCGAGGCTCGCTCTGGATCGCAGCGACGACGATTGCCATGTCGCTCGGTTATCTGGCCTCGGTCGCCTATATCCCGGTGACTCTGTCGGCGATCATCTTCTTTACGTTTCCCCTGCTCGTTGCCCTGTTTGCCGCGGTCACCGGCCGGGAGAGACTGACGCCGCTCAAGGTGGTGGCACTTTCCATTGCATTTGCTGGCCTGATCCTAGCGCTGGGTCCCAATCTCGACACGTTGGATATCCGCGGCATCGCCTGTTCCATAGCCGGCGGTACCGCCATGGCCCTCACCATCACATTCTCGGGTCCGGTGCTGCAGCGCCACGACCCGATGACCATGAACGTCTATATCAATCTCTGGATGATGATCGCGGTCGCGATCGCCTTTTACTTCGCCGGCGGGCTGGCCTGGCCGACGACGGCGGGTGGTTTTGCGGCTTCATTTGGCGTCTGCGCGCTCTATGTTGTCGGCTTCTCCACCTGGCTGTTGTCGTTGCGTCTGATCAGCCCGGTCCGCGTGGCCAGCTTGTTCAATCTGGAACCGCTGATCACCATCGCCGTCGCCTATATGGTGCTGCAGGAGAGGTTGACGATGATCCAGTCCGCCGGCGTGGCCCTCGTGCTTGGCGCCATGCTGACGCTGACATTGTTCGGTCATCGGGCGCCGAAAGTGCCCGCGTGAATCGCCTGGACCCGCCCGGTCACACTGCTAGCATCCTCTGTCAAACGAAGGGGAATGCCGGATGAAGGGGCTGGAGAACAAACGGGTGATCATCACCGCGGCCGCCACGGGCATCGGCCGCGCGACAGCCGAAGCCTTTCTTACGGCAGGCGCAAAGCTCCATATCTGCGATGTGGACAGCGATGGCCTTGCGGCATTCAAGGCGGCATATCCGGCGATAGGCGTCACCGTCGCCGATGTCGCCGCGGAGGATCACGTCGACCGGCTGTTCAAGGAAGCGATGGAAACCCTCGGCGGAATCGATGTGCTGGTGAACAATGCCGGTATCGCCGGGCCCACGGCGAATCTCGAGGATTGCTCGCCCGAGGACTGGCGGCGGACACTGGCGGTGAATCTGGACGGCGCCTATCTCTGCACGCGCCGCGCCATTCCCATCATGAAGGAGGCGCAGTCCGGCTGCATCGTCAATCTGTCGTCGTCTGCCGGCATCTTCGGCTTCGCCCGCCGCACGCCCTACGCCTCGGCAAAATGGGCGATTGTCGGCTTGACCAAGTCCTTGGCGCTGGAGCTGGGGCCGTTTGGCATCAGGGTCAATTGCATCTGCCCCGGACCAGTAGAGGGTGCGCGCATCGAGCGGGTGATCGCCGCGGAAGCCAAAGCCAGCGGCCGCTCGCTCAACGAGGTCCGCAGCAGCATCGTGGAGTATAACGCGCTGAAGACCTTCATCAGCCCCAAGGACATTGCCAACATGATCGTGTTTCTGTGCTCGCCGGCCGGGGCGCGGATTTCCGGCCAGGCCCTGCCGGTCGACGGCTATACCTACACCTTGGGACAGTGACGGGGATCGGCGCACAGCCATGCCCCGCATTTCCATCTCCACCGGCGTGACCCTGGACTACGCTGAGAGCGGCGATCCGCAAGGGCCGGTTGTCGTCTTCGTCCACGGTTACCTGGATTCCCGGCGCATCTGGGACCCCGCCTTGCCCCATCTACCCAGGAAAAACAGGCTCGTCTTCGTGAGCCAGCGCGGCTTTGGCGACGCCGACAAACCGCCATCGGGTTTCACGCAAACGGACTATGTGAAGGACCTGGAGGCCTTCCTCGAAGCCATCGGCGTTCCCCGGGCGACGATTGTCGGCCACTCCATGGGCGGGCTCATCGCTCACTATTTCGCCGTTCGCAATCCGGCGAAAACCAGCAAGCTGGTGCTGATGGGAACCGCACCGACGGCCGCCAACAGCGCGATCGTCGGCGGGACTGTCATGGATGAGATCAATGCCCTGACCGACCCGATCGACCCGGCCTTTGTCCGGACATCCCAGGGCGAACAGATCCGCTCGCCGGTGCCCGAAGCGGTCTTCGAGGCCATCGTCGCGGAGACGCTCAAGGCGCCAGCACGATCCTGGCAAGGCGCCATGGCCGGAATGTTGAGCGAGGATCATGCTGAGCGCCTGGCGGAGATCAAATGCCCGACCCTGATCCTTTACGGCGACGGCGACATTTATTTCACCATGGGCGATCAGCTGGAACTGCAACGGCTGATCCGCCAGGCCCGGCTCAAAATCTATCCTGATGTCGGTCATGGCCTGCAATGGGAGAAGCCGGCCGAGTTCGCCGCCGACCTAACGGCGTTTCTCGCTGGTGCGTAGCCGCGCCCCAAAAGATCGCGATGGCTGCCGCGGAAGGCACAGGCAAGCATGGCCCAAACCCGCCAGACGTTTGATTTACCGCGACAACTACCGACTCATTGGTTAACAGTTCCTCAATCATTCGCCGATTAACATAGGTTGATGGTTCAAGGCTGCGGGTACGAGTCCGTCCGCGCTGTCGGCGGGTGATTTATGCGATCTATCAAGTCCCGGAAATCAGAGTCATGGGCTGTGACAAAGGGCGCGGAATGCCGCGTCGCCCTTCCCGCGCGTCTTGACCCGGCGACGATCGGCAATCTGCACAAATCGCTGCTGGCGGCTGTGAATCAGAAGAAGCCGGTCGTCATCGATGCGGAACAGGTTTCAACTCTCTCGACCATCTGCGTACAAGCGCTTGTCGCCGCCGCGAAGAGCTTCCAGAAGCGCAACCTGCCCTTCTGCATCAAGCGGCCCTCCGATGCTTTCGTCGCTACTTTCGACGGGTTGGGGTTGTTCTCCTCACTGATGAGCTGGGAGATCCGGCAGTGAGCCGCAGGCCGAACAGCATGACCAATCGCATCGCGGCCATTTCATGGACGGGCCACCGCCATGGATGAAATCGCTCAGCTTCGCCAAACCTATTTTCAGGAGTGCGACGAGGTCCTGAGCGAATTCGAGGGCCATCTCATGGCGCTCGACGAAGGCCGGGGCAATGCTGAAACATTGCGTGCCGCCTTCCGCGCCATCCATTCCATCAAGGGTGGGGCCAGCGCCTTTGGCTATCGTCGCCTGGTCAATTTCGCTCATGCACTCGAAACCCTGCTCGACAAGCTGCGCAACGGCAGCGCGATCCTGACGGCCGACACGATCAGCCTGCTGCTGCGGGCCGCCGATATCGTCGCCGACCTGGTTCGGGCGGCGCAGAGCGGCGGCGAACTGATCGAGAAGCATGAAAGCGCCGTGCATGATGCCCTGGTTCTGCGCGCCGATGCGGGACCGGGGGCTAATGCGCCCCAGGCCGCTTCGACCGTTGCCAGCGTCAACATGACGCCCGCACCGGCGGACAAACATCAATTCCGGATCGCCTTCAATCCAAAGCCGGACCTCTTTCAGCGGGGAGTCGAACCGCAGCTCCTGATTGCCGAGCTGCGCCATAGCGGCAGCCTGACGGCAACGGCCGACGCCAGTGCCGTGCCGGCGCTGGACGCGTTCGATCCCAAGAAGAACTACCTGACCTGGACGCTTGAGCTGGAAACAGCGGCGTCGGCCGAAGCGATAGCAGAGACACTGAGCTTTGTCGCCGATGAAGAAGAGCTGTCCGTCACCAATCTCGATCATGCCGTCGGCAATGGTGTGATGCAGGCGACGGCCGCCGATACGGATCAGAGCAACGGTGGCGATGCAGCGCCCAAGCCGGCCCCTGAAACTGCGCCGAAAACTGCCGCCAACGGCGACGACGCTTCCGGTACAGCGCCGGTCGTCAGCTCGATACGGGTCGACCTCCACAAGCTGGATACGCTGGTCAATCTCGTCGGCGAACTCGTCATCAGCCAAGCGATGCTCAATGAGCAACTGAGCCTGGTGCCCACCGACAAGTTCCCCGGACTGATACGCGGCGTCCAGGAGCTGTCGCAGCATGCGCGCAATCTCCAGGAAAGCGTGATGTCGATGCGGGCCCAGCCGGTAAAGCTGGTGTTTGCCCGGCTGCCGCGGCTGGTGCGCGAAGTCGCCGCCGAGACGGGCAAGCGAGTCCGGCTGGTCATGATCGGCGAAGACACCGAGATCGACAAGACGGTGATCGAGCATCTGCACGACCCGCTCACCCACATGATCCGCAATGCGATCGACCACGGCATCGAGCCGCCGGAAGAGCGCATTGCCATGGGCAAGCCGCCCGAGGGCGTGATCCGCGTCTCCGCCAGCCATATCGGCGGCAAGATCGTAATCCAGCTCGCCGACGACGGCCGCGGCATCAACCGCCAGAAGGTCCTGGCGCGAGCGATCGAGAAGGACATCGTCCTGCGCGATCAGCAGCTCAACGACGAGCAGATCGACAATCTGATTTTCGCGCCAGGCCTGACTACGGCAGCGGCGGTTTCCAGTATCAGCGGGCGCGGCGTCGGCATGGACATCGTGCGCCGGAACATCCAGCGCCTTGGCGGCCGCATCACGATCCGCTCGACCCCTGGCATCGAGTCGATATTCTATCTCTCGCTGCCGCTGACCCTGGCTGTGCTCGACGGCATGGTGGTGCGCGTCGGCGCTGAGACCTATGTGGTGCCCCTGTCCAACATGGTGGAGACGCTGCGGCCGCAACCGGGCCAAGTGCGCACGCTCGTCGGCGGCGGCGACGTGCTGTCGCTGCGCGGCGAATACGTGCCGATGGTCTATCTGCACCGCAGATTCGCCGTCGAGAAGGCGAACACCGATATCTCGAAGGCACTGGTCATGCTGGTGGAAACGGACGCCAGCATGCGCATCGGCCTGGTGGTCGACGAGATCGTCGGCCAGCAGCAAGTCGTCATCAAGAGTCTGGAATCCAATTACGATGCGATCCATGGCATCGGCGGCGCCACGATCCTCGGTAATGGCCGGGTGGCGCTGATTGTCGACGTCAGTATGCTGTTGTCCGGCGGAATTTCGCCTGACAGCCGGTTCGTATCGAATGCAGCCTAGAGCAGAGGAGCATTGAACATGGCCCATGCGCAAACTTCTTTTGATCCCATGCGCCTCACCGACACCGGGGACGCCCAGGACAAGGCGCTGTTGCGCCAGGTTGTCTGCTTCCGCGTCGGCGCGGAAAGCTACGGCGTCGACATCCGACTGGTGCGTGAAATCCGCGCCTGGTCGCCGACCACGAACCTGCCGAACACGCCAGACTATGTCCGGGGCGTGATCAACATCCGCGGCTCGATCGTACCCATCCTCGACGTCCGCGCGCGTTTCGGCCAAGGCCAGACCGACGCCAGTAAGGCGCATGTCGTCATCGTTGTCGCCATCGGCGCCCGCCTGGTCGGCCTGCTGGTGGATGCGGTGTCTGATATCGTCGCCGTGAGTGAGACCGATGTGAAGGCCGTTCCCGACGTCAGCGGCGCCTCAGCGCATGAATGCCTGGAAGGCATTGTCACGATCAACGAGCAGATGGTTGCCCTGGTTGCTGCAGAGCGCATCGCCCTGCCAGTCGCGTTAAACTAGGGCAGAACAGCAGGACATCCACGGCTTGCAGCGAAACATCGGGGTGAAAGCGGCAATTTGACACGTAGCTCGGTACCGGCGGCAGAGGGCTGAACTAGTCATGACTGAAGCGGCGCCAAAGCTCAGCAGAAATCAGGGCCTCCAGGGCCCGGATCGTTCGCGCGGCCGCTTGACGGGTGGCTTCTCGATCCGGCTGTTGCTGCTTTCCGCAATCGGGTTTCTCTCCATACTCCTGCTCACGGCCCTGGGCCTGCAGGCGACCGGCGCCTGGGTGACCTACCGGACTGCCGCGCATTTCGCCGCCTTGAACGAAGCGACGGATACATACATCAACGGCCTTCAGGAATTGGTCAAGGAGCGTCTGGCGACCAACAACGCCCTCCAAAGCGAGGCAAAGATGTCCGCCGACGATGCCGCTGTAATCGCTGCTCTCCGCAGCAAAGCTGACAAGATGCTGGCGGACGGCTTGGCACGCATCGCGGCGATCCATGGTGCGGCGGACCATGAGGAACGCTTTGGAGCGGTGAAGAAACAGCTGAATGACTTGCAGAAGCTGCGTGCCGACTCAGACAAGTGGCTTGCATTCCCATATGCAAAACGCGATCGCGGATTTCTTGCCGACTACTTCAACGACAGCACCGTAATCATCGACACGGCAATCAATGCCTGGCGCCGCATTTCGCGGGAATCTGCCGGAAGCGACGCGACGCTGCGGGATCTGGCGCAAATCAGGAATTTCGCCTGGAGCATGCAGGATCTCGCCGAACGCGAGCGGCTAAAAGTGGCTCAGTCGATCGCCACGCACGCCCCGATGCAAGAGCAGTTGCAGAAGGAGAACAGTGCCAAACGGGTGCAGATAAATCAGCTCTATCTGATTCTAGGACATATGAAAGCCGCGGACATCGATCCGAGAATCGAGAAAGCGCTCGACAACATAGAAAAGCAATACTTCCAGGCATACCGAACGCTATTGGTGAAGGTTGAGCGGGCAAGCGCCATTGCCCTGGCAACGAACAAATCGCAGTACACGCTTCCCAAGCCGAACTATCCGATGGACGCGCAATCATGGTCTGACCAGACCCGGCCCCAGGTATTGACGTTCCTTGAACTCCTTCTTGCGGCGGCGGAAGTCAGCGAGCAACGCACGCTTACTGCGCACAACGATGCCTTGATCTGGCTGACCTGGATTCTCGGCCTCATGGCCGCGGGCGTCGTCGTGGCTGCCGGGTGCGGTTACTTCATCGTCCGCAGTGTCACGCGCCCCATCCAGCAGCTCTCCCATATCATGGAGCGTTTGGCCAAGCGGGACCTGGACGTCCGAATTCCGGGCACCGAACGCCGTGATGAGCTGGGCGCCATGGCCCGGGCCGTCGAAGTCTTCAAGCAGAACACGCTGGCCAAGGACCGGCTGGAGGCTGAGGTCGACGCCCGCGCCGCTGCGGCCAAGGCCGAAGCGGATCTGCGCAATACCGAATTGCAATTCCAAGAGGAGCTTGCGGCCCTGATCGATTCCGCCGCCGCCGGCGATCTCTCGCGCCGCGTTGACCTCACGGGGAAGAGCGGCCTGATGCTGAAGCTCGGCGAGGGCATGAACCGCTGGGCCGAGACCATCAAAGTGGCGCTCGGCGAGGTGCTCCGGATGATGTCGGCGCTGGCCCGGGGCGACCTTTCGATCCGTGTCACGGGCGAGTACGAGGCCGATCTTCTGCAGCTGCAGAAAGACACCAACGCCACCGCCGACAAGCTGGCCGCCATCGTCGGCCAGACGGTCGACGGCATCAGCGCCATCAAGTCCGCAACCGCGCAGCTCGCCAGCGGCTCGGCCGATCTGTCCTCCCGCACGGAAGAGCAGGTCGCCAGCCTGGAAGAGATGGCGGCAGCGATCCGCCAGCTGTCGGTCACGATCAAGCAGAACGCGGAAAATGCCCAGCAGGCCAATCAGCTCGCGGCGAACGCGCGTGCGGCGGCCGAAGGTGGCGGCAATGTCGCCGCCAACGCCGTCGCCGCCATGGGGCAGATCGAGGCGTCCTCCGGCCGCATCTCCGAGATCGTCGGCTTAATCGAAGAAATCGCCTTCCAAACCAATCTTCTGGCATTGAACGCCGCCGTCGAAGCGGCCCGTGCCGGCGACGCCGGCCGCGGCTTTGCCGTCGTCGCAGCGGAAGTCCGCGCCCTGGCCCAGCGTTCCTCCCAGGCGTCGAAAGAGATCAAGGGACTGATCAGCGAAAGCTCGCAGCAGGTCCGCGCCGGCGTGGAGATGGTCAACAAGGCCGGCAGCAGCCTGTCAGAGATCGTCGGTTCCGTGCAGCGGGTTGCCGGCATCGTCGCAGAAATCGCCTCGGCGAGCCGCGAGCAATCCGCCGGCGTTCAAGAGGTCGACGATTCGGTCACGCAAATGGAATCGGTCACGCAGAAGAACGCCGCCCTGGTGGAGGAGTCGACGTCATCCCTGACATCTGTCGACGCACAAGTCGACAGCGTTGCCCGGGTCATCAGTTTTTTCGAGGCCGGCGCGTTGGCTTTGCGGAAGGCCGCTGAGCCCCGGGGCGCCAGAGCCTTGCAATCGCAGCTCCCTGGCCGTCTCGCCACGGATGTCGACACAGGTGAAAGCTTGGAAGCGGACGCCGCAGCCGCTCTTGCCGTCGACGCCCAGAGGCCGGCGACCGCGGCTTCCCGCCGGACCGCTGGCCCATTGAAGAAACAGGTAAACTGGGACGAGTTCTAGCTTGCAGGGCGTGCAGAATGCCCATCGGCCGCCTGGGAACGAGATCCAATCGGCCTCCCTAAATGCGGCAGTTTCCGCTCAAACGGATTGGCGAAAGTGACCGGCGTTACCCCCTGATGGCACTACACTGGGCGTTAACTATTCAGAAGGTAATCTGGCACCGTCGGCTGCCATTCAGAGCGGAATGGCAACCGGCAGCGATGGCGCCTCCGAAGTACGACGGCAAAGTCGATCGGCAGCGTTCGAGGACTTGGCTTATCAACGGGGCGTCATGTCGGAAAGCGTAGGGCGGCAGCGAACGAACAATCGCTGGCCAGGCGGCGAAGAGAACGCCGGGCCTGCAGCCGCGAACGGCACGGCCCTGCCTAAGCCCGGCGCAGAGCGCTTGTCGCTGCTCATCGCCAAATCCCTGCAAGATGTGTCGATGGAGGACGATGATTTCCGCTTCATCGCCAAAATCGTCCATGACCGCGCCGGCATCGCCCTGACGACCAAGAAACGGGCGATGGTCTATGCCCGGCTGTCGCGCCGGGTGCGGGAGCTTGGCCTCACAAGTTTCGGCGAGTATCGCAAGCGCTTGGCAGACGGCAGCAATGAAGAAGAGATGGGATCGCTGGTCAACGCCCTGACCACGAACTATACGAAGTTCTTCCGCGAGGAACATCACTTCGATCATCTCACTGAAGAACTCATCCCCGCGCTGGTACGGCAGAGCCAGGCATCGGGAAAGCGCCGCTTGCGGGTCTGGTCCGCCGGCTGCTCTTCGGGCGAAGAGGCCTATTCAATCGCGATGACGTTGCGTCACTCCTTTCCGGGCCTGGAGGGATGGGACGCCAAGGTGCTGGCCACCGATATCGACACGAATGTCCTGACACAGGCCGAGTCGGGTCTCTATACCAGCAAGCAGATCGCCGACATCCCCGAGGATCTCCGCGGTAAGTTTGTGCGTGCCGTCGATCAGTCCAACCAGAAATTCAGGGTCGCCGGCCATGTGCGCAGCCTGGTGGCCTTTAAGCCGCTGAACCTGATCGAGCCCTGGCCGATGAAGGGCAAGTTCGACGTCATCTTCTGCCGCAACGTGATCATCTACTTCGACAAGCGGACTCAGGACCAGCTCATCAAGCGGTTCACCGAGGCGCTGTCCGAGAACGGCATTCTTTATCTCGGCCATTCCGAGAGCCCGATTCCTTTTGAACACCGGCTGAAGCTGATCGGCCGCAGCATCTATCGAAAGCAATCCTGATGGCGCCGCGATCGCAAACCGCCATGTCCGATCGTCGCTTCACCACGCCGCGCCGCCGCATCAAGGTCGTCGTCGTCGATGACTCAGCCTTGGCGAGGCAGCTCATTTCCCGGCTGCTGCGGTCCGATCCGGATATCGAAGTCGTCGGCATTGCGTCCGATCCCTACAGTGCCCGCAATGTCATCAAGTCGACCAATCCCGACGTAATCACGCTGGATGTCGAGATGCCGAATATGGACGGCATTTCCTTCCTGGAGAAGATCATGCGCCTGCGGCCGATGCCGGTGGTCATGGTCTCTTCGCTGACGCTCCGCGGTGCGGAAATCACGCTGCAGGCCCTGGAACTGGGCGCCGTGGATTTCGTCACCAAGCCGGCGCTCGATGTGGAGCGCGGCCTCGACGGCAAGCGCGAGGAACTGGTCGCCAAGGTCAAGGCAGCATCGCAGGCCCGTATCAAGCCCCTGGGCCAGGCCTACGGCACGGCCGCACCGGCACCGATCGCCACACGCACAGGTCCGCTGCGCGGCACCGATTCCATCGTCGCCATCGGCTCATCAACGGGCGGCGTAGACGCTTTAAGGCAAATCATCTGCGCGCTGCCGCCGGATTCGCCCGCGGTGTTGATCACCCAGCATATGCCGGCTGGTTTCACAGCCCGGTTTGCGGAGCGGCTCGATGGCCTCGCCCAGGTCCGCGTCCGGCAGGCGGAGGACAGCCAGCGGGTGCTGCCCGGCCATGTCTACATCGCCCCGGGCGACAAGCATCTGCGGCTGGCGCGGTCTGGGGCGCAGTATCACTGCCGCCTGGGCGACGACGCCCCCGTGGGCGGCCATAAGCCATCCGTGGACGTGTTGTTCCATTCAGTTGCCACAGTCGCAGGCGGCAAGTCTGTGGGCGTGATCCTGACCGGCATGGGCCGCGACGGCGCTTCAGGTCTCAAAGCCATGCGCGAGGCCGGCGCCCGCACCCTGGGCCAGGATGAGCAGAGTTGCGTGGTCTACGGCATGCCAAAGGCGGCCTTCAACGACGGCGCCGTCGAGACCGAGTACTCCATCCAGCAGATGGCCGCCGCCATCCTGGATCGTGTCCAAAGTCTTGCCTGAACGTTAACGAAGCCGCAGCAGATTCCATTCCTTGGCATTATCATTTCGTAAACCAACATTCGCCTAGTATCCGCGGATATTTTTGCTATTGGATTTCCAGCAATGACTGTTGTGCACAACCTCAACGTCCTGGTGGTCGATGACCAACCGAGCATGCGCGGCCTGACGAAGGTCTGCCTGAAGCGCTTGGGCATCGATCGCATCACCGATGCGGGCACGGGCCGCGAAGCGCTGGACGCCATGAACAAGCAGCGCTTCGACCTCGTCATCTCCGATTGGCTGATGCCGGACATGGATGGCGTGGAGTTTGTCAAGAAGGTGCGCGGCCATCCCATCCTCGGCCGGACGCCCTTCATCATGACTTCGACCCGCGAACTCGATGACGAGATCAGCATCGCGGTTGAGGCCGGCGTCGACAAATACCTGGTAAAGCCCTTCTCCGTTGAAGCCCTGAAGGAATGCCTGGAAGCGCTGCTGGGCGAACTCGAGACCACGCGCGCACGCACGACCTCCGGCTCGGCCGCCTAAGCTACGTATCGACTGGCAGTTGACGCCGGTGGTGCCGGCGGGCGCGATCGGCTATGACGGCTGCTAACCGCCGTCATCTCACGATACTCCATGAATCCAATGATCGGGCTCGCCGCCCTCGCCTTCGCCTATCTGCTCAGCCAATTCTACCGCACCGCGCTTGCCGTGATTGCGCGCATGGTGGCTGATGATCTGAATCTGGATCAGGCGCAGCTCGGCGCCTTGTCATCGGCCTGGTTCATCGCCTTTGCCGCCATGCAGATCCCCGTCGGCGTCCTGCTCGACCGCTACGGCCCACGGCGCACGGTGAGCGCGCTGATGGGCATCGCGGTTATCGGCGCCATCGTTTTCGCTACGGCGACGACAGGAACTGGCGCCATCACAGGCCAGGCTCTGATCGGCATCGGCTGCTCGCCGATCTTCATGGGCTCACTGCATGCAATCAGTCATTGGTTTGCCCGCGAGCGGTTCGCCTCGCTGTCGTCGCTGGTGCTTGCCTTCGCCACCGGCGGCGTATTGCTGAGCGCACGACCATTCGGACAATTGGCCGAGTGGATCGGCTGGCGATACGCATATCTGATCGTCGCGGCCGCCACGCTGGCATCGCTGCTTGCGGTCCTGTTTCTTTCCCGCGGCCCCCAGGGCGACGTTACCGATCATGCCGCCGCAAGTTCATGGCGCAGTGCCCTTGGCGGCGTCGGCGACGTGCTGCGCATCCGTGCCCTCTGGCTGATTCTACCGCTGTGCTTCGCAGGCTACGCCTCGCTGATCACCATTCGCGGGTTGTGGGGCGGCCCCTACCTGCAGGATGTATTCGGCTTGTCCGTCGGCGATGCCGGTAGCTGGCTTTTCGCCTTCACTCTCGCCATGACCGCTGGAACGCTGCTCTACGGCGCCTTGGAAAGGCGCTGGCAGCGCCGCAAGCAGCTCCTTCAGCTCGGAAGCTGGGGAACCGCCGCCGGACTGGCGGTGCTCGCCCTATGGCCGGGAAACTCGCTTTTGGCGACCGGCGCCGGCTTTGCATTGATCGCCTTCTTCGGCGCGACCTATGTCCTGCTGATGGCGCAGGGCAAACGCTATCTGCCCGACCACCTGGTTGGCCGCGGTCTCGCCAGCCTGAATTTCGTCAGCTTCGCCGGAACCGGTTTCATCCAGGCAATCACCGGCACCGTCGCCCAATCCAGCCTGGATGCCGGCGCCGCCATCGCCGTTTCGTACGGCGCCATGTTCGCGCTCATGGCCGCGCTGTTGGCGATAAGCACTGCCATCCACGCCTTGAGCCGCGATGACTAACGGCAGGTGCGCCTGCCGCCTGGCCGATCGCTTAGCGCTTGCAGAGGACTTCTTCGAGGACGCCCTGGTTGTTCACGAAATAGGCGCTGTCCTTGTAGCCATTCTCGGCGCAGAACGTGTTCGCTTCCTTCAGCACGCATTTCTTGCCAGTGCCGCCGGTCGGACAGGCGGGAACCGGCGCATCGTTGCGCCGTGGCGTCGGGAAGAAGCCGGCGGTGCGGCCTTCCAACGGCTTGATGAGTGTCGGATCGATCTGCTGGATCGGCCGTATCGAGGAGATCTTCTTGTTCAGGTCGAGCTTGCCGAGATCGGGGACGTTGCTGTCGATCCGCTTGCAGTTCTTGAACTCCGTGTCGGCGCAGACCTCCCAGATATCGCCGTCGCGGATGCTCAGACTCTCGGCCTGATTGTTCCAGCCGGAATCGGACAGATTTGCCTGCTCGCCTTCGAAGGGCGCGGCGCTGCCCTGAAACTGGTCCTCCGAATACAGGACCAGGCTGCCGTCGACGCGGGACTGGGCCATCAGCATCGGCAGATCTTCGCCATGCACCGGAAAGGCCGGCGCGCCAAAGACGGCCGCCATTGCAGATACGGCAACCATATCCTTCCAATTGATCATATAGGCTCTCCTCTCCCCCTAATGAGCGTCCGTAAGAATGCGGAAATCTCGGTTAACAAATCATTGATGCGGCCCTGGCGACGCCGCAAGAGACACTGCTATCATTATGCCAACGATAACGAAACGGGGGAGGCCGCCATGGCACGGGGCAAAGCGGTCATGACGCCGGCGAAGAAGTCGGCGCTGCAGTGGATCCAGGCCAACGAGCCCTGGCTGTCCCAGGTCCACAAGGATATCTGGAACTTCCACGAACCCGCCTGGCGCGAGTACCGATCGGCCGCGTATTATGTGGACCTCCTGCGCCAGCAAGGCTTCCAGGTCAAGGCAGGCACGGCCACCATGCCGACGGCATTCCTGGCCAGCTGGAGCAATGATCGCAGGCGCCGCCGCGGGCCTGTGATTGCTTCCTATGCCGAATACGACGCCGTACCCGGCAACAGCCAGGACCCTGTCCCCTTTGAGAAGCCGCGCGATGGCGTGCACAGATATGCCGCCGGCCATACCGACCCTCACTCCGCCTTGGGCGTTGCCGCGCTGGGCGGCGTGCTTGCGGCCAAGGCGGCGATGGAACGGCACGGCATTCCCGGCACGATCAAGTTCTTCGGCGAGCCGGCGGAAAAGGTCTGCGGTTCGAAGCCTGTTCATGCAGCCCACGGCTACTATGACGATCTGGATGCGGCGATCAGTTTCCATCCCGCCTATTTCCGCACCTACTCCAACACGACGGTCCTTGATACCCATTGCGGCTCCTATTGGAGCAAGATCTACACCTTTGAGTGCCCACATCCCGAGCAATGGTCGGCGATGGGCGCCCGCGGCGATTCCGCCAATCCTCATACCTCGGCGCGCGCGCCCGGCGCGATCGATGCCGTGTGCCTGATGTACACGACATCGAAGTATACCAAGGAAGCGATGCTGCCACACACGGGCACCTGGACCATCAACGAGGCGATCCTCGCCGCCGGCCAGGCAACGGCCGACAACCTGGCGCCGAACTTCGCCCAGATTCAATACGCCAGCCGGGCGCCAACCCTGGCGATGCAGGAGCGCATCTTCTCCATCCTCGACAACAACGCCGAACATGTCGCGGCGATGACGAACTGCAGAATGCGCAAGGGATGGGTAACGAAGACGCGGCCGGGACTACCCAATCATGCGATGGCGCATCTCTGCTACAGCAACCTGGCGCTGGTCGGCCCGCCCGCCTGGGGCCCGGAGGCGCGCAAGTTCGGCCGCGAGATCCAGAAGAACCTCGGCCTAAAACCGATGACCGATCCCCTGCTGCGGGAGATGGCGGAACTGTCGCCGCCGGAAGTGGCCGAAGCGACGCTGCGCCAGGAACTGCCGTCGTGGCAGAAGAACTACACGTCGGACGACTATACCGACTACACATGGCATTGTCCGACCGTGCGCCTGATGATCGGCCGGGCCACGCTCCGATCGCCGGAACCGGGATACCAGTATCCGCTCTGGGTCTGGAATGCGCTGGGCGGATTCCCCGCGACTATCGATCCGACAGTCGTCTGCGCCGCCCGCACAATCGGCACGACGATGCTCGATCTCTTCACGATGCCCAACGCGCTGAAGGCGGCCCGGAAGGAATTCAGGGAGCGCACCGGCGGCGGCATCAATGGCAAGAAATGGGTCGGCCCGCTCCTGCCCGGCAATTTCAAGGCGCCGATAAACTACCGCTGGCCGGAATACGTTACGACGGCACGCGGTACCGAATGGTGGATACCGGAAGGCGCTTAGGGACTTGTCATGTAGGCATCGCAAACGTGATGCACGTCACAGACCTCAGGCCGTAGGGTTCTTAGGCTTTCCCACGATAGCTTCATAGGGGCGCCAGATGCGATGCGCCCGCAGAAAGCGACTATCGGGTACCCGACCCACAAGCAAAAGATGGAGGGCGGCGATGTACAGCTTGAAGCGCCTGACACTATGTGCAGCGGCAGCCATCGGCATTGCCGCATTCGGCGCTCCGTCGATGGCAGAAGTTTACTACACGATCAACGGCCAGCCGGCGCCCTATGAGTGGCAGGTGTACATGGCGTCCAATGGCCTGCAGCCCGGCAATTACTGGCTGACTGAAGACGGCTATTGGGGCGTGATGGGAAACTCGCAGCCTGTTGGTAACATTTTCTCCGGCACGTATCATTCCGGTTCAGGCAGCGGCGAGCAGGGCGCCAACGGCTGGAGCCACACGAACAATGCCGCGGACTACTGGGTCGGCGGCGATGCCGATGGCTGCGTCTACACGCCGGACTGGTCTAACTGTTAGCAGGCACTGCTTGGCGCAGTCAGGGCCTAGCCCTCCCGGCGCTGGCGGCGCCAGCGGTCGACGACTTCGAACAGGAACTCCTGCCCGTCGCCGACATCTTCCTTCCAGGACTTGGAGAACTTCGCCGTGGCGCTGCGCGGCCGGCGGTCCTCCGGCAACTCGTCGAACGCGAGACGCATGGGCATGGAGATGCCTTCGCCCACGGCGATCGCTTCCGCCGTTCCCAGCGACGGCAGCGCGTCCAGCAGTCCGAGCGCGCCGTCGGACAGGGCCGAGCGCACCCATTGCTGATCGCGCTCATGGCTCAGGCGCATGGCGAATATGGTGTTGCATTGCGACAGCATGCTCGACGCCAGCTCCGCCGGCCGCTGCGTGGCGATGCAGAGCGAGATGCCGTATTTGCGGCCTTCCTTGGCGATACGGGATAGCGCGCGCTTGGTCGGCTCGAAGCCGGCACCGGAATTCTCGGGCGCGTACAAATGCGCCTCCTCGCAAACCAGCAGGATGGGAATCTTGCCCTCGGACCACATGGCGAATTCGAAGGTCAGGCGGCACAGCACGGACACGACGACATTGAGGATCTCCGACGACACCGCCGAGAGGTCCAGGATGGTGAGCGGCTTGCCCTCGACGGGCACGCGGTACAGTTGCGAGAGGATCGACACCAGAGTGTCGCGCGTGGCAATACCGCGATCGAACATGAAGGCAAAGCGCACGTCGTTCTGCAGTGTCACGATCGCGGTCTTCAGCGACACATAGGGGGCGATGCTTTCCGGCCTTTCCAGGCGTCCGAGGATTTCGTCGATGTAACCGATGATCTGGTTCATCCGGTAGGGTGTCGGCGTATCCGAGGTGATGTAACGTCCCTCGGCCGCACTGCCCAGGAACTGGCGTTTCGCCTGGGTGATCAGATCGTTCAGCAATGCCGCTTCGGCCGGCGCCAGGCGCGCGCCGGCATTCGCCAGCACCTCCCGCAGCTCCGCGAAGCTGAACATCCAGAACGGCAGCCTCAGCGCCTGAATGTCGATTACGTTCGCCATTTTGTCGAACGCATGGTGGTATTCGTTGTGCGGATCCAGCAGCAGGATATGGCCGTTGGGATTGCGCTCCAGCACCGTCTGCAGGATCAGCGTCACGGCGCAGGACTTGCCGGTACCGGTGGCGCCGACGACGGCGAAATGCTTGCCCAGGAGATCGTCGACATTGATCTGAGCCGGCAATGTCGGCTCCTGGTGGATGCGGCCGATGCGGCCCACATTGGCGCCGTCCCGGACATAAACAAAGCGCAGATCCAACGGACCCGCGGCATAGACGGGCGAGCCCAGCGCCGGCGACGTGGACACCCCACGGCGCAGCGCCGACAGATTGCCCTGCCGGTCGAGCACGCTCTCGCCCACCAGTTCCATTTCCAGCAGCCGCGACTCGTCCCCATCCGGGTCCGTAGCCGGCATCGGTATCGTCAGGCCGCTGATCATCGCGAACACCACGGAGCGCGCAGTGGGGATCTTCACCACCGAGCCCATCTGCATGCTCGAAACCAGTTCGCCGGAGACATCCTTCTCGTCCGCTTCCAGGATCATCACGACCTGGGATCCGGTGATGGAGACGATGCGTCCAATCCGCTTTGCTTCCGCCAGATCGAGAACGGGCTGGCCGTTATCCAGCGACTGCTCCGACAGGCGGCGCTGCAGCGCCGCGAGCAAGGGGCTCGCTGGCGACTCTCTCTTCTTCGCCTCCGGAGCGTTCTTGCCCTTGGCCGCGTTATCCTTGTTTTTCGCCGATGAATCCGCGCTCATGCGTTCCTCATCGGCAGAACGCGGCTGGCCGGAAACAGGGCGCAGACCGCCGTGCCCACATCCAGATCGCTTTCGATGATCAGCGCGCCGCCATGCATCTCGACGAAAACCTTGCTCAGCGGCAGGCCCAGGCCGGTGCCTTCATACTTCCGGTTCAAGCCGGTGTGGGCCTGGCCGAATGGAGTCATGATCTGCTCCATATCCTCAGCCGCGATGCCGATGCCCGTGTCGAAAACGGTAATGGCCAGGTTGCCGCTCTTCTCGACCAGGACCTGAACCGAAATCTCGCCGCCTGGCCGCGTGAATTTCACGGAGTTGGACAAGAGATTGATCAGGATCTGCTTCACGCGCCGCGCCTCGCCCCAGAGCTTGGGCAGCGACTCCGGCGGATCGTAGCTCAGCTTGAGATTCCCCCGGCGGGCGCGTTCTTCAATGATAGTTAGGCAGGATTCGACGACCTTCGTGACGTCGACCTCTTCCTCATTCAATTCGATATCGCCATGCTCGATCTTCGAGAGGTCGAGAATGTCGTTGATCACCTCCAGGAGATGACCCGCAGAACTGTTGATGTCGCCGACATAACCCTTGTAGGAGACGTTCTCCAGCGGCCCCAGCATCTCGCCCTTCATGATGTCGGTGAAGCCGATTATGGCGTTCAGCGGCGTGCGCAGCTCATGGCTCATATTGGCGAGGAATTCGGACTTGGCGCGGTTCGCGGCCTCTGCCTTCTCGGCGGCGCGCTCGGCCTGCTCCTTGCCGCGGCGCAGGGACTCCTCCGCCGCGCTATGTTCGCTGATGCGGACATAGTCGGACGCATAGCGCTGCAACAGCGAGTTGCGCAGCTTCGGTTGAAGCTTCGAGGTGAAAGCAGCTAGATGCGACATAGCCGGCTGTTCAAGCGCCCCTGTTAAGAAATCTTAAGACAATGCACAGCTCGTCCGACCTAACCTGTTCAGACGGTCTACAATTCTATGGACCGGAGGTTTACGTTTAGTTGCCTCAAAGTTGGTTCTTTCTTAGCGGCATTTCTCAGCCTCGCCGGCAAGCGCAAGAATAGTCAATGACCCCAGTCTGTTGTGAAAACGGCTGGCGGCATGGCGGCGGCCGGCCGAACAATTCTTCTACCTTTGGCTGCCGCCTGCCGGAAAAATTCAAGAAGTTCGACGGGTTGTTCGGCCCCGCCGGTCAGGCCGGCGAAGAGCCTCAGGCCCCTTCCCGGCGCTGCTTGCGCCAGCGGTCGATGACTTCGTGGACGAATTCCTCGCCGTCGGCCATGTCCTCCTTCCAGGAGGCGGAGAACTGCGCCGAGGCGCTGCGGGGCCGCTGCTCCTCCGGAAGCTGGTCGAACATCAGGCGCATGGGCATGGCGATGCCCTCGCCCACCGCGATCGCCTCGGCCGTGCCCAAGGACGGCAGGGCGTCCAGCAGGCCGATCGCCCCGTCCGACAGGGCCGCCCGCACCCATTGCTGGTCCCGCTCATGGCTGAGCCGCATGGCGAAGATGGTGTTGCACTGGGACAGCATGCTGGAGGCCAGTTCCGCCGGCCGCTGGGTGGCGATGCCCAGGGAGATGCCGTATTTGCGGCCCTCCTTGGCGATGCGCGCCAGGGCCCGCTTGGTTGGCTCGAAACCCGCCTCGGCATTCTCCGGCGCATAGAGATGCGCCTCCTCGCAGACCAGCAGGATCGGCACCTTGCCGTCGGACCACATCGCAAACTCGAAAGTCACGCGGCAAAGCACCGACACCACCACATTCAGGATATCCGACGGTACCGCCGAGAGATCGAGGATGGTCAGCGGCTTGCCCTGCACCGGCACGCGGAACACCGTGGCGACGATCGAGGCCAGGGTGTCGCGGGTGGCGATGCCCTTGTCGAACATGAAGGCGAAGCGCACATCGTTCTGCAGCGTGGCGATCGCGGTCTTCAGCGCCTCGTAGGGTGCGATGCTCTCCGGCCGCTCCAGCCGGCCCAGGATGTCGTCGATGTAAGTGACGATCTGGGTCATGCGGTAGGGTGTCGGCGTATCCGAGGTGATATAGCGCCCCTCGGACGCCGAGCCCAGGAACTGCTTCTTCGCCTGGGTGATCAGATCGTTCAGCAGCGCGGACTCCGCCGGCGCCAGGCGCGCGCCGGCATTGGCCAACACTTCCCGCATCTCGGCGAAATTGAACACCCAGAAAGGCAGCCGCAGCGCCTGCAGGTCGATGACGTTGGCCATCTCGCCGAAGGCGCGGTGATACTCATTGTGGGGATCCAGCAGCAGGACATGGCCGTTCGGATTGCGCTTCAGCACCGCCCGCAGGATGAGGGTGACAGCGCAGGATTTGCCTGTCCCAGTCGCACCGACGACGGCGAAATGCTTGCCCAGGAGATCGTCCACATTGATCTGCGCCGGCAGGTTGCGGTCCTGGTGGATGGCGCCGATCCGCGCCACCGACGGTTCGTCCCGCACATAGACGAACCGCAGATCGAGCGGACCGGCGGCATGCACGTCGCTGCCCAGCGCCGGATAAGTGGAAACGCCCCGGCGCATGGGCGACAGGCTGCCGTTCTCGTCCACCGGGCTTTCCCCTACCAACTCCAGCTCCAGCAGCTTGCCTTCCGGCTGGCCGCTTTCCAGCGCCGGCATCGGGATGGTCAAGCCGCTGATCATGCCGAACACCACGGACCGCGCCGTGGGGATCTTCACCACCGAGCCCATCTGCAGGCTCCGCGCCAGCACGCCCTGGGCGTCGACCTCGTCGATCTCCAGCAGCGTCACCGCCTGGGCGCCGGTCAGGGAGACGACCCGGCCGATGCGCTGGGAGGTCGCGGTATCGAAGGAAACCTGACGGTTAGTCACCGTCAGCCGCTCTTCGATCCGCTTGCGCAGCTCCTGCACCAGACCCTTGGTGTCGTCGCTCAGCAGTTCGGTGATCTTCGGAACGGTGCTCATGCCGCCACCGCCTTCCATCGCACCCTCGCCGAGGGCAGGAACAGGCAGGCGGCCGTGCCGGTGCCGGGCGTGCTCTCCAGGAACAGGCGGCCGTCATGCATCTCGGCAAAGGCCTTGCAGAGCGGCAGACCCAGGCCCGTGCCTTCGTACTTCCGCTCCAGGCCGGTGTCGGCCTGGCCGAAGGGCGCCATGACCTTTTCCATGTCGGCGGGCTTTATGCCGATGCCCGTATCGACGACGGCCACCACCACGCCGCCGCCCTCCGAGGCGATGACATGGATGGCCACGCGGCCCGACGGCGGGGTGAATTTCACGGCGTTGGAGAGCAGATTGATCAGTATCTGGCGGATGCGGCGGCCATCGGCCCGGAGCAGCGGCGGCGCGACGGCCGGCTTGTAATCCACGCTGACCTGGCCCCTGACGGCCCGTTCCTCGATCAGCCGCACGCAGCCGCGGATTGCCTCGTCCAGATCCACATCTCCTTCCTGCAGGTCCACTTTGCCGAACTCGATTTTCGAGAGATCGAGCACGTCATTGATGACCTCCAGCAGGTGGCGCGCCGAGCGGTGGATATCCTGGCTGTAGCCCTCATAGACCTGGTTCTGCAGCGGACCCATCACGCCGTCCTTCATCATCTCGGAGAAGCCGATGATGGCGTTGAGCGGCGTGCGCAACTCGTGGCTCATATTGGCGAGGAATTCGGATTTCGAGCGATTGGCCGCCTCGGCTTTCGCTCGCGCTTCACGCTCCGCCTGCGCCGCCCGCTCTGCTTCTTCCTTGCCGCGCTTCAGGGAGTCTTCCGCGGCGCTATGCTCATTCAGGCGGATATAGTCCATGGCATAGCGGTGCAGCAGCGACGATCGCGTACGCGGCGCAAGCTTGGCACTGTAGGCGATGAGCGTTGGCATGATGACTGCCGAACATCCGTTGCGATCGTTAATTTTCGCTAACTTAGATTGAGGAAGCGTTAAGCAAGGTCGGGAAAATCGGCTGAAAAGAACAATCGGCGCCAGGATTCGCCCGGTCGGACCCGCGGGAAAGCCGCTGAAAACGCGGCCTCGAACCCCGCACGGTTGACCCGCTGTTGGCCATTGGCCGGCAATGCGCCGCCGGGGCGGCGCAAATAGGTCAGCAGGCTGCAACAATTCGGCCGCGGAGCGGTAATCCCACCTTCATCGGAAGGCCGCGGAATTGTTAGCGTTATTGCGGCGCAATACACAATAGGTGGGGGAAGGCGCGCCGGTAACCACAAAATCTGTTGCAATCGCCGCCACCGGTGATCCAATATGTTGCGGTTGGCGCCAGGTGCGACCACCATAAGTAGCGTCAATTTAACGGTTTGCCGGCACTTCTTAACACGCAGGGTTGGGATTGCCGGCATTTTTGTCACCAAATCGGGGATTGGGGAGTGCTTGGCATGCGCATTGAGCGGCGATTCACGGAAGCCGGAAAGTCGCCTTACGACGGGATCGAGTTCCGTACGACGACCAGCGAAATCAAGAATCCGGACGGATCGATCGTCTTTCAGGCGCGGAACATCGAGGTTCCGGCCGAGTGGTCGCAGGTAGCTTGCGACGTGCTGGCGCAGAAGTATTTCCGCAAGGCCGGCCTGCCGGTGCGCCTGAAGTCCGTCCGCGAGGCCGACCTGCCGGATTGGCTGTGCCGCCATGTCCCCGACGAAGACGCGCTGAGCAAGCTGGACAAGGATCAGCGCACCTCGGGCGAGACCAAGGCCACCCAGGTCTTCGACCGCATGGCGGGCACCTGGACCTATTGGGGCTGGCGCGGCGGCTACTTCGATGCGGAGAGCGACGCCCGCGCCTATCACGACGAAATGTGCTTCATGCTGGCGAAACAAATGGCGGCGCCGAACTCGCCGCAATGGTTCAACACCGGCCTGCATTGGGCCTATGGCATCGATGGCCCGTCCCAGGGCCACTATTACGTCGACTTCCTCACCGGGAAGCTGGTCGCCTCTGCCTCCGCCTATGAGCATCCCCAGCCCCATGCCTGCTTCATCCAGTCGGTGTCGGACGATCTGGTGAATGACGGCGGGATTATGGATCTCTGGGTGCGCGAGGCGCGTCTGTTCAAATACGGCTCCGGCACGGGCTCCAACTTCTCCCGGCTGCGCGGCGAGGGCGAGCGGCTCTCCGGCGGCGGCAAGTCCTCCGGCCTGATGAGCTTTCTCAAGATCGGCGATCGGGCCGCCGGCGCCATCAAATCCGGTGGCACCACGCGGCGCGCCGCGAAGATGGTCACCGTCGATCTCGATCACCCCGATATCGAGAACTACATCGACTGGAAGGTGGTGGAAGAGCAGAAGGTGGCGGCCCTGGTCGCGGGCTCGAAGCTCTGCGACAAGTTCCTCAACGCCGTCATGCAGGCCTGCCACAAGCCCGAGCCGTCAACCCTCGCCGACGAAGCTTGCTTCGATCCCAAGGTCAATCGCGCGCTGAAGAAGGCGGTCATCGCCGCCCGCGAGGCCATGGTCTCCGAGAACTACATCCAGCGCATCATCCAGTACGCGCGCCAGGGCTACACTTCGATCGATTTCCGCACCTACGACACGGACTGGGATTCCGACGCCTATCTCACGGTGTCCGGCCAAAACTCCAACAACTCGGTGCGCATCACCAACGATTTCATCGAAGCCGTGCGGGCCGACGGCCCGTGGAAGCTGATCCGCCGCACCGACAAGAAGGTGCACAAGACCATCGGCGCCCGCGACCTCTGGGAAAAGATCGCCACGGCAGCCTGGCAATGCGCCGATCCGGGCGTGCAGTACGACACCACCATCAATGAATGGCACACCTGCCCGCAGAGCGGCCGCATCAACGCGTCCAACCCCTGCTCCGAATACATGTTCCTGGACGATACGGCCTGCAACCTGGCCTCCCTGAATCTGATGCAGTTCCGCAAGCCCGACGGCAACTTCGACATCACCGCCTTCGAGCATGCAACGCGGCTCTGGACCGTCACGCTGGAGATATCCGTGCTGATGGCGCAGTTTCCGTCGAAGGAAATCGCCAAGCTGTCCTACGACTACCGCACGCTCGGTCTGGGCTACGCCAATCTGGGCGGCCTGCTGATGGCCATGGGCCACGGCTATGACAGCGAGGATGGCCGAGCGCTCTGCGCCGCCATCACCGCGGTCATGACCGGCGTTTCCTACGCTACCTCGGCCGACATGGCGCGGGAGCTCGGGCCGTTCCCCGGCTATGAGCGGAACCGCAAGGAAATGCTGCGGGTGGTGCGCAATCACCGCCGCGCCGCCCATGGCGAGACCGAAGGCTATGAAGGGCTGTCGGTGCTGCCGGTGCCGCTCCAGCTCGAGAATTGCCCTGATGTCGATCTGGTGCGCGCCGCGCGCCAGGCCTGGGACGAGGCGCTGTTGCGCGGCCAGTCCCACGGCTACCGCAACGCCCAGGCGACGGTGATCGCCCCCACCGGCACCATCGGCCTGGTGATGGATTGCGACACCACGGGCATCGAGCCGGATTTCGCCCTGGTGAAGTTCAAGAAGCTGGCCGGCGGCGGCTACTTCAAGATCATCAACCGCACGGTCCCCGCGGCGTTGAAGAATCTCGGCTACAATGAAGGGCAGATCGAAGACATCATCCGCTACGCCGTCGGCCATGGCACGCTGGCTGAAGGCCCGGGCATCAACCACAGCGCGCTCAAGGCGATCGGCTTCAACGAGAGCACGCTGCAGGCCTTGGAGTCGGCGCTGGCCGGCGCCTTCGACATTCGCTTTGCCTTCAACAAATGGACGCTGGGCGAGGAATTCTGCACTAAAGTGCTGGGCTTCACTGCCGCGCAGCTCACCGACGTCAGCTTCGATATGCTGACGGCTCTGGGCTTCAACCGGCAGCAGATCGACGAGGCGAACACCTATTGCTGCGGCGCCATGACCCTGGAAGGCGCTCCGCATTTGAAGGCCGAGCATATTTCGATCTTCGATTGCGCCAATCCCTGCGGGCGCATCGGCAAGCGCTTCCTGTCGGTGAACAGCCATATCCGCATGATGGCCGCGGCGCAGTCTTTCATCTCCGGCGCCATCTCCAAGACCATCAACATGCCGAACTCGGCGACGGTCGAGGAATGCAAGGACGCCTACATGCTGTCCTGGCGCCTGGGCATCAAGGCCAACGCCCTCTACCGCGATGGCTCCAAGCTGTCGCAGCCGCTGGCGGCCCAGGTGCTCACCGACGATCCCGACGAACTCGAGGAGATCATCGAGGCCCCGGCCGCGGTCAAGGCGCCGATGGTGGCCGAGCGCATCATCGAGCGGGTGATCGAACGGGTCATCAACATGCGCGCCCAGCGCGAGCGCCTGCCGAACCGGCGCAAGAGCTACACGCAAAAGGCCATCGTCGGCGGCCACAAGGTCTATCTGCACACCGGCGAATACGAAGACGGCACGCTCGGCGAAATCTTCATCGACATGCACAAGGAGGGCGCCGCCTTCCGCAGCCTGATGAACAATTTCGCCATCGCCATCTCCATCGGCCTGCAATATGGCGTGCCGCTGGAGGAGTTCGTTGAGGCCTTTACCTTTACGCGCTTTGAGCCGAACGGCGTGGTCGAGGGCAACGACGCCATCAAGATGGCGACGTCGATCCTGGACTATGTGTTCCGCGAACTGGCGATTTCCTATCTCGGCCGCTCCGACCTCGCCCATGTGCAGAACACGGATGTGATGCCCGACAGCATGGGCAAGGGGGAGCAGGAAGCCAGCCTCGACCCCGGCGAAGCGCCGGCGATCACGGCGGTGAAGCGCTATGCCTCGACCGGCTATGTGCGCAACCTCGTGGTCTTCCATGGCGGCCTGCGCAACGGCAGCGCCGGAGCCGACGCTGGAGACGTCGGCGCGACCCGCGAAACCATGGCCCTGGCCACCGGCACCGATGGCGCCTACGGCGGCAACGGCGCGATGGCCACCGCCACCGTCGAGGCCGGCCGCTACGGCGCTGCGGTCTCAGTGCAAGCCTCTGTCGTCGATGCCATCGATTCACGGCTGGACAAGATCCGTGAAGCGAAGCTCAAGGGTTACGAAGGCGATGCCTGCGGCGAGTGCGGCAACTTCACGCTGGTGCGCAACGGCACCTGCATGAAATGCACGACCTGCGGCTCGACCAGCGGCTGTTCCTGAGTTTGAACCATGTGGGTAGCGAGGTAAGACAGGTGCGTTCCGGACGATAGATCGCCGCGCGTTGCCCCTCGGCGGACAGCGCGCCGCGTTTCGGTACGGCGAGGCCGGGGGAGCTCGCCATATCGGCGCGAGTTTCCTTGCGAAGCGTTTCTCCCTGAAGCAACTGTAGTAACGAACTCCACCGGGCGCGTGGCCACACCCCACGCGCCCGATTTGTATGTCTCTACCCGGGCACTTGCCATCATTCGCTGAAGAGGCCAGACTTACATCGTGAACCTTTCCGCCTTCACCGCATCGCTCGACAGCAATCAACCGCCGCAGGCGCTCCGGCTGCCGCTGCGGGCGCTGTGGTGGGATGCGAAGGGGAATTGGGAAAAGGCCCATGAATGCGCCCAGGCCGATGAGAAGGATCCGCCGAACCAGTGGGTGCATGCCTATCTGCATCGCAAGGAAGGCGATCAGTCCAATGCCGAATACTGGTACCGCCGCTGCGGCCGCACGCCCAGCAAGGCCCGCCTGGAAGACGAGTGGCGCGAGATCCTCGGCGAGCTTCTCGGCGCCTGAACATCGGTCGGCCTGACCGGGCCGGCTGAACACCGGCGGCATCACAAAGGACTTCCATGCGCAAGATCCTGAACCCCTCGGGCATCGCCCGGCCCGCGAGCGCCTATCATCATGCCCTGCTGATCGAGCGGCCGGCGCGCGAACTCTATATGTCCGGCCAGCTGGGCGAACGCGCCGACGGTTCGATATCCGAAGACTTCACCGAGCAGGCGCGGCAGGTCTGGATCAACATCAGGGCGATCCTGGCCGAAGGCCAAATGGCTGTCGCCGACATCGTGAAGATCACCTCCTACATCGTCGGCCGCGAGAACATCCGGCCTTACGTCGCCGTGCATCGCGACGAGGTCGGCGAGCATCTGCCGCCCTGGACACTGGTGCTCGTCGCCGGCCTCGGCAGCCCGTCCTATCTGGTAGAAGTCGAAGCCGTCGCCGCGCGCTAGGGCCCATCCACTCCGCACAAAAGAAAAATCCCGGATGGCGCTGTGTCGCTACCGCGCCATCCGGGCAAATCGCGCGAAGGGAGGACCTTTCTCGCGCGTAGCCGAACTCGAGGAAACGCTGCTACTGGCGGACGCGTGTTCCCCGAGAAACTGTGGTCGGACCGGGCGGCGGCGCTGTG
>JBJXDY010000098.1:0-70234 GCA_046154965.1 Dongiaceae bacterium | reverse complement strand
GCGTCGTTGACCGGCTGCACGTCGAGAGTGATGACCTCGCTGTCGGACTTGGCGCCGCCGGTTCCGGTGTTGCCCTTGTCGTTGACCGTGACGGTCAGATTGACGTCGCTGTCGTTGTTGAGCGCCGGCGTGTAGGTGACGTTGCTGCCGCCGAGGAAGGTATTGATATCGGCGAGCGTGCCGGTAAGCGTGAGGGCGGAGGCAGTGCCGCCGACCGTGACGCCGCCGCTGGACGCCGCGCTGAGGCCGCCGGAGGGTACCGCGAGCGTGACGGTGACCATACCGGTGCCAACGTCGACATCCGCGACGGAGATGCCTGATATCGCCGCCGCAGTATCCTCGGTCACGGCAATCGTGCCTGGCGCAGCGAGTACCGGCGCATCATTCACCGCCGTGACGATCAGAGTAACCGTTGCCGAGTCAAAGCCACCGTTGCCGTCGGCGACCTGATAGGTGAAGGAGTCTGTTCCGTTGTAGTCCGCGTTGGGCGTATAGGTGAAGCGTCCATTGGCATTGAGCGTCAATGTGCCATTGCTCGGTCCGCCGATGAGAGATACAGAAAGCGTATCGCCGTTACCGTCGGAATCGTTCTTCAAGACGCCGCTGCCGGTCACAGTCAGCGTTCCATCCTCGGCAATGGCGAACTTGTCGTTGCCGGCTATCGGGGACACGTTGAATGGCGGCAGCGGCTGTACAGGATCGGGAACCGGCGGGAAGAACGTGTCTTCGCTGCTATCTTCGTTCAGGTTCTTGCGGTTACTGTTGTCGGTCTCGTCTGAGCGATCGAACAGGGTATCGAGATCGACGGGCTGCAACTGCGGCAAGATAGGCGTGGGCTCGGCCGCCACGCGAACGCTCATCAGTTCGAGCAGACTCAATTCCGTCAGGTCGTCGATGCATGCCGCGGATAAGTCCGGATTTTCCTGCACCTGAAGCTGTTCGATATCTTCAACCGGGGCGGCGTTCGGATCAGTAGCCGCGACGATCGCGGCCGCCTCCTCGGCGGCGGGTTCGAGCGACGCAAAGGTCGACGAGTCATGCTGGCCTTCCGGACAGACAGAATCTGCGCCACCTGGTTCCGATCCCGCCGGACCGCCGGATTGCGGCGTTGCCGGCGTTTCCCCGCCTGGGACGAAATAGAGGTCGAGCTGCATCAATTGCTCGGCCGACATGCCGACAAACTCATTCTGCTGCTCGGGCGCGACGGCCGCGACGAGCACGAGGTCATTTGCGTTCAAGACAGCACTTTGCGCCACGGTCGCCGAGAGAAGCGACGTGCTCTGGCCGTCAGCGGAATTCGCTTCGGGCGCGTTTTGCTGCGCTGAAATCACTCCCAAGACTTTAGACTCCGTCCTCTATCGCTGACGGTTAACGCGGGCCTAACCCTGCGCTTACAACAAGCCACGGAACCCCTAAACGTTTCGTTAAGAAACGGGGCCAATTGGCAAAAAACGCGTCAACCTTTCTGGAATTTCACTACGCGCAGACGGCGCGGTCTATCGTACAATACGCAATTATATCAATATACTAAACAATATATTTAATGTCATAAATTATGTTTAGCAAAGATTGCGGACGATAAGATTTCGCCCGCTTTGTGTCACAAATGTAGAGAATACAGCAGACAATCTATCGAAACGGCCGGTGTCCAGGAGGCCATGCCGGCGGTCCGAGATCGCGGACCGTTTTACCCATAGACTGGCTATCGCACTTGGCGAATCCCCCCTGCCGGGGCAGGTTTGAAGTCTGTGCTGGTTATTGCACATCATCCGCCGGCCTGCCGTTTCTTGGGGAACCCTCGTTCCGTGATCGTCGTCTTCGGTTCAATCAATGTCGATCTTGTCGTGCCGGTGAAGGAGCTGCCGCGGCCCGGCGAGACGGTGCTTGGCCCGGGCTATCGGGTTGTGCCCGGCGGCAAGGGAGCCAATCAGGCGCTGGCCGCACGCCGGGCGGGCGCCGAAGTCCATATGGCTGGCGCCGTCGGCGGCGATGGCTTTGCCGAGGTGGCCTTGGCATCGCTCCGCGAGGCCGCGGTCGATCTGAAACAGTTGCGCAAGAGCCAAGCTCCGACCGGCGCCGCTTTCATCGCCGTGGACGGAAAGGGGGCCAACCTCATCATCGTTGCCTCCGGCGCCAATCAGGACGCGCGGCAGTCAGACGTTGCGGACAGCTGGCTTGGGCCGGGCACGATGATCGTCCTGCAGATGGAGGTTCCCTTCGCCGAGAACTGGAAGCTGGTGAAACGCGCCCGTCAGTCCGGCGCGCGGACACTCCTCAATTGCGCGCCGGCCGCGCCGGTTCCTGCCGATGTCCTGGCGGAACTGGACTGGCTCGTGGTCAATGAAACAGAGGCCATTCATGTGGCGCGGGCGCAGGGTCATGCGGCTGTTGACGCCGCCTCGGCCGCCCAGGCGATCGCCAGAAGTGGAAACGCAACCGTCATCGTTACGCTCGGCGACCAGGGAGCCCGGGCTTTCCCACCCGGCGGACCGGGTTGGGCCATCGGCACGCTGCCGGTCAATCCCATCGACACAACGGGCGCCGGCGACGCCTTTGTCGGCGCCTTCGCGGCAGCGGTAGATCGCGGGCAGGATATGGCCGCGGCCCTGCGCTATGGCAGCGTGGCGGGGGCCTTGGCTTGCGAAGTGGCGGGTGCGCAGCCGAGTTTGCCGCCGCAAGTCACTATCGAACGCAGGCTGCAGGATTTGCCGGCGGCGGTTCGCCTGTAGAAGACGCCATAGAGTCATGGGGAGAGGCCGATGGCCGCTCGCGAAGAGCTGATCCTGCTGGCATGGAACGATCTCGTGGGGATTACCCGGGGGCGTGGCATTCCTTTGGCCGCCTATGCCGAACGCAGGAAGCTCGGCATCAACTGGGCCATGGCCGGTCACGCCCTGACACCGTTCGAGGAAATTGCCGACAATCCCTGGGGCGCGTTGATGGAAGCCCAGATGCTGCCCGATCCAGCGACGCGCGTGCGCGTGGAGATTGCCAAGGGCTATCCGCCGCTCAGCTTCGTCCTGTGCGACGGTTACAATCTCGATGGCACAGTCTGGGATTCCTGCACCCGCGGATTCTGTCGCGCGGCCTTGCATGATCTGGAGAAAGAAACCGGCCTGCTTTTCTTCAGTTCTCCGGAGCTGGAGTTCAGCCTGCTGGGCGCCAACCTGCCGAAGACGCCGCCGTTTTCGCTGGAGGCTTTCCGGCTCGTTCCGGACTTCGCTCTATGCTGCATCGAGGCGTTGAGGCAGGCGGGCACGAAGCCGGAGACCTTTGAGCCGGAGTATGGCGCCAATCAGTTCGAAGTCAGCTGCAGCCCCGCAATCGGCATTGCCGCCGCGGACCGTACGGTCATCGTTAGGGAAGTGATCCGCGAGGTGGCGCGGCGCGCCGGCTATCGCGCCAGTTTCACGGCAAAGATTGCCCTCGAACGGCCAGGCAATGGCGCCCATGTTCATTTCAGCCTGCAGAACAAGGACGGCAAACCGGCGACCTATGATCCGTCGCGCCCCGGCGGCTTAAGCGAGAAGGCGGGGCAGTTTGCCGCCGGCGTCGTGCGCCATACACCGGCGATCTGCGCCTTCTCGGCGCCCACACCACCATCCTATTTTCGCCTCGGCCCGCAGCATTGGAGTTCGGGCTATGCCTGCCTGGGTTTCAACAATCGCGAGGCGTCACTGCGCGTCTGCCCGGCTCCGAAGGGCGACGCCGCACGGATGCGACGCCTTTACAATCTCGAATATCGGCCCGTGGACAGTACATCGAGCCCCTATCTTGTGCTCGGACTGCTCGTGCGCGCAGGCTTGCAGGGTATTCGCGAGAAACTGCAGACGCCGGAGCCTTTGATAGAGGATCCGCACGATCTGGGCGCCGAGAAGCGGCGCAAGATGGGCATCTCAGCGCTGCCGGGAACGCTGAGCGAAGCGCTGGACACCCTGGAGCGGGACAAGTTGGTCAAAAGCTGGTTCTCCGGCAATCTTTGGAAGGCCTACATATCGGTGAAGCGCAAAGAGGTGGATATGTTCAAGAACGCGACCGCCGAGGAAATCATGAGTCGATATGCCAATGCCTACTGAGATCGCCGCCGATCTGCCGCTGATCGATCATCATTGCCACGGCCTTGTGCCGCGCGACCTTTCGCGCAAGCAGTTCGAGTTGATGATCTCCGAAAGTTTTACCGATGCGCCGGCGGGGACCAGCCATTTCGACACGCCGCTCGGCTTGTCGATCCGGGCGAAGTGCGCACCGATTCTCGGTCTCGAGCCCTTTCCCGATCCCGACGCCTATGTCGAGCGCAGGGCGGCATTGGGTGCTGCCGAGGTCAATCGCCGGTTTGTGCAGGCGGCAAACTGCGGAATGCTGCTGATCGATAGCGGATTTCGCTCCACTGAAATCCTGACGCCCGCGCAGATGACTGAGGCCGTTGGCGTGCAAACCCGTGAAATCGTACGCATCGAGGCGATCGCCGAGCGGGTTGGCAGGTCCGGTGTCGGCGCTGCAGATTATTCGCGCGCCTTTGCCGACGACCTGGCGGCTGCCAGCAAGGCGGCCGTCGGTCTCAAGTCGATCATCGCCTATCGCGGCGGCTTCGATTTCGATCCCGTGCCGCCGAGCAAGAACGACGTCGTGGCAGCGGCCGGAAAGTGGCTGCCGGAGATCCAGGCCGGCCGCGCCCGTATGGAAGAGCCGACTTTGCTGCGTCATGGCCTGTGGGTCGGCGCCGAACTGGCCAAGCAAAGGAAGATGCCGATCCAATTCCATGTTGGATTCGGCGACCGGGACGCGATCATCCACAAGAACGATCCGTCGCTGCTGATGCCGTTCTTGCAGTTGCTGAACGAGATGGGCGTCAATGTCACCATGTTGCATTGCTTCCCGTTCCACCGCGTCGCCGGTTACATGGCCGAGGTGTTCCCCAATGTTTACTTCGACGTGGGCGTGATCCTCCACTACACGGGGCCCTCCGCCTGGCGGATTCTCGGCGAGGCGCTGGAGATCGCGCCCTTCACCAAGCAGCTCTACAGCTCCGACGCCTTCGGGGTCGCCGAGTTCTACTATCTCGGGGCGCTGCTGTTCCGCACCGGACTCCGCCGCCAGATGGATCAGTGGATCTCGGACGGCTTCTGCAATGCCCGGGAAGCGGATCGCATCGCGGGGCTGATCGCCGGCGAGAATGCGCGCCGCATTTATCCGCTGGGCTGACCGCCGATGAAGCTGCTCGCCCCGGAGGACCCGCCGCCGTTCGAGCTGTTCAACGGACAGGGCCGCGCGCCGGTCATGCTACTCTGCGATCACGCCAGGCGGTTCATCCCGGCAAGCTTGCGGCAGTTGGACCTATCCGGCGAAGATCTGGTGCGTCACATCGCCTGGGATATCGGCGCCGCAGATATCACGCGACATATGGCCTTGCGGTTGGATGCGCCGGCGGTGCTCTGCAACTACTCGCGGCTTATCATCGACTGCAACCGGCTGCTGCGCGATCCGACGCTGATCCCGCCGGAGAGTGACGGCAGCGCTATTCCCGGCAATGCGGCGCTGTCCGCGGCCGACCGTCAGGCACGCCTGGACGCGATCTATGTTCCCTATCACCGGGCGATCGAGGATCTGGCGGAAACAATGCGCGTCCGTCACGGCGTGGCGGCAATGCTGGCGATTCATAGCTGCACTGATCGCATGAATGGCCAGTTCCGGCCCTGGGAGATCGGCATCTGCTGGGAGGGCGACGACCGGATTGCGGCGCCCGTCATGGCAGCCTTGCAGGGTCTCGGTAGTGTGACGGTCGGCGACAATCAGCCTTATGGCTTGGTCACCGGCGAGGATTGCAGCCTGCCGATCCATGGCATGCGCCGCGGCTGGCCCCATCTGCAACTGGAGTTCCGGCAGGACTTGATCGGGACCGAGGTGGCGGCGCAGAAGTGGGCGGACATACTGTTCGCGGCGATCCAGCCAACGCTTGCAAGATCGGATGTTTTTCAAGCGCGCTTTTACGAACCGGCCGGGTAGGCAATTGGTGATGGAAACTCCCACGATCATCTTCCGAGGCGGGCAGGTCATCGACGGTTCCGGCGCTCCCGCCATGGCCGCGGATGTTGCGATCAAAGGCGAGCGAATTCTCGCGGTTGGCGAGATTGGTTCGAGCCCGGGTGCAGATGTCATGGACATTAGCGGCCATGTGATCGCTCCCGGTTTCATCGACGTGCATACCCATGATGACCGATTGCTCCTGAGCGCGCCGGATATGGCGCCGAAGGCGAGCCAGGGCGTGACCACGGTCGTAACCGGCAATTGCGGCATCAGCCTGGCGCCGCTGAAGCTCAGGGGTGCTCCGCCGCCACCCCTGGACCTGCTCGGCGACCAGTCCTGGTACCGGTTCGAGTCCTTTGCCTCCTATATGTCCGCTCTAGATCTGGAGCCGCCGGCGATCAACGCGGCCTGCCTTGTCGGCCATTCGACATTGCGGGTCGGCGTGATGGATCGGCTGGACCGTCCGGCGACCGCAACCGAGATCAAGGCGATGCAGACCCTATTGCGGGAGGCGCTAGAAGCGGGCGTCGTCGGATTTTCCACCGGCCTGGGCTATGAACCGGCGGAATCGGCGCCAACCGACGAAATCGTGGAACTGGCCAAACTGCTCAAACCCGCCGGCGCCATTCACACCACCCATATGCGCGACGAGTCCGACCATGTCCTGGAGAGCCTGGAGGAAACCTTCGATATCGGCCGCCGCGCCGGTGTGCCTGTCGTCATATCCCATCACAAGACTGCAGGTCAGGCGAATTTCGGGCGCTCGGTGGAGAGCCTCGCCAAGATCGGCATGGCCCTGGCACAACAGCCTGTCGGCCTTGACGCCTATCCGTACTCCGCGTCGTCGACGATCCTGAAGGCAGAGTGGGTCGGCGAGGCGCAAAAGGTCATGATCGCCTGGTCGAAGAGCGCACCGGAGCAGGCCGGACGCCTGGTGGCGGAGGTGGCGCGGGATTGGGGCGTGACGCTGGAAGAGGCTTGTCACCGGCTGCAGCCCGCCGGCGCCATCTATTTCTCCATGGACGAAGGCGATGTGCGCCGCATCCTCGCCTATCCCCACACCATGATCGGCTCAGACGGGCTCCCCCATGACAGCCATCCCCACCCGCGGCTGTGGGGCAGCTTCGCCCGGGTGCTCGGCCACTACAGCCGCGATATCGGCCTGTTCCCTCTGGAGGAGGCGGTGCGCCGCATGACTGGCTTGCCGGCACGGCAGTTCGGCCTGCGGGACCGGGGACTGATCCGGCCGGGCTACTTCGCCGATCTGACGATCTTCGATCCGGCGGTGATTATCGACCTCGCCACCTTTGAGGAACCAATTCAGCCAGCAGCCGGAATTCTGGGTGTCTTCGTCAATGGGACGCCGGTATGGTCCGGCGGCCGGTCAACGGGCTGCCGGCCGGGTCGGGCTCTGCGGCGCGGGTAACGCCGGTCGCGGGCCAGTTGTGCAGATTGGAACTATTATATAATTCATCAATCTCAATGTATTGTCGTCCGGGCAGATGTTTCGCTAAGACATTTGGCTAGCATGCGCTATGACCGGCCCGGCGAAGGCCAGGATGAAGAGTTAGGGAATGTGTGACGGCCGTGACAGCGGACGCTTCGGCCAAATTGCGAAGTTAACCATTCCATAACTGAAATCGTTAACAATCCGGTAGGTTTCATTTCGGCGCCCCATGAAAGCAGTCATCGAACAATTCCCCACTCAGAGTGCCGCTCCCGAGGAACGGCCGGCCGACGGTCTTGCTGAAGATCCGTTGCTGCAATGTTTGGTCGCGCTCTCGCGCTACTACGGCGTGCCGCGCTCGGCCGCGGCGTTGCGCGCAGGACTGCCGCTCGCGGTCGGAAACATCAAACCGCACCTCTTCATACAGTCGGCTGAGCGCATCGGCCTGTCGGCGTCGATCAAGAAACGCAAGTTCATCGACATCGACCGCTTGTCACTGCCCTGTGTTCTGCTGCTGAAGGACGGCGGTGCCTGCGTGCTGTTGCGCTTTGTCGGCCAGGATCGGGCGGAAGTCATCACGCCTGACAACATCGACGGCAGCCACGAAGTGCGCCGGGAGGATCTGCAGCAGCGTTATAGTGGGAGCGGCATTGTCGTCCGCTCGAAAATCAGGTTGGATGCCAGGTCGGAAGATCTTGCGCCACCGCGCGTGAAGTCGTGGTTCTGGAGCAGCGTCTTTTCCTTCACGCCCATTTATCTCGAGGTCATCCTGGCGGCGCTGCTGATCAATCTCTTCGGCGTTGCGAGCCCGATCTTCACGATGATCGTTTATGACCGTGTCGTGCCGAACCAGGCGCTGGACACTCTGACGGTTCTTATCGTTGGCATCGGTTTGACCTTTGTCTTTGATTTCCTGCTTCGAACAATGCGCGGCTATTTCCTGGATCGCGTGGGCAAGAATCTCGACCGCAAGCTATCGGCCCGCATTTTCGAGCATCTGCTGTCGATCAAGCTGGCGGCCAGTCCGATGTCGTCGGGTGCCTTTGCCAACAACATCCGCGAGTTCGAGACTCTGCGCGACTTCTTCACCTCGGCGTCGCTGACCGCTTTGGTGGATTTGCCGTTCCTGTTCCTCTTCCTGTTCGTGATCTTCTTCCTCGGCGGGCCGGTGGTGTGGGTGCCGGCAATCATGGTCCCCGTCGTGGTGATCGTCAGCATCCTGGCGCAGATTCCCATGCGCTCCGCGGTCGAGCGGGGCTATCGCGAAGCGGCACAGAAGCACGCGATGCTTGTCGAAACGATCAACGGTCTCGATGCAGTCAAAGTCGCCTCGGCCGAAGGCAGGCGGCAGCGAGATTGGAATCACTTTGTCGCCGCCGCGGCCTCCTCGTCGATGTCGTCGAAATTCTGGGCGTCCATATCGCTGAACTTCACCGTGATGGCGGCGAACCTCGCCTCCATAGGTGTGGTGGTCTGGGGTGTCTACCGGACCGGCGATGGCCTGATGACCACAGGTGCGATGGTGGCCGTTTCCATGCTGACCAGCCGCGCCATGGCGCCCCTGGGCCAGATTGCCGGCTTGATCGTCCGCTTCCATCAATCTTGGACTTCGCTGAAGGGCTTGAACCGCCTGATGGCGCTGCCGTCGGAACGGCCGATAGGCAAGGAATTCCTGCGCCGCCCGGATGTGCAGGGCGCGATCGAGTTCCGCAATGTGTCCTTCGCCTATCCGAACTCGAAAGTAGCCGCCTTGCACGGCGTCAGCTTCAAGATCAATCCGGGCGAGAAAGTGGGCATCATCGGCCGTATCGGATCGGGCAAGACCACGATCGCGCGGATGATCCTTAGCCTCTATGACCCGACAGAGGGCGCCGTGCTCGTTGACGGCACCGACATGCGGCAAATCGACCCGGCGGACCTGCGGCACAATTTGGGCTGCGTGCTGCAGGACGGCGGTTTGTTCTTCGGTTCGGTCAAGGACAACATCACCCTTGGCGCGCCGTATGTGGATGAGGCTTCCATTCTGAAGGCGGCCAGCATCGCAGGCGTCGATCAGTTCGTGAATACGCACCCATCGGGTTTCGACCTGCAGGTCGGCGAGGCGGGACGCTTCCTATCGGGCGGCCAGCGCCAGGCGATCGTCATCGCCCGGGCCCTGCTGATGGATCCGCCGATCGTTGTCATGGACGAGCCGACCAGCTCGATGGACAACAGCACGGAGACCGCATTCAGGTCCCGCATGGCGGAATGCCTGGCGCGCAAGACTTTTGTGCTGGTAACGCACCGGCATTCGATGCTGGCACTTGTCGACCGCCTGCTCGTTGTTGACAATGGCAAGATCGTTGCCGACGGCCCCAAGGCGGCCGTACTGGAGGCGCTCGTCAAAGGCCGCGTCAGCGCCGCGAAGTCATAGGGAGCGCGGTCATGAGCGATACGAACAGGGGCGATTTTATCGATCCGATCGACGTGGACCGCCGCGGGTTTTGGTTCTTCGGCCACATCCTTCTTTACGCCGTCGCGGCGTTCGTCGTCGTGTTCCTGATTTGGGCGGACCAGGCGGTACTGGACGAAGTCACGCGCGGGCAGGCCCGCGTGATTCCGTCGAGCCAGATTCAGCTCATCCAGAACCTCGAAGGCGGCATCCTCGCCGACGTAATGGTGCGCGAGGGCGATGTTGTGGAGAAGGGCCAGGTCCTGCTGCGCATCGACAACCGGCGGGCTGAATCGGATCTCTCCGATTTGCGTCAGCAGTACCTGCATCTTTCAGCGGTCGTGGCCCGGTTGGAGGGCGAAATCGCCCGGAAAGCGCCTGCGGACATCGAGTTTCCTTTGGAACTCACGAACGAAGCTCCTGGGCTTGTCGACGCGGAGCGAGCTAACGCTGAGATCCGGCGCGAGCAGTTGGAGTCCCAGCTCAGTATTCTCCGCGAGCAGAAGGTGCAGAAGGAGAAGGAGCTGGAGTCGCTGATCATCAAGGAAGCGAACGTCAAGCAGTCTCTCGCGCTGGCGCAAAAGCAGCTTCGCATCAAGAAACCGCTCGCTGACCAGGGGGTCATTTCCCAGGTCGAGCTTCTGCAGACCCAGCGTGACGTGAACGAGCTGAAGACCGAGCTGGATGCAACGCAGTCGGCGATTCCGCAGACGGAAGCGCAGATAAAGGAGCAGCAGAACCGCGTCAATGAGCGGACCAGCACCTTCCGCAGCGAGGCGGCCGAAGAACTCAGCCGCCATCGGGCGGAGCTGGCCAGCGTGCAGGAACAATTGATTTCCAACAAGGACCGCGTCTTGCGCACGGAAGTGCGTTCGCCCGTCCGCGGCTCGGTGAAGGAGATCAAGATCCGCACCATCGGCGGCGTCATCCGTCCCGGCGAGGATCTGATGGAGATCGTGCCGATCGAAGACACGCTGCTGGTCGAGGCCCGGATCAAGACCACCGATAGCGGCTTCGTCCATCTCGATCAGAAAGCCGTCGTCAAGTTCGACACCTATGACTACAGTATTTATGGCGGTCTGCATGCGGTGGTGGAGTTCAAGAGCTCCGATGCGATCGAAGAAGAGGTCGGCGGGAAACGTGACCGGTTCTTCCGCGTGCGGTTGCGGACCGACCGGAACTATCTTCAAGGCAAGGGGGGTGCCCAGCTAGAAATCGGTCCAGGCGATACCGCGGTTGTGGACATCCTGACGGGGCAGAAGACGGTTTTGCAGTACCTCCTCCTGCCGATTGTGCGGACAATCAACACAGCCGGAAGCGAACGCTAGAGTTTTCGAGGAAACAACAGATTAATCAGATTTTTACATAGTTTTGATGAAGTGCTTATGTTGGCGCCTCGTCCGCACTCTCCGGACGAGACAGGAATTTGTTCTAACTCATTGAAGTGATGGAATATTGCCATGCTGGATTACAAAACGCAGTTGCTGCGAACCGCCGCGGTGGCATGCTTGCTGGCCTTGCCGTTGTGGGCTGGCCCGGCACAATCAATGACTCTCAAAGAAGCAGTCGAGATCGCGATCAACACGAACCCGGAAGTGGGTTCCGTATCCAACAACCGGCGCGCCATCGATGAGGAACTGCGTCAGGGCCGCGCACTCTATTTGCCGCAGGTCGACCTCCGTGCGGCCACCGGTCCGGAGTTTTCCGACAATGTGACGGTCGAAGCGCGGGGCAAGGACGACATCGCGCTCCTTCGCAAGGAAGGCTCGGCCACCCTCAGCCAGCTCCTGTTCGACGGTTTCTTCGCCGATAGCGAAGTCGAGAAGCAGATTGCGCGCGTCGAATCCGCAGCCCATCGGGTCAACGAAACCTCGGAATTTGTCGGCCTCGATGCGGTAGAGGCCTATCTGGAAGTGCTGCGCCATCGCGCCCGCGTGGACATCGCGGAAAACAATGTGAATGTTCATCGCCAGCGTCTGGATCAGGTCCGCGCCCGCGCCGATGCCGGCGGCGGCAACATCGCCGACGTCCGCCAGGCAGAGGCCCGCCTGAGCAACGCGGAATCGAGTTTGAACCAAGTGCGCGGCGATCTGCGCGACGCCGAAGCTCTCTTTATTCGTGTCGTCGGCCAGGCGCCCGATACGCTCGACGATCCCACCGTGCCTGCGGACGCAATTCCGCAGGATGTGGAGACGGCGGTAGCATTGGCAATCGAGAACAGCCCGACCGTCCGATTTGCCCGCGCCGACGTCAAGGCGGCCGAGGCCGACGTCAAGCAGCAGAACGCCAGCCTCTATCCGGATTTGCGACTGGAGCTCGGCGGCTCGATTAACGATGACATCGACGGCCGCCGCGACACCGAGTACGACGCGACCGCGCTTGTCGTCATGCGTTACAATTTGTATCGCGGCGGCGCCGACGTGGCCCGCATCCGCGAGTTCAAGTACCGTCAAGCGGAAGCTCTCGACCGCTTGCGCGTGAACGAGCGCAAGGTCGCGGAAGATACCCGCGTCTCCTGGAACGCAATGGAAGTCTCGCACAACAATGTCGAGATCCTGCGGCGCGAGGTCGAAGCGAACGAGCAGACTCGGGATGTCTACAAGCAACAGTTCGAGATCGGTCAGCGTGGGCTGCTCGACCTGCTCGATGCCGATAATGAGTTGTTCCTGGCGCGCGATTCCCTGGTCACAGCGGAGTACACCGAACTGTTCGCCAACTACCGCCTGCTGGCTTCGCAGGGATCCTTGCAGGCGTCTCTCGGTTTGACTCCCGTCGAGGCGGCAAATCCGCAGGCTGCGGAGAGCTGGAATCCGTTCGACTGAGCCAGATCAGCGATTTGGCGGCGTGCCGGCTTTGATTGCGGCACGGTTGGCGGAAGACGCCGGCCGTGCCGTTTTTCGTTGCTGCGCCGCGGCAGCGGGGGATTTGCCGCAAAGTGGAGGCCCGGGCCGGAATCGAACCGACGTACAAGGATTTGCAGTCCTCTGCATGGCCACTCTGCCACCGGGCCCTCGTCCCGCCTTTTGAGGGAAGGCCGGGACATTAAGGGGGTCGCGTGAGGGGGTCAAGCTGAGGGGCCAAGCTTTCTACTGGGCTGCAACGCATTGTTTTTCAGGCATCTGAGGGCTATAAGCGGCATATGCCGCTGCGGCCGCGGGATTGGCCGGGCGCGGCGCCTGTTCCACCGCCCAGCCGATGCAGTTTTGCAATGAAGTTTGTAGCCGCGCGCCGCAGCATGGTCGACAGCCAGTTGCGGCCCAACAAAGTCACCGACCAGGCGCTGTTGGACGCCATGGCGGCGATTCCGCGCGAACAATTCGTGCCAGCCGCCATTCAGGCCGTCGCCTATGCGGACGAGGACGTACCGCTGGGCAATGGCCGTTTCCTGCTTGAACCAATGGTGCTCGGCCGCCTGATCCAGGCGGCGGCGCCGTCGCCCGGCGACTCGGTCCTCGATGTCGGCAGCGCCACCGGATACGGTGCCGCGGTTTTGTCTCGGCTCGCCGCAACCGTTGTCGGGCTGGAAATCGACGGCGCGATGGCCGATCGTGCAAACTCCGAGCTGTCGGCCCTCGGCATTGCCAATGCCATCGTCCTGCAGGGTCCATTGGAGCAGGGAGTGCCCCGGCAGGCGCCGTACAATGTCATCGTCATCGAAGGCCTCGCTGACGGGGTGCCGCCCATGTTGCTCGCCCAGTTGGCCGATGGCGGACGGCTGACCGCGGTTGTCAAGGACCGCGGGGTGGGCCGCGCCATGCTATTTGCGCGGAGCGGTGAAGTCATTTCGACGCGCATGCTCTTCGATGCGTCGGTTTCAATGCTGCCGGGGTTGCAATCTCAACCCGGGTTCGTCTTCTAGGAATCGGCCAATACCGCGGTGCTTATCTTTGGGGTAGCGGGTGGATAGGATACCAAACAGGAGTCCGTGACGGAGGAATAAGTGGCATCACGTTGGCGTCTGCAATCGATCGCGCTGTGTATGGCGCTCGCGCCCGCGGCATTTCTGCCGACACAGGCCTGGGCGATTTCATTGGAAGAAGCCCTGGCGCGGGCCTATGGGACCAATCCGACATTGCAGGCGTCCCGTGCCGAATTGCGGGCAACGGACGAGCAGATAGCGCAGGCGAAATCCCTGCGGCGCCCGACAATCGACGTGACGGGCGAAGCTGGAACGCGGTCTGTTGACAATGACTTCAATAGCGGAACGGATGGCACCGGCACGGTCGCGCTCAATCTGAATCAGCCCATCTATCGCGGCGGCAGCATCGATGCCAGCATCAGCCAGGCCGACAATGTGATCTGGGCGCAGCGGGCGACGCTCATTTCCGTGGAGCAGCAGGTGTTGTTGCGGGGGGTGACGGCATACTCCGACGTGTTGCGGGATCAGGCTGTGCTGAATCTTACGATTAACAACGTCGAGGTGTTGACGAGGCAACTTGAGGCGACGCGCACCCGATTTGATGTCGGGGAACTGACGCGAACCGATGTTGCGCAATCCGAATCCCGGTTGGCGGGCGCCTTTGCCGAGCAAACTGCCGCCGAGGGCCAGCTAACGACGTCTCGCGCCATCTATCGGGAAATTATTGGTGAGGACCCGGTTGATCTCGAAACGGCCAAGCCGCCGGAGGGCCTTCCTTCGAGCGAAGCAGAAACCGTGGCAGAGTCGGAGAACAATCCTGACCTGATTGCCGCCAAGTATCTCGAGCAAGCAGCCCGGGACGGGATTGACGTGGTCTTTGGGGAGCTTCTACCAAGTGTCGATTTGGTCGGCCGCTTGCAGAGCGCCGACGACAAACTGACCAATGACGGTGGCTTCGAAAACTCGGCCGCTGTCTTGTTGCAGGTGAGAATTCCGCTTTATCAGGCGGGCGGAGTCGGCTCGCGCGTCCGCCAATCGAAGCAGGTGGTCAGCCAGCGCTTGCTTCAAGTGCAGGAACAGCGGCGCTCGGCGGAGCAACAGGCGACCAGTTCCTGGCGTTCTCTGGTGACTGCACGCGCGCAGATCGAGTCCTTCAAGGCCCAGGTGGAGGCCACCAGGGTGGCTTTTGAGGGCGTGCAGGAAGAGGCGAATGTCGGGGCGCGCACGATCCTGGACGTCCTGGACGCGCAGCAGGAGTACTTGCAGGCGCAGGTCAATCTGGTCCGGGCCTACAGGGACGAAGTCGTGGCGGCGTATCAAGTCCTGTTCTCTATCGGCAGGTTGACGGCCGGCGGGCTCGGATTGCCGGCGCCCCGCTACGACGTGGACAAGCATTATGACTCGGTAAAGGACAAGTTCTGGGGGATCGATATCAGCTCGGAATGACCCCGGTGACCAATTTAAGGAATGGCTTCCGGGAGCGCGGCCGGTCTGATAAACATGACCCAGACGGGCAAAAACGATGAACCAATCCGGCACCAACGGCGGCCAATCCATGGAAGACATCCTGGCTTCTATCCGGCGGATTATTGCCGAGGGCGAGCAGGACGCAAAGGACGGGACGCCCCCCTCCGCCGAAGCCCCGAAGCCGGCACAGCAGAGGGCCGAAGTCTTCGAACTGACGCAGATCGTCCAGGACGACGGCAGCATCGTCACGGTCGGAGAGGAAGCACCAAAGGCCGCACCTGCATCGGCCGAGAAAACTGAATCCGCTGTGGAGGCGGTAAAGGCGGAAGCGGCGGCCGTCGTCGGGAAGCTGGTGAGCCCTGAAGCCCTGACAGAAAAGGCGCCGTCACCCAATGCGTCTCCTTCGGCCCCGGCGTCCGACACCAAAATTGAAAGCGCGATGGCTGCCCTGTCGCGCCTCATGGACATCGCCAAGACACCCGGCCTGGAAGCGGTGGCTGCGGAGCCCGAGAAGCTCCATTCCTCGCTGACCGTCGAAGAGCTGGTTCGCGATGCCGTAAAGCCGATGCTGCGCCAGTGGCTCGATGCCAATCTGCCGCCGCTTGTCGAACGGGCCGTCAAGGAAGCCGTCGACAAACTTGCCAAGCGCGCCGGCTGACTCGATCCTCCGTTATTGATGATGGGACAACCGGCCGGATCAGGGCCTGACCGGATCTAAGGAAGACTGTTTGATGCTGGAAAAGACGTTCGAACCTGCCGAAGTGGAGAAGCGGCAATACGCGCGCTGGGAGTCGTCCGGTGCCTTCGCGGCCAATCCGGGTTCTAGGGCGCTACCCTATACGATCATGATGCCGCCGCCGAACGTGACCGGCAGCCTGCATATGGGCCATGCGCTGACCTTCACGTTGCAGGATATCCTGATCCGCTATCACCGCATGCGCGGCTTCGATACGCTGTGGCAGCCGGGCACCGATCATGCGGGCATCGCCACCCAGGCAGTGGTGGAGCGGCAGCTCGCCGCCAAGGGCATTGTGCTCGACCGGCCAGGTGCCGCGCGCGGCGTCGCCGCGAACATCCAGACCATCGGCCGCGAGGATTTCATTGCCAAGGTCTGGGAGTGGAAGGCGGAGTCCGGCGGCACCATCACGCGCCAGCTTCGCCGCCTCGGCGCGTCGCCGGACTGGCCGCGCGAACGTTTCACCATGGATCCCCGCCTTTCCCATGCGGTGCGCAAAGTCTTCGTCGATTTGCACAAGAAAGGGCTCATTTACCGCGATCAGCGGCTGGTGAACTGGGATCCGAAGCTGCACACGGCGATCTCCGATCTCGAGGTGCAGAATCCCGAGGTCCGCGGCAATCTCTGGCATATCCGCTATCCGATCAAAGGCGAGCAGGAACGCTACATCGTCATCGCCACCACGCGGCCGGAAACGATGCTGGGCGATACCGCCGTTGCCGTTCACCCTGACGATCCGCGCTACAGCGATCTTGTCGGCAAGACGATCCTGCTGCCGCTGGTCGGGCGCGAGATACCGATCATCGCCGACGCCTATGCCGATCCGGAAACCGGCAGCGGTGCAGTAAAGATCACGCCGGCCCACGACTTCAACGATTTCGAAGTAGGGCGCCGGCACGACCTGCCGCGCATCAACATCTTCGACAAGAGCGCCTGCGTGAACGACAACGCGCCGGAAGCCTATCGCGGCCTGGACCGCTTCGAGGCGCGCAAGCGCATCGTGGCAGATCTGGAGGCGCTCGGCCTGGTCGAAAAAGTCGAACCGCATACCCACAAAGTGCCCCATGGCGATCGCGGCAATGTGCCGCTGGAGCCGTGGCTGACCGATCAGTGGTATGTGGATGCGGCTACGCTGGCTGCTCCGGCGATCCGCGCGGTGGAGCAGGGCGACACGAAGTTCGTGCCGGAACAATGGACCAAGACCTACTTCGAGTGGATGCGCAATATTCAGCCCTGGTGCATCAGCAGGCAGATCTGGTGGGGACACCAGATCCCCGCCTGGTACGGTCCCGACGACAAGATCTTCGTCGAGATGACGGAAAGCGAAGCAGCCGTTGCCGCAAAACAGCACTACGGTAAGGAAGTGCCGCTGCGCCGTGACGACGACGTGCTCGATACCTGGTTCTCCTCGGCTCTCTGGCCGTTCTCGACAATCGGGTGGCCGGAGAAGACGCTCGAGCTGAAACGCTACTATCCCGGCGATGTGCTGGTGACCGGCTTCGACATCATCTTCTTCTGGGTGGCGCGGATGATGATGATGGGATTGCATTTCATGAAGGATGTGCCGTTCCGCACCGTCTATATCCACGCCCTGGTCCGCGACGAGCGCGGCCAGAAGATGGCCAAGTTCAAGGGCAATGTGATCGATCCCCTGGACTTGATCGACAAGTATGGCTGCGATGCCCTTCGGTTTACCCTTACCGCCCAGGCGGCGCAGGGCCGCGACATTAAATTCTCGGAGTCGCGGGTCGAGGGCTACCGGAACTTCGCGACCAAGCTATGGAACGCCGCGCGCTATGCGCAGATGAATCAGTGCGAGCCCGATCCGAATTTCGATCCCGCGCAATGTAGGCAGACGGTGAATCGCTGGATCGTCGGCCGCACGAAGGAAGCACAGCGCCAGGTCGAAAGTGCACTGGAGTCGTACCGGTTCAATGATGCCGCGGAGGCGCTCTATCATTTCGCCTGGGGCGAATTCTGTGACTGGTATCTGGAGTTCACCAAGCCGATCCTGTCGGGCGGCGACGCCGCGGCTCAGAAGGAAACTCGTGCTGCGACAGCTTGGGTTCTCGGCCAGCTGATGCATCTGCTGCACCCGTTCATGCCCTACATCACCGAAGAACTCTGGGGCAACAGCGGCGGAAGCGACGCGCTCATAAAATCCCCTTGGCCCTCCCATGACGGCCCCAAGACCGATAGCGCAGCGGCGGCAGAGCTGGATTGGCTGATCCGGGCAGTCACGGCCATCCGCGCGGTGCGCTCGGAAATGAATGTGCCGCCGGCGGCGCAATTGGCGCTGCAGGTCCGCGATGCTGGTGCCATGACGCAGGCGCGCCTCAAGACCCATTGCGACCTCCTGATGCGTCTGGCGCGCCTTAGTGCCATCGACATCGCCGCGGGCGCGACAATCAAGGGCGCCGTCCAGGTCGTGGTCGACGAGGCGACCTTTATGCTGCCGTTGGCCGGCGTCATCGACGTTGCGCGGGAAGAGGCGCGGTTGAAGAAGGAGATCGAGAAGGCCGGTTCCGAGGTATCAAAAATCTCCTCGAAACTCGGCAACGAAGCTTTTGTGGCAAAAGCGCCACCGGAGGTCATCGAGGAACAGCGCGAGCGGCTGGCCGAAGCGACCGCGTCGCAGGCCAAACTGGCCGCGGCGCTTGAGCGCCTCGCCGCACTTTAGGTGAAAACTCGATCCCGTCCTTTGCCAAGCCGCTCGGGGCCGTCAATAATGGACGGATGATTGCCCCGTTCCGGACGACTCTGATCGCAATCGGTGTCTTGTTTGCGCTGCTCCTCCCGTCCGGGAGCGAAGCTGAGCCGATGCGCGTCAATGGCATCACCTTCAGCGACGAACTTGGCGGTTTCGAGATCACCGGAGTCTCCGGATCGGGCACGCAGGCCGATCCCTTTGTTGTCCATGAGAACATCACCAGCGTCTCCACCGACGTGGTCCTGGTCATCAAAGATATTGATCCCAGCATCGGCAATCTGGTCGGCACCCACCACGCCTTCGCGTTTGTCCTGACGAAGGTGGTAACCAACAAAACGCCGCAGGCTTGGACGCGCTTTGCTCTCGAGCTTCGCGAAGTCTTGGCGACCTATAGCCCCTACGGCGACGGCCTGTCCTTCGGCCAGGCCTCCACTGCCGGGCGGCCCTATGCCTCGCCCCAATTCCTCACCAGTAACGAAACCGAAGAGCCCTACGACCAGCTGGAGTTCACCGGCGGCCGCATCCAGCCGGGCGCCTCGGTCGCCATGACTTTCGTCATTTCCGATGCCTCGCCCGAAGCAATTCTCTACCTGCTGCAGCAGCCCGGACAGGTCGTCGCGCAAACGCCGACAACCCAGCCGGCAAGCGGCGGGTGGCGCGCGGCCGGCGCGGTGTTTCATCTCGGCAATTAACTATTCTGCTTAAGCCGAATTCGATGAATTTTTATCACAATTAATCTTGATTACATGGACGAGTCAGATTGGAATGCCGTGCTCTGAAGCTGTGTGGCAATGCTGATTCCGATGGTCGACGGGCGGCGATGGCCTGGAAAAGCGCTCAGTCCGGCGAACTTGACGGAAACTCCCCTTAAGCGAAGAACCGATGCGGATTCCGACAACTACGCCACCGGAGTTTCCCACGACCGCGCGCCGCAGAGCGTGAGATGCTCTTCGCTCTACAACGATACCGCCTGCATGCGGTTATGGTGTTCGCCCTGCTTGTCGTCTTCGGCATGCGGTTTGCCGATCCGCCATTTCTTGCCAGCGTGCGCCTGACCCAGTTTGATTTTCTGCAGCGAATTTTGCCCAGGCAGCTTGGTAACTCCCACGTAGTCATTATCGACATCGATGACGCGTCACTCGCCACACACGGCCAGTGGCCTTGGCCGCGCGACCTGCTGGCGCAGCTCTTGGATCAGGTGAACGCGGCGCAGCCGACGGCGGTCGGCCTTGAGATTCTCTTCTTTGAGCCCGACCGGTTATCGCCGGAACAGCTGGCGCAGAACATGCCGGACCTTCCATCCGACATCCGGATTCGTTTGTCGGGTTTTCCCACGCATGACGAGATTCTGGCCAAGAGTCTCAGCGGCGGTCGGATTGTCCTGGCAGATGCACCGGTCAAAGAGGGGGCGGAACCGAACAAGGTCCAGACCGGGACTCTGATTGGCATCACCGGCGGCGGCGATGCCGCTGACTTTCTGCTGTACCATTCGGGACTGCGCCACAACGCGCGGCTGCTGGAATCGGCCAGCGACGGCCACGGGGCCGCAATTTTCTATCCGGACATAGATGGCGTTGTGCGTTGGGTGCCGTTCGCGGTGAATATCGGCGGCCAGATAGTTCCCTCGTTCCCCGTCGAATTGCTGCGCGTCGCCACGCGGACGGATCTACTGATGTTGGATGTTCAACCTGCGTTCGGCGTTACGGAGGGCCGCATCGGTGGTCTATCGGTTCCCACCGACGCCAGCGGCAATATGTGGCTCCGCTATAGTCCGATCGACCGCGGCAGCTACATTTCAGCGAAGGATTTGCTGGAGGGCACCGGCGATCTTACGCGCCTGCGTGGCAAGATCGTCCTGATCGGCGCTACAGCGAGCGGTGTCGGACCAATGTTCGCCACGCCGTTGGGCACTCAGATGCCGGGCCTTGAACTGTTCGCTCAAGCGATAGAGGCCATGGCTGGCCAGACCATCCTGCTTCGGAACGGCGTGATTCTTTTCGTCGAGCTTATAGCAGTTGGCGCGATTTTTCTTCTTTTTTCTGGTCGCAGCGGGCGCCGCGCATCGGTGCATGCCATGATTCTGCTGGCTTGCTGCACGGCGCTGGGACTTGCTTGTTGGCTTGGTTTCGAGTTCTCGGGAATTCTCTTTGATGCCAGTTTTGGCATATTTGCCGCCGGCGTCTTCTTTGTCGTGCGCCTGATGCATGATCTCTACCGGGAAGCGCAGAATCGAGCCGCGGCCGAAAGGGCTCTGCGACAAGCTTTGGCGCATGCGGAGGCTGCAAATCGGGCGAAGTCCAATTTCTTGGCAAACATGAGTCATGAGCTGCGCACACCGCTGACGGCGATACTTGGCTTCTCATCCCTAATCCGGGATCAGGAACTCGGCGCGGTCGGAAATGACAAGTATGTCGAGTATGCGGGCGACATACATTCAAGTGGCAGCCATCTGCTTGCGATAATCAGCGACATACTGGAAATGTCGAAGATCGAAACCGGCCATGCCGCACTCCATGAAACGACGGTCGATGTCTACAAGATCGCCACGGATGCCGTGGGAATGCTGCGACCCAGAATCGAGCGCAAGCAACTCACGATGACGACTGATCTTGCCCCAGGCTTGCCGGCGCTCCGCGGCGATGCGCCTATGATCAAGCAGATGCTGGTCAACCTGCTGACCAATGCGGTCACGTTTACAGACGAGAAGGGAACCGTAAGCCTGCAAGCGTTGCTGCGCGCGGATGGGGGCATTGACATTGAAGTCAGCGACACCGGCATCGGCGTCTCAGAGAGCGATATCTCCAAGATCCTGGAGCCGTTCTACACGACGGAACACCCTCTTGTCCGCAACTATCAGGGTGCCGGGCTCGGTCTGCCGATAACGAAATCGTTGTTGGAGCTGCATGGGGGGCGTCTGACGCTGACCAGCGCATTGAATGTCGGTACCAGTGTTACGCTGTCGTTTCCGGCAGAGCGTTCGCTGGCGCGGCTCGCAGTAAATGATGGTCAGACAATGGATAGGGCAGCCGGTGATCCGGCGGGGCCCCGTGCGGTGCCTAGCGCACCGTGACCTCGACGCGACGGTTGCGCGGCTCGCTCACTTCGTTTCCCGTAGGCACCAGCGGATTGCCCTCGCCATGTGACGTGACATCGCTCAACAACGCCGGATCAACCCCGCGCGCAATCAGCAGGTCGCGCACCGCGACAGCGCGGTTGAGCGACAATTGCGCGTTCAAGGCCGGCAGACCCACGGTGTCCGTATGGCCGGCGACGGTTACGTCCACAAACGGGCGATTTCTGATGAGTGCCGCAATAGAATCGAGCTCCGCCTCAGAGTCGGGCAGGAGGCGCTGACCGCCCAACTCGAAATAGAGGATGAACTTCGCTGGCGGCCGCGGTTGGGAGTCGATGGCCTGCTTGAAAGCCTTGCGTACCGTGCCGATTGTGGTTTCTTGCGGTTCCGTGAGACCGCCCGAGCCTTCGTCGACGCCGACCGCGACCAGCGGCTTGTCGATCACGGCCGAACCGGCACCGCTGCTGACCTCGACCGAGGTGTTCGGATTGTCCGGATCTTCCAGCAGCACGACGACGTTTCTCGGCAAGGGTGCACAGGACGCAAGCAGGCCGGCGAGAATCAGGCCGCCGCTGATGCGAAATGCCAAATCTCTTGCGGAGCGTTTCTTCATGATTCACCGCCGCCGACGCGAACGACGAACCGGGTGCCGCGGACTGCGATCAGCCCGAACGGAGTCTCGATCTTGACCGCTTCGGAAGACAGTTTTGAGATGGTGCCGGAGATGTAGAATAGAGTTCCTTTAAGAACTTCCATGATCGAACCGAGCTTGCCCTCGGCGGGTTCGAAGGCGAATTCCTTGATCTTGAGTTTCGTATTGGGGCCGCCCGAAAGGCGCGTGTCGTCCTTTAGCGTAATGCCAAAGGAGCCGTCCGCACCGGACTCGATGATGTCTTCGAGGAAGATAGCCGCGCCAGGCTCAAGCGTTTCAGAACGCTGATCCCGTATCAGGTTGACCAGGCCATCGACATTCTTCACATACCCGACGGGCCTTACTTCCTGTGCGCCGACCGGGCCTGGCGCCCAAAGAAATGCTGCGGCCAGTGCAGTAATCGCAAGCGTCTTGTGCGCGGCGGATTTTGCGAACCAGCGGCATGGGCGGTCCTCGGGGAATAAGCGCGGCATCACGATACCCGAAGTTGAGGGCAAGGAAAGGAAATCTATCTTATCTGGGCGATTGCCCGCCAGCAGAAAAGGGCTGCTCCTATCCCATAGAAAACAGTAAATCCCACTGGCGATTGGGAGGGTGCGCCTCTATCTTTCCGGCTTCATTTGCCGTCCCGTCGAAGGAACTGCCATGCCCATCTCAAGCAAGTTTGACAAATCCAAACTTCCCAGCCGCCATGTCTCGGTCGGGCCTTCCAGCGCTCCGCACCGGTCCTACTACTACGCCATGGGCATGACGGAGGCGGAGATCGCCCAGCCCTTCGTCGGCGTGGCCACCACCTGGAACGAGGCAGCGCCCTGCAATATCGCGCTCGCCCGCCAGGCGCAGGTCGCGAAGAGGGGCGTGAAGGCGGCCGGTGGCACGCCCCGGGAGTTTACCACGATCACCGTGACCGACGGCATCGCCATGGGCCATGCCGGCATGAAGTCCTCACTGGTCAGCCGCGAGGTCATTGCCGACTCGGTCGAACTCACCATGCGCGGTCACTGCTACGACGCGCTGGTCGGCTTTGCAGGCTGCGACAAGTCCCTCCCCGGCATGATGATGGCCATGGTGCGGCTGAACGTGCCGTCGGTGTTCATGTATGGCGGGTCGATCCTGCCGGGCCGCTATCACGGCCGCGATGTAACCGTGCAGGATGTCTTCGAAGCCGTCGGCGCGTATTCGGCCGGCAAGATGGATGAGAAGGATCTACACGAGTTGGAATGCGTCGCCTGTCCGTCCGCCGGTTCCTGCGGCGGCCAGTTCACCGCCAACACCATGGCCTGCGTGTCCGAGGCGATCGGTCTGGCCTTGCCGGGATCGGCCGGCGCCCCCGCGCCCTATGAGAGTCGCGACGCCTATGCCGAGGCGTCGGGACAGGCAGTCATGAACCTGGTGGCCAAGCAGATCCGCCCGCGCGACATCGTCACCCGCAAGGCGCTGGAGAATGCCGCCATGGTGGTGGCTGCGTCCGGCGGCTCTACCAATGCCGGCCTGCATCTGCCGGCGATCGCCCATGAGGTCGGCATCAAGTTCGACCTCCACGACGTCTGTGAGATCTTCCGCCGCACGCCCTACATCGCCGATCTGAAGCCGGGCGGCCGCTACGTCGCCAAGGACATGTACGAAATCGGCGGCGTGCCCGTACTGATGAAGGCGCTGCTGGAGGGTGGCTTCCTGCATGGCGATTGCATGACCGTCACTGGCAAGACCATCGCCGAAAATCTGAAGGGCGTGACCTTCCCTACCAATCAGGACGTGATCCGTCCGACCGCAAATCCGCTGTCTAAGACCGGCGGCGTCGTCGGCTTGCGCGGCAATCTGGCGCCCCAGGGCGCTATCGTGAAGATCGCCGGTATGAAGAAGCTGGCCTTCACCGGCAAGGCGCTCTGCTTCGATTGCGAGGAAGACGCCTATCGCGCAGTCGAGCAGCGCAAGTACAGCGAGGGCGATGTCTTCGTCATCCGATATGAGGGCCCGCGCGGCGGACCGGGCATGCGCGAGATGCTGGCGACGACAGCGGCCATCTACGGCCAGGGTATGGGCGACAAGGTGGCGCTGATCACCGATGGCCGCTTCTCCGGCGCCACCCGCGGGTTCTGCATCGGTCATGTGGGTCCGGAAGCCGCGGTCGGCGGCCCCATCGGCCTGCTGAAGAACGGCGACACCATCCGTATTGATGCGGAGAAAGGCACGCTGCAGGTCGACCTCAGCGACGCCGAATTGGCCGAGCGCCGGAAGCAGTGGAAGCCGCGCAAGCACGACTATCAGTCCGGCGCGATCTGGCGTTATGCCCAGACCGTCAGCGATGCCGAACAGGGCGCCGTCTGCCATCCCGGCGGCAAGGCTGAGACGCATTGTTTCGCGGATATCTGATTGGGAAGCGCCAATAGGCTATTGTCATGCGATCCATGCCAAAATCCTATTTCTCCCGGCGATGTATATCATGGGAAACTGACCACTTGGCCGATCCCAGGAGGTGTTCCCATGTCTGCGGCAGCCGGGCGCGTTGTCCTAGCCCTGCCTGTGGCTGAGCCGCAGGTCGCCCGCTCTGAAACCAGAGGGGGGGCGGGCAAACGCCCGCGCGTCGTCGTTGTCGGCGCCGGTTTTGGCGGACTGACCGCCGCCAAGGCGTTGAAGAATGCTCCTGTTGATGTCGTGGTCATCGACCGCCGGAACTATCACTTGTTCCAGCCGCTTCTCTATCAGGTGGCGACGGCCGGCCTTTCGCCCGCCGATATTGCCGCACCAATCCGTGGCATTCTACGGGATCAGCGCAACGCCGAAGTAGTGATGGGCCGGGTCGAGGCGATCGACCGCGACCGCCGGCAATTGCATATCCAGGGCAACGGCGCCGTCGGCTATGACTTTCTGATCCTGGCTGCCGGCGCACGCCACGCCTATTTCGGCCATGACGAATGGGAAGATGTCACGCTCGGCCTCAAGAAGATCGACGATGCGACGGCCATCCGCCACGCCATTCTCATGGCCTTCGAGCGCGCTGAGCGCGAGACCGATATCGACGAACGTGACCGGCTGTTGACGTTTGTTGTCATTGGTGGTGGCCCGACCGGTGTCGAGATGGCCGGGGCTATCGCAGAACTGGCAAAGAAGACTCTGGCCAAGGATTTTCGCTCCATCGATCCGACTTCGGCGCGCATCCTGCTGATCGAGGCAGGACCGCGCGTTCTAACGGTTTTCCCGGAGGAACTCTCGCGCAAGGCCGAGCAGTCGCTGGAGAGGCTGGGTGTCGAGGTGAGGTTGAATTCTCCGGTTGAATCCTGCGATGCCGGTGGCGTCATCGTGAGGGGGACGCGCATTGCGTCGCGGACAGTGATATGGGCTGCGGGCGTTCAGGCTTCGCCTGCCGCGAAATGGCTGAAAGTTGATCATGATCGCGCCGGCCGAGTCTGGGTGAAGGATGACCTCTCGGTTGCCGGTGCTCCCGAAATTTTTCTCATCGGCGACAATGCCGCCGTCCGGAATCCCGACGGCACCTTGGTTCCCGGCGTTGCACCAGCCGCTAAGCAGATGGGCACCTATGTTGCTGACGTAATCGCCCGCCGCATTAAGCAAAAATCCGCACCGCGTCCGTTCCGTTACCGGAACTATGGCAACTTCGCGACCATCGGCCGCCATGCCGCCGTTGCCGATTTCGGGTGGCTGCGGTTGAGCGGCTTTCTGGCTTGGCTGCTCTGGGGCGCCGCCCACGTTTTCTTCTTGATCGGTTTCCGCAACCGGCTGACAGTGATGCTGAACTGGCTCTGGGCCTACGTGACGTTTCAGCGCGGCGCACGGCTCATTACCGGGCCCGGCAGCGAGTCTTAGCCAATATCCAGCTCACACCAGACCGGCGTGTGATCCGACGGCTTGTCCTTGCCGCGGGGATCGCGGTCGACGCCCGACTCCGACAGCAAGTCAGCGGCCTGGGGTGACAGCAGCAGGTGATCGATGCGCAGGCCCTCGTCCCGTTGCCAGCGGCCGGCCTGATAGTCCCAGAAAGTATAGAGGTGTGGCTGGCCGTGCAGCGCCCGGATCGCATCAGTGTAGCCGAGATTGACGATCATGCGCAGCGCGCGGCGCGACTCGGGCCGGCACAGTGCATCGTCGTGCCAGCCTTCCGGATCGTAGACGTCATCATCCGTCGGCGCGACATTGTAGTCGCCGCCGAGCACCAGAACTTCTTCGAGCTTCAACAGGTTCGCCGCATGGGCGCGCAGACGCTCCATCCAGGCCAGTTTGTAGGTGAATTTCTCAGTACCGGAGGGATTGCCGTTCGGCAGATAGATCGAGGCGACGCGCAGGGCAATCCGCTTGCCGTCTTTGCCCTTGGGCGCTTCGATCAGGCCTTCGATGTAGCGCGCATGATCGTCTTCGGGACTTCCAGGCAGCGCTTTCTGCTCCACCGTCAGCGGGTGCTTCGACAGGATGGCGACGCCGTTATAGGTCTTCTGCCCGACGGTCGCGACGTTGTAGCCGAGATCCTCGATCTCCAGCCGCGGAAAGCTTTCGTCGGTGCATTTGATCTCCTGCATCAGCACCACATCGGGTTTGGCCACTTTCAGCCAGCCCGTCACATTGACGATATGGGCCTTGATCGAATTGACGTTGAATGTAGCGATGCGGATCACGCGCGGCCCCCGAAAAGCAGAAAGGCCCGCCGGAGCGGGCCTCTTACCTAGCGCTTGAACCGGCGTCAGATCAACCGACAGAGAAGGATGTGCCGCAGCCGCAGGTCGAGGTGGCATTGGGATTGCGCACCTGGAAATAGGAACCCACGAGTTCTTCCACGAAATCCACCTCGCCGCCGCGGATCAGTTCCAGCGATGTGGTATCGACCACTACTTTCACGCCGTCGCGCTCGAACGTGACGTCATCGGCAAGCTTGCTGTCGTCGAGGCTAAAGCCGTACTGGAAGCCGGAACAGCCGCCGCCGGAGACGGCGATGCGGAACATCAGCCCGTCGCCGGCCTCTTCGGCCATCAGCTTCGAGATGCGGCTGGCGGCGCGGGCAGAGATGCTGAGTTCCTGGCTGCGCGGATCGGTGATTGCATTCATGGAATCATCCTAACTCAAATCGGCGCCGGCTCCTACAGCCGTCTGCAGGTCGTTATGTAAGTAGTTGAATCGCCTTGTCAATCACCCCGCAACCTATTGATTTACCAGGGCTGGCCGCGTAGGGTCGGCCCATGAGCGTCGCCGCGCCCCAGCGCCATCCCGTTGCCAGCCGGCCGGAAGAGAGCCGCGGGCGGCTGGTCCCGGAGCCGGCCAGCGCGACCCGTAACCCGTTCCAGCGCGACCGGGACCGGATCGTCCATTCCACGGCCTTCCGGCGGCTCAAGCATAAGACCCAGGTCTTCGTGTCCCACGAGGGCGATCACTACCGGACGCGCCTGACTCACACCATTGAAGTCGCGCAGATCGCCCGGTCCATCAGCCGCGCCCTGGGCTTCGACGAGGATCTGGCGGAGGCCCTGGCGCTTGGGCACGACCTCGGCCACCCGCCCTTCGGCCATGCTGGCGAGGAAGCCCTCGACGAATCGATGAAGGACTATGGCGGTTTCGACCATAACGAGCAGACCTTCCGCATCCTGACGATCCTGGAGCGGCACTACGCCGATTTCGATGGCCTAAATCTCACCTGGGAGTGCTTGGAAGGCGTGGTCAAGCATAACGGCCCGCTAACCGGTCCGGCCGCGTCTGAAAAGGCGAAGCGGCGCCCCGTTCCCGCCACAATCGCCACCTATTGCGCGGAGCAGCGGGACCTGGAGTTGCACAGCTTTCCCGGCCCTGAAGCGCAGGTGGCCGCCATCGCCGACGACATCGCCTATGACAACCACGATATGGATGATGGCTTGCGGGCCGGCCTGTTCGGCATTGCCGATATCAGCGAGTTGCCGCTGGTGGGCCCGGTGCTGAAATCGCTGCAGCAGAAGTACCCCGGCCTGGAGGCGCCCCGTCTCATCCATGAGACCGTCAGACGGTTGATTGACCTCATGGTGAGCGACCTGATAGAGGAAACCCGCCGCCGGCTTGAAAGGGCCCAGCCGCAATCGGCTGCCGAAGTTCGCGGGTTGGGCCGCGCGCTCGTCGCCTTTTCGCCGGCCATGGTGGAGCACGAACAGGTCATACGCAGGTTCCTGTTCGAACGGATGTACCGGCACCATAGGGTCAACCAAATGACGTCCCGGGCGCGGGATGTGGTTCGGAATCTGTTCGGGTTATACATGACTCATCCGCAACATCTGCCAGAGGGTTGGCGCCAGTATTGCCACGCCAAGGATGCGGCAGCGACGGCCCGCGTCGTCGGCGATTACATCGCCGGCATGACTGACCGTTTCGCGCTGGATGAGCAGCGGCGGCTGGGGAAGGGCGGCGCGGCCTGATGAATCTCTTCGCCTACTTCCACGATGAGGTTGCCGCGGCGCTGCGCGGCCTTCAGGCCGCCGGCAAAATCGCGGGCGATGTGGATATGGCCCGCGTCTCCGTAGAGCTGCCGCGTGACCCGACCCACGGCGATCTCTCGACCAATGCCGCGATGGTCCTGTCCAAGGGGCTCGGGCTGAAGCCGCGCGACCTGGCGCAACTGATTGCCGATGCCCTGCGGAGCCGCAAGGAAGTGCGGAAGGTCGATATCGCCGGTCCGGGCTTCATCAACCTGCATCTGGCGGAATCGTTCTGGCAGGCGCGAATCGGCGATATTCTTGCTGCCGGCATACGGTACGGCGACTCCAAGATCGGACAAGGCCGCAAGGTGAACGTCGAGTACGTTTCGGCAAACCCCACGGGCCCGCTCCATGTGGCCCATGCCCGGGGCGCGGTGTATGGCGACGCGCTGGCCAGCCTGCTGGCCAAGGCCGGGCATAGCGTCACGAAGGAATACTACATCAACGACGCGGGTACCCAGGTCGATGTGCTCGCGCGCTCGACCCATCTCCGCTACCGGGAGGCCTTGGGCGAAGCCATCCCGGCTATTCCCGAGGGGTTCTATCCCGGCGAGTATCTGATGGATGTCGGCCAGGCCCTGGCAAAGCGCGACGGCAAGAAATGGCTGGATAAGCCGGAGAGCGAGTGGCTCGTCCCGGTCCGGCAGTTCGCTATCGATCAGATCATGGCCGGCATTCGCGAGGATCTCGTGCTCTTGGGTATCCGCCAGGATGTCTTTTCCTCCGAGCGCAACGTCGTGGAGTCAGGTGCGGTGGAACGCGCCCTGAACAAGCTTGAGGATGACGGCTTGCTCTATGTCGGTGTGCTCAGTCCGCCAAAGGGCATGAAGCCCGACGATTGGGAGCCGCGGCCGCAGACCCTGTTCCGCTCCACCGATTTCGGCGACGACGTCGACCGGCCGCTGCGGAAGTCGGACGGTAGTTGGACCTATTTTGCTTCCGATATCGCCTATCACTACGACAAGTTCCTTCGTGGCTGTCCGGAGATGATCGATGTGTGGGGCGCAGATCACGGCGGCCATGTGAAGCGGATGAAGTCGGCGGTGAAGGCGGTCACCGGCGGCAAGGGTTCGCTGGATGTGAAGCTGTGCCAGCTCGTCACGCTGCTGCGCGACGGTCAGCCGGTAAAGATGGCGAAGCGCAAAGGCATTTTCGTCACGCTCCGCGAAGTCGTCGGCGAGGTGGGCAAGGGCGCCGTGCGCTTCATCATGCTGACGCGCACCAATGACGCACCGCTGGAATTCGACCTGACGAAGGTTGTCGAGATGTCGCGCGAAAATCCTGTCTTCTATGTGCAGTATGCCCATGCTCGGGCTTGCTCTGTGTTGCGTATTGCACAACGGGACTTTCCGAGCATGGACATTTCGCCGACATCGCTTTCAAACGCCGATCTCACAAAGCTGACCAGCGACGCTGAGCTAACCCTCATCAAGCAGATGGCGTCTTGGCCAAAGATCGTGGAGGCCGCGGCCGAGGCGCATGAGCCTCATCGCGTTGCCTTCTACCTTCACGATGTGGCCTCTGCATTTCATGCGCTTTGGACTAGCGGAACAGAAAACGCCGACCGGCGCCTTTTGCGTCCAGACGATTTGCCGCTGACAGCGGCACGACTGGCGATGGTGCAGGCAATGGCGTTCGTCATTGCATCTGGGTTGGAAGTCATGGGGGTAGAACCAGTTGAGGAGATGCGCTGATGATACCCAAGGACCCGGAATTTTCCCGACGGCCGACCCAAGGCGGCCCCGCCTTGCAGCGGCGCCAGCCCGTGCTTGACCCTGTCTATAGCCAGGATCGGATTCTGACCGCGGCCGCGCGTGCGGCGATGGCCGCAAACCAGCCTGGCGAAATCACTCAGGAGCCGCAACTTTTTCCGGACTTGGCGGTCGATGACGGTGACAGCGGCCCGGAGATTCCGCCGCGCCCCAGCCATGACGGGCCAGCTGCCGCGCCAGGGTCCGCTGCCTTGCCCGATGGTCCCGGCCGCACACGGCCGCTGCTCTGGATCGGCATTGTTGCGGTCAGCGCCTTCGCCATCTTCGTGCCGCTGCTGATGCTGATGAACCAGAGCGAGCGGACGGTCGTGGCGGATGCGGATCTGCCTGTTGTGGCAGCAGAGCAGGGCCCGGAGAAAATGCGTCCGGCAAATGAAGGTGGCATGCGGCCCCTTAACCAGGACGTGGCGATCTATGACACCCTGAGCGGGGAAGCCAAGTCGCAAACGGAAGTCCTGCTCGGACAGCCGGAGACGCCGATGCCCTTGCCGCCGCCGGCCCCCGCGGAAACCGCCCCGGCGGGCAGCGACAAGTCTTCGGATGCGTCCGGCAATATCCCGCAGGTTCCAGCGCCGGCTTTTGATGTGACCGATGATGCCGCGGCGGCTGCATCAAATGTGGAACCGAGCGCGGGCGGCGGCTCAGCGAGCGAAGCCGCGCCAGAGACACCGGCTGCACCGGCCGAATCGACTATCACGGACGTTGTTGATCAGACCGCATCCCTGGGCGCCGCCTACCGCGTTCAACTCGCGGCGGTGAAGACCAAGGACGGCGCCCGGGAAACCTGGGCTAAGCTGCAGAAAAAGCATGCCCAGCTGCTCAGCGGCAAAGAGCTCACTGTGGTCGAGATCGACAAGGGCAGCGACGGTAAGTTCTACCGTGTTCAAGCCGGGCCATTCAACGATCGCGCCGCCGCCACCGATGCCTGCGTGGCGCTGAAGAAGCTGGAGCAGGGCTGCATGGTCGTGGCGCCGTGAGTGCCTTAGACTGATGGCTGCACCGCTGGCCTGCATCTTCGGTTGTCTGGGAACGGTTCTCACCGATGAGGAGCGGCGCTTCTTCCGCGTGTCCAGGCCGCTCGGCTTTATCCTGTTCCAGCGCAATTGCGAGTCGCCGAAGCAGATCCGCGCCCTGATCGCCGACATGCGCCGCTGCGTCGGGCGCCGCGACGCCCCCGTCATGATCGACGAGGAGGGCGGCCGGGTGCAGCGGTTGCAGCCGCCCACTTGGCGCAAGCGGCCGGCCGCCGCCGTCATCGGCGAATTGGCCCGCCGCGACCTCGCGGCAGCCCTCGAATGCGCGCGATTGAATGCGCGCCTGATCGCCGAGGACCTCGCCACGCTCGGTTTCAATGTCGACTGTGCGCCGGTGCTCGATCTGCGGCTGCCGATCACCCATCGGGCCATCGGCGATCGCGCCTACAGTGACGATCCGGCTATCGTTGCTGCGCTAGCCCGGGCCGCCTGCGAAGGCTTTCTCGATGGCGGCATCATCCCCGTCATCAAGCATATGCCGGGCCACGGCCGCGCCGTCGCCGACAGCCATATCGAATTGCCGCGCGTGACCGCGAAAGCGGACGAGTTGCTGCGCACCGACTTCGCGCCGTTCCGGGCCTTGCGCGACATGCCCTGGGCGATGACGGCGCATATCCTCTTTACCGCCCTCGACGCCGCAGCGCCGGCTACCGCCTCGAAAACTGTCATCGACAAAACCATCCGCGGCGCCATCGGATTTCAGGGGCTGTTGTTTTCCGACGACCTCTCGATGCAGGCGCTGGAAGGCAGCTTGCGCCAGCGGGCCCAGAGGGCGCTGGCGGCGGGCTGCGACGTGGCCCTGCATTGCAATGGCAACATGGACGAGATGCGGCAGGTAGCTGAAGCCGTCCCACCGCTGACGATGGCGGCCCTGGAACGGGTCCAATCCGGCCTCAGGATCGTTAATACGCGAGAACGAATCGACATCGCCGATGCACAAGCGCGAGTCGATGCGCTGCTGGCTGTTTGACGGGGTGGACAGGGCCGCGGCAAGGCGCTAATCGCTGGCGTGGCCGCGGTTCTGTGCGGCCTTGGACCCAGGCCGGAAACGCTCTCTTTTCCGGGGAGAACAGGTTGACCGACGAATTCGAAGACAGACCGCGGGAGCCGATGAGCGACTCGCAATTCCTGCTCGATCTCGACGGGTATGAGGGACCGATCGACGTCCTGCTGACCCTGGCGCGGGATCAGAAGGTCGACTTGAAGAAGATCTCCATCCTCGCCCTGGCGGATCAATATCTTTCCTTCGTCGCCCGCGCGCGGCGGCTTCGGTTGGAGCTGGCGGCCGACTATCTGGTGATGGCGGCGTGGCTCGCTTTCCTGAAGTCGAAGCTGCTGCTGCCGGAGCCCGAAGTGGAGGGTGGCGAGCCCACGGGCGCACAGATGGCGGCGGCATTGGCCTTCCAACTGCAGCGGCTCGAAGCCATGCGGAATGTCGCCGGCAAGCTTATGGAGCGGCCGCAGCTAGGCCACGACTTCTTCCACCGCGGCGGCGCCGAACGGCTGCCGGTGCGGCAGAAAGTGGTGTACAATGTGAAGCTCTTCGAACTCCTCCGGGCCTACGGCTCGATCGCGACGCGGCGTCAGCAGGGTCTGCTGCGCATCATGCCGACCGAACTCTATTCGATGGATGAGGCGCTGAAGCGACTCGGCGACATGCTGGGACATACGATGGAGTGGAAGACGCTCTCGACCTTCCTGCCGCCGCAACTGAACGACGGCATGGGCGGGCGCTCCGCTGTCGCGGCGATGTTCGCGGCGACCCTGGAGATGGTGCGGTCGGGGAAAGCGGAGTTGCGTCAGGAGCAGATATTCGGCCCGATATTCCTGCGCGGCCGCACGAGAGTGGAGCAATGAGCGAGGAACGCTTTCAACAGATTCGCATGGTCGAGGCGCTGATCTTCGCCTCCACCGACCCCGTGTCCGATGCCGGCATCAAATCGCGGCTGCCCGAGGGCGTGGATTTCCGCGAATTGATGGACGAGGTTGCGGGCCTTTACGCCAATCGTGGCGTCAATCTCGTGCGGCTCGACGGCAAATGGATCTTCCGGACCGCGCCGGACCTGGGCTCGCAGCTGCAGATCGAAGCCAAGGTCACGCGCCGCCTGTCCCGCGCCGCTCTGGAGACCCTCGCGGTCATCGCCTATCACCAGCCGGTGACCCGGGCGGAGGTCGAGGAGGTGAGGGGCGTCGCCCTGTCCAAGGGCACCCTGGACACCTTGTTGGAGATCGGTTGGGTCCGGCCGAAGGGCCGCCGCCGTACGCCCGGCCGTCCGGTGACCTGGGTGACGACGGACGCCTTCCTGGGGCAGTTCGGCCTCGACAGCCTGGACGCCCTGCCCGGAGTCGAGGAGTTGCGCGCCGCCGGCCTGCTGGATGTCCGCTCGGCCCTGTCGGCCCTGGGCGCCCAGGCCCTGTCCGACACCGCCCGGCCGGCCAATCAGGACAATCCCGAAGGGGAAGAAGGCGATAGCGACGATACTGATGACCAGGAGGAGCTGGTGGCCATGGGCGACTTCGACGAGGCCTCCCTGGTGGGCGACCTTGAGCAGCTTCCGGACGAGGACTAAGGGCCGGAATTGGACCAAAGAAACCGGGCTAATCCCTTGATTTTCCCTTGAACCCGGCTGGCACGGACCAAATTATAGGGGCAGAATGTCGTATTGCGGGGGTTATGGCGTTTTGCCATAGTCCCGCGCGCCGCGAAAATACGGGCTAGGAGGTCCGCCATCATGGGTAGCTTGAGCATTTGGCATTGGTTGATCGCTTTGGCCGTCGTCCTGCTGCTGTTCGGCGGTAAAGGTAAGATCGCGCAAATCATGGGCGATACCGCGCAGGGCATAAGAGCCTTCAAGAAGGGCATGAAGGACGACAAGGAAAAGGTCGAGGCCGAAGCCGGCAAGGTGATCGACAACACGGTCACTCAGAAAGACAACGCCGCCAGCTAAGGCGTTCGGCGGCCGCGCACCAAAGGCGGCGCGGGGAGCAGCATGTTCGATATCGGATGGTCCGAGATGGCCGTTATCGCGGTCGTGGCCCTTGTGGTCATCGGCCCCAAGGAGCTGCCGAATGCGCTCAAGACCTTCGCTTACTGGATGAAGCAGGCGCGCAAGATGGCGCGCGAGTTCCAGAGCGGCGTTGACGAAATCGTCCGCGAGGCCGAGTTGGAAGACGCCCGCAAGGCGGTCACCTCTGTTACCGGCCGCAGCGTCAATCAGATGCTGGAAAAGACCATCGATCCCACCGGCGAGATGAAGAAGGCGCTGAACGAGGACGAACTGAAAAAATCCATGAGTGTCACCGCGCAAGCCGCGACACCGATTGCTCCTTCCGCCAACTCTTCAACAAGCACTTTAACGCCGACTGCCAGCACGTCATCGATCCCGGCCGCCGCTCCGGCGCCGGCCGCGCCCGCGCCGGTCGTTGAACCAGCAGCGGCGCCGGAAGCAAAACCGGCGTAGTTCCAATGGCCAAGGCGAAACCTGTCGAAGATCCGAACGAGGCGAAGAAGATGCCGCTGCTCGATCATCTGATCGAGTTGCGCAGGCGGCTGATCATCGCCTTCGTCTTCCTGATCGTCGCCTTCATCGGTTGCTGGTTCATCTCCGAGGAAATCCTGGCCTTCCTGGTCAAGCCGCTCAACGAGGCCTGGATCGGCAAGTACGGCACCGATATCCCGAAGATCATCTATACGAACCTGACCGAAGCCTTCTTCACCCGCGTCAAATTGAGCGTGTTCGGCGCCCTGGTCGTGGCCTTTCCCGTGATCATGGGACAGGTCTGGGCTTTTGTGGCACCGGGTCTTTATCGGCAAGAAAAGGCGGCGTTCCTGCCCTTCATCGTCGCCACGCCATTCATGTTCCTCTTCGGCTCGTCGTTGCTCTACTATCTGATGCTGCCGGCCGCTTGGGCGTTTTTCATCGGCTTCCAGACTGTCGGAGCGCCCGGCGATCCGCCCCTCGAACTGATGCCGAAGGTCGGCGAGTACGTCTCCCTGGTGATGTGGCTGATCTTCGCCTTCGGCCTGTCGTTCCAGTTGCCGGTGCTGCTGACGCTGTTGGCGCGCGTCGGCATCCTGTCGGCGGAAACCCTGCGCAGTAAGCGGCGTTACGCGATTGTCTTCGTGTTCATCTTCGCCGCCATCGTGACGCCGCCGGACCCGATCAGCCAGCTCAGCCTCGCCATTCCGCTCTGCCTGCTCTATGAGGTTTCCGTCATCGTCGCCCGCATGGTCGAGAAGAAACGCGCCGCCGAAGAAACCACCGCCGCCGCCGAGTAGCCGGTTTTCGCGCAGCGGCCCGCTCGCCCGCCGAAGCCTTGGCGAAGGCGGGTAGACGGACTCCCAGCCAAGCCCTATACATTTACGCCGTTGATTCGGCACGCATAACGGCTGGCAATGCACGACCTCAAGACCATTCGCGACGATCCCCAGCGCTTTGACGCCGGCCTGCGCAAGCGCGGCCTCGCCGTGCAGTCGACGGAAATTCTGGCGCTCGACATGGCGCGCCGGGCCGCGCAGACGCGGCTGCAAGAGCTGCAGGCCAAGCGCAATGAAGTCTCTAAACAGGTGGGCGCTGCCAAATCCAAAGGGCAGGACGCCGGCGCCCTGATGGTCGAGGTGGCGAGCCTGAAGTCCGCCATGGAGGAGGCCGAGGCGGCGGAGAAGGCCCAGTCGGAGAAACTGGATCAACTCTTGTCGGCAATCCCGAACCTGCCGGCCGAGGATGTTCCACCCGGTGCCGACGCCGACGCCAATGTGGAGATCCGCCGCCACGGCAATGTCAGAAACTTCGCGTTCGCGCCCAAGCAGCATTTCGAGATCGGCGAGGCCCTGGGCCAGATGGATTTCGACGCCGCGTCCAAGCTGTCGGGCGCCAGGTTCGTGGTGCTGAAGCACAATCTCGCACGCATGGAACGGGCGCTCGCCGCCTTCATGCTGGACATCCATACCCGCGAGTTCGGCTATACCGAGATCCTGCCGCCCTATCTGGTGCGCGATAGCGCCGTTTACGGCACCGGCCAGCTGCCCAAATTCGCTGCCGATCTCTTCCATACGGAGGAGGGGTTCTGGCTGATACCGACCTCGGAAGTGCCGCTCACCAACCTGGCGGCCGACAGCATCATCGACGAGGACAAGCTGCCGCTGCGTTTCACCGCCCACACGCCCTGCTTCCGCTCCGAAGCGGGTGCCGCCGGCAAGGACACCCGCGGCATGATCCGCCAGCACCAATTCTCCAAGGTCGAGCTGGTCTCCATCGCCCACCCCGACCACTCCGGCGCCGAGCATGAGCGCATGACCTCCTGTGCGGAAGAAGTGCTGAAGCGCCTCGGCCTCTCCTACCGCGTGGTCACGCTCTGCACCGGCGACATGGGCTTCTCCGCGCAAAAGACCTACGATATCGAGGTCTGGCTGCCGGGGCAGCAGGCCTATCGCGAGATCTCCAGCTGTTCCAACTGCGGCGACTTCCAGGCCCGGCGGATGAAGGCCCGCGCGCGCAAATCCGGCGAGAAGGGCACGCGCTTCGTGCATACCCTGAACGGCTCCGGCCTTGCGATCGGCCGCACCATGATCGCGGTGCTGGAGAACTACCAGGAAGCCGATGGGCGCGTGACGCTGCCGGAGGTTCTGGTGCCTTACATGGGCGGCGTGAGGGTGATCGAGCCCTATGCTTAAGGCGCCCCTGAATCTGTCGCGCGCTCGCATCCTCGTGACGAACGACGATGGCATCAACGCGCCCGGTCTCAAAGTGCTCGAAAGAGCTGCAAAGAGCCTGTCGAAAGACGTCTGGGTCGTGTCGTCGGAAATCGAGCAGAGCGGTTCCGCCCATTCCCTGACGCTGCGCCGGCCATTGCAAGTTCGTAAGCTATCGGCGCGCCGCTTTGCCATCGACGGCACGCCGACTGACTGCGTGCTGGTAGCCGTCAACAAGCTGATACCAGGGAAACCGCCGGACCTCGTCCTTTCCGGCGTCAATCGCGGCGCCAATCTGGGAGAGGACGTGACCTACTCCGGCACCATCGCTGCGGCCATGGAAGCGACATTGCTGGGCATTCCCGCCATCGCCCTGTCTCAGCTGCGCGACGGCCTCAACGTTCATTGGCAGACCGCCGCGGATCACGCACCCAAGGTCATCCGCAAGTTGGCCTCGATCGCTTGGCCGGATGGCGTTCTGATGAACGTCAATTTTCCCAAGATACTTTCGGCGGATGTGAAGGGTATCCGCGTTGCCCGCCAGGGCCGCCGTCCCGGCGGGATCGAGATCGTGCCGACCACCGACCCGGTCGGGCGCTCCTACCTGTGGATCGGCGACTACATCAGCGATGAATCCCTGGAGTCCGACACGGATCTCGCGGCCACCCGTCGCGGCTACATATCGGTCACACCGCTGCATCTGGATCTTACCCATACCGCAACATTCAAGCGGCTCAAGAAGGTGTTCGCATGAGCCTGGCGGCGCGCAAGATCCGCTTGATCATGCAGCTGCGCCAGTCCGGCATTACCGACACGCGCGTGCTCTCGGCGGTCGAGCGCGTGCCCCGGGAGTTGTTCGTGCCCGCGCCGTTTCAGGATCAGGCCTATGAGAACCGCGCACTGCCCATCGGCCACGGGCAGACCCTGAGCCAGCCGGAGATCGTGGCCATCATGACCCAAGCGCTGCAGGTCGGTCCGCGGCACAAGGTGCTGGAGATCGGCACCGGCTCCGGCTATCAGGCCGCGGTGCTGTCGATGCTCTGCCGCCGGCTTTATACAATCGAGCGGCACAAGCCCCTGCTGCAGGAGGCGGAGGCCCGGCTCCTGTCGCTGCGCCGCCATAATGTTACCACAAGGCATGGGGATGGTAGCGCCGGCTGGAAGGAGCAAGCGCCGTTCGACCGAATCATGGTAACGGCTGCCGCGGCAGAAGTGCCGCAGGGTTTGCTCGACCAGTTGGCGGTCGGCGGCATCCTCGTGGTGCCTGTTGGGCCGGAACGCGGCAACCAGGAGCTGATCCGGGTGACGCGAACGGAAACGGGGTATGAGCACGAGCGGGTGTGCGATGTGCGGTTCGTGCCCTTGATCTCCGGCGCGTTGCCGGAGGAGGGCGGCGCGGATCAACCGGCGTCCCGCAAACGTGCGCGGAGTTGAAATGATGACAGATTTCATTCGCGAAGCACCTGTTACGGTGCGCATCGGCGCGGGCCTCGGTCTGGCTTTGCTGATCGCGGGCTGCAACTACTCGGGCGCGCCGGAAGGCGCCAAGATCACCACCACGGGCGAAGGTCAATCGACCTATTCGCAGTCCGCGGCGCAGGGATCGTCCGACTATGCGGCAGCACCCGCAAACGCCGCGCCCTATACCGTCGCGCCCGGCGATACCATCTATGGCGTCGCCCAGCGCATGCATGTTCCCACGCAGTCGCTGATCGATGCCAATGGCTTGAAGCCGCCCTACCGGCTGACTCCGGGACAACAGCTGACCGCGCCCGGCAGCGGCAACTATGATCCCGATCTCGCGGCGACAACCACCGCGCCCGCAGCCAATGGCGATACCTATACCGGCACGCCACCGCGAGTGCCGACTTCGACCGGCGGCTCGATCGCCATGGAAGATCTCTCGCCGGCTGCGGGTGGAGCGAATGCTTCGACGCGCGCGCCCGCTGCGACCACGGCGCCCGCGGCCACGCAGTCGGCGGAGTCGCCGCCGCCCATAGAAGACGAGACGCAAAGCGATCTGCCTCTGACTCCAAGTGTCAAGCCGGCGGCGCCGGAATCGGCTCCACAGGCATCCGAAACGAAGGATGTCGCGGCAATTCCAAGCGCGACATCTTCGGATGGGCGCTTCCAATGGCCCTTGCAGGGGAAGATCATCTCCCGTTTCGGCGCCAAGAACGGCGGCCAGCATAATGACGGCATCAACATCGCCGCGAAGGAAGGCGCCAAAGTCTACGCCGCCGATAACGGCACGGTCGCCTATGCCGGCAACGAGCTGAAGGGCTTCGGCAACCTGCTGCTGATCCGCCATGCCGATGGCTGGATCACCGCCTACGCCCACAATGAGAAACTGCTGGTAAAGAAGGGCGACAAGGTCACCCGCGGCCAGCCGATCGCCCTGGTCGGTGCCACCGGCAATGTGGACTCACCTCAGCTCCATTTCGAGATCCGCCGGGGCTCAGATCCGGTGGACCCGCTGCAGCATCTGGCGTCCCAGGGCTAGGGCGCGCAACCATCCGCCCTTCAGAGATCTGGCGTCGGCGGGAATCGCTCCGCGCTGCCGTCCATTCGGCTCGAATGCGAGTCGGCTCTGCGTTACGGGCGCCTCTGAACCAAATGCGGCATTGACGCCATCAGGCAATGCCCGAGCGATCAGCTTACTTTCAGGGATCCCGCCTCGCAAATGCGAAGCGATTCTTGCGAGGCTGTCTTCAAAAGCCCAAACGCGCGCGCCATAGATGCTTGAGCGTTTCAAGGACAATCAGCAGGATGGCGCCGGCGGCGAGCGTCAGGGCCAGATCGTTGCCGTGCAGCGGTCCGAACCGGAACAGGGCGCTTGCAGCGGGCCAAAGAAGGCTCAAGCCCAAGATCAACGTAATCGCCAGAAGTATCCATGCCAGCGCCGGATTGGGACGGCGAAACGCCGCGGCCAGCGACGTGCTGAACGAACGATTGACCAGGATGAGACTGACGATGGCGAACACCAGCGAGAAGAAGGTGAGCGCCCGCACCTCGTCCTCGGGCATGCCACGGTGCAGCGCGATCACGAAAATCGCGCCAACCAGCCCGAAGGCCAGCGCGCCCTGCAGGATGCTCCAGCCGATCAGCGGCCAGGAGAACAACGGCTCGTCGGATGCGCGGGGCTTGCGGCGCATCACGTCCTCTTCGTCCGTTTCCGCCTCGAAGGCCAAGGAGCACACGGGATCGATGACCATTTCAAGGAATGCGATGTGAATGGGGCCGAAAATGATGGGGAGGCCGAAGGCTAGTGGCAGTAGAGCAAGCCCTGCGATGGGAACGTGCACCGCGAAAATGAAGCCCATCGCTTTGCGCACATTATCGTAAATCCGGCGTCCGAGGCGGATAGCCGTAACAATTGAACCGAAGTCGTCGTCAAGCAGCACGATGGACGACGCCTCGCGCGCGACGTCCGTGCCGCGTCCGCCCATCGCCACACCGATATGCGCCGCCTTGAGAGAGGGCGCATCATTCACGCCGTCGCCTGTCATGGCGACGATTTCGCCGTCGGCTTTGAGGGCCTGGACGATGCGCAGCTTCTGCTCAGGCATGATGCGTGCAAACACGCCGACCGCCCTCGCGCGGCGGGCCAGTTCGGAATCATCGAGATGCTCGATCTCATCGCCGCTCAGGACTTCACCGGCGTCGAGGCCGGCCTGCTGCGCGATGGCGCGCGCCGTAGCGGGATAATCACCGGTAATCATCACGACCCTGATTCCGGCCGAGCGGCATTCACGCACGGCTGCGGGGACATTGGGCCGCAGGGGATCGGCAAGGCCGACAAGGCCGAGAAACACGAACGAGAAATCGCGCTGCGAGTCCGGCCAGCTCGCGCCTTCGTGCGTCGCTTTTGCGACGCCCAGGACACGCAGCCCTTCAGCGGCCATGTCGTCCAGGGATTGCCGCACGGCGTCTAGTTCCGTCTGCCCAAGGCGGCAAAGGTGGGCAATTGCTTCGGGGGCGCCCTTCGCTGCGACCGCAAACGCGGGCGTGCCTTCTTGCATTTGCCATAGCTGGCTCATGGCCAGAAGCCCGGGCCGTAGCCCATAGCTGTGCGCAAGTTTCCAGTCGGGCCCGGGCAGGCTGTCCGCCGCGTCGAGTCCCTCTCGTGCGAAGGTGTGAAAGGCCTTCTCCATGGGATCGAAAGGCTCGGGTGCGCTGGCCAGCAACCCATGTGTCGCCAGTTCCCGGAACTCGGCGGGCAGGTTGGTCCCGGACGGATCATGACATCGGAAGATACGGCCGCCGGGAAGCCGCAGCTCCGCGACGGACATGCGGTTCTCGGTGAGCGTGCCGGTCTTGTCCGTGCATAGCACTGTCGCCGACCCGAGTGTCTCTATGGATGCCGCGCGCCGGGTCAGCACGCGCGCTTTCGAAATGCGCCATGCCCCCATGGCCATGAACACGGTGAGCACGACGGGAAACTCCTCGGGCAACATCGACATGCCGATAGCGATCCCCGCGAGCACTCCATCCAGCCACCCGCCGCGCAATGTGCCATAGAGAAGGACCGCCGCCACGCTGACGGCTGCCCCGCCAAGCGCGCACAGACGCACCAGTCGCGCCGTCTGGACCTGAAGCCGTGGCGGCTCGGTTTCCAGCGCGCGCAGCGACTGGCCGATCTTGCCGATTTCGCTGCGCGCGCCGGTGGCCACGACCTCTGCAGTGCCGCTGCCTCGCACCACCAGCGAGCCGGAATAAACAAAAGGCAGATCATCGCCACCCGGACGGGGGCGGCTGGCCGGGATGTCGGTGGCTGGCACCTTACGAACTGGCACCGACTCGCCCGTCAAGAGCGATTCATCGGCCTGCAGGTCCTGCGCCAGCACCAGCACCGCGTCGGCGGGAACGCGGTCGCCTTCGGCGAGCACGATCAGATCGCCCCGCGCCACCTCGCGGCCGGCGATGCGCCGGCGCTCACCATCTCTGATAACCAACGCGCGGGGGCTCGTAAGATCGCGCAGTGCCTCCAGAACGCGCTCTGTCCGCGTTTCCTGGACCACGGTGATCAGCACAGACATGATCGCGAACGCAAGCAGGATGAGTGCTTCTTTGAGGTCGCCCAGCAGGAGGTAAACAGTGCCGCCACCAAGCAGGAGCGCGAACATCGGCTCGCGAAGAACCTCCAGCACGATGCGTAGCGGTGTACGCCGGTCCGGACGGGGCAGTTCGTTGTATCCCTCAGACCTCAGCCGGCCTTGCGCCTCAACCTCGGTGAGGCCGGACATAAAAACGGGCGGAGTCTTGCCATTCGTCATGGAGAGTAGAATGCCAAATTCCGGGGCGGTCATGGACTCTTGTTTGGAACGGCCACATGAAGCGCAACCGACGCGACTCATCGCCACTTGAAGGTCTGGTTATGGCAGATTGCGGATTTTGCGAGATATCGACCTGCCGCTCAGCCGCGGGCGGCAAACGCGGCATTCAAAAGGGCGCGATGCCTCGTGCCGCTCGTCGGCTGCAGCGGCTGGTTAGCCGGCGGTCCCTCGTTGTGGCACCGACATGACGACTGCTATCGAAGTGGTTGTACTGCCGGATCTGCTTGGATCATGCCGAAGACGAGCCCACCAGGCTCGGTGCACGAGGAGAACCACCCGATGCCCGGGATCGGCACTCGTCGCTCGAGAACTTGTCCGCCGTTACGTTCTACCAGAGCCACCATCTTCTCCAGGTCGTCCACCGGGACCACAAGCACTGACATGGGGCCCTTTGCGATAGGCGTGTCAGCAAGTGCTGCCATGCCGCCGTCGATGCCGGGTTCGGCTTCAGATCCAGCTTGAATTCGAAAGTACCCAGGGGTGAACTCGGTGTACGTCCATCCAAGCACGGCGGAGAAGAACCTCTGCGCCTCGCCGACGTCTCGGACGGTTAAGTCGAAGTAACTGGGCTTCATGTCGCTTTCCGCTCCAAGTCCGTGATGGGTACCACAAGTGCCACGGGTTCGGTGCCCGGCTAACCAGCTTTAGTCTGCAAGCCAATTCGACGTGGGCATTGCCCCGCTGTTGCCGATTGCCCTCGCTTGCATGAAAGTCCGGCCTAATTCCCGATCTTCTTGCCCAGCCGCCCGGCCAGATCCTGGATGAACTGCCAGGCGACACGGCCCGACCGCGCGCCGCGGGTCACCGACCATTCCACGGCTTCCGCCCGCAGTGTTTCATTGGGGACGGAGAGGCCGTATCGCTTCGCATAGCCCTCGACGATCGCGAAATAGGTGTCCTGGTCGCAATTGTGAAAGCCGAGCCACAGGCCGAAACGGTCTGACAGCGACACCTTTTCCTCGACCGCCTCGGACGGGTTGATCGCGGTCGAACGCTCGTTGTCGATCATGTCCCGCGGCATCAAATGGCGCCGGTTCGAGGTGGCGTAGAACAGCACATTGGCCGGCCGGCCTTCGATGCCGCCCTCCAGGACCGCCTTCAGCGATTTATAGCTGGTGTCCGCACTGTCGAATGACAGATCATCGCAAAACAGCAGACAACGCCGATCGCTGTCCCGCAGCATCTTGAGAAGCGAGGGCAAGCTCGCCAAGTCTTCTCGATGGATTTCCACCAGGGCGATCTGCCGATCCTTCTTGCCGCCAGCCTCGCGATTGACCGCCGCGTGGGCCGCCTTGACCAGGGAGCTCTTGCCGGTGCCGCGCGCGCCCCACAAGAGCGCGTTGTTGGCCGGCAGTCCCGCCGCAAAGCGGCGGGTATTGTCGATCAGGATATCCCGGGCGCGGTCGATGCCCCGCAGCAGGTCGATATCCACCCGGTTGACGTTGAGGACGGGTTCCAACCATTCGCCCTGACTGTGCCAGACGAAGGCGTCCGCGGCCCAGAGGTCGGGGACAGCCCCCTGCTTGGGCGCCAGGCGCTCCAGCGAGGCGGCAATGGATTGCAGCAGCGGCAGCAGGTCGGATTCGGTCATCGCCCTTGGCCTCGCGGCCTCCAGCCGGCAAAATGGGGAATCCGAAGGCCCGGGAACCATTCGAATCCATATGGTTACAGACTATTGTGCCTGTAACCTATCAACATTGCAATTCAGCGAATGGCCGGTATAGTCCGCCGGCTTAGCGCGGGACGAGGAGCCCAATAATGTTCATTTCGCCAGCTTATGCCCAGGCCGCCGGAGGCGCTGCACCCGGATTTGACCCCATGTTCTTGATCATGATGGGGCTGATGCTCGCGGTCATGTACTTCTTGATGATCCGTCCGCAGCAGAAGAAGGTGAAGGCGCATAAGGCGCTGATCGCGGCGATCAAGCGCGGCGACCAGGTGGTGACGTCGGGCGGCATCATCGGCACGGTCGCGAAGGTGCGAAGCGATACCGAAATCGATCTGGAGATCGCCGAGGGCGTGCGCGTCCGCGTCGTGCGCGGCACCATCACCGACGTCCTCGCCAAGACCGGCCATCTGAGCAGGACGGTCGCGGCCGACGAAGACGAAGAAGAAGCCGTCGAATCCCCGGCAAAGAAGTAAAAGCGGAGCCTGGCGCGCGATGGCGCAACCCCCAAAACCCCGCGGCGGCGGTTTTGTCTATTTCGCGAAGTGGAAGACCTATCTCAACTTCGCGGTGCTCGGTCTTGGCATCCTCTTTGCACTGCCGAATCTGTTCACCGATGCACAGTTGGCGGCCCTTCGGGAGTATGTCGGCGTGCGCAAGATGAGCCTCGGCCTGGATCTGCGGGGCGGGTCGCATCTCCTGATCGAAGTGGATGTCCAATCGGTGGTCCGGGATCGCCTGGAAGCGACCTTGGACGAATCGCGGGATGTCCTGCGCACCGCCGGCATCACCTATCAGGGCCTGACCATCGAAGAGAATGCCGTCGTTGCGACGCTGATGAATCCTGCCGACGCCGAAAAGGCGCGGCAGGCTCTGCAGCCGCTGGTCGACACCGACATGGTTCTGGAGATCGACGGCGACGGCAAGTTGCGCCTTGAGATAACTGAACCGGGAATCATCGCCCGGCAGGCGCGGGCCGTGGAGCAATCGATTGAGATCATTCGCCGCCGCATCGATGCCGAGGGCGTCAAGGAGCCCTCGATCCAGCGGGAGGGGCGCGACCGCATTCTGGTCCAGGTGCCCGGGTATGATGACCCCAAGCGATTGCGGGAATTGATCAGCACGACCGCGAAGATGACATTCCATTTCGTCGATGAGCGCTACCCGCCGTCGCTGTTCGAACCGCCCGATGCGCAAGTGCCGCCGGGCGACATGAAAGTGCAAAGCGTGGAGCGCAACGCCGGTCAAGCTGGCGGCGAATGGTACCTTATCGAGCGCCGCGTTATGGTCAGCGGCGAGAATCTGGTCGATGCCACCGGGACGTTCCAGGACAATTTGCCTGTTGTCGCCTTCGAATTCGACGCTATCGGCGCCCGCAAGTTCTGCGACGCAACGACAAAGGGCGTTGGCAAGCTGTTTGCCATCAAGCTGGATGACAAGATCATCAGCGCGCCCGTCATCGAAAGCTCGATCTGCGGCGGCAGCGGCATTATTCGCGGCAGTTTTACGCCGGAGAGCGCGAGCCAGCTCGCACTGCTGTTGCGGGCCGGCGCCCTGCCGGCGAGCCTGAAAATTCTCGAGGAGCGCAGCGTAGGCGCCGAGCTTGGCGCCGACTCGATCGCGGCCGGTACGATGGCAAGCTATATGGGGCTCGTGCTCATCATCGTCGCCCTGGTGGCGGTCTACGGCCTGTTCGGACTCTTTGCGACCGTAGCCCTGGTGTTCAACTTCGTTCTGCTGATCGCCGCCATGTCGCTGCTGCAGGCGACGCTGACACTTCCCGGGATTGCCGGCATGGTGTTGACCCTCGGCATGGCCGTCGATGCGAACGTGCTGATCCATGAGCGAATTCGCGAAGAGATCAGAGCCGGCCGGGGGCCGGTCATGGCCATCGACGCCGGCTATCGTTCAGCGTCCGGCACGATCACCGATTCCAATCTCACGGTGATCATTTCGTCGATATTCCTGTTGATCTTCGGATCGGGCACCGTGAAGGGCTTCGCCATCACGCTGATCATCGGCACGATCATCTCCATGTATACGGCGGTCGTCGTGGCCCGCATGTGCACGGTGTATTGGCTGCGCCGCGCCCGCCCGTCCGAACTTCCCATCTGAGGCATTGCCCATGGCGTATCGCGGTCTCCATATCATCCCCCACGACACGCGCATCGATTTCATGCGCTATCACAAGGTGACCTTTGCGATATCGGTCATCCTGATCTTGGGATCGATCCTGCTGATCGCCTTCAAGGGGCTGAATTTTGGCGTCGACTTCGCCGGCGGCATCCGCATGGAGGTGGAAGCCAAGTCCGGTGAAGCCGACCTGACGGACATGCGCGTCAAGCTGGGCGAAGCTGGTCTCGGCGAAGTGTCGCTGCAGCGGTTTGGCGATCCGCAGTTCGCGCTGATACGGCTCCAGCATCAGGATGCGGCGCCCGAGGCGAGCAGCTTGGCGCAGCAACGCGCCATCGCCAAGGTCGAGGGAATCCTGGCCGATGCATACATCATCAGAAGCACGGAATTCGTCGGCCCCAAGGTCGGCCGGGAGTACATCGAGAACGCCATTCTGGCTTCGGTCTTGGCGCTGCTGGGCATCATGGCCTATGTCTGGTTCCGCTATGAGTGGCAGTTTGCCGTGAACTGCATCGTTGCCTTGTTCCACGACTGCATCACGACCGTCGGATTGTTCGCCTTGCTCGGCATACAATTCGATCTCACCACGGTGGCGGCCGTGCTGACTATCGCCGGCTTTTCAGTGAACGATACCGTCGTCATCTACGATCGCATCCGCGAGGAACTGCGGCGTTACAAGAAGATGCCGCTGAGCGAGCTGTTGAGCATGTCGATCAACCGCACCCTGTCGCGCACCACCATGACCTCAGGCCTCGCGTTCCTGGCGGTCCTCGCGTTGTTCCTGTTCGGCGGCGAAGTGCTGAACGGTTTCAGCATCGCCATGATGTGGGGCATTATCGTCGGCACCTATTCGACGATCTTCGTGGCGGCGCCGATGCTCGTCTACATGAACCTGCGCCGCGACCGCGTTACGGGCGGCAAGCCGGCGGACGCGGAGCAGGCGCCCAGCGAAGCCTGAGCACGGCCCATGGATCTGACGCCGCTCATCCCCGCCGGCCGGCAGATCGTCGAGTCCTACGGCGGCGGGCGGTTTCGGGTCACCGGCGTTGTGTATCAAGGCTCCGTCCTGGTGTTTCCCGCGCGGACGATTGCCTGGCCGGTGGCGGCGATGGACCAGCTCAATGAACAAGCGTTGGAGCCCGTCGTGGCCGAGGCCCAGGCCGGCGGCATCGACCTGCTCCTGCTGGGTTGCGGCGCGCGGATGGCGATGGTTCCGGCCGGTGTGCGCCAGCATCTGCGGGCGGCCGGCGTGGTCGTCGAGGGCATGGATACCGGTGCCGCCTGCCGGACCTATAACGTCCTGATGGCAGATGGCCGGCGTGTGGCGGCAGCCCTGATCGCCTTCAATAGCTGATCCCCCAACGAGGAACGGGGCCGTTGCCGGCCCCGTTCGACAACCAACGTTGCAGTGCTGCGATTACGGCATATGCGCCGAGGCCATGCCGTAGAGCATGGGGATCGACAGCATGGTGTTGAACCGCGAGGTCAGCATGGCCATGCGCGCCGCTTTTTTCTTGCTGTCGGCATCGGCCTCGACCAAGCCCAGAGCCTTCTTCTGGTTCGGCCAGATGATGAACCAGACATTGTAGGCCATGATCAGGCCGAGCAGCATGCTGATGGCGAGCGCCGTATTCTCCCACGACCGGTTGTAGACCATCACGATCAGGCCGAAAAGCACCGTGAAGGCAGCCGCCCAGCGGAAGAAGAACAGCGCCGCCGGCGCGATGACCTTGCTGATGGCCGGCTTCTGCTCGTCCGGAATCTTCGGCATCGACGGGATCTGCACGAAGTTGAAGTAGTAGAGCAGGCCGATCCACAATACGCCGAAGAAGATGTGCAGCCAGCGGAACAGGAAAGACCAGAATATTCTGTCATCGAACCAGTAGAAATGGCCTCCGATCAGAAAGACGATCAGCGCCAGGACCAGTCCGATCCCCAACGCGACATGTAGATTTTCCCAAGGTGTTCTCATTGATTGTTCTCCGCTCGTCCGTTCCCCAACAATAGACAGTAGGATGATTGCAACCATAGCACCGGTGCGGCTGATTGCAACATGGCCCGGCCGGTGGTTTGCTGCCGCCGACTCGCATGGTGACCGCAACATCCGCGACCGCAGCCGCCGAGACCGACGCCGCCTACTGTCTGCAGCAGGTGCGGCGCTTCGACCGCGACCGCTATCTGGCGGCCTTGTTCGCCCGCAGCGGGCCGCGCGCCGATCTCCTGGCGCTCTATGCCTTCAATCTCGAGCTGGCCAAGATCCGCGAGGTGGTTCGCGAGCCCATGATGGGGTTGATTCGCCTGCAATGGTGGCGCGACTGCATTGCCGAGATCTTTGCCGGCAACGCCCGGCGCCATCTGGTCGCGCAGCCGCTGGCCGCCGCGGTGGCACGGCACGGTCTGCCGCGCGAATTGTTCGACCGCCTGATCGACGGGCGCGAGGCGGACATGGATATGGCGGCGCCGGCGGATCTTGCCGCGCTCGGCGCCTATGCCGAGTCGAGCGGCGGCGTGCTGCTGGAGCTGGCCGCGCGCATCGTGATGGGTGACCGGACGATGACAGCGCCGGTACTGCCCGCAGCACGAGACCTTGGCACGGCCTGGGCGCTGATCGGGCTGGTGCGCGCCATCCCGTTCCACGCTCGCGCCAAGCGGATCTATGTGCCGCAGGCGCTGATGGCCGAGGCAGGCGTTGCGGTCGATGACCTGCTGGCGTTGCGCCCCGGCGCTGGCTTTGCCTGCATCGTGGAGCGCATCTGCAGCGAGGCCGGGCGGCTGATGGTGCAGGCCGGGACTGCACTGCCCAGGCCGCCACGCACCGCTTTTCCGGTCTTCCTGATGGCCGTGCTGGCGCGGCGGCATCTCAGTTTCCTCAAGACCAGTGGGTTCGATGTGCTCGACCCGCGCCTTACAGCGGCGCCGCCGGCGACGCCGTGGCCGCTGGCGGGGGCGTGGCTGCGTGGCAAGGTCTGGTGAGCTAAGCCGCGACCGGCCAGCTGGTCTTGAGCCAGCGCTCGAGATCGGCCAGGGCGCGGGCGGAGAGGGCGGGCTTGCGGCCCTCCTTGGCCTTGCGCTTGTCCGCGGACTCGGGCAGCGGCGGGAACAGGCCGAAGTTCACGTTCATCGGCTGGAAGCTCTTGGCGTCGGCGCCGCCGGTGATGTGGGCCAGCAGCGCGCCGAGCGCCGTGGTCGGCGGCGGCGGCTCGTTGGCAGTGCCCGATCTCTCGGCCGCGGCGAAGCGGCCGGCGAGGAGCCCGATGGCGGCGCTCTCCACGTAACCCTCGACCCCGGTGATCTGGCCGGCGAAGCGCAGGCGCGGCAGGGCCTTCAGGCGCAGCCGCCGGTCCAGCAGGCGCGGGCTGTTCAGGAATGTATTCCTGTGCAGGCCGCCGAGCCGGGCGAACTCGGCGCGCTCCAGCCCGGGGATCATGCGGAAGACGCGCGTCTGCTCTGCATACTTCAGCTTGGTCTGGAAGCCGACCATGTTGTAGAGCGTGCCCAGGGCATTGTCCTGGCGGAGCTGCACCACGGCATGGGGCCGGATCGTGCTGCGCGGGTTGGTCAGGCCGACCGGCTTCATCGGGCCATAGCGCAGCGTGTCGAAGCCGCGGCCGGCCATCACCTCGATGGGCAGGCAGGCCTCGAAGTAGGGCGTCGACGCCTCCCACTCCCTGAATTCAGTCTTCTCGCCCGCCAGCAGTGCGGCGATGAAGGCTTGATACTGCTCCTTGTCCATGGCGCAGTTGATGTAATCGGCATCGCCGCCGGCCGGACCGCGCTTGTCGTATCGCGACTGGAACCAGGCCTTGTCCATATCGATGGACTCGCGATGGATGATCGGCGCGATGGCGTCGAAGAAGGCGAGGGACTCTTCGCCGGTCAATTCGTGGATCGCGGCCGCCAGCGCGGTGGAGGTGAGGGGGCCGGTGGCGACGATCACCTGGTCCCATTCCGCCGGCGGCAGCCCGGCGACCTCGCCGCGCTCGATGTGGATCAGGGGATGGCACTCGAGCCGGCTGGTGATCTCCAGGGCGAAGCCGTCGCGGTCGACGGCCAGGGCGCCGCCCGCGGGCAGCTTATGCTTGTCGCCGGCCGCCAGGATCAGCGAGCCGCAGCGCCGCATCTCCTCATGCAGCAGGCCGACGGCGTTGTTCACGGCATCGTCGGAGCGGAAGGAGTTGGAGCAGACCAGCTCGGCCAGTTGGCCGGTTTTGTGGGCATCGGTGCCCCGCACCGGGCGCATCTCGTGGAGGACCACCGGGATGCCGGCCGAGGCGAGCTGCCAGGCCGCCTCGCTGCCCGCCAGGCCGCCGCCGACCACATGGATGGGAGGGATCGCGTTGCGCGTTGTCATGGGCTTGAAGTAGCGTCTCCGCTTCGGTGATTCAACAGAAGGTAGCGTCCATGGCCCGCCGTTCCGCCAAACCGACCAAGCCCCGCAAGATTCCGGCCCGCCGGCCACGTCCGCCGCTGCGGGCGAAGCCCAAGAAACCTGCCGTGGCGCGTAAAATCAAGTTCCTCAATCCGGTGGGCGTGGTGAAGCCGTTCAGCCGCTACAGCCAGGCCGCGGATGCGCCCGGCGGTTTCCGCTGGCTGCATATCTCCGGCCAGGTGGGCGCCACGCCCGATGGCAAGATCCTCGACGGTTTTCCGGCGCAGGCCGAGCAGACCTGGAAGAACATCCTGGCGATCCTCGCCGCAGCGGGCATGGGCGTACAGGACCTGGTGAAAGTCAACGTGTTCCTGACCCGCGCGGAAGATATCGCGGAGTCGCGGCGGCTGCGGGACGAGGCGCTGCAGGGCGCCGCGCCGGCCTCCACCATGCTGATCGTGTCGGCGCTGGCGCATCCCGCACTCCTGGTGGAGATCGAGGCCATCGCGGCGAAGGCCGGGTGACGAAACTCGCATTATTGAGCCTGCAGCTTTCGGAGAAGGTCATTGATCTCCTGAGCAGCGTTCGGGTCAATTTCGGCAGCGTGCGCCATATCCTGTTGCGCGAGTTTTTCCTTTTTAATTTTGCGATAAGCTAATCCGCGAAGATAGAGGGTAGATGCCGCATTTGGATTGGCTGCGAGCGCCCGGTTCAGATCAGCGATCGCTCCATTCCCGTCGGATCTAATGTACTTGATGATCCCGCGATTGTGATAGCTTGGCGACCCATCGGGCGAGAGCAGGATGGAACGATCGAAATCCGCCATTGCCTTTGTAAAATCCCTTTTGTACATCGACACGAGACCGCGCACGTTGAGCGCATTGAGCGCGTTTCGATTGATGCGCAAAGCCGCTTCGGCATCTTCGAGCGCCTTGTCCAGTTCGCCGGTACCGATGTAGGCGCTCGCCCGGTTTCCATAGGCGCTAAGATCGCCGGGATTCATTTCGATTGCCTTGGTCAAGTCTTCAATCGCAAATTTGTACTGGCCCTGAAGTATGAGGTAGCCGCCACGATTGGAGTAAGCCATCGCGTTTTCGGCCGCAGATAGACGGCCGTATCTGAGCGCCAGAATCTGAGCGCCAGATTGGTTTCCGCGATGGCATCTTCCAGCTTGCCTAACTTCATGTATGCGGTCGAGATATTGAGATGCGCCGGGCTAAAGGTGGCATCCAGATGAATTGCTCGATTGCAATCGGCCACTGCGCGATCGTACGTCGCCATGACCACATAGAGCCCGCAGCGCAGTGACAGCGTGACAATGAGTGTCTGCTCATCGAGCTGACCGGAGTCGATGGCCTGCGTGAATAGCGCTTCGGCGGCATGGAAGTTGCCGTCCGAGAAGGCCTGGACTGCCGACTTCGCATCCTCAGTTGCATCGGCAAGGGCGCGATCTGCCAGCAGGGTTGAAAGGGCAAGCGTATAGAGCACGATCTTCATCGCCAGACCGCCGCCGGGTTGTTGAGGATCTTCGGGTTGAGCGCCAGGCAATAGGCGCCGATGTTCCAGAGATGTTTGCAGGCCTTGCCCGCCTGTTTCTGCGACAGGCCGACGATCAGCGCGTTGTAGCGGCGGGCGCCCTCCCAATTCCGGGCGATGATCACCGGCTTGCCGGCGGTGAGCACACCGCGCAGGCTCTGGCGCGCCTGGCGGATCGCCGTCTGCGCCTGCCCCTTCTTAGGGAATGAGCCGAAGATGATGCCCCAGCCGCCATAGGCGCCGCCGAGCGCGGCCTCCGTGCCGCTGCTGCCGGTGCCGATGGTGCATTGAAAGGCGGCGAGCTGGAATGGCGGCGGCACCGCGGTGTCGTCGCGCGCCGGCACGAACCCGGCCAACAGCGTCTTGCCTTTGCCGCTATCCGGGCCGCCTTTGTACGCCTTGTCCAGGAGCGCGATCATTTCGCCATGGCGGTCTTCGTTGCTGATGCCGCCCAGCAGCACGCCGATCAGCCGCCTGTTGTCGCGCACGGCGGAGGCCAGGAGATTGTAGCCGGAACCGCAGGTGAAGCCGGTCTTGATGCCGTCGGCGCCGGGATAGCGCGAGAGGATGCCGTTGATGGTGCCGAAGCTATGGCCGGCATAGGTAAAGCTCTTGGCGGAGAAGAAATGGTAGTGCTGCGGGAAATTGTCGACCAGCGCCTTGCCGAGGATCGCCATGTCCCGCGCCGTGGTCACCTGGTCCGGATCGGGCAGGCCGGTGGCGTTGCGGAACTGGGTGCGGGCCATGCCCAACGCCTGGGCCTTGGCGGTCATCGTCTTGGCGAAGGCTTCCTCGGTTTCGCCGAGCCGCTCGGCCAGGACCACGGCCACGTCGTTGGCGGACTGCAGGATCACCGCCAGGATCGCCTGTTCGACGGCGATCTTGTCGCCGGCTCCGACGCCCAATTCTGTCGGCGGTTGGGAGGCGGCGTGTTCGGAGACGGTGAGCTCCTCATCCAGTTTCAGCCTGCCGGCCTCGATCGCTTCCAGCGCGAGATAGACCGTCATCACTTTGGTGAGGGAGGCGGGATACCAGCGGGCATGGGCGTCGATCGACTGCAGCACCGCGCCGCTTTGGGCCTCGACGACGATGGCCGCATAGTCCTGGGCGCGCGCGGACGGCGCCACAGCGGCCAGGGTGCCGGCGGTCAGGAAGATCAGCAGATTGTTCAGCCAGTTCCGCATCGACTTGAGAGCACCCATTTGAGAGCACCCATTGACCTGACGCAGTTTCATTATCGGCAGGAGAATTGGGCGCCATTACATTGATCTATTGTGAAAGAGTCCTTTTTCCAGGCCGGCCGGTTCAAGCGGCGATATCGCCGGTCCAGGTGATGCCCTCCGCCTTCATCATACGTTGCCAGGCGGGGCGGGCGGAGACGATCTCCACCAGCCGCTTCAGCTCAGGCCACTCGGTCGCGGGCTTCGCCATCTGGCGCGTCCAGCGGCAGAGCATGACCAGGAAGAGATCGGCAGCACTGAAGGTCTGGCCCAGCAAATAGGGCCCGGGATCGGCGAGGGTTTTGCAGATCTGCGTCCACATGCCAGCCAGGCGCCGCTCGGCGATCAGCTTCAATTCAGCCCGGCCGGCCTCGCTGTCCATGTAATTGTCGGCGTGCCACCAATGCATCAGCTCTTCCTGCACGGTGTTGGTGAAGAAGAACAGCCACTGCAGAAAAAGCCCGCGCCCAGGCGAGCCGGGCAGGGGCATCAGTTTCGCATCGGGATGGCGCTCGCAAAGACAGAGCAGGATGGCCGCGGATTCGTACATCGCCTTGCCGTCGACGATTAGCGTCGGGACGCGAGCGTTGGGATTCAGTTTCCGGTATTCGGCGCTTTTGTGCTCATTGCGGTCGAAGTCGAGCTCGGCCAGCCCGAAGGGTACGCCGATCTCCTCCAGCGCCGCATGGGGCGCCATGTTGGCGCCGCCCCGTCCCCAATAGAGCTTGTACATCGACTGAACTCCGTCTGCTGATTTCAGCCGGATTAACTGCCGCAAAGCAGCCGGGCCGGCAAGGCCGAGCTATGCGTTGAGCGCATGGCCCGCTACTGGACCAACTCAACCCTACGGAAGCGGAGATCCGCGAATGAAAATTGCGCAGCTATGCGTCGCATGCATGGCTCGCAGGATACCGGCTGAATGAATTCTGTCATATCGCGCTCACTGCATTTTCTGTTGACTTGATACGTATAATACGTTATATTTGCGTTTAGGTCAAGGCCGGGATCCGCCGGCCGGCAAATACTGGGGAGGACATCAATGATCGAGGAAACCGGTCACGGAGTATCAGGGCACAAGCGTATGACGGCGCCTGCGCAAAGCGACGCCGGCATGGAGGCGAACGCGGGGAGCGCCGCAGCGGAGACGAAGGCCGCAGTGGATTTACTCGCAGACAGGACGGCAATCGCCGCATTGTTGCTGACCGATCCGGCCCTGGAGCGGTATCCCGCGATCTGGCAACAGGCAGGCGCCCTGTTCCGGCAGGGGCTAAAGGAGCTGGACCCCGGCGACGTGTTTCAAAACCTGATCGCCGCGCAAATCGTCGCCATGAACGGCGCGCTGATGAGTTGCTTGGCCCGGGCGCAGCAGGCCGGAGACAGGAGCCGCGCCAAGAAGACGGAACTGCGGTTGGCACTATTGCTGCTGCGGACCTTGATCCAGCATACGCGGGCACTCGACAAGTCGGCGCGAGGCCGACCCCAGCGACGGGACCGAGGCACAGGGCTACCGGAATCCGGCACGGCACTGGAAGTCATTTAAGCCGATGCCGGCACGATGCGGCGCACGCACCCGGAGCGGCGGCAGTTGCGGCAAAGCGCCGGCCGCGGGCAAGCGCCGCTGCCGCCTGCATGGCGGCGCCACCGGCAGCGGCGCGCCGAGAGGGAATTCAAACGCGCTGATCCACGGCGCCGAAACGAGGGAAGCAAGAGCGCACCGCAGCGCGGCGCGCAGGCTGATCCGACTCAGCCGGGCAACGCTGAGGATAATGGAGGAAAGTTGCTAGCTCTGAAAGCGGATCGCGTGACGGATCCTGATTTCGACAAAATTCACTTCCGCTGTATAGTGCGGAGCGGCCAAATGCGTGATGAAGCAACATGGCAGTCCTTGACCCGAAGTCGACATTCGGTAGGCCATGACTTAAAGCGCGCCAAAGCTCATCCAAGCGATACCTTCGAGCCCCAAGGATAGAGGCGAGGAATGGTTATCGTGAGCAGCGTCGCCAACGCAACTGCTAAAACCGAACCGACCAGAAACAACGCCCAGGTCGTCGGCTGAATTGCCCCAAGGGCAATGATAAGAAACAGGATCGGCAGATCCAGAAAGTGCGTAAACGTCGGCGCTAGCTCGCCACGTGCAATCTGTAGCTCGGGCGTCACGCGCCCAGCATCGAGCGCTGATCGCGTTAGACGGCGTAGGCGCATGAAGTAGATGCGCGTGATTGTATTGCCCTCTATGAACTCGAAGGCAAACAGACCGACCATTCCTGTAAGCCAGGGTATCTGCAGAAAATTCCACCCTCCATAGAACCTAACAATCAACCATGTGCCGGATGCCACCAGCAATAGCGCCCCGGGCACAACAAGCCCATCGTAGAAGACTGCGATACTGCGGATCGCTTCCGAAAAAGTCGACAAGTCTCCCAGCTGACGCGACCGTAAGTCAGACATCCACACCCCGATGAGGCCCGCACCAATGAGAACCGCACCGAGGACATGGAGAAATTTCAGCAAGCTGTACTCCATGGTGTTAATTGTCCTCCAGCCTTAGGCGCAGTGCGCCGAGCATACACGCGGCGCTGACCATAGGCATCCACGTTTGATGCCAGGCGCACGGTTGACGAAGAACAGCAGCAACTCGGGCTTTTTACCAATGACCGGGCGCATAGAGGTCTGGAGACTGTGCCGATGGCAGCTTATGGCACTTTGCTGACTTACCCCGGAGGCAGGCACAGTGTCTGGAATTGTTTACAATGCAGACAATTCGATGGCAGGAAGTCCAGCGTTCTCCAGAGAAATGGCCGATTCAAGCCAATCCAGCCACTCCTCAGACTGCCGTCCCGACGATGGCGCCGATGCCGGCGGTTAGCGCCATTGCCAAGGCACCCCAGAATGTCACTCGCGCGGTGGCTCTGAGCACGTTCGCACCGCCGGCGCTGGCCCCGATCGCCCCCAGAAGGCCCAAGAAGCCCAACGATGCGGCGGAAACGATTGGGACAAGTGTCGTAGCGGGCGCTACGACAACCATTAGCAACGGCATCGCTGCGCCGACAGCAAACGTTGCCGCCGATGTGAGGGCTGCTTGTACCGGGCGGGCGGTAGATACTTCCGATATCCCCAGCTCGTCACGCGCATGAGCTGCCAATGCGTCCTTTGCCATTAGCTGCTTGGCAACTTGACGGGCAAGATCTTGATCGACGCCGCGCTTCACGTAGATGGTGGCGAGCTCCTCGTGCTCGAACGCGATATTCTGACTCAATTCATTTCGTTCGCGTGTTAGATCCGCCTTCTCAGTATCAGCCTGCGAGCTGACCGAAACATACTCGCCGGCAGCCATCGACATGGCGCCGGCCACTAGGCCTGCAATGCCCGCGATCAAGACCTCACTTGGCGCTGTCGCCGCTGCGGCGACACCGACGATCAAGCTCGCCGTCGAGACAATACCATCGTTAGCTCCGAGCACCGCTGCTCTCAGCCATCCTATGCGCGAAACGAGGTGACTTTCAGGATGGACGCGAAGGCGACTCATATCACTCTCCTAATCGTATGCGTTAGCGCATGCCGATAGTGGAATTGGCTGAGTGCCCTTGCAAGCGGCTCACTTGACCCCCTAGGCATGATTTGTGCCGGTCGGCCCGTACAGAGACAAAGGCAGCTTATGGCACATCGGCGACAATGCACACGCGGCGAAGTGGGCAGCAATCGGCTGGGAAGCGGACTTTGTTGCAGTGACAGCTTTGGCGCTGATATCTGAAACTGTGCGCTAGCGCCTTGGCGCGTGTACCACCCACCAAGCCATCGCCAGCGCCGCCGCCAGCAGCAGCGCCGATAGAAAGAACGGCGCGCCCGGCAGGTGGATCGGCGCGGACGCGCGGATGAAGTGGGCGAAGGTGAGGGTGAAGAGGCCGGGGCCGAGGATGTCGGTCAGGCTGCGCAGCGAGGCGGCGGCGCCCTGGAGCTGGCCCTGCTCGTCGGCGCCGACCCTGCGCGACATCAGGCCCTGGCTGGCGGGGCCGGCCATGCCCCAGATCGCGGTGATCGGCACGCCGATCAGGAACAGCAGGGGCCACGCCGCCGCGCCATAGATCGAGAATGCGATCACGCCGGCGGCGAGGGCGATCAGCAGCACGCGGGCTTCGCCCAGCCGCGCCACCAGCAGCTTGACGACGCCGCCCTGCACGACGATCGAGCTGATGCCCACCAGCGCCAGCACCAGGCCGACCTCGCCCTCGGACCAGCCATAGCGGTAGCCGGTGGAGATGACGAACACCGAGGGCAGCGCGGCGTGGGCCAGGTTGCTGATGAAGTAGACCACGGCGATGCCCAGCAGTTCGCGATGGCGGCGCAGCAGCTTGAGGGAGCCCAGGGGATTGGCCCGGCGCCAGGCGAAGGCCATGCGCCGGTCCGGCGGCAGCGACTCCGGCAGGACGAACAGGCCGTAGGCGAAGTTCGCCAGGCTGAGGCCGGCGGCAACCCAGAAGGGCAGGCGCGGATCGATCTCCGCCAGCAGGCCGCCGAGCGCCGGGCCGAAGACGAAGCCGAACCCGAAGGCGGCCCCCACCATGCCGAAAGCGCCGGCGCGCCGTTCGGCCACGCTGACGTCGGCGACATAGGCATAGGCGCTGGCGATGCTGGCGGAGGTGATGCCGGAGATCAGCCGGCCGGTGAACAGCCACCAGAGCGTCGGCGCCAGCGCCATCAGAATGTAGTCGAGCCCGAGCCCCAGGTTGGACAGCAGGATGACCGGCCGGCGGCCGAAGCGGTCGGACAGCGCGCCAAGGATCGGGGAGGAGAAGAACTGCATGACTGCCCAGGCGGTGCCGAACAGGCCGATGTATTCGGCCGCGCGGGCGGTGTCGCCGCCAAGGAAGCTCTCGATCAGGTGGGGCAGCACCGGCAGGATGATGCCGAGCGCCAGGATATCCAGCACCACGGTGATGAAGATGAACGCCAGCGCGGCGCGGCGGACGGGTCGGGGCGTCTCGGCGGTCATGGACGGGAATTCTCTAGCGGTTCGGTGAACGGGCGTGGCACCGACTTGCAGTGGAACTATCGAAGCGCCGTGTTCTCAGAGACTGTTAATGCGGTCAAGGACTATTGCCGATATAGTCCACAATCCTTCGGTGTGGTGTGGTTTGGTTTCTGATGCCTGACAGACTTTCGGTTCTCATCCTCGTCGGACTAATTGGAAGCTCGTTGATTCTCACGCTGGCGATGATTCCGAGCGCGATCATGATTCCTATTCTGATTGCTGTCTTCACCGGCATCGGTTTGGCGGCAAGTCCTGATCGTAGCTTCGTTCCGCTGTGGAAACACTCACCCACGGCATGGCGCATTCTCTCTTGTATTTTCGTGGTGCTTGTCCCGGTGTTGCTGCCGCCAAGAGGCGAGTTGCTTATCGTCCGCGCTCTTCTAGGAATGCTGGCACTGTCCGGAGTTATCCTCCTTTTGAGCGTCGCACACGCGATTTTCGGCGAGCGTTTTGGACTTTACGACTCGGATGACTAATCGGCCCCAATAATTGTCACCCCGGGGCCGGAGCGCCGGCGACGGAACCCGCGATGACAACTTCATTGCGCTGACGACTACGCCCACTTCTTCGCCTTTGCCGCGCTGTTGCGCAGATAGGGCGCGAGATATTGGCCGGTGTAGCTTTCGGCGACGCGGGCCACGTCTTCGGGCGTGCCGGATGCCACGATGCGGCCGCCTTTGTCGCCGCCTTCGGGGCCGAGGTCGATGATCCAGTCGGCGGTCTTGATGACCTCGAGATTGTGCTCGATGACGACAACGGTGTTGCCCTGCTCGACGAGCGTGTGCAGCACCTCCAGCAGCTTGCGCACATCCTCGAAATGCAGGCCGGTAGTGGGCTCGTCCAAGATGTAGAGGGTGCGGCCGGTGGCGCGGCGGGAGAGTTCCTTGGACAGCTTCACCCGCTGGGCCTCGCCGCCTGACAGCGTGGTGGCCGGCTGCCCGACATGGATGTAGCCGAGGCCCACTTGCTGCAGCGTCGTCATCTTCTCGCGGATCGACGGCACCGCCTTGAAGAAGTCTGCGGCCTCGTCGACGGTCATGTCCAGCACGTCGGCGATCGACTTGCCCTTGAAGGTGATCTCCAGGGTCTCGCGGTTGTAGCGCTTGCCCTTGCAGACGTCGCACTGGACGTAGACGTCGGGCAGGAAGTGCATCTCGATCTTGATCACGCCGTCGCCCTGGCAGGCTTCGCAGCGGCCGCCCTTGACGTTGAAGGAGAAGCGGCCGGGCTTGTAGCCGCGCTCGTTGGCTTCCGGCAATCCGGCGAACCAGTCGCGGATCGGCGTGAAGGCGCCGGTGTAGGTGGCGGGGTTGGAGCGCGGCGTGCGGCCGATGGGCGACTGGTCGATGTCGATGACCTTGTCGAGGAACTCCAGGCCCTCGATGCGGTCATGGGCGCCGGGCGTCTCGCGGGCGCCGTTCAGGCGGCGGGCGAGGGCCTTGTAGAGCGTCTCGATGATCAAGGTCGATTTGCCGCCGCCGGAGACGCCGGTGACGCAGGTCATGGTGCCCAGGGGTATGTCGACGCTGACATTCTTCAGGTTGTTGGTCCTGGCGCCGGCCACGCGGATGCGCTGGCCGCGGGCGCCGGGGCGCCGCTGCTTGGGCACCTCGACCTGGCGGAAGCCGGTGAGGTACTGGGCGGTGATGCTGTCGGGGCTCTGCATCACCTTGTCCGGCGTGCCGATGGCGACCACCCGGCCGCCATGGATGCCGGCGCCGGGCCCCATGTCGATGAGGAAATCGGCGGAGCGGATGGCCTCCTCGTCATGCTCGACCACGATCACGGTGTTGCCGATGTCGCGCAGCCGCTTCAGCGTCGCCAGGAGGCGCGCATTGTCGCGCTGGTGCAGGCCGATGGAGGGCTCGTCCAGCACATAGAGCACGCCGGTAAGGCCGGAGCCGATCTGCGACGCCAGGCGAATGCGCTGGCTCTCGCCGCCTGACAGCGTCGCCGAGGCGCGGCTCAGCGTCAGATACTCCAGACCGACGCTGACCAGGAAGCCCAGCCGCTCGTTGATCTCCTTGAGGATGCGGGCGGCGATCTCCCGCTGCTTGGCGGTGAGTTTCTTGTCCAGGGACAGGAACCAGTTCTTGGCGTGGTCGATGGAGAACTCGGTGACTTCGGAGATGTGCAGCTTGTCGATCTTGACCGCCAACGCCTCCGGCTTGAGCCGCATGCCCTTGCAGGTTTCGCAGGGATTGGTGGACTGGAACTTGGCCAGTTCGTCGCGCACCCAGTCGCTGTCGGTCTCGCGGAAGCGGCGATCCATGTTGGGGATCACGCCCTCGAACGGCTTGGTGGTCTTGTAGCTGCGCAGGCCGTCGTCGTAGTGCATGGTCACCGGCTCCTCGCCGGAACCGAAGAGGATGACCTTGCGGATGCGCTCGGGTAGATCCTTGAAGGCCGAGTTGGTGCTGAACTTGTAGTGCTTGGCCAGGCTGTCCAGCGTCTGCATGTAGTAGGGCGAGGTGGAATTGGCCCAGGGCGCGATGGCGCCCTTGCGCAGGGTCACGGAGTCGTCGGGCACCACCATCTCCGGATCGAAGAACATGCGCGTGCCCAGACCGTCGCAGGCCGGGCAGGCGCCAAAGGGGTTGTTGAAGGAGAAGAGGCGCGGCTCGATCTCGTCGATGGTGAAGCCGGACACCGGGCAGGCGAAGCGGGACGAAAAGGTGATGCGCTCAGGCTGCGCCTTGCGCTTGCCTTTGGCCTCGCTTTCGGCGCCGTCCGCCTTTTCGGCGAAGATCAGGCCCTCGGAGAGTTGCAGGCCGGTTTCCAGGCTGTCGGCGAGGCGGCTCTGGATGCCGTCGCGCACGACGATGCGGTCGACCACCACTTCGATGTCGTGCTTCAGCTTCTTGTTGAGGGCGGGCACGGAGTCGATCTCGTAGAAGGTGCCGTCCACCTTCACCCGCTGGAAACCGCGCTTCTGGTAGTCCTGGAGCTCCTTCCGGTACTCGCCTTTGCGGCCGCGCACCACGGGCGCCAGGATGTAGAGCCGCGTGCCCTCCGGCAGGGCCATGATGCGGTCGACCATCTGCGAAACGGTCTGGCTCTCGATCGGCAGGCCGGTGGCCGGCGAATAGGGCACGCCGACTCGGGCGAACAGCAGGCGCCAATAGTCGTAGATCTCCGTCACCGTGCCGACGGTGGAGCGGGGGTTCTTCGAGGTGGTCTTCTGCTCGATGGAGATGGCCGGCGACAGGCCCTCGATCGAGTCCACATCGGGCTTCTGCATCAGCTCCAGGAACTGGCGCGCATAGGCCGACAGCGATTCGACATAGCGGCGCTGCCCTTCGGCATAGATGGTGTCGAAGGCGAGGGACGATTTGCCGGAGCCCGACAGCCCGGTGATCACCACCAGACTGTTGCGCGGCATATCGACATCGACGCTCTTGAGATTGTGTTCGCGGGCGCCGCGTACGGAAATCTTGTCCAGCATGGGTTACGCTTGATTTGAGGGGAGGGGGATATTAGCGGTCCGGCCGGCAAAATCGACCCCTAACATCGCCTGACGCGGACCCTGCTGACATTTCGCTGTCGCGCCACAATGCCGCCCGACTTGTCTGCTAAGTCAAAGCCTTGTACGGTCCTCATCAACTGATATCAGACAACAAAAAGAATTGGGCGGAGACGCGAAAATGGCAGGTTCAGTCAACAAGGTAACTTTGATCGGCAATCTCGGCCGCGATCCGGAGATCCGCAGTCTGCAGGACGGCAACAAGGTGGCGAACCTGTCGGTGGCGACCTCGGAAAGCTGGCGCGACAAAGCCTCGGGCGAACGGCGCGAGCGCACGGAATGGCACCGCGTGGTGATCTTCAACGAGCGGCTGATCGATGTGGTCGAAAAATACCTGAAGAAGGGTGCGAAGGTTTACCTGGAAGGCGCGCTGCAGACACGCAAATGGACGGATCAGTCGGGCGCCGAGAAGTACACCACCGAAGTGGTGCTGCAGCGGTTCCGCGGCGAGCTGGTGATGCTGGATGGCCGCGGCGGCGGCGGTGGCGGCGAGGGTGTCGGCAGTAGCGAGAGCGGCGACGAAGGCGGCGGCTATAGCGGCGGCTCGTCATCCCGTGGCGGCGGCGGCCGTGCGCCGGCCGCCGATCTCGACGACGATATTCCGTTCTAGGGTCGGCCGGTCCTCGGCCAGCCAGCAAGTTCTACAAACAAACCACAAGCGGCGAGGCTACATGAAGGGTCGCATTATCGATGCCTTGCGCCGGCCGGGTTTCTCGCGCCGGGATTTCAACCGGATGCTGGCATCGGCGGGATTGTCGCTGGCGGCAATGCCGCTACTGTCGAAGCCCAGCGCCGCGGCGGATGACCTGACCTTCTACACCTGGTCCGGCTATGACGTTCCGGAAATCTGCCCGAAGTATGTGGCGAAGTATGGCGGCCCGCCCGATTTCCCGATCTTTGCGTCGGAGGAAGAGGCGCTGCAGAAGATGGTTGGCGGCTACAATGTCGATCTGGCCCATCCCTGCCACTACAACATCAAGCGCTGGAAGGAGGGCAAGGTCATTCAGCCCTTCGACGTCTCGCGCATTCCCGAGTACGGCAGTATCTGGGAGCGCTTCCGCACGATTCCAAATACCTCGTTCGACGGTCAGGCGTACTTCATTCCCTGGGATGCAGGCACCTCGTCGATCGTCTACCGCACCGACCTGGTGGATCCCGCCGATGTCGCCGATCCGTCCTGGGCGCTGCTGTTCAACGAGAAGTACAAGGGCCGGCTGTCGATGTACGACACCGACACCACCTTCATCGAAATCGCCGCGCGAATCTCCGGCCTGTATGCCGACTATCAGCATCTGAGCGACGAACAACTCGCCCAGCTGAAGCCGCTGCTGGTGAAGCAGAAGTCGCTGATGCCCTATTATTGGTCCGACAATACGCAGATCGAGAACGGCATCGCCTCCGGTGAATTGGTCGCCGCCTATGCCTGGAGCGGCTCCTACGCGACGCTGAAGTCCCAGGGCGTGGCTGTGAACTACATGACGCCGAAGGAAGGCATCCTCGGCTATTGCTGCGGCCTGGTGCGCGGCGCCAGTCCGCCGGGCAGCGAGGACGCGGCCTACGACCTGATCAATGCGATGCTCGATCCGGAAGTGGGCAAGTTCCTGATCGAAGCGCAGGGCTACTACCACTCCAACGCCAAGTCGTACGAACTGGTGTCCCAGGAGAAGCTCGTCAACCTGGGCATCGAAAATCCGGCGAAAACGTTCGGCGCCCTGGCGCTGGATCCCGAGCCGGAGGAGCCCTACCGCAGCAAGTACATTCAGTTCATCACGGAGATCAAAGCCGGCAGTTCCTAGGCCCGATCCGGCGCAAGTCAGGGATTGGCGGGAGGCCGCGGCTGGGTCCGCGCGCCTCCCGATTCGTCTGTGAATGCCTGCCAGAAAGCGACATCGGACCGTTGTTAGCACATGCGGAATTTGCTACTTTCGGAATCGAATCGGGGGGCCTTCCGCGGGCCGTTTTCCGGCCCTCGCCGCCACAGCATAACATACTGATCTAACGGTATATTTCTTGACTGAACCGACGGGTACGCCCGGCCACGACATCATGCCCGTGACGCTCGAGGAGGAGATGAAACGCTCCTACCTCGATTACGCCATGAGCGTGATCGTTTCCCGGGCCCTGCCGGACGTGCGCGACGGGCTGAAGCCGGTCCACCGGCGCATCCTCTATGGCATGAACGAGGGCGGTTTCGGGCCGGCCAAGGGCTACAACAAGGCGTCCCGCATCGTCGGCGACGTCATGGGCAAATACCACCCCCATGGCGATATGGCGATCTATGACGCGCTGGTGCGCATGGTGCAGGATTTTTCCATGCGCCTGCCGCTGATCGACGGGCAGGGCAATTTCGGCTCCATGGACGCCGATCCGCCGGCCGCCATGCGGTACACCGAGGTCCGGCTGGCGCGGGCGGCAATGACGCTGCTGGACGATCTGGACAAGGACACAGTCAGCTTCCAGCCCAACTATGACGGCCGCGACCGGGAGCCGACGGTGCTGCCGGCGCGGTTTCCGAATCTGCTGGTCAACGGTTCGGCCGGCATCGCCGTTGGCATGGCCACCAACATCCCGACCCATAATCTGGGCGAGGTGGTGGATGCCTGCATCGCCTATGTGGACAATCCGGAGATCACCATCGAGGGGCTGATCCAGCATATGCCCGGGCCGGATTTTCCCACGGGTGCGCTGATCCTCGGCCGCAATGGCATCCGCGAGGCCTACCATTTCGGCCGCGGTTCCGTCGTCATGCGCGGCCGCACGCATATCGAGGAACTGCGAAAGGATCGCGAAGCCATCGTCATCACCGAGATTCCCTATCAGGTGAACAAGGCCCGCATGATCGAGCGCATGGCCGAATGCGTGCATGAGAAGATCATCGAGGGTATCGCCGAGCTGCGCGACGAATCCGACCGCGACGGCGTGCGCGTCGTGGTGGAGCTGAAGCGCGACGCCATGTCCGATGTGGTGCTGGCGCAGCTCTACAAGCACACACCGCTGCAGACGTCGTTCGGCGTCAACATGCTGGCGCTGAATGGCGGCCGCCCGCAGGTGCTGACGATCAAGGACATCATCGTCGCCTTCGTGGCATTCCGCGAAGACGTCATCGTCCGGCGCACGGTCTATCTGCTGGGCAAGGCGCGGGAGCAGGCTCATATCCGCGTCGGCCTGGCGATCGCCGTGGCCAATATCGAAGAGGTGATCGCGCTGATCCGCAAGTCGCCTGATCCCAATACGGCAAAGGCGCAGTTGATTGCCCGCGACTGGCCGGCGAAGGACATGGCGCCATTCATCCAACTGATCGACGAGCCCGGCCGCGGCGTGTCGGCGGAAGGCACCGTGCGCCTGTCAGATGCGCAAGCTCAGGCGATCCTCGAGCTGCGCCTGCAGCGGCTGACCGGGCTGGAGCGCGACAAGATCGGCGCCGAGCTGCAGGAGCTGGCGACGACGATCAAGGATTATCTGGAGATCCTGGGCTCGCGGCCGCGGCGCCTGGACATCCTGCGCACCGAGCTGCGCGAGGTGAAAGAACAGTTCGGCACGCCGCGCCGCACCGAGATCATGGATCTGGAGTTCGAGCAGGACATCGAGGACCTGATCCAGCGCGAGGACATGGTCGTCACCGTCACCCATGGCGGCTATATCAAGCGCGTGCCGCTGTCGAGCTATCGCGCCCAACGCCGCGGCGGCAAGGGCCGCGCCGCCATGGCGACGCGGGAAGAGGATTTCGTCACCCAGCTTTTCGTGGTGAACACCCATACGCCGGTCGTGTTCTTCTCGACAACGGGCATCGCCTACAAACTCAAGGTCTACCGGTTGCCGCTGGGCACACCACAGGCGCGGGGCAAGGCGCTGGTCAATCTGCTGCCGCTGAAAGAGGGCGAGACGATCTCCACCCTGATGCCGCTGCCGGAGGACGAAGCGAGCTGGGCGGAAATGTCGGTCATGTTCGCCACCGACAAGGGCACGGTCCGCCGCAACAAACTGTCGGACTTCGTCGACGTGAAGGCCAACGGCAAGATCGCCATGAAGCTGGAAGATGGCGACCGGCTGATCGCCGTGCAGACCTGTACCGAGAATGAAGACGTGCTGCTGGCCGCGGCCGGCGGCAAGTCGATCCGCTTCCCGGTCAACGACGTGCGCGTCTTCACCGGCCGCACCTCCGTCGGCGTGCGCGGCATCAAGCTGGAGGAGAACGACCACGTCATCTCCATGTCGATCCTGCGCCATGTGGATGCCGAAACCGGCGAGCGGGTGGCTTACTTGCGCATGCGCCGCAGCGCCACCGGCGACGAGACGCCAATGGAAAGCGACGGGGTGGAGAGCGACGGCGAGGAGGCGGCGGAGGCCGCGACGATATCAGCCGAGCGCTATGCCGAGCTTGAGGGCAAGGAGGAATTCATCCTCACCGTCACCTCCCGCGGCTATGGCAAGCGCAGCTCGGCCTATGAGTACCGCATCGCCGGCCGCGGCGGGCAGGGCATCGCCAACATGGACATCACCGAGCGCAACGGCCAGGTGGTGGCCTCGTTCCCGGTGGCAGAGCGCGACCAGATCATGCTGGTTACCGACGGCGGCCAGTTGATCCGCTGCCCGGTGAACGACATCCGGATCGCCGGCCGCAAGACCCAGGGCGTGACGTTGTTCAAGGTGGAAGGCGGAGAGCGCGTCGTGTCCGTCACCCGCCTCAGCGATGAGGCGGAAGGCGACGGAAACGGCGCCGGCAATGGCTCCGCCAACGGCAGCGCGAACGGTGCCGAGGGGAACGGCAGCAACGGCGCCAACGGGAACGACAGCCATGGCTGACCATTCGATCGCGGTCTATCCCGGCACCTTCGATCCCATCACCAACGGCCATATGGACATCATCCGCCGGGCCGCCGACCTGACCGATCACCTGATCATCGCCGTGGCCAAGAATGCGGGTAAGAACCCGCTGCTGACCGTCGACGACCGGCTGGCGCTGGTGCGGGCGGAGATCGCCGAGCTGAACAAGCCCGGGCGCAAGGTCGAAGCGCGCACCTTCGACACCCTGCTGATGCATTTCGCCGAGTCCGTCGGCGCCGGCATGATCGTGCGCGGCCTGCGGGCGGTTTCGGATTTCGAGTACGAGTTCCAGATGGCGGGCATGAATGCGCGCCTGAACCCGCGGGTGGAGACCGTATTCCTCATGGCCTCGGAAACGCACCAGTTCATCTCCTCGCGCTTTGTGAAGGAGATCGGGCGGCTGGGCGGCGATATCTCCTCGTTCGTGTCGCCGCGCGTGGCGACGCATCTGAACAAACGCTTCGCAGCGGAACGAAAAGACGGCGATCATGCCAAGGGGCGGGTGCAGACGTTGGAAGATTCAGTGTGAAGAACGGGGCGTAACCTATTTCTGTCTCACGGTAATCCGTAGCAGCGACCTGCGGTCGCCTGCGGCTGTCGCGGGTCGCCCTGCCGACGATGTGCCCCATCCAGACGGGCGACCGCCCGCCTTCGCCAAGAGGGCCTTGGCGCGTAAACAGGCCGCCCCTACAAACCCACCGGAAACGCCGCACAAACCCTGGAAATCGCGGGAATATCCTTTGCTCCCGGCGGATAGGGTGATACATCGACGCCGGTTTCCCGGCCGGACCCCGAGGGCCAAGGCGGGCGCGTAGCTCACCGGTAGAGCAGTTGACTTTTAATCAACGGGTAGCGGGTTCGACTCCCGCCGCGCTCACCAACCTCAAAATCCGTGTTCGCGAATTCGTTCGTCCCGCCGGCGCCGACGACCGCAATCGGTGGCTTCGAACTCACACATTGCCATTGCCGGCCACGCGACCATGTATCGCCCTGCGGTCTCATTGGGGAGCCGCATTGATGGGTAGATGGAGTACGGCTGCAACCTTCGCAGTCCTATCAGTTTCAGTGTCGACGGTATTGTTTCTTTCGGCATCCGAGGCGATGGCCGGAAGGGCAAGTTCATTTTCCTCCGGTGAGACATGGTCCTATTCGGGAGAAACGGCGGCGACTCCAGGCCGTGAAAGATTCTGCACTTACTGCGCTAAGTACCGGAAGGTTTACTCCTTCCGATAGATCGCCTGGCCCAGTGATCAATGTCACTGCGGCTGATAGGCGATGATGTCACTAGTCAGGCCTCGCGTAACTGTCGGCGTGATCAGCGCGGCGCTCGCCTGGCGGCAAAGTCCCGGCAGACGCCGGCCTCGGGAGGCCTTCATGCAGCGGATCGGCGTGGTTGGCGTTGTCGCGGCGTTCGCGAGCGTATTGGCTCTATCAGCCAATGCGGAGGAATCGTGCCCAGGCCTGTTTGCCGGAAACGGCCAGGCCGAAGGCAAGCCTGTACAAGGTGACCGGCTCTTCCTATCCGGTAATCAATGCGAGGCCGCGACGAAGCGCGAGCTTCGCCTGTCGCTGTTCGAGATACCGCAGGAAGAGGAGGACCCCATGTCAGTGTCGGTCGGCCTGAAACAGGGCGGCGGGATCCTCCGCTTCCGGATACCGTTCAGCTTCTGATCGCACCTGAGGCCATCGATCAGGCGAAGATCCGGCAGGTCTACATCATCTCCTTGCGCGCCTTCTCCGCGCGGGCGGCGCCGATGGCGGTCTTGACGTGTTTTTTCTCCTCGGGCGGCGGGAGAACCGCCTTCATGCCGAGGGAGGAGATCCAGAGTTCGCGGCACCAGCCTTTGCTGTGATAGAGGTGCTCGTCCTCTTCGTCTTCGACGGCCTCGCAGGCGGCTGTTAGTGCCGCCTTCACTTCGCCTTTGGCCTTCTCGGCGCACTTGGAAAGCAGCTCCCAATTCGTGTGGTCCTTGGTTTCGGCGAGGACCACGCATTCGCAGGCGACCAGCTCCGCGGCCTTGGCCGGGCCGCTCTGCTTGGCCATCTCCATCGCCGCCACCAGGGACTGGCCGATATGGCCGACGACCTTGCGGCCCGGGGTCTGCTCGTCCGGCACGCCTAGCTTCTCGAAGACATCGCGCACGATGTCCACATGGCGCTTGGTCTGTTCCAGATACTCCTGCCATTCCTTCTTCAGGTCGCTGTTGACGGCGCATTGCAGGGCGGTTTCATAGATCTGCACGCCACCGAGTTCGGTTTCGAGCATCTGGTTGAGGAGTTCGTTGAGCTGTTTATCCATGACAAGAATTCCTTTTCGGGCGCCATCGCGGCCTGCTTCAGCCGGCGGTGCTGAGACGGGTTAAGCATCTGGGGTCGCAAGGCGGGGAAGGGGCACGGAACCGCCAGGAGATACCCGCAAAGGCATCGTCTACCGGCATCGCACGCCCTTCACCTGGAGATGCAATGCGGGCTTTGCGCTAAGGTTCCGGCTGAGAGGCGGGATAACAAAAGTCTAAATCACGGACCGTCGCAGGGATCGGTGAATCAGGATCAATCCTCTGTCCGCTCGATGATCTCCAGCGTCGTCGGATCCAGTTTCAGGTCGTAGCCTTCGCCGGTTGTAGCGGACTCGGCGCCTTCCACTTCCCAAGCTTCGTCGTCCAATTCGATCGGGCCCCAATCGGAGAAACCTTGGCTCCGGAGGAATTCTTCGATCCGGGCGCGCTCCTGATCGGTCGGGTCGCGGTCAGCGCGGGCGGGGCTGATAGCAGCGGCGGTCAGGACGAGGCCGCACAAGATTGCTACGGTTTTCATCGTGTCGCTCTCCTTTCGGCGCATGTCGCCGTCCATCGAGGACAACTCTGGCCGGTTTGCGGCGAACTATGCCGCATCTTCTGATTCCAGTTTTTCCAAGCCCGGGCCGCTATCCTTCGAAGGCTCGAATAGAACCGGATTATCGCATTCAGTGCAGACCGTGACGGTCCGTCCATCGGATCCCGTGACCATCAGAAAGGCATTGCCGCGGCAATACGGGCAAACAAGTGGCATGTGTGTCCTCCCGCATACGGGCGTCATCCCCAAAAAACACCCGACGCGGTGCCCAGGTTCCATCCCCCGAGCTGAAATGCGGCCTTCCCGTTCTCATCCTCGACCGGATGGAATCCGGGCACAAGGGGCGGGCCACCGTCAGATTGATCGGCTCAAGCGCGTCGGCTACCCTGCCTGCCGTTACGGAGGCGCAGCATGAGCATCGAGTTC
>JBJXDY010000097.1:0-2940 GCA_046154965.1 Dongiaceae bacterium | reverse complement strand
GCGGCGCAGATCCGCGACGAACTGCGGCAGCTGACCGGCGCTGCTTTCGACAAGCGCTACGCCGCCAATGAGCTGGCCTATCATCAGGCCGTCAACGGCGCCGTCGAGGGTACGTTGGTCCCAGCGGTCCAGAACGAGAAACTTAAGTCGCTGCTGAAATCCGCGCTCAAGACCTTCAAGGTCCATGAGCAGCATGCCGCGGACTTGGTGGCGAAGCTGCAATGACGACGCTGGCGCCGTACCGGCGCTTCCTGGCGGCGGTCCTGGCCGGCGGCATCGCCGGCGCCGATCCGGGCGCCGCGCAGGAGGCGCAGCGACACGTCATCGACATCCGCGACTTCGCCTTCGACCCGCCCAGCCTTTCGGTTGCCGTGGGCGACACCGTCGTCTGGACCAACCGCGATGTCGTGCCGCATACGGTGACGATCGCCGGCGGCGGCGACTCCGGCGCGATCGAGGAGGAGCAGAGCTGGGAGTTCGCGGTCATGAAATCCGGCCGCCTCGTTTATGGCTGCGGATTTCATCCGAGCAGGGCCGGCGAGATCGACGTCCGCTGAGCTGCTGGCCATCCACCCCTGAGGCGAGCCCCGCCCCGGGCCTCGCAAAGGAGCGTTGGCACATCGCGGACGAGCGCGTCGATCGCAAAGCTGCGGGCCGGCCATGCTCGGGCCGATCGCCGAATAAGCCCCCTCGGCAAGTGCATCAGCTGTCCTTGAACCCCACGCTCCAGTGCGAGCCGTCGCAAACCGGCTTGTTCCTCGAGGCGCCGCAGCGGCAAAGGATGTAGTGCTCCTGCGACGCGCCTTCAGCGAGGGAAGTTCGGTTTGCAGCAAGATCCGCTTCAGAACTCTACTGTCGAGCATGGGCGAACGGGAATGCTCCTGCATCCTGCGGAGGCTCCAACTGACCTTTTGCCCTTGCCGCCGGATCGTCTTGAATCCGGCGCGCCCTCGAGGCCGCAGTAACGCTAATCTTGTACTTGCCGCACTTAGCTCAGCTGACCTCAATGACATCGCCGATACTTCGGATGCGCCCCTCGGCGGTCATCCGTCTGCACACAGGGCAGTGCGGCGCAACTTACTTCATCGTTCGATCCAAGAACGCGGCGCTGCAATCATGTGCGAAATCGTGGCGCGCTGCTACCCAGGCGCTACCCGCAATAGAGGTGCGCGAATCTTCTTTTTGTATTTCAGTTAGTTGGATGGTGGGCGCGACTGGGATTGAACCAGTGACCCCTACGATGTCAACGTAGTGCTCTCCCGCTGAGCTACGCGCCCTACTGATCCGCCGCGGAAAATCGGAGGCTGGCGCCCCCAAGGCGGACGGCGACTTACCACCAATGATTGGCCATTTCAAGCGCCAGCGGGCTGACGCTGCGCCAGCAGCTGATCGATCTGGCTGACCAAGTCCTTCAAATGGAAGGGCTTGCTGAGAATCTTCGGGTCGCCGGGCATGCCGCTGCGGCCGCGGAGCGCCACGGCGGCAAAGCCGGTGATGAACATGACCTTGATCTGCGGCTGGTCGCGCGAGGCGCGGCGCGCCAGTTCCACGCCATCCATGCCGGGCATCACCACGTCGGCCAGCAGCACGTCGTATTTGTGCCGCGCCAGGCAGGACAAGGCTTCGAAGCCGTCGGCAGCCGTCTCCACCGCATGTCCGGCGCGACGCAATGCGCCAGCCAGGAAAGCGCGCATGCTGTCGTCGTCTTCGGCGACGAGAATCTGAGCCATTGAAAGCCTTGTTTACCTCTGGGGATTAGGGCGCCCTGCTGAGCGGCCAACTGCATTGCATACTACGGATCATTGAAAAGAAACTTACCAACGTCAATCATTCAACCCCGCCCTGGGGCAATTAGCAATTCCCCATGGCGGGCGCGAAGCCGTTGCTTTAAATAGATGATTTCATGGTAGTCCGGATCCAAGCTGTAGCAGAGCCGCTGCCCCCGGTAGAAATACTGGCGCCCGACCGGCAATCGGCGCCGGCCGTGCTGGCTTCCCCTCATAGCGGCAGCAATTATCCGCCCGAGTTCGTCGCCGGCGCGCAGTTGAAACTCCCCGGCCTGCGCCGGTCGGAAGACTGCTATGTCGACGAATTATTCGGCGCCGCGCCGCACCAGGGCCTGCCGCTGGTGCGGGCGCTGTTCCCGCGGGTGTTCATCGATCCGAACCGGGAGCCGTTCGAATTGGACCCCGACATGTTCGAGGACATGCTGCCGAGCCATGCGAACACCGGCTCGGCCCGCGTCGCCGCCGGCTTCGGCACCATCGCGCGCGTCGTCGCCAATGGCGAGCCGATCTACAGCCGGCGCCTGACCTTCGCCGAGGCGCGCCACCGCATCGACAATTACTACCGGCCCTATCACGAGGCGCTGCGCCAGACGATCACCGCGACCAAGGTGAAGTTCGGCCGATGCCTGCTGATCGATTGCCATTCCATGCCGTCGATCGGCGGACCGACGGAGAGCGACGCCGGCAATTCGCGGGTCGATATCGTGCTTGGCGATTGCCACGGCACCTCCTGCGCGCCGCTGGTGACGACGCAGATCGAAGCCGCGTTCCGCGATCTCGGCTACCGCGTGGCGCGCAATTCGCCCTATTCCGGCGGCTTCACCACCCAGCATTACGGCAAGACCGAGGCCGGCCTGCATGCCCTGCAAATCGAGGTAAACCGCGCCCTCTATGCGGTCGAGGCGACGATGGAGCGCGGCCCCACTTTCGCCGCCATCGTCAGGGACATGGAACGCATCATCGCCGCCATCATCGATGTGGCGCGGGGCCTCGGCGGCGCCATCAGATGAGCGGCCCCGACGGCAAGCCGGCGCTGGTCCTGCGCGACGCGCGCGACGGCGACATGCCGGCGATCCAGGCGATCTATGCCCACCATGTCCGCACCGGCCTCGCCTCGTTCGAGGAGACGCCGCCGGATATCGAGGAGATGCGC
>JBJXDY010000096.1:0-103598 GCA_046154965.1 Dongiaceae bacterium | reverse complement strand
CGATCCGATAGAACAGCCACGCTGCGTCAACTCCAGCGGGAGGATCGCCCATGGGGCCCCGCATTATCGCTATCTGTGTCTTGTTCGGCCTGATCTGGCTGGTGCCGTACTTCCTGCTGCGGCCGGACGGCAGCTCCATCGCCGTGACCTATAACGGCAGCTACCCCGTGCCGGTCGAGATCGATTTCGACAACGACTGCGCGCCCACCTGGGACAATGGCACGATGAAGCAGAAGAAGGGTTGCGATTCCTTCGGTGGCGCCGCGATCGGCGAGCCGCCAAGGGAATGCAACGTCACTTTCGCCTTTTTGCCGATCGAGCGCCGGGTGTCGCGCCTAAACGCGAAGTTCGTCATGCTGAAAGACGGCAAGGAGATCGGCCGCGGCAGCGTCTCGCTCTCCAGCCTGGTCTACGACGCCGAAGAAAAGAAATGGACCCAGGCTTCCTTCCGCGGCCGCTGCGGCGCCGAGCAGCTCCGCCTGCTGGAAGCCACCGCCATCGTCGACGGCAATGCCACCGATCTGATCGCGTCGGACATGATCCGCGCGACCGGCATCATACCGTGGTTCCCGGGCGGGAGCGATATCACGATTGCTGAGCGGCAGGGGTGAGTAGCGACTTGCGCGCTTGCTTTATCGCCATCCTCAAAAACACTCCCGCATTTGTCATCCTGGGGCCGGCGCGTCAGCGCCGGAACCCGGGACCCAAGAACACAGAACTCGTCAAGTCACCTTGACGACTGTTCGCTGTTCCTAGGTCCCGGATAACCACGCAGACGCTCGGTTTCCGGGATGACAATTTTTGCATACGACAGCTCAGGTGGAAGTTGACCCACCCACCGCATACATCGCACTCCTTACCCCATCCATCTCCACCTCACGCTCAAACACCAACCCCGCCTTCATCGCCGCGCCGATCGACGCCGCGTGCCCCGGCTCGATCAGCGCGATCACGCGCGGCAACCGCAGCTCCTCGAATCCATAGCGCACCAGGGCCCGCGCGACTTCCGCCCCCAAGCCCTGCCGCCAATAGGGTTTGGCTAGCAGATAGGCGACTTCCACCTCCTCTTTCCCGTCGATCGTCCAGGGGATCAGGCCGCAGCGGCCGATGAAATCTCCAGTCGCCTTGTGGATTGTCGCCCAGAGGCCCAGCCGCGGATGATCGGGGTCGCCGTTGCAGAACCAGTCCAGCTCTTCCTTCGTCTGCTCATAGGTCAGCGTGCCCTCGGGAAAATGCCGGCGGATCTCCGGGTCGCGGTAAAGCGCGTGGAGGTCGTCGAGATCATCGGGCCGCAGGCGCCGCAGGATGAGCCGCTCGGATTCCAGGATTTTCATGGGCTGGGCTCTGGTTGGTGATCGAGTTCGGTATGCCGGAAGCACCACATAACTTCTTCCCCTGCGAAAGCGCTAGGGTATGCACAGATCTCGGTGGTGCCGAATGAACTCCCTTCTCCCCTTGGGGGAGAAGGGGCAGGAGATGAGGGGACTCACGCGCGGCAGTGCGTCCAAAAGCAACAGCGCCAATCGCCTGCTGCTGAATGACGACGCGACCGAGCCTGGCGTGCATCTCCTCGCCACCTCGGCGGGCGGCAGCATCCAGTTTCGCGACAAAGACGGCCTGCTGATCAAGCTAGCACCTTAGCCGCCGCTTTTCTCCGCCGCCAGGACGGTAGAAGTCAGGACCAAATTCCTTGAATTTTTCGTGCCATCTGCTATGATGGACTCTCGCCGCGCGCTGTGTTTCCGCGGCCTTGATGTTGGACATCGTGGATCTTCTTGCCCTCCCGGCATTCGGTGGAAAGCCGGTAGTGGGGAAACATTCTTGTATGACGGCACACGGTGAGGTGGCGGATCAAGCGAGGGTTGTTTTCACGAAATTCAAAATCGCTTACGTTTTCGCAGCCAATCCAACTGCTTGCGGCTGGCACAGGATGAAAACAACCCTCGCCGCCCCTTCACTCCTGCTTCGTGTTCTTTGTGGCTTTGTGGTGAACTCCACACCCCTTACATCACCGGCAATATCCGCCGGAGCACCGCCGCGGCGATTTCCGATGCCGAGGACAGGAACGCCATGAAGTCCATATGGCTCTCCGCCCCCGCGAGGTCGCTGAGGCAGCGGACGCTGACGGCGGTGGCGCCGAATTGCTGGGCGACCTGGGCCAGGGCCGCGCCCTCCATCTCCACCGCCTGGGCGCCGAACTCCCCATGCAGACGCCGGCGCGTATCCTCGCAATTGATGAACTGATCCCCGGAAACGATCGTGCCGAAGGTCAGCGCCGGCCGCCGGGCCTCCTCGCCCGTGGCCGCCGCCGGCAGCAGCGGCAGCTCGAAGCCGTCGAGCCGCTGGCGGAGCTGCTCGGCAAGGTTGGGGTCGAGCGGGAACACCGGATCCTCCCGCGCCTCGCCATAGGGCAGCGCGCCCGGCCGGTAGGGCCTGATCCTGCCGCTGATGATGGCGCCGTAGTCATGCTGGATCAGCCGATCGCCGATGACCACGTCGCCGATGCGCAGATCGGGATCGATGCCGCCGGCGACGCCGGTGAACAGCACCGAGCGGCAGCGGAAGTGATCGAACAGCAGCGTCGCCACCAGGGCGGTGTTGACCTTGCCGATGCCAGCCTCCACCAGCGTCACGGGGATGCCGTCGATGCGGCCGAGGCGGAAGGTGTAGCCGCCGCGGGCGATCTTGTCCGCGACCTCCAGGTGATCGCCCAGGCGGCGGATCTCCTCGGGCAAGGCGGAAATGACGCCGACGGTCATGGCGCGGCCAGCCTGCCGTCCGGGAGAACCAACGCGATGGGTTTCATGCTGCCCCGATTGAGCTCGACCGCGCGATGTTCACACCGGGACCGGAACGGCGTCAATGGCCGGGCAGAGAGAAAGAACCTTGCACGCGGAGGCGCGGAGAAGCAGGCAAGGAAGCATGACCGAGGATAAACGCGGATATGCAGAGCTTGCGGGAGACATCGTGCGATGCCTGCCCGCCTTTTTCCTTCTCCACGTCCTCCGCGTCTGCGCGTGCCAGTTCTTGCTTTCTTACCTTCTCTCTTTCCCCCAATAACCTGCGACATCGCCCCCTGGAATCGGCCGCCGGCCGACCTACATGGTGAAGACCCGAAATCCGCCCAGGCAGGCTGCATGGCTGCACCCTCCGCCACCACCGATGGCCCGCACGCCGTTCAGGCGATCCGCCAGGAGGAGCAGGACGGCTTGGCTTTCGCCTTTCGCGTACGCTCCCTCGCTCTTGCCGCCATCACCCTCTGGCTGCTGTTCATCGTGCCGTTTCCGCGGGTGTGTTTCTATCTGGCCGCCGCCGGCATCTTCCTCCTCCTCGGACTGATTCCCTATCTGCTGCGCAAGCGCGCCTCCGGCACTCTGTGGAAAGCGATGTTCATCACCCTGGACGTGGCGCTCCTCACCTACATCCTCTATGTCCCCAATCCCCTGTCGGAAAACGACTGGCCGCTGCAGATGCGGCTGCGGTTCCACGATTTCATCTATCTGCTGGTCTATCTGGCGAGTATGGCCTTGAGCTATTCGCCGGCGATGGTGCTGTGGGCGGGAGCGGCCAGCGCGGTCTGCTGGAGCATCGGCTACTGGTGGATACTGGGACTGCCCGACACGATGAACTACGACACCGCAGCAGCCCAGGGCATTCCGGTGAAAACCGCAGCGGATCAGCTGGCGGTTTTCCTCAACCCGTACTACGCCGCGTCGGGCCTGCTGCATAATCAAATCGTGCTTCTGATCATCATCACCCTGGTGCTGGCCGCCGGGGTGTGGCGGGCGCGGCGGCACCTGAAGCGCCAGGTGGCGGCAGAAGCCGCGCGCGCCAACCTGGCGCGATATTTCTCGCCGAACATGGTGAGCGAACTCGCCAGCGCCACGATCGACCTCGACACCGGCCGCCATCGCACCGTCGGCGTCCTGTTTGTCGATATCGTGGGTTTCAGCCGCCATGCCGAGCGGCTGACGCCCGAAGGCACCATCAACCTGCTGCGAAGCTTTCACCGCCGCATGGCGAAGGTGATCTTCCGCAACGGCGGAACGATCGACAAGTATCTCGGCGACGGCATCATGGCGGTGTTCGGCACGCCGTCGGCCCGGCCCGACGACGCCCGCCGCGCGCTGGCCTGCGCCGCGGAGATGCTGGGCGAAGTGGCGAAGTGGAGCGCCAAGCGCGCCGCGCGGGATTTGCCGCCCGTCGCCATCGGTGTCGGCTTGCACTACGGCCCGGTTGTCGTCGGTAATGTCGGCGACACACGGCATCTGGAATTCACGGTGGTGGGCGACTCGGTCAACATCGCCGCACGGCTCGAACGCCTGACCCGCGAGGCGAGTGTATCCGTCGCGTTCAGCCGCGAGCTGGTGACCGCAGTTCGCGCGCAGGCCGGAGAACGCGCCGTCGACGCCATGGACGTCCGCCCCTACGGCCTTGTCACATTGCGCGGCCGCGCGACGCCGGTGGAAGTCTGGGTCATGGGCTGAAGAACGATAATGGCCGCAGTTAAACACCGTTCGATCGGGTTTATCAGAGATACCGCGCGTTACCCGCGACGATTGCTTCCTTGCGCGCCGCCGGCGCGCAGGAACCCCGGCAATTGCCGCATCCAATCGTCATCCAGGCGGATTCGCTGCATCTGCGTTCATCTGCGGCCAAACATCTTGCTTTCTTTCTTACGTTTCCTTCTTGTGGCCAAGCAAACCCGAATCGCGGATCGTCTGAAGATCATGAACACCTCCCTGCCCCCGTTGTTCGCGGACTGGTTTGCCGGCCGTGGCTGGGAGCCGCATCCGCATCAGCTCGAGCTGCTGGCGGCGGATCGCGCGGGGCGGTCGGCGCTGCTGATCGCGCCCACCGGCGGCGGCAAGACGCTGGCCGGGTTCCTGCCATCTCTGATCGACCTGGCCGCTAATCCCCGGCCGGGCTTGCACACCCTCTATATCTCGCCGCTGAAGGCGCTGGCCATCGACATCCACCGCAACCTGGAAGCGCCGATCGGCGAGATGGCGCTGCCGGTCACCACGGAGACGCGCACCGGCGACACGCCCGCCGCCAAGCGCCAGCGGCAGCGCCGCAAGCCGCCGCAGATCCTCATGACCACGCCGGAATCGCTGGCGCTGCTGCTGTCCTTCACGGACGCGGAGCGGATGTTCGGCGGTCTCCAGCGGGTGATCGTCGACGAGCTGCATGCGCTGACCGGCACCAAGCGCGGCGATCTGCTGGCGCTCGGATTGGCGCGGCTGGCGAAGCTGGCGCCGGATTGCCGCCGCGCCGGCCTCTCCGCCACCGTGGCCGACGAGGAGGCGCTGCGGCAGTGGCTGTCCCCCACCGCCCGCGCCGACGATCCCGCCGTCGCCCTGGTGCGCGGCCGGGCCGGCGCCGCGCCGGTCATCCGCATCCTGGAGCCTCGGCAGCGAATGCCCTGGTCGGGCCACATGGCGCTGTTCGCCATGGAGGATGTCTACCTGACCGTCAAGGCGCACCGCACCACGCTGCTGTTCGTCAACACGCGGGCCCAGGCGGAGCTGGTGTTCCAGGCCTTGTGGCGGCTCAACGAGGACAATCTTCCCATCGCCCTCCACCATGGCAGCCTGGCGCCGGAGCAGCGCCGCAAGGTGGAGGCGGCCATGGCCCGCGGCGGCCTGCGCGCCGTGGTGGCGACTTCTTCGCTTGACCTCGGCATCGATTGGGCCGCCGTCGATCTCGTGCTGCAGGTCGGGGCGCCCAAGGGGGCGAGCCGCCTGATCCAGCGCATCGGCCGCGCCAATCACCGGCTGGACGAGCCGAGCGCGGCGATCCTGGTGCCGGCCAACCGGTTCGAGGTGCTGGAATGCCGCGCTGCCATCGAAGCCGTGCGGGACAACACCCTGGACCACGAACCGCCGCGCATCGGCGGGTTGGACGTGCTGGCGCAACATATCCTCGGCATGGCCTGCGCCGCGCCCTTCGCCGCCGATGCGCTGTATGACGAGGTTCGCAGCGCGGCGCCCTATGCCGGCCTGCCGCGCCAGGATTTCGACGACGCACTGGCCTTCGTCTGCACCGGCGGCTATGCGCTGAAGAGCTATGAACGGTGGCAGCGGCTGAGCCTCTGCGAGGATGGCCTGTATCACCTCGCGAACCCGCGCGTGGCGCGGCAATACCGGCTGAATGTCGGCACCATCGTTGAAGAGCCGATGCTGAAAGTTGCGCTGCGCAACGGCCGCCGCCTCGGCCAGGTGGAAGAATATTTCATCCAGGGTCTCGTTCCCGGCGACACCTTTGTCTTCGCCGGCGAGATGCTGCGCTTCGAGGGCGTCCGCGAAACCACCGCCGTCGTCTCCCGCGCCGCCGGCGAGGATCCGAAAATTCCCGTCTATGCCGGCGGCCGCCTGCCGCTGAGCACGCAGCTTGCCGACCGCGTGCGGGCGCTGCTGGCCGAGCCGGGGAGATGGCGCAGCCTGCCCGGCGATGTGCGTGAATGGCTGGAATTGCAGCGCCGCCGCTCCGTACTGCCGGAACATGACGGCCTGCTGGTCGAGACCTTTCCGCGCGGCAACAAGGAATTCCTCTGCGCCTATTGCTTCGAAGGCCGCAACGCGCATCAGACCCTGGGCATGCTGCTGACCCGGCGCATGGAACGGGCCGGCCTGCGCCCCATCGGCTTCGTCGCCAGCGACTACGCCATCGCCGTCTGGAGCCTGCAGCCGGTGCGCGACATGGCCGCGCTGTTCGACCAGGACATGCTGGGCGACGATCTCGAGGAATGGATGGCGGAATCGAGCCTGCTGAAGCGCACCTTCCGCAACGTCGCCGTCATCGCCGGCCTGATCGACCGCCGCCATCCCGGCGAGGAAAAGAGCGGTAAACAGCTTACCGTGAACTCCGACCTCATCTATGACGTGCTGCGCAAGCATGAGCCGCAGCATGTGCTGCTCCGCGCGACCCGGGCCGATGCCGCCGGCGGCCTGACCGATGTACGCCGCCTCGCCGACATGCTGGCGCGGGTGAAGGGGAAGATTACGCACCGGCGGCTGATCCGCGTGTCGCCGTTGGCCGTACCGGTAATGCTGGAGATCGGCAAGGTGTCGGTCTATGGCGCGGCGATGGACGATCTGCTGCAGGAAGCGGCGGAGGAACTGATCGCCGAAGCCATGTACGAAGAGCCGCAAGGCGAACTTCAGGTTTGAGGTTGCGGGGCGAACGCGAGTCTGCGATGGAGGTGGGATGATCCCTTCGGCGAAACGAGAAGAGCCCGAACCCGCGTCGCGGCGCGCCGGCATCGGCTGGCGCCTGAACGGCGTGGAACTGTGGCTGGATATCGCGGGCGCGCTGTTCGTTCCCGCGATATCCCTGCTCGCCGTCGCCGACCTGCATTTCGAGAAGGGCTCGCGGATGGCGCAGCAGCGCGGCAATCTGCTGCCGCCCTATGACACGCGGGCGACGCTGGCGACACTGGCTGAACTGCTGGAGGCCTATAAGCCACGGCGGGTGGTATGCCTTGGCGACAGCTTCCATGACGGGGAAGCGGCGGAGCGGCTCCATGGCGAGGATTCGCACAAGCTGGCGTCGCTGACGGCGCTGCGTGATTGGATCTGGATTTGCGGCAACCACGATCCCGAACCGCCCGCGCGCTTTGGCGGCCGGGTAATGCATGAACTCGCCGCCGGCCCGCTGCTATTCCGTCATGAGGCGAAAGCAGGCGCGACGCGGGGCGAGATCTCCGGCCATTTCCATCCGAAGTTCGGGGCCAATGTCCGCGGCCGGCGGGTCGGCGGCCGCTGCTTTGTCGCGGACATGCGGCGGCTGATCCTGCCGGCCTTCGGCGCCTATACCGGGGGCCTCGATGTCGGCGATCCCGCGATCGCCGGCCTGTTCCCCCGCGGCGCCCGCGCCCTCGTGCTCGGCCGCGACCGCATCCACAGCGTCGGCCTCGCCGCCCTCTGACACCGTTGGCAGAAGCCCCAGCCATCCACTGGTTCCGCCAGGACTTGCGGCTGCGCGACAATCCGGCGTTGAACGCGGCCGTTGCCACCGGCCGTCCTGTGCTGCCGCTCTACATCCTCGACGATGAGACGCCAGGCCACTGGCGCATGGGCGGCGCCAGCCGCTGGTGGCTGCATCACAGCCTGATGTCGCTTGCGGTTGATATCAAGAAGCTCGGCGCGCAACTCATCCTGCGCCGCGGCCGTACCGATACCATCATTGCCGAACTTGTGCGCGAAACCGGCGCGGTCTCCGTGCATTGGAACCGCTGCTACGAGCCCCACGCCATCGCCCGCGACACGGCGATCAAGAAATCGCTGACCGAAAGTAGTATCATTGCCGAGAGCTACAACGGCGCGCTGCTTACCGAACCTTGGACTGTGCGCACAAAGCAAGACAGCCCGTTCAAGGTGTTCACGCCGTACTGGAATACGATCCGCGAGCGGAGGCCCGAACGGCCGATACTGGCGCCCGAAAGCCTGCGCGGCGCATCAGCGAAGTCGGACCCCCTCGAGGATTGGGATCTGCCGCCAAGGAAACCCGATTGGGCCGGCGGCCTGCGCGCGGCCTGGCAGCCCGGCGAGCATGGCGCCATCGCGCAATTGACGCGCTTCGCCAAGACCGCGCTCAAAACCTACGACACGGACCGCAACCGCCCCGACCTGCCCCAAACCTCCCGCATGTCGCCCTACCTTCATTGGGGCGAACTCAGCCCGCGGCAGGTCTGGCATGGCATCGCCGCCGGCGCTCAGAGTCAGGGCTTGTCGATCCATGACGGGCCGGCGGGCGCCTATCTCCGCGAACTCGGCTGGCGCGAGTTTACCCATCACCTGCTCTATCACTGGCCATCGTTGCCGGAGCAGCCCTGGCGCGAGGAATTCGGGCGCTTTCCCTGGCGTGAGGACGAACCGGGCCTGAAGGCCTGGCAGCGCGGCCGGACCGGCTATCCCATCGTCGATGCCGGCATGCGCGAACTTTGGCAGACGGGCTGGATGCATAACCGCGTGCGCATGATCGCCGCGTCGTTCCTGATCAAGGACCTGCTGATTCCCTGGCAGCGCGGCGAAGAGTGGTTCTGGGAGACGCTGGTGGATGCCGACTTGGCGCAGAACGCGGCGAGCTGGCAGTGGGTCGCCGGCAGCGGCGCCGATGCCGCGCCCTACTTCCGCATTTTCAACCCGGTGCTGCAGGGCGAGAAATTCGATCCCGAGGGAGTCTATGTCAGGCGCTGGGTGCCGGAGATCGCCCGACTGCCGGATGCGTTCATCCATAAGCCCTGGCTCGCGCCGCCGGACGCGCTTCAGGCCGCCGGAACCGAACTCGGCCGCGACTACCCGGCGCCCATCGTCGATCACGGCATAGCCCGCGAGCGCGCGCTTGCCGCTCTCAAGTCGATGAAGGAAGCAGAACGGACTTAAGCCGGAAGGCTGGAGGCTTTGTCGACGGTGACGGATTTCCGGCCGGAGTAGAACCGCGGCAGCCAGATAGTGAAGTCGGTTCCCTGATCGACCGCGCTGTCAACATCGATCGTGCCGCCATGCAGCTCGATGATCTTGCGCGAAGTCGACAATCCCAGTCCGTCGCCGGCGCGTTTGGTGGTGAACAGCGGCTCGAAGATGCGCCGCATCGTCTCCGGCGGAATGCCAGGGCCGTTGTCGCTCACCGTGATGCGCACATGGGGGCCGGCATGTTCGGTGCGGATGGTGATCGTCGGCTTGCGGCCCTCGCCCGCCGTCCAGCCCGAATTGGTCAGGGCGAAGATGGAATTGTCGATCAGATGGTCAACGACCTTGCGGAAACCGCGGCGGTCGAGCGCCACATCGCATCCGGCGCCCAGGCGCGAATTCAGCGACACGCCAGCCGGCACGCATAGTTCTTCGACGATGCTGCTGAGGAACACGTCGATATCAGTGGATTCGCGCACCAGCTCATATCCGCGCGCATAGTCCACCAGCGCCATCATCACATTGTTGCAGCGCTCAATGCCCTGCTCCACTTCGTCCAACAAGGTGTCAGCGGCGAGACCCTTCTCGGCCGCGAGGCGGCGCATATCGGCCAACGACGGCTTGATGGCCAGCAGGGGATTGCCCAGCAGCTTGCGGCCGGTGGCCGAGGCGGCGGCACCGAAGGCCTGTTCCGGCACCAAAGCTTCTGCAGCCAGTTTCAGATCCGTGACATCGGCGCTACCGACGACAATACCGCCATCGGCAGTTGTACGATGATAGCAGCGCACCCATTTGTTGCCGACATGCAGCGCCTGCTCGGCAGCGTCGCCGGCACGATGCTCGGCGGCGCGGGCGGTGACCCAACTCTCGATGGCGCCGCCGGCTTCGGGATAGAGCCCGCGGGCCAGGCCCCAGCGCAGGATTTCCTCATAGGTCATGCCGACGAGCCGGGCGAAATCGCGGCCGGCGGTGCCGAAGGTCTGGTGATAGGCGCTGTTGCAGAGGATCAGGCGGTCATCGACGTCGTACAGGCCGAAGCCGGTCTCGACGCTCTCGATGGCATCGACCAGGCGCGCCTGCGCCGTACGCAGGGATTCGTCCTTTTCCTTCGGCCTGGTGACGTCGAACATGACGCCGTCGACATAAAGCGGCGCATGGTTGCAGTCGAAGCAGACGCGGCCGCGATCCTGCACCCAGCGCATGGTGCCGTCCGCGTGGCGCACGCGATACTCAATGATGAAGGGCTGGCGCGTCATGGCGGCGCGGCGCTTTACCGCCGTCACCAGATCCTGATCCTCCTTGAGGACGAAATCCCGGATGTTGCGGCTCTTGCCGGCGCCGAACTCGGCGGCCCCGTGGCCGATCATCGACTCGATGCCTTCGCTGACGAAAAGGTCTTCGGGGTCTTCGCCGCAACTTGCGCGATAAACGACGCCCGGCAAATTCGAAACCAGACTCTTGAAGCGCGCCTCGCTTTCCCGCGCGGCGCTGAGGGCCGCCGCCAGGTCGGACGCGGTCGCGCCACCGGCGCGGTTGTCCTGCTGGCCGGGCATCGCTTCGATCTGTCCTGTGAGTTTCTTCATCGCCTGTGGGAATCCTGTCAGGGTTCAGCGTCTCTGCGCCATGCCTGCCCGGCCCGCGGCATGGATCTGGACGCGCCGGCCCGCTCCGATCCCGCGTTCCGGCACTCATCAGTTTCCCGGATTGGGATAAATCTTTAGTTAATGCTAATGGCAGGCTGGCGGTGCCTGATGGCCGGGAACAGGCTGATTTTACTGCCTTCCGCGGCGCCTTTGCGCTGTTCCCGGCCTGTTCGGAACCGGTCAAACTCTTTCGCCTACGCGATCTAGCTAAATGGGCACCGGCGCCTCCGCGCGCAGCAGGCCCTCATTCTTCAGTGCGGGCCACAATGCCGCCGGGATTTTCGCGCTCATGATTTCGGCATTGCGGCGGACTTCCGCCGGCGATTGGGCGCCGGGGATGACGGAGACGACAGCAGGATGACCGAGGGGGAAGCGCAGCGCCGCCTCGGGCAACTTCACGCCATGGGCATTGCAGACCTTCTCGATGCGCGCGACACGGTCGAGGATCTCCTTCGGCGCCGGATCGTAGTTGTAGTACGCACCCGGTTTAGGCCCGGTCGCGAGGATGCCAGAATTGTAGGGCCCGCCGATGACGATGCCGATCTTGTGCTCGCTGCAATAGGGCAGCAGCGTCTGCAACGAGTCCTGCTCCAGCAGAGAATAGCGGCCCGCCAGCAGGAACACGTCGAAGTCACCGGCGCGAGCAAGGGTTTCGCAGACCTGCCATTCATTGATGCCGGCGCCGATCGCCTTGACCACGTGCTGCTCCCGCAGTTTGACCATGGCGTGATAGCCGCCGCCCATGAATTCCTTCAGGCGGCGGTCCAGCGCCTCCCCGGAGACGTGATTGAAGACATCGATGTCATGGCAGTAGAGCACGTCGATGCGGTCGATGCCGAGACGCTCCAGCGAGTCTTCGAGGCTGCGCATGATCCCATCATGGGAATAGTCGTAGACCTCGCGCCGCGAGGGTGTGTCGAAGAACTTGCCCTGTCCGGTCCGCTCCGCCGGCGGGCAGACGCGGATCAGGCGGCCAACCTTGGTCGACAGCACATAGCTGTCCCGCGGCTTGCCGCGCAGGAAATGATTGACCCGGGTTTCCGACAGGCCAAGGCCGTAGAGCGGCGCCGTATCGATATAGCGACAGCCCGCATCCCAGGCGGCCTGCAGGGTCGCCTGGGCATCGTCTTCGCCGATAGCGCGGTAGAGATTGCCCAAAGGCGCAGTGCCGAAGCCCAGCTCCGTGAAGTCGATGACAGCGCCCGAGCGCGAGGTGAAGCGCCGTACCGGCAGCGTTGTGTTAGCCACGTGAGCTCCTTTGCGAATGGCCCGGCTGAGGCCCTCGTCAGCGCGGGCAAGATCGGTTATGACAATCCCCCGGAGAGTGCAGGCGGGTCAAGGAATCCGGCATTTGAGCTAATCGGTTTGCCGGCTTAGAACCACCGCAGCAGCAAGAAATCCGAGAGAGAAAAGATCCGCCGCCATGTCAACTGCCGCCAAGCCCGCCATTGCCGCCGGGTCGCCCTGGGAACCCATCGCCTTGCCGAAAATAGCCTGGGGCAAGGGCAGCTATGTCCATGACATCAACGGCAACCGCTATATCGACGGTTCCGGCGGGCCGGCCGTGTTCTGCATCGGCCATGGCAATACGGAAGTCAACGAGGCGATCAAGGTGCAACTCGACCGCGTCGCTTTCGGCTACCGCTACACCTTTACCAGCGATCCGTTGGAGCAATTGACGGAGATCGTGCAGCGCCGTTGCGGCGGCACGCTGTCACGCACGGTGTTCCTGACCGGCGGATCGGAGGCAGTGGAGTCCTGTCTCAAGATCGCGCTGCAATATCATGCCGCGCGCGGCGAGATGAGCCGGCGGCGATTCATTTCACGGCAGCGCTCATGGCATGGCAATACCCTAGGCGCGCTTTCGGTCTCAGGCTTCAAGGCGCGGCGCGATCCCTTCGAGGGTGCCCTGGTCGAGGCGAGCTTCCTGTCGCCGGTCAATGAGTATCGGCCGCCGCGGAATGTGCGCAAGGAGGATGTGGCTGCCCACTGCGCATCGGAATTGGAACAAGAGATCCTGCGCGTCGGACCGGAGAATGTCGCCGGGTTCATCTTCGAGCCCGTGGTCGGCGCGGCCGGGGGCGCGGTTCCAGCGCCGGCAGGCTATGCCAAGCTGGTGCGCGAGATCTGCGACAAGTACGGCGTGGTGATGATTGCCGACGAGGTGATGTGCGGCGCCGGCCGCTGCGGCACCTGGCGCGCGCTCGAGCATGACGGTGTCGAACCCGACATCATGTCGGTGGCCAAGGGCCTGGCTGGCGGCTATCTACCGCTGGGGGCAGCAATTTATCGCGAGCGCATTGCCGGACCGATCATCGAGCGCTATGGCGCCCCCCTGACAGGGCACACCTTCACCGGCCACACCACGGCCTGTGCCGCCGGCGTCGCCGTGCAGACGATCATCGAGCGCGACAAGCTGGTGGAGAAAGTGGCCGCCGAGGGCCCTGTCCTGATGCAAAGCCTACAGGACGCGCTGGCCGGCCGGCCCTATGTCGGCAATATCCGCGGCCGTGGGTTCTTCATCGGCGTCGAGCTGGTGGCGGACCGGGAAACCAAGGAGCCCTACGACTGCGGCTTGCAGCTCTTCGCCCGCATCCGCGACCGGGCCTTCCTCAACGGCCTGATCTGCTATCCCTCGGGCGGCAACGTGGACGGCGTCAAAGGCGACCAGATCATCCTGGCCCCGCCCTATAACGCAACGCGCGAGGAACTTGGCGAGATCGTCGACAAGCTGGCGACGACCCTGTCCCAGGTCATGGGGGCGCTCTAGCCGCCGCCGTGTTTGGCGCGGGACTTGGCCGTGACGGCCACCGGCTGCAATTTGCCGCGCGGCGGTTCGTCGCGAGGTTTGTCCTCAGCGGGCGGGCTGCGGCTCAGGCCCATGATGCCCGTACCCATTGCCAGGCTGCCAAACGTAAGCGCAAAGAAGATCGCCAACATCACCAGGGCAATGACCGAGTCGCCGCTGTTCACGATCAGACTGCGCAGGCCAGCGACATCGATCCAAAGAAGCAAGCCCAGTACGATCCATCCCGCGCCGATGCCGACGGCGAGATGAGCGGCGAGAAACTTCACCAATGGCGCGCGGAAGAATTCCATTCCCTGCCGCCAATCGCCATCATTGCCGGTAGGACGGCTCCTCGTCGTCAAGGATGTCCTTGAGCGCGTCAAAATGCCTAATGGCGAACTTCGCAGGATACTCCATCCACTGCTGCATGGTCTTGCGCGCCACTTCGTCGGAAACCACGCGCAGCTCCTTGCCGGTCATGTAGGCGGTGATCAGCGTCGCGCAGGCGCGTTCCAGGTAGTACAGTTCGTCGAATGTCTCGGCCACGGTCGGGCCGGTGACCATGACGCCGTGATTGCCCATGATCAGCACCGACTTGTCACCGATGCATTTCGGCAGGCGCTCGGCCTCCTCGCCCAGGCCCATGCCGCCGAAATGCTCGTCGATGACGATACGTTCGAAGAACCGCATGGTGTTCTGGTCGATCGGCGGAATGCGGGAATCCTTTAGCGTCGCCAGCACCAGCGCATGCTTGGAATGCACATGCATGATACAGCGCGCCTGCGGCAGCTTGCGGTGCATGGCGCCGTGAATGGCCCAGGCGGTAGGATCCATGTCCGGATGATCCGCGGCAGAAGGATCGTTGGCGTCGATCAGCATCAGGTCGCTGGCGCGCATGCGCGAGAAATGGCGGCCGAAGGGATTGACCAGGAACTTCGACCCATCGTCGGAGACCGCCAAGCTGAAGTGATTGGCAATGGATTCATGCATGTTGAGCCGCGCGGTCCAGCGGAATGCCGCCGCCATATCGACCCGCTCCTGCCAATGGGAACCGAGGCCTTCCTGCCGCTCTGGGAAACGCGCAACTTTGCCGGTCATGGATTGGTCTTTCGCCTGAACTGTTAGCAACACGTTCCACTATAGCCGATCGGCGACAGCATAGGAAGGCCGGCCGGTCACCCGCCCTTGCGCACCGCCTCCAGCAAGCCGGGGAAATCGCCGCCATTCATGATCGACTGGCATTTGGTGAAGCGGTCCATCGCATAGTCCCAGTAGCTGGCGAAATGATAGGCCGGGCGCGGATTCTGGTTCGCCTCCTGCAGCAGGCCCCAGAGGGTCCAAAGCAAGAAGGCCATGGATTTCTGCAGGATCATGCGGCCGTATTCATGGGGGCGCGGCTTGTGGCCAAGATAGGCTTCGAGGAAAGTGCGATCCTGCTGTTCGTTGAAGGCAGTTTCGACTGAGAAGTCGCCGAGGTCCCAGTAGGGATCGTTGTTACCGCCAAACTCCCAGTCCAGGATATAGGCGCGGTCGCCGGCGTCGATCAGGTTCTCCGGCGCCGGATCGTTGTGGCAAGGCGCCAGGTTCACGCCGTTGGCGGTGAGGGCGGCGCGAATCGATTCGGCATCCCGCTGCACGCGCTCATAGCCATCGGGCAGCCGCGCGCCTTTCTTGCGCAGGATGTCCATATACTCCGCGGCGATGACCTTTTCGTCGAAGCGGGTCAGGAAGGTCTTGCCGCTGGTATGCAGGCGGTGGAAGGCGCGGGCCGCCCGCGCCAGGGCTTGCGGATCGTCGCAAACTCCGGGCATGCGGAAGGTCCGGGAGTTCTCGATGAAGCGGGTGATCTGCGTGCCGGTCATCTCGTCGTAATAGACGACAGGGGCGTTGACGCCGATCTCCGAGGTGATGCGGGCCGCCTGCCCGTCGGCCTGGCGGTTGATGTACTCCTCCGTGCCCTCGCCGGGGATGCGCACGACATAGCGGGCGTCGCCGATCTTGATCCGGTAGTTGCGGTTGGTCATGCCCTCCAGCGGTTCGGGTTGCAGGCTGGCGGGATCGACTTTGCCGCCGCCGACGACATGCGCGGCAATCTGCCGCGCTCGCTCCTGCCGTTTCTGTTCTTCTGCATCCATGCCCAGTCCTCCCGTTTCTTGTCAGCTCCGGAATCGCATGCCTTCCGGATCGTAGAGCGGCGCCGTGGCGCGCTTGGCCGTCACCGGCTCGCCATAGACTTCGATGATGTAGTCGTCATGCCCAGCCTCTTCCCGCGCCACATAGCCGTAGACGACCGGCTTGCCGATCGTATGCCCGAAATCGCCGCTGCTGGTGACGCCCAGAACCTTGCCGTTGCGCAGGATCGCCTCGCCGCCGAAAACCGGGACTTTCTTGTCCAGGGCAAAGATGCAAAGGAGCCGGTCAGGCCCTTCGCGTCCGATCTTCTCCAGGGCGCCGCGGCCGATGAAATCGCCCTTCTTGCGGGAGATCAGTTTTTCCAGGCGGGCATGATAGGGCGAGTAATCCGGCGTCACGTCGCTGGCCCAGACCACATAGCCCTTCTCCACCCGCAGGCTGTTCAGCGCGCGGTAACCGACATTAGCAATGCCGAATTCCGCACCGGCCGCCATCAGCAGGCGGTAGGCATGGATGGCGTATTCCGTGGGCACATGCAGCTCATAGCCCAGTTCACCGGTGTAGGAGACCCGCAGCGCCAGTACCGGTGCCGCGCCGACGGTCAGGCGCTTCGCCTGGCCGAACTTGAAGCTCGCGGTGTCGACGGGCTCTTCCGCCAGCTTGGCCAGCACATCGCGGGAGCGCGGGCCGCAGAGATTGAGCACGGCACGGGACGACGTCGCATCGAATGTGAAGACCGATCCGTCCCTTGGCAGGTTGCGCTTGATCCAGCCGAAATCATGCTCGCCATAGGCGGTGCCGGTGACGATGTAGAAGCGTTCCTGTTCCAGACGGCAGATGGTGAGGTCGGCCTCTATGCCGCCGCGCTCATTGCACATCTGGGTATAGACCACGCTGCCCGGCGGCCGGTCGACATTGGCGACGGCAAGGCGCTGGAGCGCGGACAGCGCACCCGGGCCGGCAAGTTCCATCTTGGCGAAGGAGCTCTGGTCGACAATCGCCACCCGTTCGCGCACGGCGCGATGCTCGATGGCCACATGCTCGAACCAATTGGGCCAAGTGAAGGACGGCTTGTCCTTCGGCTCGACGCCCTTGGGCGCGAACCAGTTCGGCCGCTCCCAGCCGGCGCGCGTGCCGAACACGGCGCCCTGTTCCTTCAGCAGGTTGTAAAGCGGTGAGCATCTGATGTTGCGGACGGTGGAATGTTCTTCCACCGGCCACTTCATGGCGTAGTGCTTGCCGTAGATCTCCACGGCACGGTCATACATGAAATGCCGCGTGTTGTGGTGGAATTGGAAGCGCCTGCTATCCAGCGGCCAGAGGTCCAGGCTTGGCCTCCCCTCCAGGATCCATTCCGCCATCATCGAGCCCGCGCCGCCCGACGCCGCTATGCCGTAGATAAATCCGCAGGAGACGAACGCGTTGTCATATTCCGCCAGCTTGCCCATGACGAAATCGCCGTCGGCGGAGATGGGGATGGCGCCGTTGATCATCACGCGGACGCCGACTTCGCCGACGATGGGCGTGCGCTTGGCGGCATTGACGGCGAGCTGCTCGAAGCGGTCGTAGTTCTCCTGCATCAGCCGCCGGTCCCAGCCCGGCGGGATGCCGTTGCGGCCGAAGGGCAGCGTATTGGATTCATAGCCGCCGAAGGCGATGCCGCGTACCTCCGGCTTCCAATAGATCAGCAGGTCGGGATCGCGCATGGTCGGCATGTTCTTGGGCAAGTCGGGGATCGGATCGGTGACGAGATACTGATGCTCGACCGCGAATGCCGGGATGCGCGCACCCAGAACCTTGCCCAACTCATGGCCCCACATGCCGGCGGCGACCACGATCGTCTCCGCCTTGATCTCACCCTGGCTGGTTTCCAGGCCGGTGATGCGGCGGTCCTCGCGCTGGAAGCCGGTGACGCGGCAGTCCTGCAGGAAGCGTGCGCCGCGCTTGCGGGCGCCCGCGGCCAGCGCCTGGCAGAGGCTGGCCGGATCCACATAGCCGTCGGAGGCAATGAAGGCAGCACCCTCCACGCCATCCAGCGACATGATCGGGAACAGGTCCTGCGCCTCCTTGGGCGTCAGCATGTCCATCTGCATGCCGAAGGATTTCGCCGTCGTCGCCGCGCGCTTGAACTCCATCATGCGGTCCTTGGAGGAGGCGACGCGCAGGCTGCCGACCTTCTTCCAATCGACGGCCTGGCCGGTGTCGGCTTCGATCTCGTCGAACAGCGCCACGCTCCGCTGCAGCATGCGGGTGACGTTGCGCGAAGGCCGGAGCTGGCCGATCACGCCGGCGGCATGCCAGGTTGCGCCGTGGGTGACCTGGAACTGCTCGAGCACCAGCACATCCTTCTTGCCGGCCTTGGCCAGGTGATAGGCGATGCTGCAGCCGATGATGCCGCCGCCGACGATGACGATTTCAGCGCCGTCTTTCATGATCTTGACCGCGCGTTTTGCGGATCGTACAGCGCGCCGAAATGCAGCGTTGCCGGTACGCGGACGCCCGCCACTTCCAGCTCATAAGCGCCGCTGCGCAGATAATCGTCGGTGACGCCATCCCTGTTGCGGACATAGCCGAGGCCGATGCCCTTGCCGACGGTGAAGCCATAACCGCCGCCGGTGAGCCAGCCCACCACCTTGCCGTCGCGATAGATGGTTTCGCGTCCCAGCAGCACGGTCTCGCGGTCCGGCACTGTGAAGGTCATCAGCCGTTTCTTCAGCGGCGCCTCGCGCTGGCGCAGCAGCGCGTCCTTACCGATGAAGTCGGTGTTTTTCTTGAATGACACGGCAAAGCCGAGACCGGCTTCCAGCGGCGTGTAATCCGGGCCGACTTCCGCGCCCCAGATGACATAACCCTTCTCGAAGCGCAGGGAGTCGATGGCGCGATAGCCGGCGTTGCGCATACCGCGATGGGCGCCGGCCTTCTGGACGGCTTCGAATACGGTGGCCATGAACTCCGTGGGGATGTGCAATTCCCAGCCGAGTTCGCCGACGAAGGTGACGCGCAGCGCCCGCACCGGCGCGCCGGCGACCATGATGTCCCGCACCGTGCCAAACGGAAACGCCTCTTTGCCGATATCGTCTTCGCTGATGTCGGCAAGGATGACCCGCGCCTTCGGCCCCATCAGGCCGAGCACGCCATAGGCCGAAGTGACATCGACGACGCTGACATTTTCCGATGGATCGATGTTGCGGCGCAAATGGGCGCCGTCATGCACCGCCATCGCTGTGCCGGTGACGATGTAGTAGCTGTCCTCGGCAAGTCGCGCGACCGTGAGGTCGCATTCGATGCCGCCATGGCGGTTGAGCATCTGGGTGTAGGCGAGCTTTCCCGGCTCGCGGCCGATATTGGCGGCGCAGATGCGCTGCAGCGCCTTCTCCGCGTCGCGGCCGGTGACCAGGAACTTGGCGAAGGAGGATTGGTCGAACAGCGCGGCATGTTCGCGGCAGGCCTTATGCTCCGCGCCCACATGCTCGAACCAGTTGGCGCGGCCGAAGCTGTAGGCATCCCGGGCTTCGACGCCTTGTGGCGCAAACCAGTTTGGCCGCTCCCAGCCTGACTTGGCGCCGAAGCAGGCGCCCTGCTGCAGCAAACGGTCATAGATCGCGCTACGGCGCAGCGGCCGGCCGGCTTTGAATTCGTAGTTGGGCCAGCCCATGGCGTAGTGATGACCCTGCCCCTCCAGCGCCCGCACCAGCACGGCGCGGTCCGACCGGTGGAACTGGGAGAATCGCCTGATGTCCACCGGCCAGAGATCGTAGGGCGGCTCGCCCTCGGCGACCCAGTGGGCGAGCGCCAGCCCGGCGCCGCCGCCCGACGCGATGCCCATGGAATTGAAGCCGCAGCCGACGAACAGCTTCCGCACCTCCGGCGTCTCGCCGAGGATGAAGTTGGTATCCTCGGTGAAGGATTCGAGGCCGTTAAACCACTGCTTGATGCCAACCCGTTCCAGCACGGGGAAGCGCTTTACCATGCCGGTCATCAGCTGCTCGAAATGCTCGACTTCCTCCGGAAACAGCCGGAAATCCGGATCGCTGCGTTCCGGCCGGCCCGCATAGGGGATCGGGTTCGGTTCGTAGCCGCCGGCAATCAGGCCGCCGACCTCTTCCTTGAAGTAGGTGAGATTGTCGGGATCGCGCAGGCCGGGCATGTCGCGGCTCAGGCCCTCGATCTTCTCGGTGACGATGTAGTGATGATGCGAAGGCAGGATCGGGATGTTGACACCGATGCCCCGCGCCAGCTCCCGCGACCAGAGGCCGGCGCAGAGCACGACGGCATCGCACTGGATCGCGCCCTGCTCCGTCTTCACGCCAACGATGCGGCCGCTGCGGGATTCCAGTGCGGTAACGGCGATGCCCTCGAAGAACTTCACGCCGCCGCTGCGCGCGCCCTTGGCCAGGGACATGGTGAGGTCCGATGGGTTCACCATACCGTCCGACGGCACATAGACGCCGCAGAGAACGTCGCTGACATTGATGCCCGGACAGAGCTTCCCGATCTCCATGGGCGTCAGCATCTCGATTTCGAGATTGAAAGAGTGCGCGGTGGTGATCGCGCGCTGATACTCGATGCGCCGGTCCTCGGTGCAGCAGAGGCGGAGCGAGCCCGTGGCGCGCCAGCCGGTGGCTTGGCCGGTCTCCTGTTCCAGCCGGCCATAAAGCTCGACCGAGTTGCGCAGGAGCTGGGTGATGTTAGCGCTGGAGCGGAGCTGCCCCACCATGCCGGCCGCATGCCAGGTGGAGCCGGAAGTCAGCTTGCCCTTCTCCAGCACGACCACATCGGTGACGCCGCGCTTGGCCAAATGGTAGGCCGTCGAGCAGCCGATCAGCCCGCCGCCGATGACGACGATGTTGGCCTTGGACGGCAGACCAGCCATTCCTGTCCCCCCTAACTGGTATATACCAGTCTACCCACGAGCCCGCGCCGGAATCAAGGCCGGGGCGGGCCCTAGTTGCCGCAGAACTCCGTCTGGATGGTGAATTCCGCCACGTCAATGCGCCAATTCTGCAGATTGACGGCGACCGGTTTCCCGTCATCGCCGATCATAATCTGGATGACCCGGATGCCCGCGGCCTCCGGCTCTACCTGGAGCGCGGCCGAATCATCCGGCGAGAGCGCTGCCGCGCGGATGGTTACCTCGGCGCGCGACACCTCGATCCCGTAGCGTTCCTTCCACAGCCTGATCAGCGATTGATCCATCGGATTGTCGAGAAAATCCGGGAAGCGCGCGGCAGATGTGTAGATGATGTCGACCATCGCCGGCTGCTCGCCGATGGACAGCAGCCGGCGAACGGCATGGATGCGGCCGGTGCGCCCGAGGCCGAGCTTCTCGGCCACCCAGGCCTCCGGCCGCAGGGTCGCCGTGTCCAAGACCTTGGCCCTGGGCGTGCCGCCTTCGGCCTGCACATTGGTGGGAAAGCTGGCAGATCGCGTCAGCGCATAGCTGAGGCGCGGCGGCGAGACGAACCAGCCCCGCCGGTTGGAGCGGTAGATCAGCCCGTCCTGCTGCAGCGTCACATAGACCTGGCGCGCGGTCATGCGGCTGATGCCAAGGCTCTCGCTGAGATCGCGCTCGGAGGGCAATTGCTGGTTCGCTGCATATTGCCTGCGGTCGATGCGGCCGGCAATTACATCGCGGACGCGCTGGTAGATCGGGCGACCTGCCGCGGGCTTCTTCGCAGGCCGGGGTTTCAGTCGTTGAGCGGCCGTTCTCACTTCGCAAGTCCGTTCAACGCCGCCATCGCCTCCCCATGCACGCGCTTATCGCCGGCAGCGACGACGGTGCCGTCGATGTCGAAGCCCAGCGGCTTGCCGTTCCACATTGTGATGGCGCCGCCGGCGCCTTCGACGACCGGCACGAGGGCCATACAGTCATAGAGTCCCATCACCCAGTCGACGCACACATCGATGAAGCCCATGGACAGCAGGCCGTAAGCGTAGGCGTCGCCGCCGAGGGTGGTCACGCTGGCCTTCTCGGCCATCTTGAAGAATTTCGAGCGGCCGGGCTCGCCGAACTCCACCGAGCCGGCGTAGACCACCGCGGATTTGAGATCGGCGCAGGGCCGTGTCTTCACAGGCTTGCCGTTGAAGGTCGTCGGCCGGCCGGCGATGCCGATCCAGCGCTCGCCGCTGATCGGCTGGTCGATGATGCCGAAGATGGGCCGGCCGTTGCGCAGCAGCGCCACCAGCGTGACGAAGGTCGGCCGGCCGGTCATGAAGGGCTTGGTGCCGTCGATGGGGTCGATCACCCAGACATATTCGGCGTTCTTGTTCTTAGTCCCCTCCTCCTCGCCGACGATGCCGTCCTGGGGACGCTGGCGGTCGAGGATGTCTCTGATAGCCCGCTCGGTCTGCTTGTCGGCGATGGTCACTGGCGAGCCGTCGCCCTTGATATCGCCGGTCAGGCCGGCGCGGAAATGCCGCCGCAGCACGGCGCCGCTGGCCTGCACGAGGCTGAGTCCGAGATCGATCAGTTCCTGGGGCGGCGGCGCGGTCATGCGGTCTCAATGTCTAGGCAATCTGGTATAGACCAGATACGCGCAATTGTCACGGCAGGACTGTCAGACGCGGCCGGAGAAAAGTTTGTTGCCCGCCTTCTTCAGCATCGCCAGCGAGGTGTAATCGGTGATCGACAGGCCACCATCGACGATCAGCGTCTGGCCGGTGACGAAGGAGGCATCTTCGGACGCCAGGAACAGCACGGCGCCGGCGATTTCGGCCGGCACCCCCATGCGGTTGAGCAGCGCGCATGGAACGTCCCATTCGCCGCTGACATTGCCGCTCGGCTGTACGGCCGCATCGTTCTCCGTGGCGATCCAGCCGGGGCTGACGCCGTTGGCGCGGATGCCATGGGCTGCGCCCTCGGCCGCCAGAGAGCGGGTCAGCCCCTCGATCGCCGCCTTGGCAACGCAGTAAAGCCCCCAATTGCCATGCAGCGTTGCGGTGGAAGAGATATTGACGATGGCGCCCCTGCCCGAGCGCGCCAGCATGGGCATCGCATAGGCCGAGGTGAAATAGGCGGCGTCCAGATTGGGACCGCGCATCTTGTCCCAGCGCTCGCCGGGCCTATCTCCCGGCTCGATGCCGGAGCGGCGGCTGCCGACGCCGGCATTGTTGACGACGATGTCGATGCCGCCAAAGCGCTGCGCCACGCTGTCAACCATTGAGGCGACGGCTTTCTCCTGCGCCAGGTCGACGGCATAGAACTGTCCGTCGCCGCCCCGCTGTTTCACTTCGGCCGTCACTGCCGCGCCTTTCTGTTCATCGCGCCCGGCAAAGGCGACACGGGCGCCCTCGTCTATGAAGCGATGCACAATGCCACGGCCGATGCCGGAATTGCCGCCAGTGATCAGCGCGACTTTGCCATTGAGACGCATGACTCTCTCCCGTTGTTGGGTTTCTATGATTGCCAGGATAGGGATCGCGGCGTACCGCGGCCAGCGCGATCAGGTGACGAGGCCTAGCGGATAGAGCCAGGCAAGCCAGGCGCCGGCGCAGAGACTCGCCGCTATCATTCGGCCGCGGTGAAGTGGCCGGAATGCACCGTTGAGAAGGGTTAGCGCCAATGCGGCAAGAACCGAAAGCAAGAGAAGGTCCGGCAGACCTTGCCATCCCAGCCACGCGCCGAGCGCAGCGGGAAGCACGGCATCACCCGGCGCCAAGAACTGACGCTTCAGCCAGCGGTTCAAAAGCCGTATGAAGACGAAGTAAGCTGCATAGGCGATCACAGCAGCGAGAAAGTGATCCCGCAACGCGATCAAGCCATTGCTGCCGGCGAGCAGCAAACCGGCGATGCCGAGCCCGGCTACGATGGCCAGCGGCAGCTTTCCGTTCCGCCAGCCGATCATGCCAATGACCAACAATGCCCAGCCGAACGCCGCGCCAGTCCAGATATAGACGCCCGGCAACGCGACGATCGACCACAGCGCGATGACCAGCGTGGCAATTTCGATGCTCGGGTAAAGCCGGCCGAGGCCGCGGGCGCAGACTCGGCAGCGGCCGCGGCTCAGCGCCCAGCTTGCGATGGGGATCATGTCCCGCGGCGACAGCACGACCTGGCCGCAGTCGCAGGTGGCCCGGCCGTAGTAGAGCGGCCGGCCGCTCGACCATCTGGTGATGACCGCGCCGAGAAAGCTGCCCATGAAGGGTGCGGCGATCACCAGCAGGATCTTGGAGAAAGTGAGCATCACTGTGCGGCTAAGGCGTTAGTTCGATAGCAGGGCATACAACTCGACCACGTCCTTCAGGCGCGGCACAGGCTACGTTGATCCCGGCGGGGCGCGCGGCCCGGGCCGGCGCCAGGTCGACCTGGCCGAAGGTTCCCATCCAGTCGCCGCGGCGGCTGCAATTGATCGTCTCGATCATCATGCGGCGGGCGCCGTCGTCGCGCAGGATGAACAGTGCGCCATCGGAATTCTGTTGAGTCATGGCGATGTCGACGCCGTCGCCCGGCGCGAGGCGGCCGAGATCTCGGTCGACCCAGTGGCCGAACATCAGGCGGCATTGCAGTGGTTCGACGCCAGTATTGGCAAGATGGAGGGTGACCGATCGGTCGGCGGTTGCAGCCGTCGTACAAGATGCGAGCGCGAACAAGTGCAACAATGATGCGAAGTAACGCTTCACGACTCGGAAATCACGGCAAAGAACCATCATAGCCGCACTGGCGGCAATGGCGTCTTGCCAAGCAGGAGTTCGCTGGCGCGTTCGGCGATGGCGATGATTGCAGCATTCACGGGGCCGGTGGTGATGGATGGGATGATGGAAGCGTCGCATACATAGAGGCCGTCCATGCCGCGCAGCCGGAGGTCGGGAGTAACCACGGTGTCGGGCCCGGTGCCCATGCGGCAGGTGCCGACGGGATGATGGTGGGTGAAGGCGGCTTTCTGCAGGAACTCCAGCCGCTCGGATTTGGAGCGGACGCCGGGACCCGGCAGGACTTCCTCCGCGCGCCATTCCGCCAGCGCCTGAGAGTTGCCGACGGTCTGCGCCGCGTCCAGAGCCGCAAGATAGGTCTCGCGGTCGTAGTCCTCCGCCAGATAGCTCGGATCAATCAGCGGCGGAACGGTTGGATCGGCCGAGGCAAGCCGCACGCTGCCGCGGCTTTGCGGATGGGTGAAGCCAAACATCAGGGTATAGCCCTCGCCCATAGGCGGACCGGTAAACTGCTCGGTCGTCACCGGCAGCACCACACAGGCGAGAACCATCTCCGGAGCGCCGGATGCCCCCGGCCGCTCGATGTACATCAGGGATTCCGAATGCTGATAGCGCGACGCCAGCACCGGCCGCCGCGCGCGATAGACATTGCCGCCGGACAGCAGATGGTCATGGAGGTTGCGGCCGACGCCGGGCAGATCCTGTTGCACGGGAATGCCTAGGGCGCGCAGCTCCTTCGCCGGTCCGATTCCCGACCGCAACAACAGCAATGGCGTACCGATAGTGCCGGCGCTGAGGATTACGCCGCGCTCGGCAACCAATTCTGCGGGGCCGTCCCTGCCGCGCACCCGGAGACCGCGGCAGCGCCCGCCTTCCAGGATCAGCGACAGCCCCTCCGTCTCGCTCATCAGCACGAGATTGTCACGGCCGGCGGCCGGCATCAGATAGGCGTCGGCGATGGTCTGCCGCTTCCCGTCCTTGATGGTGAGCGTGTTGAGGCATGGACCGGCTATGCGCGGGCCGTTGTGGTCGTCGGTCGGCGGGATGCCGGCCTCCGCCCCCGCCGCCATGTAGGCCGCGGTGACGGGATGGGGTTCGCTCGGCCGCATCAGATACACCGGGCCATCGCCACCGTGATAGGCGGAGGCGCCGGGCGCATAGGTTTCTGAACGGATGAAGTAGGGCAGCAGATCCGCATAGCCCCAACCGTCGCAGCCCTGAGCCAGCCAGCGACCGAAGTCAACGGGATGGCCCCGCACGTGGGCCATGGCGTTCAGAGCGGTGGAGCCGCCGACGACACGCCCGCGCGCCCACTCATGGACGCGGCCGGCGGTGTGGCGCTGCGGCACAGTGCGGTAGGCCCAATCGATCTCGCTGTTCTGGAGCATCGGCCACTGGCCGGGGATGGCGATGCGCGGATCGACGGCGGGACCGCCCGCCTCCAGCAAACCGATGCGCAGCGACGGATCCTCGCTCAATCGTGCCGCCAGGACGCAGCCGGCAGTGCCCGAACCAATGATCAGGAAGTCGAACCAATTTTCCGGCAGAGACATGCAGCGGCGGAACCAATCGAGCGAAGCGGGACGATATTGATTTCACTTTTCCCGCCGCGAGTCTATCATGCCTCGAACCAAGGCTTCACAAGAAACCAGAACGCAGGGGGATTGCGCCGCCATGGCCTCGACGCCTATCCGGGAACCCGTCATCACGTTGTCTGCCGGTCCCGTCGCTGCTTTTCCGCGCGTGCTGCGCGCGATGTCGCGGCCGGTGCACTACGATTTCGACCCCTATTTCCAGCAGTTCTACGAAAACATCACGCTCAAATCGGCGAAGGCGATGCGCGTCAAGCAGCCGGCGCTGATCCTGCAATGCGAGCCTGCGCCGGGCATCGAAGCTTCTGCGGCGTCGTTGATTTCGCCCGATGACGTGGTGCTGAACCTAGCCTCCGGCGTCTATGGCAAGGGCTTCGGTTATTGGTCCGCCCGCTATCACAAGGAGATGGTCGAGATCGAGGTTCCCTATAACGAAGCCATCGACCCGCAGCAGGTGGCGGACGCATTCCGCAAGCGGCCGGACATCAAGGTGGTGTCGCTGGTGCATCACGACACGCCTTCCGGCACTATCAATCCGGCGCAGGAGATCGGTAAGATCGTGCGCGACAATGATGCGCTGCTGATCGTCGATGCTGTCTCATCGTTTGGCGGCATGGATATTCATCCCGGTGATTGCTTCGCCGATATCTTCATCACAGGTCCGGGCAAATGCCTGGGCGGTGCGCCGGGCCTGACGCTGATGTCAGTCACCGACCGTGCCTGGAAGCATATGGAGGCGAACCCGAAGGCGCCGCGGGCCTCCATTCTCAGCCTGCTGGACTGGAAAGATGCCTGGAGCAAGGACAAGCCTTTTCCCTTCACCCCCTCGGTATCGGAGATGAACGGGCTGGACGCGGTGATCGATCTCTATCTGGAAGAAGGCCCGGAAAAGGTTTGGCTGCGCCATGCCCTCACCTCCCGCGCCTGCCGCGCCGGCATCAAGGCCATGGGCCTGTCGCTATGGGCAAAGACCGAGGCGATCGCGTCGCCGACCACGACAGCCGTTCGCGTCCCCGAGGGCGTGAAAGACTCCGCCATCATCCGCGCCGCGCGTGAGCAGTACGGCGTCGTATTCTCCACCGGCCGCGGCGAAACGCTGGGCAAGCTTATCCGCATCGGCCATATGGGTCCGGTCGCGGAGCCGGTCTACGCATTGGTGGCTATCACCGCGCTGGGCGGCGCGCTGCGCAAGCTGGGCCGCAAAATGGATGTGGCGGCAGGCGTTGAAGCGGCAATGTCCGTCATCGACTCCGGACAGGGCTGAAGCGCCGGCATGGGAAATCAAGAACTGAAAGGGGGAGCAGTTGATGCGCAGATTTGAAGGACGCGTGGCCGTGGTCACAGGGGCCGCGCAGGGCATGGGGAAGGCCGTCGCACAACGGCTGGGCCAGGAGGGCGCCACTGTGGTCGTTGTCGATATCAATGGCAACGGCGCGGCCGCGACGGCCAAGGCGATCGGCGGCGGCGCTTTCGGCCAGACCTGCGACATCGGCGATCCAGACGCGGTAAGCAAGATGTTCGCGGCGGTGGAATCGAAGTGCGGCAAGCTGGACGTGCTCGTGAACAATGCGGCGATTGTGCCGTTCGTGCCCTGGGACAAGCTGACTTTCGAGGAATGGCGCCGCGTGTTGCGGGTGAACCTGGACGGGCTCTATCTGATGTGCCGCGCCGGCTCCGACATGATGCGCAAGAACGGCTATGGCCGCATCGTCAATTTCAGTTCCAACTCGATCTTCGCCGGCACGCCGAACATGGCGCATTATGTGGCGTCGAAGGGCGGCGTGCTGACTTTCACCCGCGCGCTGGCGACTGAACTGGGCGCCTACAAGATCACGGTGAATTCGGTCTGCCCCGGTCTGACCGACACCGAAGGCGTGCAGCAGACGCCGCACAAAGAAGCCTTCGGCTTTGTCGACATGCTACAGGCGATCAAGGGCAAAGGCACGCCGGCGGACATCGTACCGGCGGTGGCGTTCCTTGCGTCCGAAGAAGCGCACTGGATCACGGGCCAAGCCCTGGCCGTCGATGCCGGCATGGTGCGCTGGTAGGCGTCAGATACCCGGCACGGCCAACGTAGCCGATACCGGGACGCGCGCTGCCGATTACTGGGAGAACAGCGCCAGGAAGGAGCCCGCGCCGTGCCGACGCGGGCTCTTTTCGCTTGCAAAACCATGACCGCCGATGAGTGCAGATAAGAAGGGGGTGAACGCAGATTGACCGAGCAGACTGCGGCTTTTCCGACAGATCACGTTCTGCTTGATTCTCGCGCGCCGCCCTGGTCGCACGCAATCAACTTGGCAACTATCGGAATGGGCATTCGCGATCGATCCGCGTTCATCCCCTTCTTATCGGCGTTCCACTTCCTCTTCTGATTGCGGCTCAATTGTAGAAATCGGCGCCCTTCTTGTAGTTCTTGAAGCTGTCGGGATCGTGGGAATAGAACAGCTCTGCGTCGTACTTCGCCGCCAGTTCTTTCAGCCGATGCAGCGATTTCACGCTCGCCACGGGATCCAGATGGAAACTGGAGATGCACATCATGTCCATGTTCTTCTGGCTGTAGCAGGCATCGGCGGTGAACAGCATGGGGCGGCGGTTCTTCAGTTCCACCAGCATGCTGTAGTGCCCGGCGGTATGGCCGGGCGTTTCGAACAACCAGAGTCCCTTGGCGATCTCCTGATCACCGCGGAGCGTCTGGAAAGTGGGCGTGTACATATCCAGCGCGGGATCGGGCGGCAGCTCCTTGCCCTTCTTCTTAATCAGCTCCGGCGAGAAGGTCAGATCGGAATACCCCAGATGCTCGAAGGGCTGGCAGTTGCCGCTCGCCTCCAGTTCGGCGGCGTGGCAGATGGTGCAGGCCTTGTGTAGATGCTTGTTCCCGCCGCAATGATCGAAGTGATAGTGGGAGTTGATGACATAGTTGATGTCATCGGTGCGCAGGCCGAGCGCCGCGAGCTGGCCGGGGATGGTTTGCGCCTTGTCCTGGATCGGCTTCTCGAATGGCAGCACCCGCATGACATGGTCATAGTCATAACCGGTGTCGAACATGTAACGGCCGTCCTTATGCTCCACCAGAACGGCGTAACAGGGAAAGCGCAACTCGCCGCCAGGGCCGCGATTCCAGAAGGCGTGATAGCCGTCGATCACCAGCGAACCGCCGTCGAGCAGATAGACTTTTGTATCGGACATCGTCGAAGTCTCCCGTTCTTGTCCTGGCACCCGGCCAACGGCCACGATCCAGCACCACACGCACTTACAAAAGCTTACCGGTCGCCGCGCACATAGGGCAAGCCCAGGGCGGGCGGCAAGACGCTGTGGCGGGCAAAGATCACCAGCACCAGCATCACCATGGCAAAGGGCAGCATTTGCACCACATCTGTCGGGATGTTGAACCCGGCCAACTGTAACGCCGTGGTCATCGCCAGGCTGACGCCGAACAGCACGGCGCCCAGCAGCACCCAAACCGGCCGGCCCCGCGCCAGCATGGCCAGCACGATGCCGATGAACCCGGCGCCGCCGGTCATGAACGGCACAAATGAGCCCGCCCCCACATTCGCCATGTAGGCGCCGCCCACGCCGGCCAGGAAGCCAGTAGTGAGCACGGCCATCGTCCGCGTCCTGGTGACGCTGACCCCCGCCGCATCCAGCGCGGCCGGCTTGTTACCCGCCGCCTCCAGGTTGATGCCGATGTAGGTGGACCGGAAAACCCAGCCCAGCAGAACAACCAGCAGCACGCCCAGATAGACCACGGGGTTATGGCTGAAGAGCGCTTTGCCGATGACGGGTAACTGGCTGAAACCGGGGATTTCCCACACCGGCGCCTGCGACAAGCGCGGATAGGTCTTGCTGAGCTGGAAATGATGCAGCAGCGCGGTAAGGCCTTCAGCTCCGATGGTCAGCGCGATACCGATGACGATCTGATTGAGGCCGTGGCGGATGCAGAGCACGGCCACCAGCAGCGCCACCGCCATGCCGCCGATTCCGCCGGCAAGAAAGCCGAGCCAGAAGATGTCGGCATAGTAGGCGACGATGAAGCCGCAATAGGCGCCGAGTAGCATCATGCCCTCGATGCCGATATTCAGGACGCCGGCCTTCTCGGAGATCTGCTCGCCGAGGCCGGCCAGCAACAGAGGCACGCCGGCGGTGATGGCGCCGAACAGCAGCGAAGAGAGGAAAGCTTGAGTGAGTAGCGCCTCCATGGCTCAGGCCGTTACCCGCTGCCGCCTGACATGGTCGAGATACTCCACCAGCGCCAGGAAGATCAGGAGCAGCGCTACCAGCAGCAAAACGAAATCCTGGGGCACATCGACGCGCCGCGACGCGCTCTCGCCGCCGATCATCAGCGCTGAGAAGAACAGAGTGAAGCCGATGACGGCATAACCATTGAACCTCGCGAGAAACACCAGCGGCACCACCAGCAGGCCGAAAGCCGGGTTCCAGTCGGCACGCACCACGCCCCAGACGCCCAGGATCTCCACCGAGCCGCCGAGGCCGATCAGGCCGGCGCTGATCGCGAAGGTGGCGATAGTCAGGCGGCTGACATTGAGGCCGGCATGAACAGCAGCGCGCGGACTGGCGCCGACCACCTGCAGCTTCAGCCCGAAGGCCGTTCGCGTCATCATGAGATGCACGAGCACCACCACCGCCAACGCGATGAGCACGCCCATATGTACCGTCGAGTCGAACAGGCGCGGCAGGCGGTCCTCCACCGGCAAGGTGCGGGTTTGGGGTACCGTGGTGTCTGGATCCCAGAACAGCAGTTTCACCAGCACATTGGCGAAGCTGATGCCGAGGAAGCTCATCATAAGTGAGGTGACGATCTCATTGACGCCAAAGCGCGCCTTCAGAATGGCCGGTACCAGGGACCACACCGCGGCAACAGCGATCGAGACGATCATGCAGGCAACGAGGGTCAGCCCGCGCGGCAGATATGGGATCAGAGCCGGGGCCAGCGCGGCGGTGACGACCGCCGCCAGCAGGAACTGCCCGTCACCACCGAGATTCCAGATCCCGGCACGAAAGGCGACAATCAACCCGGCGGCAATCAGCAGCAGCGGCGCCATGCGGGTGAAGGTCTCCTGCCGGCCGCCGGCCTTTACAAGGCCGCGCTCAATCACAACGCTGTAATAGGCCAGCGGATCCTTGCCGAGAATCAGCAGGATGACGCCGCCGATCGCGAGCGCCAGCAATACGGGAACCAAGACGCGCAAGACAGCCGCGCCAGTCTCGCGCAGCGCGCCGCTGGTGCCCTGCCGGCCGCTGGCTGTTTCAGACTCGACGCTCACGCCGCCTCGACTCCCGTCATCAAAAGGCCGACTCGGCGCTCAACATCTGACGTGTTATCGACGATGCCGGTAAGCCGTCCCTGGAACATCACGCCGATGCGGTCGCTGATCTCAAGCAATTCATCGAGGTCGGTGGAGATCACGATCACGGCCAGCCCGCGCTCGGCGCTGGCGATGATGCGGTCATGGGCGATACGCGTGTTCTGCAAATCCAGGCCGTAGGTCGGCTTGTTGAAGATGACGACACCGGCATCGTTATCAAGTTCCCGCGCCAGCAAGACTTTCTGGATGTTGCCGCCCGACAGCTTGCCGACGGCGGTTCTCTCCGACGGTGTGCGGATGTCATGCCGCCGGATCTGCACCCGCGCATGGTCGTGGATAAAGTCCCAGTCGCTGATGCCGCGGCGCCAATAGGGCGGCTCGCCGATCTCCTTCATCACGAGGTTGGTGGCAACGGAAAAGGCGCCCACCGTGCCCTCTCCCACCCGTTCGTCCGTCACATAGCGGATGCCCCTCTTACGCCGCTCGGGCACGCGATCGGCCGTGATGTCGGCGGTGCCGAGCGTGAGTCGCCCGGCAACCGCCGGGCGCTGCCCCGCTAGCAGCTCCGCCAGATGCTTCTGGCCGTTGCCGTCGACACCGGCAATGCCAAGGATCTCGCCCGGCCAAAGGTCGAAACTCACTTCTCGCAGCGGACACTCGCCGCGTCCGGCTTCGGTCTGCAGGTCGCGGGCGCAGAGACGCGCAGAGCCGGTGCGGTCGACGGCGCGATAACGGTGCGCCTGGCGGCCGCGGCCCAGGAGTATCTCGGCGTCGCGCTCATGCTCCGCACCGCTGCCGAACATCATGCGGATGACCTCGTCAGTGGCTTCAGATTCGCTCATCTTACGCAGTCGCTCTGGCGGGATCTGTCCGACCATCCGGCCAAGACGCAGCACGGAGATCCGGTCGCCAAGTTCATAGGCTTCCATCAGCTTGTGCGTAATCAGGATCAACGCGATGCCCTTCGCCTTCAGCCGGCGCATCACCTGCGCCAGGTCGCGCACGCCCTGAGGCGTCAGCATGGACGTCGGCTCGTCGAGGATCAGCACCGTCTCGCCGCGCCAGAGCGCGCGCATGATCTCGACCTGTTGCTGCTCACCCAGCGACAGGCGTCCGACCAGCGCATCGGCGTCGATCATCACACCCAGCAGCGCCGAAAGCTCGATGAATCGTTTCATCGCTACAGCACGGCCGAGGCGTAACCACCAAGGCCCGCCGAGCATCAGATTCTCGATGACGGAAAGACTGGGCACCAGCAGGACATGCTGGAACACCGTGCCGATACCGCGATCCAGACTCTCCCGCGGGGAATTGATCCGCACCGGCTTGCCACCGAGCAGAATCTCGCCCTCATCCGGTTGCTGCATGCCCGCGAGGATGGCGATCAGCGTGGATTTCCCCGCACCGTTCTCGCCCAGCAATACGTGAATCTCGCCGGCCCGGAAATCGAGGGACACTTTGTCGTTGGCGAGCACGCCGGGAAAGCGCTTGGTGATGTTTCGCACGGCCGCCACCGGCGCGGCATCGCCGCTGCCTCGAACCGGTGCCGAGAGTCCCGCGTCGCTCATACCCATCCCCTAGCCCGGCACGCGCCGCCCGATAAGGGGCGGCGCGGCCGAACACATCGCTTCAATGTCGATCCGCCGTGCCTATTGCGGCGCGTCGGTGACCGAGGTCATGAGGGCGCGGACCTTGTCCGCTTCCCACACCGGCTCGATCTTCAGGCTGCCGTCGACGATCTGCTGTCGCGCCGCCGACACCTCATTCCAGAGACCGTCTGGAATGTGCTTGCTGTGCAGCAACTGCACCGAATCGTCGGCGAGCTGGATGGAATAGCCCTTGGTGCCGAATGCATCGGCCTTCAGGTCTTCCACCATCGCCGAATAGACCGGCACCAGATTCCAAATCACCGATGACAGCAGGTTGCCCTTGTCGATCGAGGTCTTGTCGCCGATCACGTCGATGAACCAGACCTTGCCGCCGTCGGTTGCCTTGGTGGTTTCCACCGCCTGCAGCATGCCGAAAGTGGCGCCGTCGCCCTGGCCGAAGATCACATCGGCGCCCGCGCCGATCACCGACTCTGTGACACGCCGGCCGCCGGCTGCATCGGAGTAGGCGGCGGGACCGATCACCGCGTACAGAACCTTCACGCTGCCGTCCGTCGCCTTGACGCCCTGGGCAAAGGCCGCGGACTGGGAGTTCCAGGACGGCGGCTCACCGGACACGACGATGCCGACCGACTTGGTCTTCGTCGTCTTCGCAGCGAGGATGCCCGCAAGATAGGCGCCTTCATGGCCGCTCAGCGTGTAGTCGGCGACCAAGCCCTTCTTATTCGCGTCGGGCTTGTCGACGATCGCCACCGGCACGCCCTTCTCCGCGCCGATCTCCGGTGCGGCGGTGTTGTAGCCGCTGGCATGGGCAATCATCAGGCTGGCGCCGTCATCGGCCAGCTCGCGGAGCTGCGGATGCACGTCGCCATAGCCCAGGCCGGTCGCCGGCATGAATTCAAGGCCATACTTCTCGGCCACCGCCTTCGCCGCATCATGACCCTGCTGGTTCCAGCCGTAATCGGTCGGCTCTTCCGGCGTGAGGATGGCAATGGACTTCACGTCCGCCGCCGTCGCCACTGTCGTGAAGCCCACGCTGATCGCGCCGCAAGCCACGGCGGCAGCGAGCGCCAGCCGTGTCGCACTTCTTCTTGTAACTCCGGTCATTTCTTACCTCCAGACGTTGAGACGTTTTGCTTTCTTACGCTGCAATCACCGGCTGCGCTCCTGTGATGCCATTATCTGACGCGCCTAGCGCAGTTCTTCAAATGTCCTTGGCGCAAAACTCCGCCTAGCTGGTTGTCGCTCCATGCCTCCACCGCAATTGCCACGACCCTGCACCACCTAGGAGGTCTCCAGCGCTTTTCGCGCAGCGACGAGCTTGCGCGCGCGCTGCGCCTGTAATTCCGCGATCCGCTCGGGCGTATAGTCGAAAACGCCACTGCGGCTCTTGATGCCGAGTTTCCCCTGCCCGGTCCGGTCCGTCACGAACTTTGCGACGTCGCCGCGGCCGCAAAGCTCCTTGTTCAGGTAGCTGCCGACCGCCTGATAGATGTCCAAACCCGCCATGTCCAGCAGCGCCATAGGCCCGACCACCGACAGCTTGTATCCGATACCCCAAGAGACGCAGGTGTCCAGGCCCTCGGCATCGATTACCCCCTGTTCGACGAGGTCGACACATTCCCGCAGCAGGGCATAGAGCACCCGGTTCTCGACGAAGCCGGGCACGTCTTTCTTTACCACCACCGGCAGCAAGCCGATGCCCTTGATCAGGTTCACTGTCCAATCCACCACCTTGGGGGTGGTCTTGGCACCGGCGATCACCTCGATCATCGGGATGATGTGGGGTGGATTCGACCAATGCATGCCGACGACACGCTCCGGCGCCGCCACAAAATCCTGGATCTTGCTAATGGGGATGCCCGAAGTGTCCGACGCCAGGATGCATTCCTTGCCGACTGCGGCCTCCGCCTGCCGGAACACCTCAGCCTTGATTTCCAGTTTCTCGGACACATTCTCCAGCACCAGATCGGCGCCGGACACGCAGTCTGCAAGCGTATCGCAAACCGCGATGGCCGCTCCCCGGCTGTTGTCCGCCTTGCCGAGGGCGGTGAGTACGTTGGCGGCGGCCTGGAATCGCGGCGTTGCGCTGGCACGCTGGTCGGGTTTGGCATCGAAGCAGCGCACGGCGATACCGGCCCGCGACAGGGTGGCTGCGATGCCAGGCCCCATGGTGCCAAGTCCGATAATCGCCACCTTTGTCATCCCGCGTTCCATATTACGAAGTACTAATACTGCTTGTGCGGCTTATCGATGGACTCCGCCTTACCCGGTTGCCTTCTTGAAGGCTGGCCGTGCGGCGAGCTTGTCGCGCCAAGCCCGCAAATCTGCGAGGCCCGGCAGGTCCACTGGGAAGTCGAGACAACGATGAACAATCGGCCCAAGGCAGATATCGGCCAGCGACATCGCTTGGCCCGCGAGCCAGGACCGCCCGCCCATGGCGGTCTCCAGGATGTCGAGTTGGGTCTTCAGTTCCTTGGCGTCCGCCGCCCAGCTGGCGGCGCGCTCGGCCGCCGGCTTCTTCGCTTCCTTGAAAATGCCGAGATAGGGATTGTTGAGCGACGCAAGCTGCCAATCCATCCAGCGTTCCACCTGGCTGCGCGCCGCGGGATCGCTTGGATAGAGCGCATGGCCGCCCTGCTTGTTGCAGAGGTAGCGCAGGATGGTGTTCGACTCCCAGATCACCGTGTCGCCATCCACCAGCGTCGGCACCTTGCCGTTCGGGTTGAGCTTGAGATAGGCCGCATCGCCGGTGTTGTTGAACTGCCGGCCATAGTCCTCCCGCTTGTAGGGCAAGGCGATCTCCTCCAGCAGCCAGATCACCTTCTGCACATTTCCGGACGTGGCCCGGCCCAAGACTCTCAGCATCCTATCCCCTCTTCATCGCGCTGCAGGGCTTTCGCCCCTTCTTGTTGACCCCAGACGATCTCATTCTTTCGGCTTGTAGGCCACGGCGTCCATTTCAATCTTGCATTCGATCACCGCGCGCGCCTCGACTGTGGTGCGGGACACGATGCCCCCCGGAAAGTATTCGGCGAACACCTTGTTGTAGCGGCCGAAACTGCGGGCATCCTCAAGGAACACAGTAACTTTCACCACATCGGACAGATCGGCGCCATCCAGGGCCAAGATCCGCCGGATGGACTCAATGGTCCAGCGCGTCTCCTCCTCGATGTTGCCGACGCACATGTTGCCGTTCTCATCTTTTGCCACCTGGCCGGAAACGAAGATGAAATCGCCGGCGCGCACGCCGGGATGAAAAGGCAGGTTCGGGTTCTTCTTGCCGATTGGAACAATGCCTTTGCTCACATGACCTCTCCTTAGATTGCGCCGACTAAAACACCGACGTTTCGATGATATCGACGCCGCGCTGGCGGTCGATGAGATAGCAGATGCCGCGATCATCGATGGTGACATCGTTAGACGACATGATTTCGAACCCCTCCGGCGGGTCCGGCTCATAGAATGCCACCTCCCGCGGAAGGAACGGATCCGCGATGTCGATGATGCGCAGACCCTTGGCGAACCAAGCGAAGGGAATGGTCGTTCCCCTGAATCGCTCCGAGGGCTGGTGGCAGCCCATCATCGGCGGCTGGGGCGAACCATCCTTGTCCAGTCCTTCCACCTGGAATGTGGCGATCGGAACCGGACAGGTTTCATTGGTGATGTCGTAAATCCAGGCGAAAGCCGGCGCCGCCGGCCACAGTTTGGCGACGTCCTCGTCCGCCACCACCATGACATTGCGGCCCTTCAACGGCTGCGGGATTGGCAGGCAGGTGTGGGTGGGGTGGGGAAACGCCGGCGACGTATTCCCGCCGGCGACCGCCCGCGGTTTCGACATGTCGGAGATGTCGAGGATGTAGTAGCCGTGATGCCAATAGCTGACATAGAGCCGGTCGCCCATGCGCATTGGATGGTGGCAGCGCGGCGGCGTCCAGTCATCCCAGGGATAGGGCTCGCCGCCGGCCTTCCATTGTCCGGGAATCCACCAGCGGCCGACTTCCTCCGGCCGCTCCGGATTCTTCAGGTCGAGGATCATGACGATATTGCCGACATAGCCTTCGGCTGTCGGCGAGATATAGGCGTAGCGGCCGTCGAAATCGTAGCGGTGGACGCCTTTGCCTTGGGTCCGCCACTTGCTGATCTGCCTCGGCTCGCTCGGCTTCGATACATCATAGATGCCGAGGCCGCCGCCGAACGCCGTGTCGCCTTCCGGCCCATTGCGCTCATGGTTAACGATCATGATGCCGTTGCTGACGCGCACCTTGTGGGAATGCCAGCCTTGGGGCACATCGATCCGGGCCAGCAGCTTCGGTTTCCGGGGATCCGCCACGTCGACGATGCTCGTCCCCGTCGGCCGGCGCATATGGCCGATATAGAGCGTGGTGCCCTCGACCCAGACCTGGCCACCGCCGGGGCAGTCGAAGCGCGCGAGATGGCAGGTATTCCTTCCATTCGCCATGATCGGGCCCGATTGATGAATTCCGCCGTCTACGCTCAGGACAGCTTGACGATTTCGCCGGTCTTGGTCTTGCCGTGTCTCTGATAAAAGGCAAGCGCCTTCAGAGTCGGCTCATCGCTGGCGACAAACAGGATAGCAGGTTCCTTGTCCGACCCGTTCACATGCTCGCACCAGCTGCCGCCAGGCACCGCCATGGTATCGAACGGCTCCCAATCCAGCCGCTTGCCATCGACAATGCTGTGGCCTTTGCCCTCGAAGGGAGCCACGACGAGGCTGGCGCTCTGCTTGAGCGGCAGCGTGCGCTCGCCAGGCCGCAGCATCTGCATGAAGAAGGTGATGGTCTTGAAGACAGGCTGCCCCGAGGTGGGATCGACATATTCGATCATAAGGCCCTCATAAGGATCGCCCGGCCAGTCGCGGAACTTCTGCAGCTGCTCGCGCATCATGTCGTAACGGTAGACATACATCGGTGAGGCGGCGCCGGTGCCGCGGAAGTGCGAAACGAAACGCGGCATCAGGCCGCCATGGCCATAGACGAGCTGAGAGTAATCAGGGGGGAAACGCTCGGACTGCATGGCACGGCGCACGCGCTTGCCTTCCTCTTCCTCCGTATAGTCATGCTCAAAATACACGGAGTTCAGTGTTTCCACGAGCGGCAGATCCAGCACGCTGAGATTAATGGCGTTGTCATCGCCATGGTTGCCATGATTGTGCCAGGTGTCATGGGGCGTCAGCACCATGTCGCCGGGGCCGAAGGTGATATTCTCGCCCTCAACGCCGGTGAAATTCATCTTGCCGGTGAGTCCCAGGCGAATGGCATTGGGCGCATGGCGATGCGGCGGCATGATCTCCCGCGGATCGTTGAGTCGGAACGCCACATACATCGTGCTGACGGTAGCGCGCTTTGGCGCCAATCCAGGATTGACCAGCACCAGCGAGCGCCGGTCCGACGTGTCTGTCCGGATCAGTTCCGCCGAGCGGAGGAGCAGCGGGTCGATCTCCGATTTATACTTCCAGATGTAAGGCACCGCCTTGCGAGTATCCAGGATCTGGCGGTCTTCGTCATGCTCGACACTTTGATCCACCGCCCAGTAGGGCGCCATGTTGAGCTTGAGGACGTCGGCATGGAGTTGATCCAGCGCCGCCCGGACATTGCTGGATTTGACTTCGCTGGTTGCCTTCATGCTGCACCTCTGCCCGGGGTCGATTCTGAACCGCGTGACCACACTGCCAGGCGGATTGGCCACAAACCATTTCGTGAAATTGGTTCGTTTCTGGACGTTTTGCCGCTGGAATCGTAACCATTTCCCAAACCCAGCGTCAACCCTGCACCGCTTCGTTGCGCCAATTGTTGCGCGCGGCCGCATGTGGTATCGTGCTGCGACGATTGGTCTCGCTCATGTGCCAAATCGGTTCCCCGCGGTTCGGGAAGCCAGGGGGGCGCGGCCGGATGGTCCCAGTGGCACCGATGGACCGGGAATGTCGTGCCGCCGATGGGGCTGGACCGCTGGGCTTGGCCGGTGGATAGCGACAGGAATATTGCGATGGAGCGGACGGACGAGACTCTTACCAAACTGCGCCAGATGATCGCCAGCGGCAGCTTCGACGACGAAGGCCGCATACCGCCCGAACGCACGCTTGCCGCGGAACTCGGCGTTGGACGCAGGTCGCTGCGCCGCGCGCTCGATATCCTGGAACAGGAGGGCCGCATCTCCCGCCATCAGGGCCGCGGCACCTTCGTGCAGACCAACGGCAATGGCAGCGGCAACGGCCATGCGCGGACGATCGCGCGACTCGCCTCCATGCTGCCGGCCGCGCCGGCTGATGCGCCGAACATGGCGTTCGAATACATTCTCGATCACATCAATCCGCTTGAAGTGATCGAAGTGCGGTTGGCAATTGAACCGGTCATGGCCCGCATTGCGGCCTTTCGCGCTTCGCAGGCGGAAATCAAGCGGCTGCAGACGCTGGCGGACGAGACCCGCACCGCCGGCGACCCCGACAGCTACGAGCATGCCGATGGCCGCTTCCATCGCACCATCGCCGAAGCGGCGCGCAACGCGCTGTTCCTCGCCATCTTCGACACTCTGCATGCAAGCCAGCGCGACAGCGGCTGGCGCCGCCTCGGCGAGAATGCCCATTGCTACAAACGCCAGTCGGTCTATGCCGGCTTCCACCAGGAGATCTGCGCCGCGATCGCAGCCCGCCAAGGCGACCGCGCGCAGGAGCTAATGTATGAGCATCTCTGCGACGTGCAGCGCTACATACATCAGCACGCCTTTCCCACCACTGTCGCCGCAGCCAGCAAGCAATAGCGCCGTGCGACGTTCAGCCAGTTGGTCCGGCTTGTGACGCCAGCGCCACTCATGTTAGCCATTGGTTCCGCTGGGAAGCGCGGTCTGGTTCGCCCGAGCCCAGTTTCGAACCAATAGCTCGGGAAGTGCCGCATGGCGGATTGCAGGACCTACGACTATGTCATCGTTGGCGCCGGCTCCGCCGGCTGTGTCCTCGCCAGTCGCCTCACTGAGGACGCCAATGATCGCGTGCTGATCCTCGAGGCCGGTGGCTGGGACCGCGACCCCTGGATCCATATTCCGCTGGGCTGGGGCAAGATCCTGCAGAAGCGCCTCCATGACTGGATGTACTTCTGCGAACCCGAAGAGAGTGTCGGCGGGCGCCGGGTGGAATGCGCCCGCGGCAAGGTGGTGGGCGGCTGCTCCTCCACCAACGCCATGGCCTATGTGCGCGGCAACCGCGGTGACTTCGAGCGCTGGAAAGCCGGCGGGCTGAGCGGCTGGGGCTATGACGACGCCCTGCCCTACTTCCGCAAGCAAGAGAGCTGGGAGGGCGGTGCCAACGCCTATCGCGGTGGCGACGGGCCGCTGGGCACCCAGACTTGCAAATACCAGGACCCGTTGCTCGGCGCTTTTGCCGACGCCGCCAGGGCCGCCGGCCATGGCTGGACCGACGACTACAACGCGGAAAAGCAGGAGGGCTTCGGCCGGCTGCAGATGACCATCCGCAATGGCCGGCGCGCCAGCACGGCGACGGCCTATCTGCGCCCAGCCCAGCGCCGCTCCAATCTCACGATCGAAATTGAAGCCCTGGTCACCCGCGTATTGTTCGAAGGCAATCGCGCCGTCGGCGTCGAGTACCGCCAGGGCGGCGAGACTAAGACCGTGCGGGTGGAGAAGGAAGTGATACTCGCCGGAGGCGTGGTCAACACGCCGCAGACCCTCATGCTCTCTGGCATCGGTGATCCCGTCGAATTGAAGAAGCATGACATTCCCGTAAGGCTGGCGCTCCCGGGGGTCGGCAAGAACCTGCAGGATCACGTCTCGGCGATCCTGATGTATCACCGCAAGGAGCCCGGTCCGTTCCACCGGATGATGCGCTATGACCGCATCGGCCCGGAGCTGATCAAGGCCTATCTGTTCGGCAAGGGATTTGCCGCCGATGTGCCTGGCGGCATCACCGCCTTCCTGAAAAGCAGCTCCAGCGTGCCACTGCCGGATATCCAGTTCCTGCTGACCGCCGCACCGCTGGGCGCCTGGCCTTACATGAAGCCGTTCAAGCAGCCCTTCACCGATGGCTTCGCCTGCCGCATCGTCATGCTCCACCCGGAAAGCCGCGGCGAGGTGACACTGGAATCGGCCGACCCCACCGCCCATCCGCGCATCCTCCAGCGCTTCCTCTCTACCGACTATGACTGGCGGGCGCTGCGCGCCGGCGTGAAGATGGCGCGCGAGGTAGCCGCGCAGTCGGCCATGCAGCCCTTCATCGCCAAGGAGATCGCGCCCGGCCTGCAGAAAGAATCGGATGCCGACATCGACGAGCATATCCGCAAGACCTCGATCACCGTCCACCATCCACTGGGCACCTGCCGGATGGGGCAGGACAGCGATGCGCTGGCAGTGGTCGATACGCAACTCCGCCTGCGCGGTGCCGAAGGCCTGCGGGTCGTCGATGCGTCGGTGATGCCGGACATGCTGACCGGCAACATCAATGCTGCCGTCATCATGATCGCCGAGAAGGCGGCCGACCTGATCAAGGCCGCCTGACGCCGCCGCCTCTTTCAGCGGCTCACCAGCTTGTTGAGCTCATCATAAGTCATCGCCCCTTCTCGCAGGGCGGTCGAGTCGCCATCGGTTAGGAATGCTTTGGCCTTTGCGGCGGCGACAGCCGCGGCCGCCTGAGAGATCGCCGATCCCGCGCTGAGACGGCGCACGCCCAGCTTCGCCAGTTTCGCCGCGGGCGCCAGCCCTGGCCATGCCAGGAGATTGATCGGCAGATCCATCGCGGAGGTGATGCTGCGGATCGCCGCGGGTTCGGCTACGCCGGGAACAAAGATCCCGTCGGCGCCGGCGTTGCGGTACCGCTTTGCGCGCGCCAGCGTCTCCGCCAGCCGTTTGGCCGGCGGCACCAGGCCGCGGAGATAGACATCGGTGCGCGCGTTAACGAAGAAGTCGACGCCCTTGCGATTTACCGTCCGCTTAACCTCCGCGATCTTGCGGCAGAGCTGGTCCGGCGATGACGAACCGTCCTCGATATTCATGCCGATGGCGCCGGCGTCGATCACCTTCCCGACCGCGGCACCGACGGCCTTCGGCGTCTTGCCATAGCCGCCTTCCATATCGACCGTCAGCGGCACGCGGATGGCCCGGGTGATGTTGGCGACCGCCGCCGCCAGGAGGTCCAGCGGCAGCGCATCGCCGTCGGGATAGCCCAGGGCCCAGGCGGCGCCGGCGCTGGTGGTGGCGATGGCGCGGGCGCCCAGGCTCTCGATCAGCCGCGCGCTGCCGGCATCCCAGCAATTGGCGAGCAGGAGGATCTCCGGTCCTTGATGCAGGCGGCGAAACGCCGCCGCCCTGTTCTTTTGCGATGCCATGGATGCTCCAACTTGAGGTTATGAGTGAGAAGCTGTGCGTGCTGCGTCGGCGGCCCAGAGATGCTGCGCCGCGTAGGCGCGCCAGGGACGCCAGGGTTCGGCCCGATCCTGCAATTCCGCCGGGCTCGGACGCGTGCCGTTCCGCGCGGCGCCGCGCAGCAGGCCGATATCGCTGGCGGGAAAGGCATCGGTCTCCCGCACGGCGCGGAGCGCAATGTAATGCGCCGTCCATTCGCCGATGCCGCGGATCGCCCGCAGCCGAGCCACCGTTTCCTCCACGCTGGCGAGGGGTTGAAACAGGTCGGGATTGGCGAGCGCGGCATCTGCCAAAGACGTCAACGCCGTCTTCCGCGCCGCAGGCATGCCCAGCCTTGCGAGGTTCGCGGCCTTCACTTGCGCCGCCGCCGGAAAAGCATGGCTAAGCGCCGCAGGCATGCGCTGCGCCGCCGGCAACACCGTGCCACAGAGCCGCACCAGATGACCCGCCAATTGCCGCGCCGCCTCGACCGTCACCTGCTGACCGAGGATCGCGCGCATGGCCAACTCGAAACCGTCCCAGCCGCCAGGCGCGCGCAAGCCGGGCCGTTCGGCGATCAGTGGCGCCAGCAGTGGGTCCTGCGCCAGATGGGTGCCGATTTCAGCCACATCCGCACCGAGATCGAATACGCGCCGCACCCGCGCGATAACAGCCGGCAGCGCCTTCAGATCCGCGGCACGAATGGTGACGCTCAGACTCTCCCGCTCCGGCAGATGGCTGATCTCGACAGTACCGAGTTCGCCATCCTGCGCGAAGGTCCGGTAATAGCGCTCGCCTTCGATCCACTCCACGCCTGCGATCGCCCGCGCTCGCAGGAACGCCAGCATCGACGGCCAGTCATAGGGCGGCCGGTAACGCAGCCGCACCGTCACACCGGCCGCGGCGGCAGATCCCTCGCGCAGCGACATGACGGTCTTGCGCCGCAACGCACTCGGCGGCCGCTTGAACAGCCGCTGAAAAGTCTCATTGAATCGCCGCACGCTGCCGAAACCCGCAGCCAGCGCGATCTCGCCCATGGGCAGGCGCGTATCGTGGATCAGCTGCTTGGCCAGCAGCACACGCCGAGTCTGCGCCACCGTGACCGGCGAAGCGCCGAGATGCTGATCGAACAGGCGCCGCAATTGCCGTTCGCCGATACCGAGCCGCGCGGCGAGATTGTCGACATTGGCGTCGTCGCCATCCAGCGCACCTTCGGCAATCAGCGCCAGCCCGCGGGACACCGTGTTCGACGTGCCGCGCCAGGCGCCGAAATCGGGCGCGGTTTCCGGCCGGCAACGGAGGCAGGGCCGAAAGCCCGCCTCCTGCGCCGCCGCGGCCGATGAGAAGAACCGGCAGTTGGCGAACTTCGCCGTGCCCGCCGGGCAGACCGGCCGACAATAGATGCCCGTCGAGGTCACGCCGACGAAGATGCGCCCGTCAAAACGGGCATCGCGCGTTCTCAGCGCGCGGTAGCAGATCTGCGGATCGAGGGTTTCCATTGCCATATCATGCCATCCTCGCGGCCCATGCGCTCGCGGTTTTCGGACATGGTCCCCCTAGAGCAATCCGCGCCGCGCCAGGTTGCGCATGAGGTGGCTGGCGCCGAACACCCAGGGTGGCGCCTCGGTCGACAGCACCATGCGGTTCACCAGCGCACCCAATTCCGGCGCTGCCACGGTAACGATATCCCCCATCTTGTGGGTGAAGCCCTGTCCGGGCTGGTCGCGGTCCTCGATCGGCGCGAACAACGTGCCCAGAAACAACACCGCGCCGTCAGGGTATTGATGATGCGGCCCGGCCATCTGTTTCACCAGATCCGCCGGATCCCGGCTGATCTTGGCGATGTTGGACGAACCCTTGAGCTGATATCCTTCCGGCCCGTCGACCGTCAGCGTCACCTGGATCCTGCGCACCTGATCGAGAGTGAATCCGCCATCGAAGAAGCGGATGAACGGCCCGATGGCGCAGCTCGCGTTATTGTCCTTCGCCTTGCCCAGAAGCAGCGCCGAGCGGCCCTCCACGTCCCGCAGGTTCACGTCATTGCCGAGCGTCGCCCCGACAATGCGCCCTTGCGATGACACGACGACCACCACCTCCGGCTCCGGATTGTTCCATTTGGAACTCGGATGCAAGCCGGCATCGGCGCCGGTGCCGACGGCCGACATCACCTGCGACTTCGTGAAGATCTCCGCGTCGGGTCCGATCCCGACCTCGAGATACTGCGACCACATGCCCTTCTCGATCAGCAGCGCCTTCAGCTTCATCGCCTCGGGCGATCCCGGCCTCAATTTCGAGAGATCGTCGCCGATCAGGCCCTGGATGCCGGTACGGATCGACGCCGCGGCGTCGGGATTGCCCCGCGCCCGCTCCTCGATCACCCGCTCCAGCATGGAAATGGCGAAAGTGACGCCCGCGGCCTTCAGTGCCTGCAGATCCACCGGCGTCAGCAGCCAAGGCTTCGACTTGTCGCGATAATCGGGCGGCGTGTTGGCGAGAATGGCATCAACCGTACCAACTGCCGGCCCCTTCGCCGCGCGCAGCGCCTTCGCCGGATCGGCCGCCTCGCAGAGATCGCGCATGGTCGGGAACGCCGCAGAGATATCCTGCAACTCGCCGCCTGCAACTTTCACTACGGACGGGCCCTCCGCCGACGGCAGCCATACGCGCCCGGCCAGCGACGCGCCGGAATCAGCGGGCAGGCTTGATTTGGCGGTCAGCTTAATCGACGGCGGTGGCATATGACGTCCTCTACGATGACGGCGAAGTTCGGTGAATCAGCGCGCCAGATTGCAGACCTCAGCGGGGAGGTGCAAGCGGCGCGGAGCCCTGAATCTAGCTACGCAATCTGGTCTCGAGAAACGCGCCATTGCGGGCAACGATCTTGCCGCCCTTGATCACAATCCGCTCCCGCGGCCGGCGCACAACGGCGTCGGCAACATTTTCCGCCATCACCAGCACGAAGTTCGCGGGCCGACCAACAGCGAGACCGTAATCCGCAAGCCCCAGCGCTTTGGCGCCCGACATTGTCGCGGCATCCAGCGCCTGCCGCAGTTCCTCGTCCTTGCCCCAGTCGAAGCGGTAGGCCAGCAGCATCGCCCGCTCCAGCATGTCGCCGTTGCCCATGGGCGACCAGGCATCGCGGATTCCGTCGGAGCCGCAGCAGATATTGACGCCCATCGCGCGCAACGCGGCCACCGGCGGCACCGCCGTATCCGCAGGCGCAGAGGTCATCAGGGAGACGCCGAGATCCGCAAGCCGCCGGCCCACCGTTTCGAGGCGCGCTGGAGTCGCCATGCCCAGGCAATAGGCGTGGCTGATCATCACGCGATCCTTGAATCCAGATGCCGCCGTGAAATCGGCGATCTGCTCCACCTGCGCGATGCCGGGCTCGCCGCGGTCATGGAGATGAATGTCGACGCCGCGGCCATAGCGTTCCGCGAGCCCGAACACGACGCGAAGCTGGCCATCGGCATCGCCGTCGATTCCCCGGGGATCGATGCCGCCCACGGTTTCCACACCCAGCTTCAACGACTCTTCCATCAACTCCGCCGTGCCGGGCGCCGTGAGAAGCCCCGTCTGCGGAAACGCGACGAACTGCATGTCGACGAGATCGCTATAGTCGGCGCGCAGCTCCAGCATCGCTTCCACATGCTTCACGCCGATATCGGGCGCGATATCGATATGGGACCGGAGATGCAACGAGCCCTGGGCAATACAATGCTCCAGCAGCCCGCCGGCGCGCTTGCGGATCGGCGTCGTGACCGTCGCCAGGATGCGGCGCTCATTGGCGATGTAGTCCTTAAGCGTCGGGCCGGCGCTGTTGGCACGCCAAGGTTCGCCCCAGAGCGTCTTATCCAGATGCACATGGCTCTCAACCAGCGGCGGCAGGAGCACGTAGCCGCAGCCGTCGATATCCCTGGATGCCGCTGCACCGCCAGTCGCAGGCGCCAGCGCGGCGATGCGGCCATGGGCGACTGACACATCAATCGTCGCGCCGTCCATGCTGCGCGTTGCTCTGATCGTAAATTCCGCCATCTCGCCCCTGGGAACATCAATTCGTGCGAACGAACGGTATCAGCGGCGCTTCAATGGCGCAAAGGCACGGTGTTACTCATTGATCGCCAAAATCGAGATTTCGCACCCCAGTCTTTCTTCCTCCGCAAAAGCGGAGGCCCCGGAGAGGCAAAGCGCGCTGCAACTCCTAGGCCCCCGCTTTCGCGGGGAAAGAAAGAAAGCAGGCGTGGCGTCGACGGAGAGCGCTGCTCCTAAAGCCGCGTCTCGCTCACCAGCCTGAAATGCAGGAAAGCCTCGATGCCTTCGCGGCCACCCTCATAGCCGTAACCGCTGTCCTTCATGCCACCCACAGGTGCGTCCGGCAGGGACGGACTCATCTGGTTGATGCCGATATTGCCCGCCTCGATCTCGTTCACAAATTTCGCGGCGACTGTCAGCGACTGCGTGAACAGATAGGCGGCGAAGCCATAGGGCACGGCGTTGGCGCGGGCGATGACTTCATCCAATTCCTCGAAGGGTGCCATCGGCGCGATCGGGCCGAACGGCTCTTCCTGCATCACCGCCGCGCGATCCGGCACCGAGACCAGCACCGTCGGCGACCAGAAGAATCCGGGCCGTTCCAGCCGCGCGCCGCCGGTCGTCAGCTCGCCGCCCAGTGCAACGGCATCGCCGGTATAGCGCTGCATCGCCGCCAGCCTTCGTTCATTGGCCAAGGAACCCATTTGCATGCCGGCTTCCGTTCCATTGCCCACTTTCAGCGCGCGGGCCGCAGCGGTGAATTTCTCGGCAAACTCCGCCATACGCGATTTGTGGATGTAGAACCGGCTCGGCGCGATGCAGGATTGCCCGGCCGAGGTGAATTTGAACGCCATCGTCGCAGTGACCGCCGCGTCCACATTCCCATCGGCGCAGACGATCACGGGCGCATGACCGCCCAGTTCGAACGTGCAGCGCTTCAGATCCTCGGCCGCGAGCCGCGCCAGCTCCTTGCCCACGCGTGTCGAGCCCGTGAAAGTCACCTTGCGGACCTCCGGCGCTTTCAACAGTCGGCCGGCGACAACAGGCGGATTGCCGAACAGCAGATTGACCACGCCCGGCGGCGCTCCCGCGTCGGCCAGCGCTTGCACGATCGCCGCCGCCGTGTAGGGCGCCTCCTCCGCCGCCTTGAGCACGACGGGACATCCGGCGGCCAGCGCCGCACCCAGCTTACGCGTGGTCAGCACCGCGGGAAAATTCCACGCCGTGAAAGCCGCCACGACGCCGATGGGCGCGGGCACCAGCATCCGGCTGGAGTTCCGCGTGCGTCCCGGCAAAGACCGGCCGCCAATCCGCGGCGCTTCCTCACCATTCCAGGTCAATGTCTCGATGGCGCGGCTGATCTCGCCCGCGGACTCCGCCAGCGTCTTGCCCTGCTCCAACGTCAGGCCGCGCGCGATGTCGGTGGCGCGCTCGCGCAGCAACGCCGCCGCCTTGATCAGTACTGCGCCGCGTTCGATCGCCGGCGTATCCCGCCACGACTTGCGCGCCCCTTCAGCGGCGGCAATAGCGCGTTCGATATCGGCTTCGTTGGCAAGGTACAATCGGCCGGAGGCCTGCCCCGTGCCGGGATCGATCACCTCCCGCTCACCGCCAGCGCCGGCCCGCCACTCGCCGGCAATGAACAGCTTTACCGCGTCCCGCATGTCGCGCCAGCCGTCAGCGCACGTAGCTGGCGCCGTTAATGTCGATCGTCGTGCCGGTGGCGTGGCGCGCCAGGCCGGAGGCCAGGAAGGCCACGGTGTTGGCGATATCCTCCGGCTCGGCGATCTCGCCCAGCGGGATATCCTTGGCCGCGGCATCGACGCCGAACTTGTCGAAGAAATCCTGGTTCAGGCTGGTCCGCACGAAGCCGGGCGCGATGGCGAAGGCGGTGATGCCCTGACGGCCAAAATGCCGGGCAATGGTGCGGGTCATCGCCACCACGCCGGCCTTCGATGCCGCATAGTGCATATAGTCGGCATCGTCGCCGCGAAACGCCGCGCGGCTCGCCAAGTTCACGATGATGCCGCCGCCGCGGCCGCGGAAATGCTTGATCGCCTCGCGGCAGAAATGGCCCGGCGCGACCAAATTGATCTGCAGCGTACGGTGCCAGGAGCGCGACCATGCCTCGAACTCGTGATCCACATCAGCCGACTCGTAGATGCCGGCGTTGTTGACGAGCACGTCGATCTTGCCGCGCCAGGCCAGAGCCTGCCGCCAGATCTCGGGCACCCCGCCATCCTGCGCCAAATCCCCGGCAACAAGATGGCAGCGATCGGCGCCCAATTCCTTTTTTACGTCGGCCGCACCGCCCGTGATCTTGACGTCGTGCAGCACGGCTGAGCCGCCGGCCTGCACGATCTTGCGCACGATGGCGGCGCCGATGCCCCGGCCGCCGCCGGTGATGAAGGCGATCTTGCCCGTGAGATCGATCATCGATGGATCCCCTGCCCCTTATGGTTCTTTCATGCCGTTGCGCGCCGCCCAGTCGAAGGGATAGAGCGCATAGAAGTAACTGCATTTCCGCCCGCGCATATCGTAGTCGAGCGTCACCCCTTCGGGGAGCCAGATGATATCGCCGGCCTTACAGTCATACTCACCCTGATCGGTGCGCACGATCATGCTGCCTTCATGGATGAACAGGATCTCGTCATAGAGCGTGGTCCAGTGGATGCAGACATTCTCGCCGATCTCCAGGCCGCCACCCATATTGTGGCTGATCTCCTTGTTGATCACGCGGGCGATCTTGGTCTCACCCTCCTCCATCTTGCAGGGAATGAACGGCAGTTCGCTGCGCTTGAAATGTAGGGCTTTGGGCATTCTGGCCTCCTGTGTCCTGGTCTTGATTTCTACCGCTTGGCAATGCGCGACGTTGTGATACCGCCGGGCGCCATTGCCGCAAGAGCGCGAACCACCGCGCCGGGCTCGCGACCCAAATGGTCCAGCCGGTCCTTCCGTTTGATCGCGGCACGAACCATCAGCGCGCCGACATAACGGATGGGTTCGGGCGGCAGCCAGCGCTCCACCGGCCGCACCAGTCCGCACTGGGACCATTCGTCGCTGTGGTCCAGCGCCAGCGAAGCGAGAATGCGGCCAGCAATCGGCGTCGTCGCCACGCCGTTGCCGGAGAAACCGTAGCCGTAGAGGACGCTGGGGCAGTTCGGCAGCCGGCCGAACAGCGGCAGGCCGCTGCGGGTGCGGTCGATCGGCCCGCACCAGCTGTCGGCGAAGGGCAGATCGGCGAACGCCGGATGGCCGCGCCGCACGCAATCGCGGATGACATCCTCGCGCAGGGATCGGCCCTCGAAGCGCCGGCCGTTCATGCTGCCGAAGCCGACGATGCCGCCCGTAATCCCGGGATTGAACCGGTGATTGCCGGTCGTTCGGAATCCGGTGACAAAGGTCTGAGAGTCGCCCATCAATGGTTTGGCTTTGTATCCTGTGCGCTCCAGCAAGTCCGGCACCGGCTCGGTGACCGCGTCGTCACTGGCAATAACCAGGATCGCCGGCCGGAGTTCGGGAATGCCCAGCGACCAGGCATTCATGGTCAGGACCACGCGGTTGGCGGTCACGGACCCGCGCGCTGTGCGCACCACCGGCCGCTCTTGCCGCTCCAGCCGCGTCATCGGCGAATTCTCGAATACGCGTACGCCGCGCGACAACGCCACGCGCCGGATGCCCCGCACCAGCTTGCCGGGATGGATCGTGGCGGCGGTCGGATCGTGGATTCCGGCCAGGAAGGACCGCGAGCCCGTCATCGCCGCAATCTCCTGAGCATCGACCGAGCGGAAGGGATGGAGATCATGCATTGCCAACTCAGTCAGTATCCCATTCCAGGAACCCACATGCTTTTCGCAGGTGGCACCCCAGATCCAGCCGTCGCGGCGGAACTCCGCGTCGATGCCGTTCTCGGTGCAAAACGCGGCAAGTTCGGTGGCGGAGTTGCCGAAGGCTTGGCCCAGCCGGATCGCGCCCTCGGTGCCGCAGAAATCCTGCAACGCGGCGAATTTCGCCCATTGCGACAGCACCATGCCGGAATTGCGGCCGCTGGCCCCGCCGCCGCAAACATCCGCTTCGACGATCACCACATCCGCCGACGGCGTCTGCGCCTTGATGTGCAGCGCCGTCCACAGGCCGGCGAGCCCGCCGCCGACGATGCAGACATCCGCCCACTCGTCCTTTATCAGAGGCGCGCAATCGGTCTCGCCGGGCGCGATCGCCTCGCGCAGCCAGACGCAGCGTCCCTCGGTGCGGGAGGGGGTGCTCATCCGCAGGGTCTCGTCCGCCTCAGAAAGCCACCTGATCGCCGCCCTTCAGCTTCAGCATCTGCCGCGCTTCGGTCGGCGTGGCGATCTCCAGCGACAGCTCCTCCAGGATCCTTCTGATCTTGCTCACCTGCTCGGCATTGCTTTTCGCGAGGCGGCCGGGGCCGAGATAGATGCTGTCCTCGAGGCCGACGCGCACATTGCCGCCCATTGTAGCGCCGATGGTCGCCAGATTGATCTGATGCCGCCCCGCCGCCAGGATCGACCACTGATAATCCTTGCCGAACAGCCGGTCCGCCGTGCGGCGCATATGCATCAGGTCCTCCGGATGGGCACCGATGCCGCCGAGGATGCCGAAGATGGTCTGCACGAACAGCGGCGGCTGCAGCATCTTGCGGTCGAGGAAATTCGCCAGCGTATAGAGATGGCCGATATCGTAGCATTCGCACTCGAAGCGCGTGCCGCAGCCGTCGCCCAGCTCTTTGATGAAGCGCTCGATCTGTGCGAAGGTGTTGCTGACGATCAGGTCCCGCGTCTTCTCCACATAGGCGCGCTCCCACTCGTGCTTCCAACTCGTGATCTTCTCCGTCACATGATAGATGCCGAAATTCATCGAGCCCATGTTGAGGGAGCAGAGTTCCGGCTTGGCGCGCAGCGGCGCCGCCAGCCTGTCTTCCATGCTCATGCCCAGCGATCCGCCGGTGGTGATGTTGATGACAGCGTCGCTCGACTGTTTGATGCGCGGCAGGAACTGCATGAAGACGTCCGGATTGGGCGTCGGCCGGCCGTCCTTCGGGTCGCGCGCATGGAGATGGATGACCGAGGCCCCTGCTTCCGCCGCCGCGATCGACTCCCGGGCGATCTGGTCGGGCGTGATCGGCAGATGCGGCGTCATGGTCGGCGTATGCACCGAGCCGGTGACCGCGCAGGTGATGATGACCTTGCGGCCGGTCTTGGCGGCCGCCTGGGTCTGCTGCTGCGACATGGAACTCCTCCGCTGCTGCTGTTGGTCGCCGGCGGGCCGCGGCGGACAGCCGCGCGACGCCCGAAGCGCCCTGGGTCATTGACATTCCCAGCAACCCTATCATAGCATCACAAGTCTTGTGATCACAATATGCACTGGCGGGTTAGATCGCCGAACATCTGCGGAAAGCGGCATCCGTGCCCTCAACCGCGGTTAAGGGAGGTTGCAATGAAACGGTATCTGTTGACGGGCGTGCTCGGGCTGGCGTTGGCGATCAGCGTCTCCGCGCCGCCGCCGGCGAAGGCGCAAGAACAGGTGGTGGTCGTTGGCTGGGGCGGCGTTTGGCAGGAGTCCTACCGCCGGGCGCTGTTCGAACCCTTCATGAAGGAAACGGGCATCAAGGTCGTCGAAGAAGAATTCGGCGGTGAATATGCCAAGCTTACCAGTCAGATCGAGGCCGGCAAGATCACCTGGGATCTCGCCGCCTTCGAAAGCCCGCAGGTTATCCAGGGTTGCGATGAAGACGCCTTCGTAAAGCTGAACTGGGACGCCCTGGGCGGCCGCGACAAGCAGATCGACTACGCCGCCCATGATTGCGGCATCGCCTCCGACATCTGGTCGACGGTGATGGCCTATGACGGCGACAAGATCAAAGACGGGCCGAAAACCTGGGCCGATTTCTGGGACGTGGCCAAATGGCCGGGCAAGCGTGGCTGCTACAAGGACGCGCGCATCATGCTGGAGATCGCCCTGATGGCCGACGGCGTGAAGAAAGAGGACATCTATACAGTCCTGGCAGACCCCGCCGGCTTCGACCGCGCCTTCAAGAAGCTCGACGAGCTGAAGCCGAACATACTCTGGGCGGAAAGTGCTGCCGACGGCATGCAGCGGCTGCTGGCCGGGGACGTTGCCATGGTCGTGAACTTCAACGCCCGCGTCAGCGGCGCGGCCAAGGAGAACAAGCGCAATCTGGTGATCGCCTGGGACGCCGGCTTCTGGGTCGGCACCGACTACTGGGTGCAGATCGCCAATGGCCCGAATCCCTCCGCCGCGGCAAAGTTGCTGGAATTCTACTCCCGTCCGGAAACCCAGGCGGAACTGGTGAAGACCCTCAGCTATGGCGTGCCGACGCTGGCCGCCTACGACAAAATGCCCGCGGAGACCAAGGGTGAGCTGCCGACGTCGCCGGACAAGGCAGCCTGGGCAGCGGTCTATAGCGACGCCTTCTGGGTCGAACATCAGGCGGCCGCCACCGAACGGTTCAACGCGTGGGCGAGCCAGTAGGGTCATCGCTCGCTAAGGAATGTCTCTCGTGCGGGATCGGGCTGCCGGACAGGTCGCTCGATCCCGCCACTTTTTTTTGCGAGGAGCACCGGATGTCTGCCACCGAAGCTGCGGTCAGGCGCCGCAATCAGGATCTGCCCTCGGCGGTCGGCGAAGCGGAGGCACGCTACCGCGCCGTCAACAAGGAGAGCGAGCGGCTGAGCAAGCTAGCCCAAGGCTCCCTACCCGGCGGCAACACCCGCACGACCGTGCATTTCTCGCCTTTCCCGCTCTATATCGCCAGCGGCAAGGGCAGCCGGCTGACCGATGCCGACGGCCACGGCTACGCCGACTTCGTCAACGAGTACACGGCCGGCGTCTTCGGCCATTCCAATCCGATCGTTGCCGAAGCGGTGGGTGACGCGCTCAAGGGCGGCATCAATCTGGGCGCGCCGACTCGGCATGAATTCCTGCTGGCGGAGGAAATCCGCAAGCGCTTCCCGGCCATGGAGCTGCTGCGCTTCTGCAACTCCGGCACCGAGGCCAATCTGCTGGCGCTGGGCACCGCGCGGGCCATCACCGGCAAGGATGCCGTGCTCACGTTCGACGGCGCTTATCACGGCAGCATCCTCTATTTCGCCCATGGCGGCTCGCCGCTGAACATGAAGTTCGACTGGGTGCTGTCGCGTTACAACGACCTGCCGCAGACGCGCCGCGACATCGCCACCCATGCCGGCCGGCTGGCAGCCGTCATCGTCGAGCCGATGCAGGGCGGCGCCGGCGCGCTGCCCGGCGATCCCGCCTTCATCAGCGGCCTGGCCGATGCCTGCCGCGAGCATGACGTGCTCTTAGTCATCGATGAGGTCATGACCTCGCGGCTCGGCTATGGCGGCGCGCAGGCGCGCTATGGCGTGACGCCGGACCTGATGACGCTCGGCAAGTATGTCGGCGGCGGCCTCAGCTTCGGCGCCTTCGGCGGCCGCGCCGATCTGATGGCGCGATTCGATCCGCGACGTGCCGATTCATTCCCCCATGGCGGCACGTTCAACAACAATGTGCTGGCGATGGCGGCCGGCCACGCGGCGCTGACCCAGGTGCTGTCGGCCGACAGGCTGGACCGCATGAACGGTCTCGGCGACCGGCTGCGCGACCGGCTGAACGAGCTGGCTCGCAAGCATGGGGTTCCCATGCAGACCACGGGTCTCGGCTCGATCTTCGGCATCCACTTCCATGACGGGCCGATCCGCAATGCCGCCGATCTCGACAAGGGCGAGCATGGCCGCGAGACCGCCGTTGCCGACCTGAAAAAGCTGTTCCACCTGGACATGCTGGCGGCCGGGCAATATCTGTCGCGGCGCATCATGGGCAATCTGTCGATCGAAACCACCGAGGCGGAAACCGAGCAGCTATGCCAGGCGGTCGAGGAGTTCCTGATAAATCGTGGCGATCTCGTGCGCACGGCGCTGAGCTGAGGCGCGCCCGCTACAGCGCATCCGCGATCAGCTTCGCCGCATCCTCGATGTCGTCGACGATCGAGACTCGCGCTTCCTGCGCATTGCGCTTGCGCAGCGCTTTCAGCAGGCGGCGGTGATGGGTCTGCACGGTGATACCGGCCTTGACATAGATGCCCTGCTGGATGGTCAGCAGCGGGCCGATCTGCAGCCACAGCGACTCGATGATCTTCACCAGCGTCGGCATCTGGCAGGCGCGGTACAGGCTGAAATGCAGCTCCCGGTTCTTGACCAGATAATCCGGGGTCTTGGCCGCGTCCTCGCGCTCCATCTCGTCATTGAGCTGCGCCATGCGGTCGATCGTGCCGCTGTCGATCAGCGGCGTCGCCTCTTCCGCCGCGAGTCCTTCCAGCGAGGTGCGGATGCGCGTGATCTCGCGGAAACGTTCCCGGGTGACGACGGGCATGGAGACGCTGCGGTTCGGCAGCAGGAACAGCACATGCTCCGCCACCAGCCGGCGCAGCGCCTCGCGCACGGGCATTGGGCTGATGCCGAAAGACGCGGCCAGGCTGCGGATGGTCATGGTGGCGCCCGGCGCGATGCGGCCGGTCATCAACGCCTGCTTGAGCTGCTCGTAGACCTCTTCGTTGAGGGTGTTGCGCTGCAGCTTGGGAACCGCGAAGGGCGCATCGGCCGCGCGGGATGCCGGCGCGGCGCGACTGCGGCCCGCGGCTTTCTTCTGCGGCGCTTTTCTGCTTTTCATCATCAGTTCCTGCCTGCGCGACCCCGCGCAGCGGCCTTTCCGGGTTCATGTGTAATGAGTGATCACAATAACATCAATCACTCTCTTTCCGCCATCCGCGATCGCTGAGATGCCGTCGACCGCCGCCACCGCCCTAGCCCCGCCGGCGCCCGCCGGCTTCGCCCTCGCCGGCTTGAAGGGCGAACTGCGCCGGATCGAGCGCCGCCGCCTCCTGCGCGACATGCTGCTGGTGCTGCCGCTGATCGCCTTCCTGTTCCTGGTCTTTGTCGGACCGATCTGCATGTTCGTCATTCGCGCGGTCGATAACGGCATCGTGCCCCGCAATTTGCCCCGCACGGTGGTCGCGATCGCCGAATGGTCGCCGCCGGAGTTGCCGCCGGAGGCGGTGTACGAATCGCTCGCCGCCGATTTGCGGAGCATTCCCCCCGGCGGCAATGCCGCCGTGCTCGGCCGTTATCTCAACGCCAACCGCGAAGGCTTTCGCAGCCTGATCATTAAGACCGCGAACAATCTGCCGGCGGCGCCCATGGGGAGCTGGCGTGAGACGCTGATCGGACTCGACAAGAAGTGGGGCGATACCGGCTATTGGGCGACGTTGAAGAACGAGTCCGGCCGGTTTACGGCGTCTTACTTGCTGGGCGCCGTCGACCTTAAGCTGGATGAGCAAGGCAACATCGTCAGCCAGCCGGCGGAGCGCTTGCTCTATAAGCGCCTCTTGTTCCGCACGTTCGAGATCAGCATCGAGGTGGCGCTGCTTTGTGCGCTGCTGGGATTCCCCGTGGCCTTCGTGCTCAACGCCTTGCCGGCGCGGCAGGCCAATCTGCTGATGATCGGCGTCATGCTGCCGTTCTGGACCTCGCTGCTGGTGCGCACCACGGCCTGGATCATCCTGCTTCAGGGCAACGGTCCGGTGAACAGCGCATTGCAATGGATGAATGTAATCAATGAACCGCTGGAGCTTATCTTCAACCGCTTCGGCGTGCTGGTCGCCATGGTGCATGTGCTGCTCCCCTACATGATACTGCCGCTCTACAGCGTGATGAAAGGCATCCCGCCGACGCATATGCGCGCCGCGCAATCCCTGGGCGCCACCACGCGATACGCGTTCCTCCGCATCTATCTGCCGCAGACGATCCCGGGCCTCGCCGCCGGCACGCTGCTCGTCTTCATCATGGCGCTCGGCTATTACATCACGCCGGCGCTGGTCGGCGGGCCGAACGACCAGATGATCTCCTACATGATCACCTATCACCTTAATGAGGTGGTGAACTGGGGCATGGCCTCGGCGCTGGGCGCGCTGCTGCTGCTGGCCACGCTGATCCTGCTGGTGCTGCTGGGCCGGCTGATCGCCGCCGGCCCGCTGATGCGCAGGAGCTGAGCCATGGCCCTGCCAGCCTACGCCTGCCTGGAAGACCGGATCTGGCATTACGGCGCGCGCCTCGTCTGCTACGCCGTGCTGCTGTTCCTGGTGTTGCCGATCGTCATCATCGTGCCGATCTCCTTTACTTCAGGCGACATGCTGGCCTTTCCGCTGCCGGGATTCTCGCTGAGGTGGTATCGGCGCATCCTTGAGGGTGCGGCCTGGATTGACGCGGCGAAGAACAGCCTGTTCATCGGCGTCTCCACCACGATCCTGGCGATGGCGCTGGGAACATCGGCCGCCATGGGCCTCTGGCGCATGCGCTTCCGGTGGAAGCCGTTGCTGATCGGCCTCATCATCTCGCCGCTGCTCATTCCCATCGTCATCACCGCCGTCGCTATGTATTTCCTGCTGGCGCAGATCGGGCTATGGGGAACCTATGCCGGGTTGATCCTGGCCCACACGGCGCTGGCTGTGCCCTTCGTCGTCATCACCGTGCTGGCGACGCTGGACGGCTTCGATACCAACCTCGCCCGCGCGGCCGCCGGCCTGGGCGCCCCGCCGCTCACAGCTTTCCGGAAAGTGACGCTGCCGATCATCTTCCCGGGTATCGCCTCGGGCGGCCTGTTCGCTTTCGCAACGTCGTTCGATGAGATCGTGGTGACGCTGTTCATCGCCGCACCGGAGCAGCGCACGCTGCCGCGGCAGATCTGGAGCGGCGTGCGGGAATATGTCAGCCCGGGCATCGCCGCGGTGGCGACGTTGCTGATCCTGGTGTCGATCCTGCTGCTGCTGACGGTGGAGTTGCTTCGCCGGCGGTCGGAGCGGCTGCGCTACAGCAAGTAGGCAGCGGCGGGCGCCGCGGCGGGCGCCCGCACAATGCCGCGCATTCTTACTGCGCGAGCTTTTCTTTCAACGAGCCGAGGCCGGCGTCGTAGATACCGAGGATTGTCTTCTTCGCGTCGTCGTCGGACGCGCCCTTGGCATCGAAGGTCGACGACCAGTCGATCGCCACCGTATCGGCCGCGCTGCCCGCTTCCACCTTGATGGTCGAGGCATAGTTGGCGACCGGCAGCGGGCTCTCCAGGATCTCGTAGCTGTAGGAATGCGCCGCATCGTCCCAGTTGGTCAGCTTCTCCACGATCACCCCGCCGTCCTGGGTGGTCAGTGTGCGGATCTTGGCGCCGTCCATTTCTTTCATCTCGCATGCTGCCACCACCGGATGCCAGTTCGCGATACCGCAGAAATCGCCGATCAGCGTCCAGGCCTTGTCCACCGAACCGGCCGCCTCGATCTTCTGTTCCGCTTCAACCGCCCAGGCATTGCCGCCGAAGGCCAGACCGATCAGAGAAATGCCCGTCAACATCCAGAACCGCATGAAGTCCTCCTATATCAGAGATTGTTTCCGCCTTGCGCGGGACGGAGATGCTAGGGGCGCCGGCGCAACAACACAAGGAACCAAGGCGAGGCGCCGGAGCGTAGAACCGTCACAGCCTTGCAGCAGTTTCAGACAAGAAACCGCTCAGCGGCTGCCTCTCCAAGCTTGGCATGTCACATGGGAATATCGTCAGAGAGAACGGTTGTCAGTCCTGCCGCGCGAGGGTTGTTTTCCACGGCGTGCGCTCGCAACAGGCTGAAAGCACCGGGAAATCTCCCAGGTTTGTGTTTTTTGCGAAAACAACCCTCCACATCGACGCAGGAGGATTTCGGCTAGACGAGTGTCGTTCGCTTGCACGAGTGCGGCAAACGTCAGGTTTTTCCGATGCACAATGTCCAATAGCGAAGAGTGCCGCTGAATAGTGTACGGCAACTGACGTCCGGCGGTCAAGAAATATTACGTGTTACACGTATTTTTGTCAGAAACATACGTCAGGCGCGTTTGTGCCATCGCGAGACTGCGCGATGCGTGCTCTATCCGAACAATCTGCGATCGATCGTCTGCCGCAGCGTGAAGAATTCTTTCCAGGGATCGCGCCTCCGGCGCTTGAGCTTTGCCGGAACATTGGCCGCATCGAAGGCATCGGATCGCAGGCTGCCCGTGAGTTCCTTCCAATCCAGCGGCACGGAAACGGTCGCCCCTGGGGTCGCGCGGGTAGAGTAAGGCGCCACGGCGGTCGCGCCGCGCTGGTTGCGCAGATAGTCGATGAAGATCTTGCCGCGCCGTGCGGCCTTCGAGCTCTTGGCGACGAAATCATCCGGCGCATCAACGGCCATCTGCGCCGCAAAAGCCTGGGAGAAGGATTTCACTGCGGCCCAGGGCATCGGCGGCGACAATGGCACAGCGACATGCAGGCCCTTCCCGCCCGTCGTCTTGACGAAGCTCTGCAAGTTCACAGACGACAGCCGGTCGCGCACCAGTTTGGCGGCGGCGACAACCTTCGGCCAAGGCACGGCCGGATCGGGATCCAGGTCGAAGATGATCCGGTCGGCGGATTCGATCTTGCCGGGCGCGCAGCCCCAGGGATGAAGCTCGAGCACGCCGAACTGCACCAGGGCCACCAGCCCCGTTGCATCGCCGACCGACACATATTGCTTCGAGGCGCCGCTTTCCCGCAGCCGGATCGGCTTGATCGCCTTGGGCATGCCCGCCGTGAGATGCTTCTGATAGAAGCAGGCGCCGTTCTGCCCATCGGGACAGCGCACTATCGACAACGGCCGGTCGGCGACATAGGGCAGCAGCAGTTCGGCAACGCCGAGGTAGTATTCCGCGAGATCGGCCTTCGTCAGCTTGAGCTTGGGATAGAGGATCCGGTCCGGGTGGGTCAGCCTGACGCCGCCCACCTGCTGTTCGCCGCTGGATTGCTTCACTGTGACCTCCGCCGCCTTCCGCACCCGCTCGCGGCCGATTGCCTTAGGCGGCTTGTCGTCGCGCAGGGCGATGAAGGAAGCCTGCCGCACCAACCCATCCGCCGTCCAGGTGGCAAACTCCACTTCCGCTACCAGCTTCGGAGTCACGAAATGCACGCCGCGTCGCGCCAGTCCCGGCGTTTCCACAAAAGGGCTGCGGGCGGTCGCAATTGCGTCCAGTTTCTTGCGCAGCTTACGGCCCGCTTCGTCGCCGAACCCTGTGCCGACGCGGCCGGCATAAACGAAGCGGCCTGACTGCCAATAGCCCAGCAGCAGCGCGCCGAGCCCCTGGCGGCTTCCCTGGGGATCGGTATAGCCGCCGATGACGAACTCCTGCCGCTCGCGGCATTTGGACTTCACCCAGCTCCGGCCACGCCCGGAGCGGTAGGGATCGTCCGCCATCTTCGACACCACGCCCTCGAGCGCCATGCGGCAGGCGTGGCGGTAGATCTTCTGCGCGTCGCCACCGAAATGGTCGCTGTAGCGTATGGACGGATCGGCGGTGCGGACCAGCTCCGCCAGAAGTTCCTTGCGGTCGCGCAACGCCAGCTTGCTCACATCGCGCCCGTCGAGATGCAGCAGATCGAAAACCATGTAGATGAGGCCGTCGTCGCGGCCCTCCGAAAGCGCCTGCTGCAGCAGCGCGAAGCGCGGCGAATTGCCACGGTCCAACGCAATGATCTCGCCATCGATCAGCACCCGGTTGGCCGGCAAAGCGGCAACGGCCTTCGCGATGCTGGGAAAGCGGGCGGTCCAATCCAAGCCGCTGCGGGTCAATATCTTGACCTTGCCGCCATCGAGCCGCGCCTCGGCCCGGTAGCCATCGAATTTGATCTCATGGATCCACTTGGATCCGTCCGGCGGTTCGGCGACTCTCGTGGCCAGTTGCAACGGGATGAAATCCGGCATGGAGGCGGCACGTCCCAGCTTGGTTGTGCCCGTTTTCCGGCGTGGCATCGCTTTACGTTTCGGCACAGGGCACGTCTCAACGCTCTTCTCAGCGGCTCGCTTCTTGCTCGACCACTGCTTGCCTTTCTTGTCCGACTCGATCTGCTTCAGAGTCATGCCGGTCTTCACGCTGCGGTCTTGCTGCGTCACGACCATGTCGCCCGAGCCCGGCCGCGCGGCGTCATCCCGGCTCTTGATTAGCAGCCAATTGGCGCGCTTCTCCCGCGGCGAACCGCGCATGCGCACCAGATGCCATTCGCCCTTCAGCTTCTTGCCACGCAGCCGAAAAGTCAGCCTGCCGTCCCGCAGCATCCGGTGCGCATCGCCAAGCGATTCCCAGGTTCCGCTGTCCCACAGCATTACGGTACCGCCGCCATATTCGCCGGCGGGGATGGTGCCTTCGAAGTCGCCGTATTCGAGCGGATGGTCCTCCACCTGCACCGCCAGGCGCTTGTCGCCGGGATCGATGCTGGGACCGCGGGTCACCGCCCAGCTTTTGAGGACTCCGTCCATTTCCAGCCGCAAATCGTAATGCAGCCGGCGCGCGTCATGTTTCTGGATGAGATAGCGATTGCCGCCGGCGCGTCCCGTCTTTCCCTTGGGCTCGGCGGTCTTCGTGAAGTTGCGCTTGGTGCGGTAGACTGAAAGCGAGTCCGCCGGTTTGTGCTGATGACCGGTCGCCTTCATCCGTGCCGCCGCCGCGCGGCAGATTTGGCTGGCGCTTTGCGGACCTTGGCGGATGCGGCGGCCGGCTTGCCCTTCCCGCCTTTGCCCAGGCTGCGCTTGAGGGCCTCGACGAAATCGATCACATCGGCGCCGCGGCGCGGTTGCGGTTCTTCGGCGGCGACCTTGCGTCCTTTCGATTTGCGCTTGATCAGCTCGCGCACTGCACTCTCATAATGGTCCTTGAATTTTTCAGGCGCGAAGGCCGCCGTCTTCTGCTCGATTAGTTTCTTCGCCAAGGCGAGCTGATCGCTATCCGCTTTCTTATCCTCGATTCCGGAGAAGAAATCTCGGGCGTTCTTCAGGTCATCGTCATAGCGCAGGGTCTCCAGAAGCAAGCCCTTGCCGCAGGGCTGGATCGCGGCGATGCGCTCGCGGCCGGAGACGACAATTTGCCCGAGACCAATCTTCTGGCTGGCACGCAAGGCGTCGCGGATGACCGCAAAGGCCTCCTGCCCGGCCTCGCCATCCGGCACCACGAAATAGGGTTCGTCGAAATAGATGGCATCGATCTCGTTGCGATCGACAAACTGGACAATGTTGAAGCTTTCCGCCGTCTCGAGGCGGAGTTTCTTCAGGTCTTCGGGATCGATGGCGACATAGCGGTCCTTCGAGATCTCGAAGCCCTTGACGATATCCTCGTTGTCGACCGGCCCGCCGCCTTCGACGATCTTCTGATAGCGGACACGCTTGCCGCTACGCTTGTGGATCTGGTGAAAGCGCACCGCGCCGGCCGGGTCCACGGCGGAAAAAATCTGTACGGGCAGCACGACCAGCGACAACCGGATAGACCCGGTCCAATAGGGGCGAGCGGGCATGGGCATCCCCGAAATCTGGAGAAGTATGCTAACAGAACCAACGACGCGTCCCGTTGTTCCGCGCCCGGCGGCCTCCCAGGCGGAACAAACACCGCAGTAACGTCATTTCCATTGGCGAACCGCCCGTCTGGCACTATCTATGTGCCGGGGCCGCGATTTTTTGCGGGCCGCAGCAGGCGAGAGAGACCTTTATGTTGAGAACAATTGCCGTCCTGAGCGGAGCGGTCGTGCTGCTGTCGGCGGTAAGCGCCGATGCGAAGCAGGAGCGGATCACCGGCTATGTCAGCGCGGTCGACAAGGATGCGCGCAAGGTCACGCTCGACGACAACCAAACTTATCCGCTGAAGCCGACCGCCGAGATGCGCTGGGTCGTGCCGGGCGTGAAAGTGGTGCTGTTCTGCGACTATGATTCCGGCGGGCTTGTCGACTGCGGCGTCGGCGTCGCCTCGATGACCGAAGATCTCAACCAAACCACCGGCGAACCGGCAGGCGGCGGCGGCAGCGGCTTTGGTGATGAAATCGGGTTCTCAACGCCGGACGCCAATCTGCCGGATAAGCCGATCCTCAAGCTGCGGCGGCAGGATAAGTAGGCGTGTGTTTGCGGACGTTTCTCCGCCGCTGACAATTGATGCTGTTCATGGTTGTTCCCTGAGACCCTGGGTCCTCGCGGTTGTTCTCACGAGTACTTCTCCCATCACCTTCCATCTTGATTTCCGCCGACTCATTGGCTATGTTCGCGTTTCCTTCGCAACAACTCGCCGGGAGGCGTGCATGATCCGTATGTATTTGCCGATCAGTCCCGGCGGCGCCGAACGTTAGGTCCGGTGCTGCGCAGGCTGGCCACGGGGTCCCCCGGCCAACTGCTCCCTAAACCTCTAGAGGTTCGATAGCCGCGGTTTTCTTGGCGCTTTCGCGTCTTTGCGCGCTGTCTTTCTTCAACCGTTTGCGAATGGAGCGGCGCGATTTCGGCGCCGGTTTGGGACCATGAATTTCCTTCTTGTCTGGCGCGAGCGCGCCGCCCCCTTCCGGGACGTGCTCGCCTTCAACTTCCGATACTGGCGCCGCCAGCGCCTGCTGGTGGCGGCGATCTGCGTCGGCATCCTGGCGATGACGATGGCGGACGTGTTGCTGCCGATCTATGCCGGCCGGCTGATCGACGCGGTGGCGCCGGCGGTGATGGCGGATGCCATCGGCAGCCACGCGCGAGAGGCCGCGCTCAACGAGGCGATATGGGCGCTGGCCGCGATGGTGGCGCTGGGCCTGCTGATGGTCGTCGCCCGGCATCTGTCTTTCGTCGCCATCGTGCGCATGACGCTGAGCCAGATGGTGGAGGTGGCGCAGGATGCGTTCTGGAAAGTTCAGCGCTTCGCCGCCGAATGGCACGCCAACACTTTCGCCGGATCGATCGTGCGCAAGGTGACCCGCGGCATGTGGGCGGTCGATCTGCTGAACGACACGCTGCTGGTGGCGCTGTTGCCCTCGGTCATCGTCCTGCTGGGGTCGACGGTCCTGCTCGGCTATCGCTGGCCGATGATGGGGCTGGTGATCCTGGTGGGCACCCTCGCCTATGTGACCCTGGCCGCGGTGCTCTCCATCGCCTATGTCGGGCCGGCGGCGCGGCTGTCCAACCAATGGGACACGCGAACCGGCGGCGCGCTGGCCGACGCGGTGAGCTGCAACCAGGTGGTCAAGGCGTTCGGCGCGGAGACGCGGGAGGATCAGCGGCTGCGCTGGGTGGTGGCGAAATGGAAGAAGCGCAGCCACCGCACCTGGATGCGCGCCACCAATAACGGCACGGCGCAGCTACTTGCGCTGCTGGCGTTGCGCACGGCTGTCATCGGCCTTGTGCTCTGGCTGTGGTGGCACGGCCAGGCGACACCGGGCGACGTGGCCTATGTGCTGACGGCCTACTTCATCATCCAGGGCTATCTGCGGGACATCGGCTGGCATATCCGCGATCTGCAGAAGTCGGTCAACGACATGGAGGAGCTGGTGGAGATCCACGGCCAACCCCTGGGTGTGGAAGACAAGCCGGGCGCGCAGCCGATCGCCATCACGCGCGGCCTGATCGAGTTCGAGGCCGTGCGCTTCCACTATCGCGGCCACAACGCCCCGCTCTTTGACGGGCTGTCGGCGACCATCGAGGCCGGCGAGAAGGTCGGCCTGGTGGGCATCTCCGGCTCGGGCAAGACAACGTTCGTGAAGCTGATCCAGCGGCTGCACGACGTGAATGGCGGCCGCGTGCTCATCGACGGCCAGGACGTGGCCGCCTGCACCCAGGCGAGTCTCAGGGCGCAGATCGCCATCGTGCCGCAGGAACCGATCCTGTTCCACCGCTCGCTGGCGGAGAACATCGCCTACGGGCGGCCGCAGGCGACGCCGGCGGAGATCGAACGGGCGGCGCGGCTGGCCAATGCCCATGAGTTCATTTGCGTCCTGCCGAGGGGCTACGGCACGCTGGTGGGCGAGCGGGGCGTGAAGCTGTCGGGCGGCGAGCGGCAGCGGGTGGCGCTGGCCCGCGCCTTCCTGGCGGACGCGCCGATCCTGATCCTGGACGAGGCCACTTCGAGCCTGGACTCGGAATCGGAGGCGCTGATCCAGGACGCGACCGAAAGGCTGATGCAGGGGCGCACCACCATCGTCATCGCGCACCGGCTGTCCACCGTGCGCTCGCTGCGGCGCATCCTGATCTTCGACAAGGGCCGCATCATCGAGGAAGGCGACCACCGGTCCTTGATCCAGCGGGAGGCCGGGGTCTACCGGCGCCTGTTCGACAGGCAGGTGGGCGGGCTGCTGGTGAGTGCGTAGCCGGGCCCCTCACCCGACTGACAACCGCTGGACGCGGATGTCAGTCGCCCTTTCCCGCTCCGCGGGCGAGGGGTCTGTTATGTTTTCGCCGGACCCCACCAGACCCCTCGCCCATGCAATGGGAGAGGGGGCGTAGCGTTCGCGTCCAGCGAACGCTACGCGGGTGAGGGCCGCCTGGCTCGCTCCCTGCGGTCTAGCTGCGGCCGCCGACTTGACCTACAATAGCGCCAACAAGGCTGGCTAAAGCCGTACCGGCAGGGAGGATCAACCGGTGGGTGTGTCGCACGAGCCGTGGCTCGTCATCCTGTCGCTGATCGTGGCGATCCAGGGCGCCTATGTCGGGCTAAGCCTGGCAGTGCAGGTCGGCGGCGCCGTGGGGCTGCGGCGGCGGTTGCTGCTGGCGGGTGCCGCGATCTCCCTGGCGGTGGCGATCTGGGCCATGCATTTCGTCGGCATGCTGGCGGCGCGGCTGCCCTTCCCGGTCGACTATCTGGTCTTCCCGACGCTGCTCTCCTTCCTGGTCTGCGTGCTGGTGGTCGGCGCCGGCGTCTATGCGGCCAGCGGCGCCGAGTTGCGCCCGGCGCGGCTGGCGGCCGCCGCGGTGTTTATGGGCGGCGGCATCGCCATCATGCATTACATCGGCATGTCGGCGCTCCATGCCAGCGCCCATATGGAGCACGACATCCTGATGGTGATCGCCAGCGTGGCCGTGGGCATCGCCGCCTCGGGGCTGGCGTTGTGGCTGGCGGGGGGGCGCGGCGGGCGGCCGCCGCTGTTCCTGTCGGCTGCGGCGCTCGGCTGCGCCATCGCCGGCATGCATTACACGGCGATGGCTGGCCTCACGCTGATGCCGTTTCCCGCGGCGGGCACCCCGGAAGCGCCGGCCCTGTCGACAGACCTGCTGGCGATCGTGGTAGCCCTTGTCGCCTTCGTGGTTTCCGGCATCTTCCTGCTGACGCTGGTGCCCGACCGGTCGCACGGCGTTGCAAGCAGCGACCTAGACGACGAGCCTGCCGCCGATGTCGTGCAGGCCGAAGCCCAGAACCTCGGCCAAGGCACCTACCAGCCGCTGGGCGGTCTCGGTTCGCCGCCCCGGCGCGCGGCCAAGCAGCTGCCGGTGGAGCGCGAGGGCGCCACGCATTACGTGCCTGTCGACGAGATCGTCGCCGTCCACGCCAACGCCCACTACACATATCTATATGATGGGCAGGCGAAGCTGTTCTGCCCCCTGGCCATCGGCGTGGTGGAGTCCCGCCTGGACACGGACCGCTTCGTCCGCATCCACCGCAGCCATATCGTCAACATCGACCGCATCACCGGCCTGAAGCGCATCGGGGACACCGGCATGGTCGACCTGGGCACGCTGGAGCCCTACACCGTGCCGGTCAGCCGCGGCCGGCTGGCCTGGCTGCGAACTCGGTTGGGCGAGAAGGCAGGCGAGCCCACGGACGCCGCCACCGCCGCCTAGCCATCTTGCAGCGCAGCATCGGCCCCGGGCTGCGGCCGGGATTCTGAACCGAAACCTCTGACCGCAGCCGCCCGGCCGCCATTCGTGCGGCTGGGCCGCAGTTCGTGCACGCCGCCGCCGGATCGTGCAGCGGCAGTTGTTGCTGCGCTGCACGCAGAACCAGACTTCGCAGGCAAAGACTCTGAATCCCAGGAGGATACCGTGATCCCAGGCCCCTTTGCCTATCATCGCCCGAAATCCGTCGCCGAGGCCGTGGCCATGCTGGCCGACCTCGGCGACGAGGCGCGGCCGCTGGCCGGCGGCCACAGTCTGATCCCCATGATGAAGCTTCGCCTGTCCACGCCCGAACATTTGATCGATCTCGGCGGCCTCGGCGAGCTCAAGGGCATCAAGGCCGACGGCAACGATATCGTCATCGGCGCCATGACGACCCAGCATGAACTGATCGCCGACGCCACTCTGGCGGCCAAGCTGCCGATCCTCCGGGAGACGGCGCTGCAGATCGCCGACCCCCAGGTGCGCTATGTCGGCACCCTCGGCGGCAACCTGGCCAACGGCGACCCCGGCAACGACATGCCCGCGCTGATGCTCTGCCTGGGCGCCAGCTACCAGATCGCCGGCAAGACCGGTCAGCGGCGCATCGCCGCCCGCGACTTCTATGAAGGCGCTTACATGACCGCGCTGTCGCAGGGGGAGATGGTGACGGCGGTGCGCATCCCCGTGCCATCAGCCGGCCATGGCTATGCCTATGAGAAGCTGAAGCGGAAGGTGGGCGACTATGCGACGGCGGCGGCGGCGGTCATCCTGACCCTGGCGCAAGGCAAGGTCGCGGCCTGCTCCATCGGCCTGACCAACCTGAGCGAAACTCCGCTCTGGGCCGAAGCCGCGGCGAAGGCGGTCATCGGTACGGCGCTGGATGCGGCGACGATCAAGAAAGCCGCGGCGGCGGCCGAGGCGATCGCCAATCCCGCGTCCGACAACCGCGGGCCGGCGGCCTATCGAAAGAAGATGGCGGGCGTGATGACCGCGCGGGCCCTGCAGCGCGCCCAGTCGCGCGCCAAGTAAGAACGGGAGGCACAACACATGGCGAAATCCCACCTCACTCTGAAGGTGAACGGCAAGGAAGTGGAAGCGCTGGTCGAACCGCGCACCCTCTTGATCCATTTCCTGCGCGAGCAGCTCAATCTCACCGGGCCCCATATCGGCTGCGACACCGGCCATTGCGGCGCCTGCACCGTCGATCTCAACGGCAAGTCGGTGAAGTCCTGCACCATGTTCGCGGTGCAGGCCGACGGCGGCGATGTGCTGACCATCGAAGGCATGGCCGCGGCGGACGGCACCCTGCACGCGCTGCAGGAAGGCTTCCGCGAAATGCACGGTCTGCAATGCGGCTTCTGCACGCCCGGCATGATCGTGCGCGCCCATCGCCTGCTGAAGGAGAATCCGCAGCCGACCGACGACGAGATCCGCCAGGGCATCTCCGGCAATCTTTGCCGCTGCACCGGCTATCAGAACATCGTCAAAGCCATTCAATACGCCGCCGCCAAGCTGTCCGGCGGCTCTCTGAAGGAGGCCGCAGAATGAACGACCAGACACCGTCGAAGGAAGTGCGCACCGAGCGGCTGCAGGGCATGGGCTGCAAGCGGAAGCGTGTGGAAGACGTCCGCTTCGTTCAGGGCAAGGGCAACTATGTCGACGATATGAAGCTGCCGGGCATGCTGTACGGCGACTTCACCCGCTCGCCCTATGCCCATGCGCGGATCAAGAAGATCGACGCCACCAAGGCCAAGGCGCTGCCGGGCGTGCTGGCGGTGCTGACCGCCGCCGATCTGAAGCCGCTCAGTCTTCACTACATGCCGACGCTTGCCGGCGACGTTCAGGCCGTTCTGGCTGAAGAGAAAGTGTTGTTCCAGAACCAGGAGGTCGCCTTCGTCATCGCCGAGGACCGCTATGCCGCCGCCGACGCGGCCGACCTGGTGGAAATCGAGTATGAAGAACTGCCGGTGCTGGTGGATCCGTTCAAGGCGATGGCGCCGGGCGCGCCGGTCCTGCGCGAGGACATCAAGGACAAGACCGACGGCGCCCACGGCAAGCGCAAGCACTACAACCACATCTTCGCCTGGGAGATGGGCGACAAGGAAGCAACGGATACAGCCTTCAAGAAGGCGGAAGTATCGATCAAGGAGCTGATCTCCTATCAGCGGGTGCATCCCGCCCCGCTCGAGACCTGCCAATGCGTGGCGTCGTTCGACAAGATCAAAGGCGAGCTGACGGTGTGGGGCACCTTCCAGGCGCCCCATGTGATCCGCACGGTCGCCTCGCTGATCTCGAAGATTCCCGAGCAGAAGATCCATGTCATTGCGCCCGATATCGGCGGCGGCTTCGGCAACAAGGTCGGCGCCTATCCCGGCTACATCTGCGCCATCGTTGCGTCCATCGTGACGGGGCGGCCGTGCAAATGGGTCGAAGATCGGATCGAGAATCTGTCGACCACCTCCTTCGCCCGCGACTATCACATGACCACTGAGATCGCCGCCACCAAGGACGGCAAGGTGACGGGCCTGCGGGTGAATGTGCTTGCCGACCACGGCGCGTTCGACTCCTGCGCCGATCCCAGCAAATGGCCGGCGGGATTCTTCAATATCGTCACCGGCTCCTATGATTTCCCGGTGGCCCACTGCGCGGTCGACGGCGTCTATACCAACAAGGCGCCGGGCGGAGTCGCCTATCGCTGCTCGTTCCGCGTGACCGAGGCCGCCTATTGCATCGAGCGCGCAATGGATATCCTGGCGCAGAAGCTGAACATGGATCCGGCCGAACTGCGGATGAAGAACCTGGTCCGCAAGGAGCAGTTCCCCTATCAGTCGGCGCTCGGCTGGGAGTACGACTCCGGCGACTATCACACCGCCTTGCAGAAGGCGATGGATACGATCGACTACAAGAAGCTGCGGGCGGAGCAAAAGCAGCGGCAGGAGGCGTTCAAGCGCGGCGAGACCCGGGAGCTGATGGGCATCGGCGTCGCCTTCTTCACCGAGATCGTCGGCGCCGGCCCGTCGCGCAATTGCGACATCCTGGGCATCGCCATGTTCGACTCCGCGGAGATCCGCATCCATCCCACCGGCGGCGTGATCGCCCGCATGGGCAGCAAGTCCCAGGGCCAGGGGCATGAGACAACCTATGCCCAGATCATCGCCACCGAACTCGGGTTGCCCGCCGACGACATCATGATCGAGGAAGGCAACACCGATACCGCACCCTATGGCCTGGGCACCTACGGCTCGCGCTCGACGCCAGTGGCGGGTGCTGCGACAGCCATGGCCGCACGCAAGATCAAGGCCAAGGCGCAGATGATCGCCGCCGACTTGCTGGAGGTCTCAGAGTACGATCTTGAATGGGACATCGATCGTTTCCAGGTCAAAGGCAATCCCGAGCGCTTCAAGACCATGAAGGAGCTGGCCTGGGCGGCCTATAACCGCGTGCCCAAGGGCCTGGAGCCGGGACTCGAGGCGGTGAACTACTACGATCCGCCGAACATGACCTATCCCTTCGGCGCCTATATCTGCGTCGTCGATGTGGATGTGGATACGGGCGTAACCAAGGTGCGGCGCTTCTACGCGCTGGACGATTGCGGCACGCGCATCAACCCGATGATCATCGAAGGCCAGGTCCATGGCGGCCTGACCGAGGCGTTCGCCATCGCGATGGGCCAGGAGATCCGCTATGATGAGATGGGCAATGTGACGGGTCCGACGTTCATGGACTACTTCATGCCCACAGCGGTAGAGACGCCGAAATGGGAGACCGACTGGACCACGACGCCCTCGCCGCACCATCCCATAGGCGCCAAGGGCGTGGGCGAGAGTCCCAATGTCGGCGGCGTGCCCTGCTTCGCCAATGCCATCAACGACGCCTTCAAGTTCCTGGGTTCGACCCACATCGCCATGCCCCACGACCACTGGCGCACCTGGACGGTGGCGGAAAAGCTCGGGCTGCATGGGTGAAGGTTGCGCTTAGCACGGGTGGATCATGTGCTGCTGCTGCGGAGAGATGATCCTGATGACGCCTCACTTGGTCGAGCTCGCGCCTTTGTCCACAATTGTCCCCTCGCCCCCACGAGGTGGGGGGAGGGAGGGGGGTGGCGACAAAACACGGGATTCAGTCGGAAGACTCGTGAGACATTGGCGCCCGTGGCAAGACCCCTCACCCTAACCCTCTCCGCGCTCCGCGGGGCGAGGGGACATTCTTTCTTCTCGATTCGAGGTGTGATTACAATGATCGCTGCGGTACTGCCACTACGGTCATGTCCAATCGTAGCTCATCGCATGATTCACCCATGATCCCGGACCGCGACCGCATCGCCGACCGCCTCGCCGCTGTCGGCTATGTCGCCGACCGCGATCTGGCGACCGCGTTGTGGATGATGGATCATCTGCAGCGGCCGCTGCTGTTGGAGGGCGAGGCGGGCGTCGGTAAGACGGAGGTGGCTAAGGCGCTGGCCGCGGTGCATAAGACCGAGCTGATCCGCCTGCAATGCTATGAAGGGCTGGATCAGAACGCCGCACTCTATGAGTGGAACTATCAGCGGCAGCTTCTGGCGATAAAGGCCCATGAGACCGCGGGCGAAAGCGCCGACCGCATCGAGGATCACATCTTCTCGGAGAAGTACCTGCTGGAACGGCCGCTGCTGGCGGCGATCCGGCGCGAGAAGCCGCCGGTGCTGCTGGTGGACGAAGTGGACCGGGCCGATGAAGAGTTCGAGGCTTTTTTGCTGGAGCTGCTGTCGGACTTCCAGATCAGCATTCCCGAGCTCGGCACGATCACCGCGAAGTCGATCCCGCGGGTGGTGCTGACGTCGAACGGCACGCGGGAGCTCTCCGACGCGCTGCGCCGCCGGTGCCTCTATCATTATGTGGACTTTCCCGACGTGGAGCGTGAAGCGCGGATCATCAAGTCGCATTTGCCTGATATCGACAACGCCCTGGCGCAACAGGTGGCACGCGTGGTTGCGGCGGTGCGCAAGGAGGATCTGCGCAAGGTGCCGGGCGTGGCGGAGACTCTGGATTGGGCGGCAACCCTTGCCGGGCTTGCCGTACACGACCTCAGGCAGGAGCCGGAGACGGTGCATGAGACGCTGATCTGCCTTCTGAAGACCCATGAGGATTGCTCGCGCGTGACCCGTGAAGTGACCGAGCGCCTGCTAGGCAAGGTGGCGTAGCGGAGCGGCTAATGCAGTCCGATACACAACAGGAGACCTCGGCGCAGATCGGCGATGCCCTCCGGCAGCGGCTAGCCGGATTCGTGCGCACGCTGCGGGACAACGGTTTTGCGGTCGGACTATCGGAAACGCGGGATGCGCTGAAGCTACTGGCCTCGCCAATGGCGGCGCGGGCGGAATTGCTGCGGCAGGCCCTGAAGGCCCTGTTCTGCGCCACCCACGGCGATTGGGAGAAGTTCGACGAGATCTTCGATGCCTACTGGTTGGGACGCGGCATGAAGCGGATGCGGCCCGCCGCCCCCATGACGGCAAGCTCGCAGGCCGCGGCGCGCATGCCGACGATATCAGCCCTGGCCGAGAGCATGGCCGGAAAGCCGCAGTCAGCCGAGCGTCGGTCGGACGAGACCGGCGACAACGCCGCCGACAGCCGCGAAAGGCCGGCGCGCGCTTCGAGTGCCGAAGCATTGTCGAGGAGGGACCTGCGCGATATCGCCGATCCCCGGGAAATCGCGCGTACACACGAACTGGCCGAGCGCCTCGCCCATGCCATGCGCGCACGGCTGGTGCGGCGCGCGCGGGCGCGGCGGCGCGGGCGGCGGCTGGATCTCCGCCGCACCATCCATCGCAGCGTCTCCCATGGCGGCGCGCCGATCGATCTGGCGTGGCGGCAGCGCAAGAAGAAGCCGCTGCGGCTGGTGGTACTGCTGGATGCTTCGGGATCGATGAGCCTCTACACCGCCTTCTTCGTACGCTTCCTCCATGGCGTGATCGACGCGTTCAGGGAATGCGAAGCCTTTCTGTTCCACACCCGGCTGGTGCACGTGTCGGCATCGCTGCGCGATCGCGACGTGGCGCGCGCCGTCGATCGCCTCTCGCTGATGGCACAGGGCATCGGCGGCGGCACCCGCATCGGCGAGAGCCTGGCCGACTTCAACCGCTGGCATGCGCAGCGGGTGATCAATTCCCGCACCGCCGTGATCATCGTCTCCGACGGCTATGACACCGGCGATCCCCAGAAGCTGGCGGCGGAGATGCAGCGGCTGCGCCGCCGCTGCCGCCGCATCGTCTGGCTCAATCCGCTGATCGGCTGGAAGGATTATGCGCCGGAGGCGCGGGGCATGCGGGCGGCCCTCCCCTATATCGACCTGTTCGCGCCGGCCCACAATCTCGAGAGCCTCGCCGCTATCGAGCCCTATCTCGCGAGGATCTGACAGCCATGAACCGGGCGACGGATGTTCTCGAACTGGTGTCGGAGATGAAGGCGAAGCGCGAGCCCTTTGCGCTGGCCACGGTCGTGCGCACCGTCGCGGTGACCGCGGCCAAGGCTGGCGCCAAGGCAGTTATCATGCCCGACGGTACGGTGTCAGAAGGATGGATCGGCGGCGGCTGCGCCCGTGCGGCCGTACTGAAAGCCGCGCGCGAGGCGATCGCCGACGGGCAGCCGCGTCTGATCTCCATACAGCCGCCCGATGCGCTGCAGGATCAGGGCGTACAGCCGGGCGAGATGCGCAGCGGCGTGCGTTTTGCCAAGAACATGTGCCCGAGCCAGGGCACCATGGATGTGTTCGTCGAGCCGGTGCTGCCGCAGCCGCAACTCGTCATCTGCGGCTCGAGTCCTGTTGCCGTTGCGATCGCCGACCTGGCGCGCCGTATCGGCTTCGCCGTCACCGCCTGCGCACCGAAGGCGGAGCAGAGCGCGTTTGCCGAAGTTGACCAGCGCATCGAGGACTACGCGCTGCCGGCCGGCGAACCGGGAGCACGCTTTATCGTCGTGTCGACGCAAGGCCGCGGCGACGAAGCCGCCTTGCGCGCCGCACTCGCGGTCGACGCCGATTTCGTCGCCTTCGTCGGCAGCCGTAGGAAGGCGGCGAAGCTGAAGGAGATTCTGGCGGCCGGCGGCGCGGATGCAGGCAAGCTCGCCAAGCTCAAGGCCCCCGCCGGCCTCGACCTCGGCGCCATTACCCCGGAGGAGATCGCGCTGTCCGTGCTGGCGGAGATCGTCGCGGTGCGGCGGTCCCATCACGAGCGCGGGGCGGGGTAGCGCCACTCCATAGGAGCCGCCAAGCGGCGACGGTAACCTTTGGCACCGTTTCTGCGTGACCATGATAGACTTACGGCCTTTAGCGTCCCGGATTGATTCGCGGCCGGGCCGCGGGAACGGAGGCTTTGGCGTGACGCTGGCTTGTCCCGAGTTTGTCGCCGCACTGTCGCCGGATCTATGCCGCGCCGTCGATCACTATTGCGAGCGCATCGACCCCTCGCTGTGGTCGGAGCCGGTCAATGCCTTGACCAATGCCGCGTTTCCGCTGGGCGCGTGGTTCGTCTGGCGGCTGGCGGCGCGGCATAGCGGCCTCGCGCACCGGCGCCTGATCCAAGCCCTCATCATCGTGATGGCCATCGTCGGCGCCGGCAGCTTTCTGTTCCACACCGTGGGCACGCGCTGGGCGGAATGGGGCGATGTCATTCCGATCCTCGTCTTCATGCTGCTGTATCTCTGGTTGATACTCACCGGTTACTTCCGCTGGCCCGGGTGGCTCAAACTAGCGGCGCTGGCGGCTTACTTTGCCGTCACATTCTATCTTGAGACTGCCGTGCCCGGAACGCTCCTCTGGGGCGGCGCGATGTATCTGCCGACTGTCTTGGTACTCGCGGGCATTGCCTGGGGTCTGCACCGAAGGGGATCGGCGGCCGGGCCGGCAATGGCTGGCGCAGTCGCTGTCTTCCTGCTTTCGGTCGCGGCGCGGACCGTCGACATGCCGCTTTGCCCAGTATTTCCGCTAGGCACCCATTTTCTCTGGCATCTGCAGAATGCGCTCCTGCTTTTCCTGCTGCTGCGGCTGGCGATCCTGCGCGCGCCGTCCAGGTTCTCCGGGTAGGGCGACGAAAGCTCGCTGAATGTTGCGCCGCGGCACTGGCGCAACTTGCCGCAAGCCGGGACTCGCGTTAAGAGCCTCTGATGTCGTTCAAGAAAATCGCGGTTCTGGGGCTGGGCAAGGTCGGCGCGCTGGCGGCGACGCTGCTGCGGGAGGCGGAATTCGAGGTCACCGGATTCGATTCCCGGACGTCGAAGGAGAAGCTGCCTTTCCCCGTGGAAGCGCCGGACCTCGCCGAGCCGGCCGAACTTCGCAAGGCGCTCGGCCGTTTCGATGCGGTGTTGTCCTGCCTGCCCTATCACCTCAACAAAGAGGTGGCGAAGGCGGCGCACGGAACGGGCATCCACTACTTCGATCTGACCGAGGATGTGCCGACCACCAAGTCCATCATCGCCCTGAGCGCCACGGCCAAGGGCATCATGGCGCCGCAATGCGGGCTGGCGCCGGGCTTCGTCGGCATTGTCGCGGCCGATCTCGCCGCGCAGTTCGACAAGTGCCGCAAGCTGCGGCTTTGTGTCGGCGCCCTGCCCCGCAATCCCACCGGGCTCATGGGCTATGCCTTCAACTGGTCGCCCGAAGGCGTGGTGAACGAATATCTCAACGACTGCGAGGTCATCGAGGAAGGCCAGCGCAAACTGGTCTCGCCGATGGAATGGGTGGAGACGATCTACATCGGCGGCGTGAAGCTCGAGGCCTTCACCACCTCGGGCGGCCTTGGCACCATGTGCGAGACCTATCACGGCAAGATCGACAACATCGACTACAAGACCATCCGCTATCCCGGCCATGTAAAGCTGATGAACTTCTTCTTCCACGAATTGCTGATGCGGGAGCGGCGGCAACTCGCCGGCGAGATCCTGACCTATGCCAAGCCGCCTGTTGATGACGATATCGTCTACATCCATGTGTCCGCCGAGGGACATTTGGACGGCGTGCTGAAGCGCCGGGAGTTCGTCCGCGCCTATGAACCGGTCATGGCCGCCGGCGCGCGGCGCACCGCCATCGCCTGGACGACGTCGGCCTCGGCGGTATCCGTCATCGAGATGGTGCGCAATGGCGCGCTGCCGCCCAAGGGGTTCCTGAAGCAGGAGACGATCCCGCTGGCGCGGTTCCTCGCGACGACGACCGGCAAGCTGTTCCAGCAGGGCGCCGCCGCTGCATAGCATTGGCGGGGCGTTACAAGCCTTTATCGGCGATTCTTCAGCCCAGCCGGTGACAATTTCGTGGGTTCGCCGGGGATGCTTGACGGGCGGCGGCGAACCCTGGCAATGCAGATTGAAGGAAGCCATAATCCCCGGGGACGATAGCGGGATGGTGTAGCCATGGGACTGAGCATGAACAGCGTGAAGGAATGGGGCGAGGCGGTGCAGACATTCCTGCGCCTGGGTCAGGCCGCGGTCGAGAAGCTGCCCGAAGGCTCCGCCCGGGATGAGGCGCGGGCGGCGCTGGAGCGCGCGCGGGAGCAGAGCCTGCTGGCCGAAGTGCAGCTGGCCAATTCCATCGGCCACAAGCTGTGCAAGCGGCACCGCCCGGCCGAGGTTATGGTCAGCATCGGCCGCGACGCCAAATGGAACATCGAGCAGTTCAAATGCCCGTCATGCGGCGACCTGCAGCCGAGCGATCTCTATATCCGAAGCCTGGACCGCGACGACGCGGCGCAGCGCGAGCGCAAGTCCGACGCCGCGTAGCGGCCGCCGTCACGCCGTCAGGAAGCCGTCGATTTCCTCGTCGGTGGGGAAGCGCTTCAGCTGCTTCTTCGAGAACAGCAGCTTGCCGTCCCGGAACACCTCAAAGGCGCCGCCGGAGGATTCGATCAGCGCGACCTCGGCGGCCGAGCCTTCCATGAGCCTGGCTCTCGCCCGGAGAGCTTTGGGTTCATAGTTTCAGACAGTGCAATATTCGATGCGGAATTTCATGGCTGCGCGCTTATATGTCGGATGTCAATAGCACGGCGCGGCGGCGCCGGCAATTTTCGCCGCCATAGCCGGTTGCGAGCATATGGGAGGCAAGGATGCGTCTTTCAACGACTGTCATGGCCGTAGTCCTTCTCGCCGGCGCGCAAGCCGCGCTCGCGGAAGAGCCGAACCTGCTGAAACCCTATCTCTATCAACCGCCGCCGGCGCAGCTCTCGCCGCTGGAGCAGCAGAAGGCGCTGATCTACCGCTCCCAGGTGCGGAGCCAGCTCAACCGGCTGCAGTCCGCCAACAGCCGCGGCGAGCTCAATGCCTACAACCGGCGCCTGCTGCTGAATACCCGCGCCGAGCAGCAGCGGATCGACGGCATCCTGGGCTTTTGAGAGCGGCGCCGCGAAGAAGAAATGGCGGAGGGGGAGGAACCGGGATCGAACCCTCTCCATCTGCCTAAGCGGGCCGGGCATTATCCGCCGCTGGCCTCGTCATCGGGGAAACGCCCAAGGCCGTGGGCGGGCGCCGCCCGTTCCGGCGCTTTCAGGCAGAGCGTTCGCCGCCGGCGCACCACCAATGGGCGGCACCGCAGCCGGAGCTCGGCCGACGCCGCGGAGCGGTCAATCATGCATTCAATTGCGTATTGCCGCCCCGGGACTCCGGTAGGTGATCGCGCCGAACGGCGCGATTCCTTCAGGCTGCGGCCGCCTCCTGCTCGGCGCAAATGGCTTGGCTGTCGCTTTCGGACAACGGTTCGTCGAGAAGCGCGCAGTGATGGGGCGTGCGCGTCGAAGGCCGGACGCTGGCGCGGAAGTGCCGGCAGGTGCGACAGGCACCGAAGGCGCGCCCTTGATTGCGGGAGATGGCCACATGCAGCATCCGCCGCAGCGCGTCGCGGACCGCGGCTGCCTCGCTGCCCGCGGCACGCTCGATATCCCCGGCCAGCGCAAGTAGCGGATCGCGCCGCAAAGCGCGCTCGCCCGCAGCGCTGAGCGCGAACGCCACCGAGCGGCCGTCGCGGGCGTTCGGGCCGCGGACCACATAGCCCTTCGCTTCGACGGAGGCGAGCGTGCGCGAGACCGTGCCCCGGGTTGACGCCAGATAGTCGGCCAGCGCCGCCGGCGTCCGGGAAAAGCGGTTGGCGCGCGCGAGGTAGCGCAGCGCCTCCCACTGCGCCGGGTTGAGGTTGCCCGCCTGCTCGCCGGACCGGGCGAGCCGCTCGAGTCGGTCGATCAGATGGGCGGCTTCGAGAGCCTCGGGCGATACGGACATGATTGCTACTCGAAATCGGTTGTTGACGACGATGGCGGTGGCGCGATAGATAATAGCTACTGGCAATCAAATTAGCAAACACGGAGGCGCATCCATGGCTGCGGTTTCCATTCCCGGCTACCGCCTGGGCGATCCGGCGCTGTCCAAGTCTCCGATCACCGCGGACGAGCTGGCGACGCTCAAGGCATCGCTTCTCTTCGGCAAGGACGATGTTGCGGCGCTCAAGAAGGCCCACGATGTCGTCAAGGATCAGGTGGAGGCGATTCTCGACGTCTGGTACGGCTTCGTCGGCTCGACGCCACACCTCCTCGCCTATTTCGGCGACCCCAAGACCGGCCAGCCCATCGGCGCCTATCTCGACGCCGTGCGCAAGCGCTTCGGGCAGTGGATCCTCGACACCTGCCGGGCCGAGTACGACCAGGCGTGGCTCGCCTGGGCCGACGAGATCGGCCGCCGCCATCATCGTTCCGGCAAGAATCGCGCCGACGGCGTTTCGGCAGCGCCCCATATCCCCATGCGCTATCTGCTCGCCCTTGTGATGCCGATCTCGCTCACCATGAAGCCGTTTCTGGAAAAGAAGGGACATTCGGCGGCCGAAGTCGAGGCGATGCATGCGGCCTGGACCAAGTCGGTGCTGCTGCAGGCCATCCTGTGGTGCCGGCCTTACGTCAAGGAGGGCGACTTTTGAGGGACAGCGTCCATAGCCGGCCGGCGGCCGGCCCGGAAGCACAGAATTGGCGCGGCCGGCAGCGCGCTCTCGAGCTGCAAGTGGCGCGATGGTTCAATACCGACGCGCCGATCACGCTGGCCGGGCTGCTGGGCAAGGTCGTGGTCATTCACGCCTTCCAGATGCTCTGCCCCGGTTGCGTCGCCTATGCCATTCCACAGGCGCGACGGCTCCATGAGCTCGCGCGCGGCACTGACCTCGTTGTGCTCGGCCTTCATACGGTGTTCGAGCATCATGCGGCGATGACGCCCGTGGCGCTTGAAGCCTTCCTGCACGAGTATCGCGTCGCGTTCCCGGTCGGCGTCGATCAGGCGTCTGAAGACGGTCCGATTCCGAGAACGATGGCGGCCTATGGGCTGCGGGGCACGCCTTCGACCATCGTCATCGACCGGAACGGCAATCTCGTCCGCCACAGCTTCGGGGCCGAGGACGATCTGGCGCTCGGTATGCTGCTTGGCAGCGCGCTGCAAGAACGCCGCGGCGGAGCCCCCGCGTAGCCGACTGCGCAATGCCACGAACAGGTGCGCCGCGGGGCCATGATGGGTGACCTGCCCTTTCGCATTGGTCTGGTCGGTGAGACGGCCCAGGAGATCGTACGGGGCTCTGCGCTACATTTGCGCTCACTTTCCGCGCGAGTAAGCCGCTGATCCTACGCGGGAAATCCGTGAGAAGCGCGATTCCGAGGGACCCTGATTTTTGGGAACGATCCCATGCAAGGGAATCACCCGCAAACGGTCGCTCCCAAGGGCAACTCCCGGACGCGCGATGTCGCTCGCTGCCGGGGCCCAGAGCGCATGGGGTATTCCGATACACAATGTCCAACATCATGGCCGCGCGGTTCAAATGCGCAGCAATTCTCATCATAGGATAACTATCCGGAAACCGCAACGGAATATTATCCTGTCGCTCGATGACGTGAGCCCCAAGCTTCATCCAGCGATTGGTAGAGTCACGCCGTGAGTTGAGCCCATCTGGGCCGTTGCATCGCCCGGGTGCTGTCGACAGCGAACTCGGCTGGCGTCAGCCAGCCGAGCTGAGAATGAGTTTGCAGAGGAGAAATGGCGGAGGGGGCAGTCAGTAGCGAACCGTTCTCCGCATGCAATTTCCCTGCTAACCAGGGAAAATACAGGGATTTCTCCCGAATCTGACCGCTCCTGGGGCCAGATGCTTCGTGGTAACGCCCAGTCATCATTGGTCTTCTTGCTGAAATTCCCTAAGTAACCGAACAGGGAAATTTCCAATCGGATCAGGGAACTAGTACGACGAAGCAGGGAATTTTCAGTTGGGATAGGGATGCCGCTACTCGCGGGCCATACAGGATGAAGTTTTCGGTAGGGACAACAGCCTGACACGGTATAGTTGGCACTCACATCGATCTTGAACCATTCCCGCCGATGGAGATGCAAACTACGAAACCATGCGCCGGCCATGCGTCGCTGGTCAAGCAATCGATAGGGAGGCCCTGCACATGATTGAGATTTCCCTTTCCCGCCGCCAGATGCTTCAAGGAGCACTCGCCGGTGCTGTAGTCACCTCTGCGCCGCGCCTTGCTCGTGCGCAGCAAGGCGGCGTTCTCAAGGTTCGCTCCAATCGCGACCTGCAAGTGCTGGATCCAGGTTGGATGGTTGGCGGCATGGAGATCGATCTCCAGTATACCTGCCTGCCCTCACTGACCGTCTATTCCCTGAAGGACGGTCAACTCGGCTGGGTGCAGTCGGATTTCGTCGAGCGCGTACAGCCAACCGATGATTTGAAGCGGATCGAGTTCACATTGAAGCCGGGCTTCCAATGGTCTGGCGACTTCGGCGAGTTCACCACGGAGGACGTGAAGTACTCCTACGAACGAATCGCCGATCCGAAGAATGAGGCACCCTGGAAGGACAAGTGGAAGGCGCTCGATCACGTCGAGATCAAGGACAAGTACAACGGCACCATCGTTCTCAAGGAGCCGTTTGCACCACTCTTTGTCACGACCCTCTGCGACGGCCCGGGCAGCATCGTCAGCAAGGCTGCGACCGAGAAGGCCGGCGGAAAGTTTCAGACAGAGTTCCCCGCGACCTGCGGGCCATACATTATCAAGAACTGGGTGCCCAAGCAGCGCGTCGAACTCACGCTCAATCCACTCTGGAATGGGCCAAAACCGGACTTTCCCGACGTGCATTTCTTGATCGTCGAGGAAGAGAAGGTCGCCGAGCTCGCCTTCGAGTCGGGCGACATCGACATCACCACGATCAGCGAGCAGACCTTCGCTCGTTACCAGAAGAACCCGCCGGCTGGCAGCAAGCTGATGGTGGCATTCAACAACAACTGGTCCTGGCTCGGCATGAACACGGAGCACCCGAAGCTTCAGGACAAGCGCGTGCGGCAGGCCATCCAGTACGCCGTCGACGTCGAGAGCGCCCTGGACGCGGCCTACAGCGGTTTGGCGCCGCGGGCGCGGGGCATCGTCCTCCCCGGTCTGCCGGGTCACCGCCAGACGACCAGGTTCGAAAAGCCCGACCCGGACAAGGCACGGCAGCTTCTGCAGGAGGCCGGGGTGACAGGCCTCGAGGTAGAGCTGAGGTCGCTGCCCGATAACGACAAGATTGTCCTCGCCCAGGTCGTTCAGGCCAACCTCGCCGACGTCGGTATCAAAGTTACGATCGCTCCCACAGATCCTGGCCCGTTTTGGAACCTGGGCCTCGAATCGCAAGGTGACGATTGGAAAGACCTCCAGCTCTACATCCAAGAATTCGGCGATGCGCCTGATCCCAGCCAGATGACGCAATGGTACATCGGCGAGCAGGTCGGTGTCTGGAACTGGGAACGCTGGAAGGACGCGGAGTTCGACAAGCTCTACTACGCCGCCCTGCAGGAGAGCGATTCGAAAAAGCGCGGCGAGATGTATATCCGAATGCAGGAAATCATGGAAGAGACGGGCGCTTACGTATGGTTCGCCTTCAAGCCGGCCCAGAAGATCTACCGGGACTGGATGGAGCCGGTCATCGTTCCCGGCGACCATCCTTATCTCCAGTGGTTCAAGAAGGTATAGACCGATCACCTTGCCCGCTCGGGGGTGTCCTATCGCCCCCGAGCCTTTCCTTCAGAACATGATCGATGCAGGAAGTCAGCGATGCAAGACGAACACACGTGGCCGCGCAGTGTGCGCGAGGTTGAGCTCGAATGGATCCCGATGCCGGACGGCACGCGCCTGGCAGCGCGCCTGTTCCTGCCAGAAGATGCCCAAGCCCGCCCTGTGCCGGCCATCCTCGAATACATCCCCTATCGCCGCCGCGATTCCACCCGCGACGGCGATAACCTTACGCACCCCTGGTTTGCTGAGCAGGGCTATGCATGCGTGCGCTTGGACATCCGAGGGACCGGGGATTCCGAGGGCGTGATACGGGACGAGTACCTGAAGCAGGAACAGGACGATGCGGTCGAGGCGATCACGTGGATCGCAAAGCAGCCCTGGTGCACGGGTAAGGTTGGCATGATGGGGATTTCCTGGGGCGGCTTCAACTCGCTGCAGGTCGCCGCCCGCCGGCCGGAAGCGCTGAAGGCTATCATCACGGTATGCTCCACGGACGACCGCTATGCCGACGACATGCACTACATGGGCGGCTGCATCGTCACCGACACGATGGCTTGGGGCACCAGTTTCTTCGGTCGAATGGCTCGTGCACCTGATCCTCTCATGGTTGGTGAAGGGCGCTGGCGAACCATGTGGCGCGAACGGCTCGAAGGCTGGGAGCCACCGTTCATCACCTGGCTGCAGCATCAAAGTCGCGACGACTTCTGGAAGCATGGCTCGGTCCGCGAGGACTACGGCAAAGTCGAGTGTGCCGTTTTTGCTGTCGGTGGCTGGGCTGACGGGTATTCCAACGCCATCTTCCGCATGCTCTCGGGCCTGAAATGTCCGCGTCTCGGCCTGGTCGGCCCCTGGGGACACAAATATCCGCACAACGGGATGCCTGGTCCCGCGATCGGCTTCCTGCAGGAGGCCAAACGCTGGTGGGACCAATGGCTCAAGGGAGTCGACACCGGGATCATGCGGGAGCCGATGTTGCGCGCGTGGGTGCAAGAGAGTGTGCCGCCGGCCGCCCACTACGACATGCGACCCGGTTACTGGGCGGGCGAGACGGCGTGGCCGGGGCCCAATATCGCCGAACGCAGTTGCGCACTCGGCAGAAATACGCTTTCTGCGCCCGCACCGGCCGCTGAGCGCACGCACAAGCCTTCGACCGGGCGCGATCGCGCAGGGAATAGCCCTGCGCTCGCTATTGCCTCGCCGCAGAGCGTCGGTCAGCATGCGGGCGAGTGGTGCCCCTACGGCATGGGCGGCCTCTCGCCGGAACTGCCGCTCGATCAGCGGGAGGAGGATGGCGGGTCGCTCCTCTTCGACACGGAACAGCTCGAAGCGCCCGTCACCATTCTCGGCGCGCCGGTTGTGGAGCTGGATCTCGAGTCCGAACAGCCAGAAGCGCTGGTGACGGTGCGCCTCAACGACTTGCGTCCGGACGGCTCCGACCTGCGTGTCACCTACGGTGTACTTAATCTCACCCACCGCAACGGCCATGACAGACCCGTGCCGCTGGAACCGGGCAAGCGCGTTCGGATACGCGTGCAGATGAACGAGATCGGCCACATTTTCCCGGCCGGTCACCGCCTTCGGTTGGCAATATCCACCGCTTATTGGCCGACCGTCTGGCCTTCCCCGCGGTCGGTGCGCCTCCTTGTCCACACCGGCAGTTCGCGGCTTGTTCTGCCTGTCCGCGAGCGGCGCGCGAGCGACGAACGTATCCATTTCGAGCCGCCGGCCAAGGGCCGCGCGACGGCACGCACGGTGCTTGTAGGTGCGCACCAGGAGCGTACGGTCACACGCGACGTGGCCGCCAATGAAGTGATCTATACCGTGCTGCGCGACGAGGGTCGTAGCATCATCGACGAGATCGCCGTGGAAAGCGGTTTCGAGAAGAAGGTGGTCTATCGCATCAAGCCGGACGATCCGACCAGCGCGCGTGTCGATCTTCGCGAAGCCTTCTTGCTTCGGCATCGCCAGGGGTGGGACACCTTCGTAGAGGCGCAGGCCGCACTAAGTTCGACAGAGAGCGATTTCCTTGTCGAAGCATCGCTGAAGGCCTCCGAAGGCGGCAAGCCGTTCTTTGCCAGGAGCTGGCTCCAGCGCATCCCGCGCAAGGGCGTGTGACGTTGCTTCGCACGGGGCAAGTGCGCGTGACTTAGAGGCTTATCGATACGCAGGGATGGATATCGCGCTCTGCAACGAGGTACTTCGGGCATTTCCCCTGAAGCAGCAATGCGAAGTTGCCGCCCGCCTGGGCTATGACTCGCTTGAACTCGCGCCCTTCACGCTGGGCGCGGAGCCGCACCGCCTCGGAATCGCGGAAAGGCGATCGCTGCGACAGCTCATCACCGATGCCGGGTTGGGCGTCGTTGGCCTGCATTGGCTCCTCGTTTCGCCGCCGGGACTCTCCATTACCAGCGCCGATCCCGACATCCGGGCAAGCACGCTGGAGGTGCTGCGTGGCCTGGTCTTGCTTTGCGCCGAGCTGGGCGGGCGGGTGCTGATCCACGGCTCTCCGGAGCAGCGGCGGACCCTTCCCGGGGACGATCCGTCGGAGGCGCGCAAGCGCGCCGTCGAGGCGATCGTACTGGCGGCCGAGCACGCCGCGGAGGCGGGCTTGGTCTACTGCCTCGAAGCGCTGCCGCCGGCAAGCACGAACTTCGTCAACACAATTTACGAGGCCGTGGAGATCGTGAATGCCGTCAGCAGCCCTGCCTTGCGAACGATGATCGATACCTGTGCCGCGGCGGCGGCCGAAACCGAGTCAATTCCCGGCCTCATCGAGCGCTGGGTCCCCACCGGGTTGATTGGCCACGTCCAGCTCAATGATAGTTCCGGATGCGGCCCCGGCCAGGGAAACGACGACTTCGTACCGGTGCTTCGCGCGCTCGTGCGTACGGGCTATGCGCACAGCGTCTCGATCGAGCCGTTTATCTATGAGCCGGACGGGCCGACTTGCGCAGCGCGCGCGATCAGGTACGTCCGCGGCATTCTGGAATCACTGCGGGGCTGATTGGCATGGCGCCACGGTTGAGAATGGTCGAAACCCGTCTCGGCGTTCGCATGGCCCACAGCCGCATGCCTTTCCGCTATGGCGTCGTCACCGTCCGCGTGGCGCCGATTGCCACCCTCGAGGTCACGATCGAGACCGAGCGCGGCGAGCGATCCCGCGGCTATGCCGCCGACTTCCTCGCCTATCGCTGGTTTGACAAGCGTATTCACAAATCGCTCGTCGAAAACGTGGCCGATCTATTGTGCGCCATCCGCCTCGCGGTCACGGCCTGTCTGTCGAGTGGCACCTGCTGCACAGCCTTCGACCTCTGGCAGCATTGCTTCGCCGAACTCGCCGCCCGCGGACCTGCCCACGATCTGAACGACCTCACCGTGAGCTTCGGCGCCTCCATGACGGAGCGGGCGGTAATCGATGCTCTCGGCCGCCTGCTCGGACTGCCTGTCGCCGATCTGGTCGCCTCCGAAGCGCTGGGCATCGAACTCGGCCGTCTCGATCCTGATCTCAGGGACTTTGAGCTACACCGCTGCCTTCCGGAGCGGCCGCTGCGATCGCTCTGGGTCCGGCACACGGTCGGTCTGCTAGACCCGATCACCGCTGCCGATGTGCCCGCGGGAACGGCCGTGTCAGACGGGCTGCCGGAGACACTCGAAGACTATCTGCGCGTCGACGGCATCCGCTATCTCAAGGTCAAAGTGGCGGGGCGGCTCGACGAGGATCTCGCTCGCCTGACCGCCATCGCCGTTCTTCTGTCCCGCAGTACCTCGCCTTGCGCCGTCACACTCGACGGCAACGAGCAGTACAAGGACCTCGGCGCATTCGCCGAGCTCGTGGACCGGCTGCGGACGACGCCCGCGCTCCAGGCCCTCGATCGCGCCATCCTGTTCATCGAGCAGCCGCTGGAGCGCTCCGTCGCGCTCGCACCGAACACGGCGGCGCTCCTGGAACAAATCGGCCGGCACAAGCCCGTTATCATCGACGAGGCCGACGGGACGCTCGACGCCTTCCGCACGGCGATGGCGCTCGGCTACCGCGGCGTGTCACACAAGAACTGCAAGGGCATCTACAAGTCGCTACTGAACCTTGCGCGGACGCGCCATCGGAACGAATCGCTCGGTGCGCCGCGGTACTTCCTCACCGCAGAGGATCTGACAAACCTGCCCGTCGTGCCCTTGCAGGCGGATCTCGCTTCGGTGGCCCTGCTCGGCATCCCGCATGTGGAGCGGAACGGACATCACTATTTCTTCGGCCTCAACCACTTGACGCCGACGGAGCAGGCCACCGCGCTCGACAAGCATGCCGATCTCTACAGTCTCTTAGGCGAGGCAGCGGTTCTGCACATCCGCGATGGTCGAATCGCGATCGGCTCGATTCAGGTTGCGGGTATGGGTTTTGCAGCTCTTCCCGCGATGGAAGCAATGACTCCGCCGGGGCGGTGGCTTGTCGAGCATGCGACAGACGCGAGCCTAGGCGAATAGTGTCCCTACCGAAAACTCTGTCCGGGTTAGGACAACTTGTGAAATCCCGAATCGTCTCATGATCCCGCTACATGCTGGGACCGCGACTTAGCATGTGTTCCTCCATAGGCTCGACGTCTGTTGTCGCCGATTTGAAATGGGGCACCGCTCAATGCGGCACGAATAGCCTCCCGCACAGCTGACTTCGATTCACGAGCTTCGCAGAGGATGTTCCAAAGCATCCCTCTCTGATTCCGTACCATTCTGGCGACTTATCTCTCGGCTTGGCAATCTAGATTTCGGTAGGGATACGCGGCGGTGACTGCCTTTCATATCGCGTCTTACGTTATCGCTGGAATCCATATGACTACTCTGTTGTTCGAAACCAAGGCTTATCTGGGGAATGTCGATTAGTATCGTCGCTTGGCCGAAGGGAAGTTGACAGCAATATTGCTCGCAGTTGATGCTTTCGAGCCACGAAAACGTATCATCCAGGGGAGGACAAGATGGCAAAGGGCGGGGGCGATAGCCATCCGTATATTCCGAATTCGGGCGCCGAATTGCGCCGGCGTATGTTAGCGGCCATAGGCGTCGCGCGCGTGGAGGATCTTTATGACGCCATTCCGGGCACGCTAAAGCTGAAACGTCCGCTCGATCTGCCGCCGCCGATCGTCTCCGAGCACGGCCTGCGTCGGCATGTAGAGGGAATCCTGGCGAAGAACCGTAGCTGTGCTGAGCTGCTGAACTTCCGCGGCGCCGGCTGCTGGCAGCACTATGTTCCTGCCATCTGCGACGAGATCAACCGGCGCGGCGAATTCCTAACTGCTTATGCCGGCTGGTCCTACTCCGACCACGGCAAGCTGCAGGCAATCTTCGAGTATCAGAGCCTGATCGGCGAACTCGTTGGCATGGATGTAGTGAGTACGCCCACTTACGACTGGGGTGCAGCTGCCGACAGCGCCGTTGCGATGGCCTGTCGCATTACAGGCCGGTCGCAGATCCTGGTACCGGCCTCAATGGACCGGGCGCGGCTGTCACAGATGCGCGGCTTCACCAAACCGGTTGCAACAGTCATTGAGGTCGCGATGGACGGCAAGACCGGCGAGATCGACCGCCGGGACCTCGCCGAAAAGCTATCGGCGGATACCGCGGCTGTTTACATCGAGGTTCCCTCGTTTCTCGGCGTCGTCGATGGCGGCGCGCCTGATATCGTGAAGCGTGCACACGCAAAGGGAGCGCTTGCAGTGGTCGGCGTCGACCCCGTCTCCCTCGGTGTTCTGGAGGCACCGGGGAACTACGGCGCCGATCTCGTCGTCGGCGATCTGCAGCCCCTGGGCATGCATATGTATGCTGGTGGCGGCCAGGCCGGTTTTATCGCGTCGCCAGATGAACCGCGTTACGTCGACGAGTATCCAAGCTTCCTTATCAGCCTTACCCAAGCGCAGAGCACCCGCGAGTTCGGCTTCGGCGTCGGCACGCTCGAACGTACTTCCTATAACAAACGCCACGCCGCTACGGACTACTACGGCACGACCCAATGGTTGTGGGGCATTACAGCAGCCGTCTATCTCTCGCTCATGGGTCCGCAAGGGATGCGCGAGCTGGGTGAGGGCATCATGCAAAGGGCCGCCTATGCCGCCGACCGTATTGGTCGCCTCAAGGGCGTGAAGGCACCCCTCCTCGCCGGCGCCTTCTTCAAAGAGTTCGTGGTCAATTTTGACCGTACAGGCAGGAGCGTAGCCCAGATCAACAAACGCCTCCTACGGCAGGGCATCCTCGGCGGCAAGGATCTCAGTTACGCCTTTCCGGCGTTGGGACAGAGCGCCTTGTTCTGCATCACTGAGATCCACGATGGCGAGGCTATCGATCGGCTGGTCGGCGCCCTTAAGGAGTTCCTGTCATGAAGAGACGAATTGAGCTATTCCATGCCGCGCGCTGGAGTGAGCCGCTGATCACGCAGCTAGGAACGCCCGGCGAGCGCGGCATCATTCCGACCGCTGCCGATGCACGAATCCTGAAGAGAGCCAGCAAGGCGACGGCACGTATTCCTTCGGCCCTTCGCCGCAAGGCGCCGCCGCGCCTACCGGAGGCAGCGCAGCAGACGGTACTGCGTCACTTCACGCGCCTGTCACAGATGACCATGGGCGTCGATGTGACGCCGGACATGATGGGCACCTGCACCATGAAATACAGCCCAAAGATCAATGATCATATGGCCCGGCTGCCGCAGCTGGCCGACCTGCATCCATTGCAGGAGGATTCGACCCTCCAAGGCCTGCTCGAAATCATGTACCGCATGAACCGCTTCATGTGCGAGATCGCCGGCATGGACGAGTTCAGCTTCCAGCCGGGCAGCGGCGCTCAGGGCATCTACACCAACGCCTGCATCATCCGCGCCTATCATCAGTCGCGCGGCGAGCTTGACCGGCGGAACGAGATCATCACGACGGCTTTCTCGCACCCGGCCGATGCGGCCACGCCCGCCGTTGCTGGCTTCAAGGTACTCACGCTCTATCCCGGCGAGCGTGGCTATCCCGAGCTGGCAGCCTTGAAGGCCGCAATCTCGGAGCGGACAGCCGGTATCATGTTCACCTGCCCAGAGGATACCGGCCTCTTCAATCCAAACATTCGCGAGTTCGTCGATCTCGTGCACAAGGCCGGCGGCCTCTGCGCTTACGATCAAGCCAACGGCAACGGCCTGCTCGGCATCATCCGCGCCGGCGACGTTGGCTTCGATATGTGCCAGTTCAACTTGCACAAGACTTTCTCGGCTCCCCATGGGTCTATCGGCCTCGGCTGCGCTGCGGTCGGCGTCAAGCGGCATCTTGCGAAGTTCCTGCCCAATCCCATCGTCGCCTTCGAGGGCAAGAACTATCATCTGGATGCAGAACGACCGCAGGCCATCGACAAGATCCGAGCCTTCCTCGGCAACGTCCACACGGTTCTAAAGGCCTATGCCTGGGTCATGAGCCTCGGCACCGAAGGGTTGAAGACGGTGGCTGAGACGGCTGTGCTCAACAACAACTATCTGTTGGCGGGCATTTCCAAGATTCGCGGAGCCTCGATACCGTGGCCAGCGAACAAAACCCACCGGTTGGAGCAGGTCCGTTACAGCTGGGAGCAGCTGCACAAGGACACCGGTGTCACCTCCCACGACATCATGCTGCGCATGATCGATTATGGATTGCAGCACTACATGCTCAGCCACCATCCCATGCTGGTGCCAGAGCCTTTCACTATCGAACCCGGTGAGTCTTACTCTCTCGACGAGCTGGACGAGTGCATCGAGACGCTGAAACGGATCTCTGATGAAGCCTACAGTGAGCCGGATACGGTGACAAAGGCGCCGCACCGCGCATCAGTGGCACCCCTCGACGAGGGCGCCGTCGACGATCCCGCTAGATGGGCCTTCACTTGGCGCGCCTGGCAGCGCAAAAATGCGGCGGCTCAGTGATGTATCCGCATCCGATTTCCAGCCCAGTACCTTCCATAACGCTTAGATGAATCGTCTAGCAGTTGGATAATGGGGAGCAATTTCCGCCTTGGACTGATCGTGAACCCCATCGCCGGCATGGGCGGCAGTGTCGGCTTGAAGGGCACGGACGGGCCGCAGATCCTCGCTGCGGCGCGGGCTCGCGGCGCCAAGCCGCACTCCCCAGCTCGCGCCGATGTTGCCCTGACACGCCTCGCCGCCGCTCGCGATACCATCGAGCTCATTGCCGCGCCCGGCGACATGGGCGAAGCAGAGGCCTGTACCGCAGGTTTCGATCCGGTAGTCATAGGCGAACCCCGCATCGGCGAGTCTACCGGTCAGCACACCCAGCGCGCCGCCAAGGCTATGGCCACAGCAGGCATCGATTTGTTACTTTTCGTCGGCGGCGACGGTACGGCGCGTGATGTCGCGGCCGCTATTGATGGCCGCGTGCCGGTGATCGGAATTCCTGCCGGCGTGAAAATGCATTCTGCCGTCTGGGCAACGAGCCCTCGGGCGGCCGCCGAGCTATTGCTGCGACATCTGCGGCGGCCGTTGCCGCTCCGCGACATGGAGGTGATGGACCTCGATGAGGAGGCCTACCGGCTGGGCGCCGTATCGGCCGCGCTCTACGACTATCTCAAGGTTCCCTTCGATCCCGAGCTCGTGCAGGGGGTGAAGATCGGTCGCGCTGCCGGCGAAACGGCGGCTCTGCACGCCATCGCTACGGAAATACTTGATCGGCTCGAGTGCGGCCAGCTGTGCATCCTCGGGCCGGGCACAACGACGCGCGCCGTTGCGGAGGCGCTGGGCCTGCCGAAGACCCTGGTGGGCGTGGACCTCATCCGCGATGGTCAATTGCTGGCAGCCGATGCAATGGAGGTTGAAATCCTTCAGGCGTTGTCGAACCGTCCTGCCTGCATCGTCGTCACCCCGATTGGTGGCCAGGGTCATTTCCTCGGCCGCGGCAACCAGCAAATCAGCGCTGCAGTGCTTCGCCGAGTGGGCCTCGGCAACATTCTCGTGGTCGCTACGGACAAGAAGCTCGCGTCACTGCACAACCAAGCGCTGCGCGTCGATACAGGCGATTCCAACCTCGACCGTCGGCTCTGCGGATATCGACGCATCATCACAGGGCGCGGAACCGAGGCGATCTGTAAAGTCACGTCGTAGGTAGGTTGTGACTCCTCCGAATGCAGCTAACATTGTCCCGTCCCTACCGCAAACTAACTCACCATCGCTTTCGTGCTGCGGTTCATCATGCTTCGATGGACGCGACCGCCATGACTTAGCGGGGGCACATCGAAAGCAACCCGCGCCCGGCGAGAGTTAAAAATTTAGAACCAGATCAGGATCGATCAACGTCGACATTGGCCGGTTTACGTCCCTTAAGGTGGGTCGGCCGCAGTGCGCCGTAAGCGGCTGCCTCCGCGATGGCGTGTCGCACCGCTACCCAAATCCCGTACTCCGTTTCGCCAAGAAGTTTCTGAAGGCTTGCGCGATGAGGACCCTCGACTGCTTCCACATCGCGCTGCGCTGCCTCCATGAACCAGTTGGCCCGATCGACGGCGGTCACCTCTACGAACCCCGCCTCGCCCATGGTTTGGACCATTGTCTCTACATCGACCATGACAAACGACGGCCGGCGCAGTTCCAAGAACTTCGACCAAGCCTGACATTGAGCGATGTTCTTACCGGCAAGCCAGTCTCCGCCCAAGAATCGGCCGCCAGGTCTGAGCACTCGGAAAATCTCCTCAAAGATGCCAGCCTTATTGGCAAAATGAAGCAGCGAGTCCTTCGTGAAAATGACATCGATACTGTCACCGACGAATGGCAGTGGCCCGGGCGTCACAAGTTCAAACGAAACCTGTTGACTCATTCCAGCAGCTTCACAAAGCCGTCGCGAACGCTCTATAAGTTCTGGCACGATATCGATGCCGATCACCTGCCGAGCTGCGTACTCACGCACCAAAAGCAATGCCGCCCCGCCTGCGCCTGACCCTATGTCGAGAACCTGCGCCCCGGAAAGGTCCTCACTACCGAGGATAGCCCTCACTTCATCCGCCCCGCCAGGCGAAAGGAAACCTTCGCCCCACATGATTTCAAGGCGACGGACAAAGCTCTCTTCGTACTCCCGGGGCATGGTCGATACCGTCATGATGAAGTCAGGCGCAAATCCGAACGCCACCCACCAGCAAGGTGCCGCCGGTGATGTGTACGACCCAATCATCCAACCGGGAAACCGAAAACTCCTCGATGCCGGTCTCTCCTCCGCCTAGGCCGATCGTCGATTGGATTGCCTTACGAAATCTGCGCCGCGTTCGCCGATCATGATCACCGGAGCATTGATATTGCCGCTGACGAGATGGGGCATAATCGAGGCGTCGACGATGCGCAGCCGATCAATGCCGCGCACGCGCAATTGCGGATCGACGACTGCCGCCTCATCTATGCCCATCCTGCAGGTGCCGCAGGGGTGGAAGATCGTGATGCAATTGGCGCGGATAAATGCAGCAAGCTCCTCATCAGAACTGATATCCGGCCCCGGCGTGAGCTCCGCCATGATGCGATTCGCCAGGGGCGGTGTCGCGCAAATTCGCCGGAGAATGCGACATCCCGCGATCAGTACGAATACATCGCGTTCATCCTCAAGCAGACGACATTCAATGCGCGGCGGGTCGCGGATATCCGCACTCGCAAGTTCGACCCACCCCCGACTATATGGACGGTTTACGTTGGGAATGACAGTAATGACAGGGTCATCGAGAATAATCAGCTGCTCCGGTGTCAACCTGTAACCCACTGGCGTGAAATGTAGCTGCAAGTCAGGATAGAGTGCGACGTTGTTCGACTTCACATAGGCCATAGCAAGCGCGCCCGGCGTCGTTCCTGGGCCGCGACCGAAGAGCAACCAAGTAAGGCCATGCAGAACTTTGTGGAGTGGTCCTTGCTGCGAATTGTATGTCGGCCGGTCTACCGCATAATTGAGGTATAGGCCCGGGTGGTCTTGGAGATTGCGACCCATATTCGGGATGTTCTTGACGACGGCAATTCCGTGCCGGCGTAGCGTATCGCCGGGCCCCAGCCCCGAGAGCATCATGATTTGCGGCGAGGCGATCGCACCTCCCGACAACAGAATGGCTTCACGAGCATGCGCCAACGTTCGGCGCCCATTGGCATCCAAATACTCAACGCCCGTCGCAACATTGTCCTTGATGAGGATTCTGGACACAAGTGCGCGGCATAGTAGACTCACATTCTTGCGCCGCAGAGCAGGCGTAAGATAGGCGTCAGCCGCACTGTGCCGCCGGCCAAAGCGCTGTGTGGCCTGGACGTAACCTACACCCTCAAAGTCCCGACCGTTGAGGTCTTTGCTAAAGCGAATTCCAGTGTTCTTCGCCGCTTCCACGAAATCGACGGCGAGCGGATGCAGCGTCCGGATATGCGATACACGCAAAGGCCCGTCGCGGCCGCGCCATTCGTCGGCGCCGCCCTCATTCGTCTCGCTTGCCTTAAAGAATGGAAGCACTTCATCAAAGGACCATCCGATGTTCCCTAGTTCCGCCCAGCTGTCATAGTCGCTGCGCTGGCCGCGCATATACACCATGGCGTTGATCGAGCTCGATCCCCCCACCACCTTGCCGCGCGGCCAGACGTCGCGCCGTCCGCAGCGGCTTGGATCGGGTTCTGTCAGGTAGCGCCAGTCGTACTTAGGATTTCCGATGCCATAAAGATCGGTTGCCGCGGGCATCTTAATGATTGGCGACGAATCCCTGCCGCCCGCCTCAAGAACCAGAATCGTGGCGCGTGGATCCTCGCTGAGACGGCCTGCGAGAACGCAGCCCGCCGAGCCCGCGCCGACGACAATGTAGTCAAAGGTTTCGGCGTCGGCCTGGGTTCGCATCAAGCGTTCCCATAGGACCCGGCCATAGCGCCGCCGTCGACGGCATAAGATCCGCCCGTGAGATATGCGGCAGCAGGCGAGCTCAGGAAAATCGCGAGCGCGGCAACATCGGCAATAGAAGCGAAGCGGCCCATCGGAATGCCGGCAAGCCACAGCTCGATTTCGTGCGCTTGCGCTACGCTACGGAACATCTCGGTTTCCACGACATGCGGCAGTATGGCATTTACACGAATACCCTCCCGCGCGTGATCGAGGGCAAGTACCTTTGTGAGGCCGATAACGCCAAATTTGGTTGCGGTATAGACGGCGCGCCGCTGAAAGCCCGTGATGCCTGCAGTCGACGAGATCTGTAGAATAGAACCTCCTCCGCCACGCCCGCGCGCATGGAGTACAAAGCGACGGGAGAGGAACAGAACACTCTTGAGATTGAGATCGATCAACTCCTGCGTACGTGCCTCGCCGATATCCTCGGTCGCAACGCCCCAGGAGCGGCCTGCATTGTTGACAAGGACATGTATGGCACCTGCCGATTCCAATGCCGCATCAAAAATACGATCGGCGGCACCTGGCGCACTCAGGTCGCCCGTGACCGCTGTCATGGTACCGGGCAAGTCGGTGGCGGTATTCAATTGTGCATCAAGCCCCGACGAATCGATGTCAGCCGCCACCACATGCGCGCCAAGCGCAGCGAAGGCCTGTGCGATCCCTGCACCAATGCCGCGAGCGGCCCCCGTCACTAGCACACCCTTGTTCGAAAACAGATCCGACTTGAAAGTTGTCTGGGTCAAATAGTTGTGCGCCTTCTCGTTCATGGTCGCTCTAGAGGTACAATGCGATCGGGGCGAACCGCGAAGTGAATGCGCGAATTCTCCGGTAAATTGAACCGCCCTTCGGTGCGCGCGGTCAGCTGGTGACCGGTATCTGTTTCGAGTGTGTACTCAATGACGCTACCGAGAAACCGAGCGCGCTTCACCAAGGCATTGGTGGTACCGGCAGCGCCATCTGCCACGATCTCAATGTCTTCGGGCCGCACCGCGACCGCTTCAATCCTCGCTAGCGCACCGAGTGGAACAGGTAGTTCGATGCCGAACTCCGTATCAAAGACGCCGTTGTTCTCAGTGCGTTGGTGACCCCGCAAGACATTGGCACCGCCAATGAATTGGGCCACAAAGCCGGTACGGGGTCGATGATAGACCTCCAGCGGCGTGCCAAGCTGCTCTATGGTCCCCTCACTCATTACCGCCACGAGATCGGAGAGCACGAGCGCTTCGCCCTGGTCATGCGTCACGAACACAGTTGTGATGTTCAACTCCCGCACAATTCCATGAATTTCATCGCGCATCTCCTCACGGAGCTTGAGATCAAGTGCAGAGAGCGGCTCATCAAGCAGTAACAAATCAGGCTCAATGACGAGCGCGCGTGCCAAGGCAACCCGCTGCTGTTGGCCGCCCGAGAGCATCCTTGGCATGCGATCGCTTAAACTCGCCATGCGCACGATTTCGAGCGCACGAGAAACGCGATCCTTTCTCTCGGAACGGAGAATGTTGCGCATGTCTAGACCAAAGGCCACATTCTGCGCCGCCGTCATGTGCGGGAATAGCGCATATGACTGGAAAACCATGCCAATGTTTCTCTTGCGAGCGGGCAGTTCGGTGATGTCGCGTCCGCCAAGCATGATACGACCCGATGTCGGTGGTTCGAAGCCGGCGATCATGCGCAGAGTGGTCGTCTTGCCGCAGCCAGAGGGGCCCAGCAGACTCAGTACTTGACCCCTCTCAATCTGAAACGACGCCTCGCGTACCGCAAGTGCATCGTCGAACGCCTTACAGAGTTGGATGGTTTCTAGATGCATGGCGGAATTGGCGGACGCCGGGAAACATCTCCGGCGCCGGCCAACCTATGTTACTGCTTCACCTGCGCCTTCGCCCGCTCCCAAATCTCAATGCCGCGTTTGTCAAAATCGGCGCCGAGATTGTACTGGAATTGGATCTTGTCGATGTTGGCTACCAGCGCATCGATGTCCATATTTTTACGGGTCTCCTCATCAAGCATGGGCACTGCTTTGGAATTGGCCGGTGCGTATCCAAGCGCTTTGGGCAATTGTGCCTGGATCTCCGGACTTAGCATGTAGTTGATGAAGGCATAGGCCGCTTCCGGATGAGGGGCCTCGCTTACGATGCAGGGCCCGTCATACCAGGCAGTCATGCCCTCCGTCGGATAGGCAGCCTCGATCGGAAGGCCTTTGGCCTTAGCTTGTCGATATCCGCCGTCGTCGCTGTCGGCAATCCAGATTTCGCCGCTAGAGAGTAGCTGAGCCATTTGGTCCAGGTGCGAGTAGATTGTCCGGACTTGGGCAACATCGGCGTTGAGTTTTTCCTCGACCTTCGTCCACTGCTCATCGGAAAGCGGGCCATAAGTGTAGCCAAGACTTAGGGCCGTTCGCCAAACCTGCTCATTCGATTTGTCGATCTTGCCAATTCGGCCGGTGAATTTCCCGGAATAGACATCACTCCAGGACGTGATTGGGCCGCCGGTCTTCGCGGGGTCGTATGCGATGATGCCGTTCAAGCCAAAAGAATAGGTGGCACAGTAGACATTACCGTCGGGTTTCTTCTTTTGCAGCACAGGGAAGAGGTCGGCGTAACTCGAGATTCTCGAGACGTCGAGCGGTGTGATGAGGTTCTGCTTCATCGCGATATCTTCGAAACCGGCGCCGAGGAATACTACATCATGGGTACCGAGACCCGCAGCGCGGATCTTGTTCATTGCCTCTTGTTCATCGCCATAGTAGTCGATGTTAATCTTGACGCCGTATTTTTCCTCGAAGGGTTTCAGTGCGAAATCGATATAGTTGCCCCAACTCAGAATGTTTATTTCGCCACCAATCTTTTCTTGTGCAACGAGAGGGGTCGCAAGCGAGAGTGTAGTGAATAACGCAAGAGCCGTAAGAAACGTTCGTCTGTTCATGACCGATCCTCCTGGTTTCAACTCTTATTGCGCGACCAAGTGAGCTGGATCGCGGCTATGGTGAGCACGACGGTCACGGCGAGTATCAGCGTCGAGATGGCGTTGATCTCGGGCGTGATTCCAACCTTCACGATCGAATAGATGCGGATCGGCAGCGTCGTCGTTCCCGCCGACGTAAGAAAGAAACTGACAACAAACTCACCGATCGAGATCGTGAATCCAAAGAGAAGCGCGCCAATGATTCCCGGCATGATGCCGGGGATCGTGACTCGCCCAAGCACTTGCCATTCCTTGGCCCCGAGACCGCGAGCCGCATCCTCGAGACCGCGGTCAAAACGGGAGAGGCTTGAAATGATGATGAAGGTGCAATAGGGCAAGGCTAGCAAGGTGTGGCCTAGCAATAGCGCGACAAAGCCGGTTTGGAACCCGACGGAGCGCGCAAACAGCAGCATGGATACGCCAAGCACGATGCCAGGCGCGAGCATCGGGAGGGTCATCAGCGCGAGGAATGCACGCCTCCCCGGGAATTTGTATCGGACGACGGCAAGTGCTGAAGCCAGGCCGAGCAGGGTCGCAAAACATGCCGCAACCGTACCGACCTCGAGACTTGTCCACAGCGCCGACAGCGTCTTCGTGTTCGCGAAAAGGCTGTCATACCAAACCAAGCCGAATTGCTCGATCGGAAGTTGCATCAATGCCCTTTCACTGAAGCTCGTCAGCACGACAAGCGCGATCGGAAGATACGTCAGCGCGAAAATCAGAAACGTAAGTGTGCCGAGCAAGCGTCGCGTGAGCATGGAGCGATCTATCCCCTAGTCCGGTAACAGGCCACGATCGAGTCTGGTGAACCTAGTGGCAATCCAAAGCAAAACCAGCACCGCCGCCATGAGCACCACCGACAAAGCAGAACCAAGCGGCCAATTAAAACTCAAAAAGGCTGTGGCGATGAGATTGCCATACATCGCACCTTGCAGCCCACCCAGAAGGTTGGGCACCAGATACTCACCGAGTGCGGGAATGAAGGTAATCACAGCACCTGCCAAGATGCCCGGAAGGATTAGCGGTAGCGTTACCCTGCCGAAACGCCGCACCGGATCGGCGCCGAGGTTCTCGGCAGCTTCGAGGAGACGTGGATCGAGCCGTTCGAGCGCGGCATAGATGGGTACCATGGTGTAGGGCAAGTAGATATAGACAAGACCCAACACGACAGCCGTCTTAGTGAACAGGATCTTGACTGGTTCGGCCACGACGCCGGATGACAGCAAGAGCCAGTTGAGCAGCCCTGCCTCTCCCAGGACCAAATTCATCGAGTAGGCACGGATAAGGATGCTGATCCAACCGGGTATGATAAGGGCCACGATGAAAACGACGCGCCATTTCCGCGGCACAAAGCGAACGGTGAAATACGCAAGTGGCAGAGCAAGTGCAAGGCAAGTTAGGGTGGTCAGTAGTGCCAACCAAGCTGATCCGAGTAAGGTATCAAGGTAGATTGGCTCTCGGAATACCTTTGCGTATTGCACAACGCCTATCGACCGAACGAGCTGGTAGTCGTTGTTAACGCTCCAGAAACTGTAAACGAACATCAAGGCTAACGGTGCCACGAACAACAGAATGAGCACCGCGAGTGGCGGCACAAGTAACGTCCAGAAAAGCGGTCGACGGTCGGCGGGAATACCGCCCATGCTGACTCTTCCTCCACTTAGGCCCTAATCATTCTCGGCACCGAAATCTGGCATTGAGCCCAGGCAATCCTAAGCGCGGAAGTGCAGTATTGACAAGTTGACCATCAGGCTAAACTCGCCTCCAATTAGAGTTACCAATCGGCCAGCGTTGAGGACGTAGCATGGAACAGCCGAAGCGCAAGGCGCAGACGGGCTTGGCCTTCTGGCTCGAGAACGACAATCAGAAGGCCTGTGAGATCGCACGGCTGGCCGGCTTCGACATCGTGATCTTCGATATGGAGCACGGGATCCTGGACGAACCGGCCCTTGACCGACTCGTGCCCTACTGCAGCGGGCTTGGGCTTACAACCTATGTACGGGTCAGCGAAGCGACGCAACCGCGAATCCAGACCGCCCTCGACATTGGCGCGTACGGCGTGATTCTGCCGCAGATTCGAGACCTCGCTCACGCCAGTGCGGTCGCGCGCTTTGCCAAGTACCCCCCATTGGGCTCGCGTGGCATGGGCTACAATCGAACCATGGCCTATGCCGGCCCAGACGAGGCCTTTGTGGCACGCGAGAACCGCGAGCGGCTCTGCTATGTCATGATAGAGACGCTAGAGGCCCTGAATGTTGCCTCTGATATCGCCGGCCTGCCCTTCGTCGACGGCCTGTTTATCGGGCCGAGCGATCTGTCTTTAGCGCGCGGCCGAGGTGTGTTCCGCGCAACAGCGGCGGACGTCGACGATCTCAAATTCATCATGTCGGCGGCGGAATCGGCGGGCAAGCGTTGGGCAGTGGCAGCCGGCAACTCAAATTATAGAAAGGTAGCTTTGGCGCTCGGACCGGCCTTCGTCACCGCTGCGGACGACCTAAGCGCACTTGCTGCTGGCTTCCGACTTCTGCGGGATCAGACCGCCTGAGAACCTTTGGATATGGCCAGTGTGACTCACCCCGAACCAGCCTTCTGGTTCGCCCGGCCCAATCTACCGGTCCTCGAGATCGTGGTGCTGCTGGGATACTGCATCGTGATTATCGATATGGAGCACGGCGCTATCACACAGGAGGCCTGCGACGCGTTGGTAGCACAAGGCCGCGTGCTGGGCCTGACGGTCATCGTGCGGTTGGCGGAAGCTCGGCGCATCCTGGTTCAACAGGCATTGGATTATGGTGCAGTTAGCGTAATGCTGCCCATGATTCGCGATGCCGCGCATGCGGCGGAAGCCTCGGGTTTTGCAAAGTATCCACCACAAGGAACGCGCGGCGTCGGTTTAGGCCACGCGTTCACCTATGGAAACTATCATTCAGTCGACGAAGATCTCCATCGGTCGGCGAACACCAACACGCGATGCCACGTCATGATCGAAATGGCCAGTGCGCTAGACGATATTGACGCCATCGCGGCCCTTGCCAGCGTCGACGGCCGTTTCATTGGACCTTCCGACCTGTCGCTTGCGCGCGGGCGCGGCGCCTTCCGATTCACCGCCGAAGACGAGGCGGACTTCCGACGTGTCGCCAAGGCTTGTCGGCGGCACAACAAATTGGTGGGCTTGCCTGCCGCAAACCCCGGAGCGTTCGCATTGGCGCAGGCCGACGGCCTAGCCTATGTTACACTCTTGGATGACCTAACCGCTCTCCATGCCGGCCTCGCCCACGGACTCGCCACGCTCTGCCAGCGAGAGCGTCAGGCGTGACCAGAAGAGCGATGATGACGATGATTATGTTTCCAGCCATTGCCTAGCGAGCACGACGGCCCATGCGCATTACCGCAATTGAAACCTTCCCGCTCGTTTACGACATGCCCTACCCACTCACCTATGCCAGGGGCGAGTATCAGACGCGCGAAGCGCTCCTGGTGCGGATCCACACAAGCGATTCTGCGATCTCAGGGTGGGGCGAGGCGGCCATGTGGGGTGGACCTCATTCCGTGACAGCCAAAGTGCTTGAGGAGGAGATCGCGCCACTCGTCGTTGGCGAAGACCCGCGCCGGCCTGAGTTCCTCTGGGAGAAAGTCTATCAATCCACCTACTATCATGGCCGTAAAGGAATCATTATCGCTGCTCTTTCGGGCCTCGACATCGCTCTCTGGGATATCGTCGGAAAGTGTGCGGGCCAGCCGTTGTGGCGCTTGTTCGGCGGCTTTGCACGTCCACTAACTGCTTATGCTTCGGCAGGATACTACCGGCGCGACTATGGGCTGGAGGCTTTCGCAGCCGACGTTTCAGCCGCAGCGAAGGCCGGCTACCGCGGTTACAAGATGAAGATCGGCAACATTCCACAGGTGGTCCATGGCGGTGTGCTAGGCGACATTCCAATGCGCGTCAGTTTCGAGGACGACGTGAAACGAATCCGGACTGCCCGAGAAGCCCTCGGTGCGCGCAACTTCATGGTCGATGCGAACACTTCACTCTCTTCCCGCATGGCCATGCGTTATGCAGAGGTCTTGGAGCCTCTTAACGTGCGCTGGTTTGAAGAACCAACGCAACCTGAGGACGTCGAAGGCTGCGCAGAACTTGCCCGCCGAACCCGCATTCCCATCGCCGGCTTCGAGACCGAGACGGGCAAGTATCAGTTCGCGCGGCTCATTGACGCGGGGGCAATCCAAATCGTGCAGTTCGATGTTGTGCAGGTCGGTGGTTTTTCGGAAGCTCGTAAGATCGCTGCATACGCTCAGATGCGCCACCTCACCGTCACTGCCAAGAACTACTCGACCGCTGTTTCCACCGCCGCGACTTTGCAGCTGATGTACGCATTACCGAACAGTGACTACTTCGAGTGCGACCAGGACCCCAACGCTTTGCGCGACGAGCTAGCGATCACGCCGCTCTTCAAGATGGAGGATGGACTTGCCGTGCCAAACGATCGCCCTGGACTCGGCATTGAAGTCGACGAGGCCGTACTCGCGCGCTATCGCGTCCGCATCTGATGGGGGCGGTCAGATGTAGGAGCGTGTCGGGACATTTTTTCGCACACTCCTGTTGTCCTTTCGGATAACTAGATATGATCGCATCGGTAACGCAGGCCTATCTGTTCCAATTGAAAACTAGATTCGGGCGTAGCGATGATGCAGGCCGCCGACCATGGGCGCGGCTATGATGCGACCAAAGCGCGCGATCGGTCGGCTGATTGGCGCATCCTTGGCTAGCGACAGGTGCGTGCGAGCCTCGTTGTAATAGCTGGCATAAAGCGGCACGATCCGCCGAAGGTGGGCTTCGCCGAACACGATCACGTGGTCAAGGCATTCGCGTCGTACCGAGCCGATCAGGCGCTCCACGTAGGCGTTCTGCCACGGCGACCGTGGCGCAGTTGGTCGATCCCGGATGCCTAGCGCACGCAGACGTCGTCGCACGACGTGGCCATAGACGGCATCTCGATCTCGCACCAGATATCGTGGCGCTGTGTCCCACGGGAACGCTTCGGTCATCTGTCGGGCAACCCACTCGGCCGTTGGATGCGCCGTTACAGCATGGTGAACGATCTCCCTCCGGCCGTGCGCAAGAAATACCAGACAGTAGAGTAGTTTGAAGCCGATCATGGGCACGACAAACAGATCCGTGGCGGCAATGCCCGCTGCATGGTTGCGCAGGAAGGTCGCCCAACTCTGACCCGGTCGTCTGGGGTGTTTGACCATGTATTTGGCGACGGTCGATTCGGCGACCTCGATGCCGAGCTTGAGCAACTCGCCATGGATCCGAGGAGCTCCCCAGAGCCAGTTGGCTCGGCTCATCTCCCGGATCAGGTCGCGGATCGCTCTGGGGATCTCCGGCCGGCCGCCTCTGGGCCGGGACTTCCATCGCCAGAAGGCCCCGAATCCCTGCCGATGCCAGCGAATCACGGTCTCTGGTCTAATGATTGAGACGGCTTCGACCACGCTCGGGCAGAGGCGATTGTGAAATCGCACCCAACTGTGACCCCACCATCAGGTGGTGCTAAGTCATTGATGAAACTATTGGATCGAGCGTCTGGGAGGGGTCGCGATTGGACGCGAAACGCGACTCCACCGGAATCAGATATTCTCCAATTAACGCAACGCATTGTATGGCTTCACGGGTGGGGTCACAGTTGGACGCGATTTCACATCGCGACGCGACCGGTCGGCGGACATTGTGAGATTCCGACGCGTCCGGGCCTGGGCGTCGGCGCGTTCACCGTCGAGGTCGCCAAGGCGCGCGTGTACAATCGGGACGCCTTCCTGCCTATGTGGTCGGAGGTCTGGGCCCAGAAATTCTAATCATCTGGCATGACTACGATGGGAGCGGACGCGCATGACGGTCGACTTGGTGATTCGAGCTGGACGCGTGTTTTGTGCTGCGACCGGTCGCGACGGCCCCGGGACGGTCGCCGTGCGCGACGGTCGCATCGTCGAGGCCGGGGACTGCTCGCCCGCTTGTACGGTCCTGGAGTTTCCGGACGCGCTGCTGATCCCGGGGCTCGTCGATCTTCACGCCCACCCGGCGCGCGGCGGCTCGAAATACGGCATCTGTCCAGATCGCTACATGTTGCCGACGGGCGTGACCACCGTGCTCTCGCAGGGCGACGCCGGAGCGCTGACCTGGCCCGCCTATCGCGACGACGTCGTGCGCGTCTGCCGCACGCGAGTCCGCCTCGCGCTCAACCTGTCGGCGCGGGGCGAAGCATCGCCGGTCGCCTGCTTCAGCGAGCCGGTCGACGTGGACGTCGATGCCTGCGTCGCGGCGCTGGCCGGCGGCGGCGACGATCTCTGGGGTATCTCAGTCAATGTCAGCCGCTTCTCGTCCGGCACCACCGAACCGCGCTGGGTGGTCGAGCGAGCGCTGGCGGCGGCGGAACGCAGCGGTAAGCCCCTGCTCTACGGCCCGCGCGAGACCGTCGACTGGCCGCTCGCCGATCAGCTGGCCCAACTGCGGCCCGGCGACGTCGTGACCTATTGCTACATGAACACGAAGAACGTGCTGGAGAACCGCACGCGCGTGCATCCCGCGGCGCGCGAGGCGCGTGCCCGCGGCGTCCTGTTCGACGTGGGCCATGGTACGGCGGCCTATGACGACGAGCTGGCCCGAGCGGCCATCGCCGACGGGTTTCCGCCCGATACAATCTCGAGCGACATGTACGCGGCCCATCTGGGCCGAGCGCCCCGGCATGATCTGCCGCGCGTGATCTCGCAGCTCATCGCCGCCGGCCTGCCCGAGCGCGACGCCTTCGCCGCGGCGACGGTTCGCCCCGCCGCGCTGCTCAGCCTGGCCGGAGAAGTCGGCACCCTGGCCCCGGGCGCCTGTGCGGATCTCGCGGTGTTGCGGCAGTCCGACGGCGTCTGGCAAGCGATTCGGACCATTCGCGCCGGCCATGTGTGTTGATACGCGCGAACGCGGTCGCCCACATCGCGCCGGCCATGTCGCGGCTCGCAGCCGCTCGACCATTTCGTCGAGCGTGGTATCGGGAGTCTTCTTGTGGGCACCCAGAATGAAATCGGCATGCGCATCGAGCACCGAGCCCTTGGGCTTACCCTGTTTGGCGGGATGAACCGAGCCCGTTGCCCGCTTTAGCCGCGCCCAGGCTCCCGCCGCCGAAATGCTCACCGAAAACCGCGCCGCCGCCTGCCTGGTCGACATCCCGTCCTCGATCGCCGCAACGACCCATTCGCGCAAATCAACACTGTAAGGCTTTCCCATCCGACCCTCCCAACTCGTCAGGAAAGATGGAATCACCATTCGCCGCCCTCGCGACTCAGGTTTCAGGGAACTTGCTCTAGAGCGTTTCACGTATTGACGGAAGCGTAGCCTGTGTTGGTGAAGTAGTTGGCGCATTCGTCGGGTTCGATGTTTTGGACGAGGTGGCCGATGTGGCGCCAAGTGTCGTCGATGGTGCGCT
>JBJXDY010000095.1:0-12252 GCA_046154965.1 Dongiaceae bacterium | reverse complement strand
CGCTGCAAGACATCCGTTGCCACTGCGCCCTTCTTCCCCCGGGCCCTCGCTTTTGGGAGGGTGACAGCCAAGGGGTGCTGCATCTTTGGGAAGCGGATCACGCTCCCATCCGGTCCTCGCACTCCAGGACTATTTCTGTGGGATCGCGCTAGGGCCGCCCGTCCAGGCTCAGCAGCCCGCCATAGAGATCTGTCCGCCGGTCGCGGAACAGGCCCCAGGCGGCGCGCGCCTGCTGCAGCTCCTCAAGATCGAAGCTTGCGGTGATCACGCCGGCGTCGGTCTCGTTCGCCTCCGCCACTTTCGCGCCCGTGCCGTCGGCGATGAAGGACGAGCCGTAGAAACTCATCTCGAATCTGTCGCCTTCCTCCCGGCCGATGCGGTTCGAGGCCAGCAGCGGCATCATGTTCGCCCCCGCATGTCCCTGCATCACCCGCTGCCAGTGGTCGCGGCTTTTCAATTGCGGGTTCTCCGGCTCCGATCCGATGGCCGTGGGATAGAGCAGGATCTCCGCTCCCTGCAGCGCCATGGACCGCGCGCATTCGGGAAACCACTGGTCCCAGCAGATGCCGACGCCGATTTTGCCGTGCCGCGTCGGCCAGACGCGAAAGCCGCTGTCGCCGGGATTGAAGTAGAACTTTTCCTCATAGCCCGGCCCCTGGGGGATGTGGGACTTGCGGTACAGGCCAAGCGGCGCGCCGTCGGTGTCAATGATGCAGACGCTGTTGTAGTAGGCGTTGTTGGCGCGCTCGAAGAACGGCACCGGCAACACCACCTTCAATTCCGCCGCCACCTCGCTGAAACGCTTCAGCATCGGATGGCCCTCGGCGGGTTGGGCGAGGGCGAAATGCGCGGCCTTCTGGTCCTTGCAGAAATAGGGCGTCTCGAACAGCTCCTGCAGCAGCACGATCTGCGCCCCGCGCCCGGCGGCCTCGCGCACCAGCGACTCGGCGGCCGCAATGTTCTTCGCCCGGTCCCAGCCGCAGGCGAACTGGGTCGCCGCAACGGTGATAGTGGTCATGCCCTGGCCTTCCGATATGCACGCAAACGGGCGTCTTTATGCCCGGTTTTACCGATGTTGCAAGAACGCCGGTCGCAGTTCTCGGTGCGGGACAACATACCCATTGTCATCCCCGCGAAAGCGGAGACCCAGGGCTGCAGCGCGCCTCTACGAGACACGCTTCACGCGCCGCGCCCTGAAACCCCGGGGCCCTCGCTTTTGCGAGGGTGACGGTTTGGGTCCTTGCGATGAGAGATGTGAACTTCCTTCGCTCACCACTTCCTGCTATCAGCCAGCGTCAGGTCCAAGCCCTTCTTCACGATGGCCATGAACTCGTCGATATGGGCCTTGGTCCAGGTCAGCGGCGGGGAGATCAGCATGGTGTCGCGGGTCGCCCGCAACATCAGGCCGTTGCGGATGCAGTGATCGCGGCAAGCGGTGCCGGCGTTGCCCAGGGGCTCGAAGGTCTTGCGCTTGGCCTTGTCCTTCACCAGCTCGAAGGCGCCCATGAATCCCACATTGCGCACTTCGCCGACCAGCGGATGGTCGAGCAGCTCTTTCATGCGCTGGGTCAGGTAGGGGCCGGTCTCGTTGTGCACCCGCTCGATCATCTTCTCCTCGCGGATGATGCGGATGTTCTCCAGCGCCACCGCGCAGGCCGCCGGATGGCCGGAATAGGTGTATCCGTGCATGAGATCGCTATCGACCAGCACCTTGGCGACGCGGTCGCCGATCATCACGGCGGACAGCGGCAGATAGCCTGAGGTGATGCCCTTGGCCATGGTCATGAAATCCGGCGAGATCTTGTAGTAGTCCGAGGCGAACCAGTGGCCGGTGCGGCCGAAGCCGCAGATCACCTCGTCGGCCACCAGCAGCACGTCGTATTTCTTGCAGATGCGCTGGATCTCCGGCCAATAGGAGTCGGGCGGCACGATCACGCCGCCGGCGCCCTGGATCGGCTCGCCGAAGAAGGCCGCCACATTGTCGGCGCCCAGTTCCAGGATCCTGTCCTCCAGCGCCTTTGCCGCCTTCATGCCGAAATCCGCCGGCGTCATGTCGCCGCCCTCGGCGAACCAGTAGGGCTGCATGATGTGGGTGAAGCCGGCCAGCGGCAGGTCCGCCAGTTCATGCATATAGTCCATGCCGCCGATGGAGGCGGCCACCATGGTGCTGCCGTGATAGCCGTTGATGCGGCTGACGATGGTCTTTTTCGATTTCTTGCCCATCAGATTCCAATACTGCCGGATCATCCGCACGATGGAATCGTTGGCGTCGGAACCCGAGCAGCCATAGAACACATAATTGAGATGCGGCGCCGTCAGGTCCGACAGCACCTGCGACAGCTCCACCGCCGGCGGCGTCGTGGTCTTGAAGAAGGTGTTGTAGTAGGGCAGCTCCAGAAGCTGCTTATAGGCCGCCTCGGCCAGTTCCTTGCGGCCGTAACCGACATTGACGCACCAGAGTCCGGCAAAGGCGTCCAGGATCCTGTTGCCTTCGGAATCGAACAGATAGGTGCCTTCGGCCCTGGTGATGACGCGCGAGCCCGTGTCGCCCAGTTCCTTGTTCTGGGTGAAGGGGTGGATGTGATGCTCGCGGTCGACAGCCTGCCAATGGGTGGTGGTGTTGCGGAGCGCGGTCTTTGCGGTTACGGCGGCCATGGAATGTACTCCCAAAAAATCTTCGTATTGCGAAAGCAAAGCGGGCCGGCCCGCGGGGGCCGGCGGCAAGACGGTACGGGGAGGGGCTACGGGCGGAAGCCGATGCGCGCGCAGAGAATCAGCATCTCCGTGCGCAGGGAGCGCGGCGGAAAGGCGAGGGCGTGCGCCGATATCGTCTTTGGCAGAGAAGCGAGCATGGCAAACACTACCATACATTCCCCGTTCTGCCAAAGCCGGCACCGCCGGCTAACCAATTGGCGCTGCGTATGTATTTTCAACCTGCGATCACCGGGCGCCAACCTCGGCGCGGCAATGCGACCAAGGTCAGCCAAAACGGGATTCCTGTTTACTTGCTTTGATGCTATGCGGGGTTCGGGGAAAGCGCCGGCGGAATGAACAGTCCCATTATCTGGCACACCGTTTTCGAGATGCTGGCCTGGATCTCGGCCATTGCCGCCGGCCTCTGGACTCGGCAGCGCTTTTTTTCTGCGTCGGCTCTGCCGATGCCGGCCGGGGAGTATCCGCGCTACATGGTCATCGTCTGGGTCGGCGCGGTCGCCGGCGCCTTCGCGCTGGGGACGCTGAACCTGATGCTGGACAGTCAGCAGGCGGCGGGGCGCAGCATCCTCGGCGCCATCGTCGGCGGCGTGCTGGTGGCGGAACTCTACAAATCGATCCGCGGCATTCGCGGCTCGACCGGCGCCGTGTTCGTGCTGCCGCTGTCGCTGGCGATCGCCATCGGCCGTATCGGCTGCTTCCTCGGCGGGCTCGACGATCAGACCTATGGCACGCCGAGCGCGCTCCCTTGGGCGGTGGATTTCGGCGACGGTATCGCCCGCCATCCGGTCCAACTCTATGAATCCATCACGATGGCAGTCTTCGCCGCCTGGTTCTTCCGGCTGCTCAAGGCACATCGCGAGATTGCCGTCCGCTGCGGCTTCTACATCTTCGCCATCGTCTACGGCGTCGAACGCTTCCTCTGGGAATTCCTCAAGCCCTATCCGCCGGTCATCGGTCCTTTCAATATCTTTCATCTCGGCGCGGCGGCGCTCGCCGTCTACGCGGTCCTCATGCTGACCCGACAGGAAAAGCGATATGCGCGACCATAAGCCCTATCTGTTTTACGGCCAGACCTCCTCGCTCTGCGAAACCTGCCTGGCTGTGGTGCCGGCGAAGATCCTGATCGAGGGCGACGATGTCTTCTATCAGAAGCGCTGCGCGGATCACGGCGTGCAGAAGACGCTGATCTCCACCGACGCCGCCTATTACAAGCGCTGCCGCGACTATCTCAAGCCCGGCGACATCCCGCTCGCCTTCCAGAGCCGCACCCATCATGGCTGCCCTCATGATTGCGGCCTCTGCCCCGATCACGAGCAGCATAGCTGCCTGGCGCTGATCGAGATCAACGAGGCCTGCAACCTGACCTGCCCGGTCTGCTTCGCCGATTCATCGCCGCGCCGGCCGGGGCAGCTCAGCCTGGCGCAGATCGAAGGCATGATGGACGCGCTGGTGGAAAGCGAAGGCGAGCCCGACCTGCTGCAGATCAGCGGCGGCGAGCCGACCATCCATCCGCAGATCGTCGAGATCCTCCATCTCGCCAAGCGCAAGCCGATCCGCCACCTCATGCTCAACACCAACGGCGTGCGCATCGCCAACGACAAGGCCTTCGTCGACGAGCTGGCCAAGCTGAAACCCGGCTTCGAGGTTTATCTGCAATACGACTCCCGCCGCAAAGCGGCGCTGGAGAACATCCGCGGCGCCGATCTGCGCCATGTGCGCGAGCGCGCCTTGGCCAATCTCGAAGCCGCCGGCATCTCCACCACCCTGGTCTGCGTGGTGAAGAAGGGCGTCAACGACGACGAAGTCGGCGAGATCGTCAGCCACGCCCTCGACTACAACTGCGTGCGCGGCGTGACCTTCCAACCTGTGCAGGATGTCGGCCGCAATGACGGCTTCGACGGGAAGCGCGACCGCGTGCTGCTCACGGATATCCGCCGCGGCATCGTCGAGAAGTCCGGCGTCTTCGGCGACGAGGACGTGATCCCGCTGCCCTGCAACCCGGAATCCATCGCCATCGCCTACGGCCTGCGCGAAGGCCGTGACGTCATGCCGATCACCCGCATGATCCCCAAGGACGTGATCGTCAGCGACGCCCCCAACGCCATCACCTTCGAAAAGTATCCGGAGCTGCGCAAGCGCCTGTTCGACCTGTTGTCGCTCTCCGCCGCCGGCCAGCAGACCGACTCCAGCCTGCATAGCCTCCTGTGCTGCCTGCCGCAGGTGGAGGCGCCGACCGAGCTCGGCTACGACCGGGTGTTCCGCGTCATCATCGTGCAATTCATGGACCGCTTCAATTTCTGCGTCGGCGGCGTGAAGCGCTCCTGCATCCACTTCGTCACGCCGGAAAAGAAGATCATCCCCTTCGACACCTACAACCTCTTCTACCGCCCCGGTGCTTCCGGCAATGCGGCGCTGGCAAGGGCGCAGGCCGTGAAGGCGCAATCCGTTCGCGAACGGCTGCATGCCGCCTCGGCATCGCCGGCACTCGGAGTCGCCCAATGAGTGATGTCAATTCGGAATCAAAACCACCCAACACCACGGTCCGTGTCTTCGGCGTCGTCTTGATGGTTATCGGATATCTGCTGCTGTCCGCCGCCGGACTCTGCACGCTGATGTTTGGCGGCATGCTTCTGACCAATCCGTCGGCCGAAGACATTGGCATCCTTCTGCTTTACGGCGGCGTCCCGATGATCGTCGGCGCCCTCATCGCCTGGGCCGGGCATGGGTTGTGGCGGCGCGGGTCGGGGCGCTGAGCCACCCCCACAATTGTCATCCCCGCGAAAGCGGGGGGACCCAGGGTTGCCAGCGCAATTGCGTAGCAATTGTCGCGAGAGCGCCCTGCTTTTCCTGGGTCCTCGCTTTCGCGAGGATGACAACCTAGTATTGTAGCGGTAGTTGAGACACACACATAGATTGTGTATGCATACAGCATGGAGCACACATATTTCGTTTACATTCTCGCCAGCCGGCGAAACGGAACGCTGTATATCGGCGTGACGAACGATCTTGTGCGCCGGGTGTTTGAACACAAAGAAGGAATCGGTTCTGCTTTCACAAAGAAGTACGGCGTCAAGATGCTCGTCTACTACGAAGGACACGTCGAGATCGGCGCCGCCATCGCGCGCGAGAAGGCGATGAAGCAATGGCTGCGGAAGTGGAAGCTGGAACTGATCGAGCGCGAGAACCCGGCCTGGCGGGACCTGTCGGAAGATTTCCTGGCGTAGCGCTTCTTGGCGCGTCCCCACACCCACAATTGTCATCCTCGCGAAAGCGAGGACCCAGGGGAGGCAGAGCGCGCTGCAACTCCTGGGTCCGCGCTTTCGCGGGGATGACAATGTTTTTTGTTCTGATTGAGACTGGTACTTGTCAGACCAGCTACGGCCCCTGCGCCAGCGCCAGTCCCGCGCTTGCCATCAGCCGCTGCTTGCGATGGGGCGGCGTTGGGAAGGGGAGGGAGTGGAAAGTGGTCGCCTCGCGCGATTCGGGGCCGCCGGATCCGATCGCCAAATCGGGCTTGAAAGCGTTGTGAATGATCGCAGCAGCCGCACCGCGCAATTTCGTTTCCGCCGCGTCACACCGGGGACATTCACAATTGCGCAGCATAGCTGAATGTACCCGTTCTTCGGCGATGCCGCGATCGGATTCGCCTGTCGGTGTTGCATCGGGGGAACATGCAACTTTCCCCTGGAAAGTGGCATGTCCCTTTTCGCTTTCGCCGGCCGGCTTCTTTCTCCCGCGAAAATACCGCAGCGCCTTCTCCCGCTCCTGTTGCGCGCGCCGTTCGCGCTGCCGCTTGCCCAGGGAGTCAAACCCCTGCCGGTAGAGCCGCATCAGCTGCCCGGCCTGGCGAAGATAGAACGCTTTGTCCTTCTCCGGCCGCGCCCGGTCCAGCGACAGCCAGGCGGTGCCCAGGAAGATGCTGTGGACGATCGCCATCTGCGCCGCCAGCATGCCCTCGAAATCGTCGGCGGCATCGAGATTCTCGAAGCTGGCGCGGATCACTTCGCGGCGGTTGGCCTGGATCTCGGCCCAGGGCTTGGAGTCGATCAGCAGGGTATGCATGACGTCGCGCGCCATCCGCTCGCCGCGGGTCAGGGATGCGCTGTCGGGTGCCGGTTCGGCGGAGACGGTCATGGCGGGCTCCAAAGGCAGGTCATACATATTCCGCCAGTATATACGTAAATAGCGTATCATGTCAAGGCATTTCGACGCCACAGCGCCTGAATTACGCAAAACATGTTGACAGGAATAGGACTAAGGTCTTATACTCGGCCGCTCTCGATTTCCCGATGTTGGACATTGTGTATCGGACCGACAGCGAACGCCGCCATGCAAAAGCCGGCGAACGTCACGCCTGTTTGAAAACAGGCCAAGGGTTGTTTTCGAAATTTTGCCGGGGACCGGAGATAATCCCGGCAATTCAATCCCCTGTAGGCGGCGCGCCGGAAAACAACTCTCGACGCGTCGAGCGTCTCTCAGCCGCCCGACGCCTTCGCCGACCGCAGCACATAGATGCCGGCGGCGATGATCAGGGTGACGCCGCCGAGCGTGTAGGGCGAGGGCAGCACCTGCCAGATTACCAGATCCCAGAACAGCGCCAGGATGATCGAGCAATATTCGAACGGCGCCACCACGTTGACCTCGGCGACCCGGTAGGCGTGGGTCAGGCTCCAGGAACCCGCCGCCGCGATCAGGCCGGTGGCGGCGATCAAGAGGAGATCGGTGGTCGTGGGCATGCTCCAGGCGCGCAGCAGGAACTCCAGGCTGGGATGGGCCTGGCCGGCAAAGCCGCCATGGCCGAGCAGCAGCCCGATGGCCGCGGCGCAGACGATGTTCGCGGTGTTCTGATAGAGCGCCATGACCGAGGTGGTGGCGGTCGCGCCCAGCATCCGCGACATGATCTGGGCAATGCCATAGAAGCCCGCGGAGGCGAGAGAGAACAGCGCCGCCGGCTCGAATGTCTCCGCTCCCGGCCGCGAGACGATCAGCGCGCCGCCGAATCCCACCAGCACCGCCAGCCATCGCCCAAGCCCCGCATGTTCCTTCAACAGCGGCCCCGACAGCGCGACGATGAACAGCGGTGCGGAGAAGAACAGCGCCGTCGCCGTCGACATGGGCAGCGCCGCCAGCGCCAGATAGTAGGTGGTGTAGGCCAGGAACAGGAAGACGGACCGCAGGATCATCCAGCCGAAGTGGCCGGTGCGCAGCGCCCTCAGCCCGCCGTCATAAGCCAGGAGGACAAACAGCGGCAGGTAGGCGACGATACAACGGATCGCCAGCACTTCGGCGACCGGATAGCCGCCGCTGACCGACTTCACCACCACATCCTGCAGCGAGAAGATCGACGCGCCGAAGCAGAGGAACAGGATGCCCTTCAGCCGGTGGTTGGGCCGGCCGGCCTCCTGCGAAGAAGCGGTAACCGTCATGGCAATGGGTGCGGTGGCTGCCGCCCTTCGTTGTGGTTCGGCGGGCTTACACGTTCAGCAGCAGATGTTCCCGTTCCCAGGAACTGATGACCCGCTGATAGGCTTCGAGCTCCGACTGCTTCACGCAGATCAGCGCCCGGATGAATCGCTCGCCGACGATCTCGCGGATCGGCTTGCACGACTGGAACCGATGCAGCGCGTCATAGAGCGTGCGGGGCAGGGTGTGCTTGAGGCGGTAGGCGCTGCCCTCGACCTGCTCGGTCGGCTTCAGCCGTTCGATCATGCCGAGATAGCCGCAGGCCAGCGAGGCGGCGATAGCCAGATACGGGTTGGCGTCGGCGCCCGCGAGGCGGTTCTCGATCCGCCGCGAGGAGGCCGGCGAGATCGGCACCCGCAGGCCGACGGTGCGGTTGTCGACGCCCCAATGGACATTGATCGGCGCGTCCATGTAGGGCTGCAGCCGGCGGTAGGAGTTCACGTTTGGCGCCGCCATCGGCATGACCAGCGGCAGGTAGCGCTGCAGCCCGGCGACGTGATTGCGGAACATGGCGGTGTCGCGGCCGTTCTTGTCGGAGAACAGGTTGCGCCCGGTTGCCTTGTCCAGCACCGACTGGTGGATATGCATGGAGCTGCCCGGCTGGTCGGCCAGCGGCTTGGCCATGAAGGTGGCGTAGATCTTGTGGCGCATCGAGGCGTGGCGCACCGTGCGCTTGAACAGGAACACCTGGTCGGCCAGCCGCAGCGGGTCGCCGTGGTTGAAATTGATCTCCATCTGCGCCGAGCCGCTCTCATGGGTCAGCGTGTCGACGTCCAGATCCTGCTTCTCGCAATAGTCGTAGACATCCTCGAAGATGGGGTCGAACTCGTTGACGGCGTCGATGCCATAGGACTGGCGGCCGGTTTCCGGCCGGCCCGACTGGCCGATGGGCGGGAGGAGCGGCACGTCCGGATCGGTGTTCACCTGCACCAGGTAGAACTCCAGTTCCGGCGCGATGATCGGCACCCAGCCGCGGTCGTCATACATCTGCAGCACCCGTTTCAGCACGAAGCGGGAGGCGATATCCACCGGGCTGCCGTCGCGGTTGTAGACGTCGGAGATCACCTGGGCGACCGGCTCCTCGTACCAGGGCACGATGGTGAGGGTATCGATGTCCGGCATCAGGGTGACGTCGTGATCCTGCGGGCCCAGGACCTCATCCTCCTCATCCTCGCCGAACTCGCCGGTGACGGTCTGGATGAAGATGGACTCCGGCAGCCGCAGCGACTGCTCCCGGATGCTCTTCAGGAACTTGTGGGAGGGCAGGATCTTGCCCCGGGCAATGCCCGACATGTCCGGGACCAGGCACTCGACCTCGCCGATCTTGCGCTCTGAAAGCCAATCTTCGAATTGGGACATGATGCCTTCCGGGGGGCGGTTTGAGGTGTCGGCCGCCCTAAATGGCTAGCATGCGCCCGGAAGGCTTGGCAAGGCGACGAGCTTAGTCGACCGTGAACTAAGAACTATAGTTGATTGTAATACATGAATAATATTGATTGGTTAACGTGAAACTTGAATTCGAAACCAGAATCGAATCGGCCCTAAAGGTCCCACTGCAGCGGCCGGGTCATGCAGGTCGGGCCGCCGGCGCCGCGGCCGCAGATTTCCTCGCCGTCGAACTCGTGGACCTCGACTCCGGCCTCGATCAGCCGCCGCCGGGTCTTGGGCAGGCCGGTGCGCATGGCGCAGGTGCGCGGCGCCAGGGCCAGGATGTTGCAGCCCATCCCCTCGAACTCCTCCTCCGGCACCTCCACCAGACGGATGCCCCTGGCGAGCAGCAACTCCCGGAACGGCACCGGCAGCAGCGGCGAGTAGACAACAGCCAGATCCGGGTCGACCGGCGAGATCATGGACATCAGATGGAAGACATCGCCCGGGCCCTTCCAATGGGGCAGGGGCACCGTGATCACGTCGACGTCCGGCTCCAGGAGCTGCTTGAGCTGGCGGATGCCCTCGTCGTTGGTGCGATAGCCGCGGCCGACCGCCAGCGTCTGCGGATCGAGCCAGGTGGCGTCGCCGCCTTCGATGGAGCCGGCGCCGGAGATCTGGCCGCGGATCTTGGTCTGCCGCAGGCGCAGGAAGGCGGCGATGGCTTCCGGCTCGGTGCGCCGCTGGGGCTTGCCCATGTTGCAGAGGATGACGCCGCGGTCGGTGGTGATGGTGGTGTCGCGCGGATAGAGGGAATCCATGCCCACCTTGGCGTCCACCGGCAGGAAATCCACGGCAATGCCGAAGCGGCTCATCAGCCCAACGAAGCTGTCATACTCGCCGATGGCGCGCGGCAGATCGGGACGGCCGTAGTAGTTGAGGTCCCGCCACTGCCGGTCGATCGCCGCCTCATCGACGAAGGCATCGCGCACATGCTTGACGACGACGCGGCGAAGCCGGCCCACATCCGATTGCGCGGTCAAGGTCATGAGGCGGAAACTCCCGGGAACTTGCGGTGGAAAGCGACGAAGGAGATTGGCGAACTAATGCCCATTCTGCAAGGGCCGCCGCGGCTTGACCTTCCTGTAACCATCGGCAGGATGCAGACTTCAGCTCAGAGAACGGAAGCCATCTTGGCGCGCAGTTCGCACATCGACTCCTATTACACGGCGACGGCGATCGGCATTCCCGATTGCCCGGCCCTCGCCGGCGCGGTCGAAGCCGATGTCTGCATCGTCGGGGCCGGCTACACCGGACTCTCCTCGGCGCTCAATTTGGCGGAGCGCGGCTATTCCGTCGTCGTGCTGGAGGCCGAGCGCATCGGCTGGGGCGCCTCGGGCCGCAATGGCGGGCAGATCGGCACCGGCTATTCGCCGGGCATGGCGAAGGTCGAAGGCTGGGTCGGCCGCGGCGACGCGCGCAAGCTCTGGGACATGGCGGAAGAGGCCAAGAGCATCATCCGGGAGCGCGTGCAGCGCCATGCCATCCCCTGCGATCTCAAGCCCGGCTACTTCCACGGCGCGGCCAAGGCCAGGGACCTGGATCATCTTCGCGCCGAGATCGAGTTGCTGTCGACGCGCTATGACTACCGCGACGCGCGCCTGATCGAGCCGGCCGATGTCGGGCAGTATGTGTCCACGAGCGCCTATCATGGCGGCCTTTTCGATGCGGGCATCGGGCATCTGCATCCGCTGAACTACTGCCTCGGCCTGGCGCGAGCCGCCATCGAAGCCGGCGTCCGCATCTTCGAGGACTCGCCGGTCGACGCGATCGCGAAGGGCGGCCGCCCGCTGGCGCGAACGGCGCAGGGCTCGGTGCGCGCCCGCTATCTGGTGCTGGCGGGCAATGCCTATCTCGGCGAACTCGTGCCCAGTATCCGCCGGAAGGTGATGCCCGTCGGCACCTTCATGGCCGCGACGACTGCGATGGGCGAGAACCGCGCGCGGAGCTTGATCCCTAGCGATGCCGCGGTGACAGATACCAAATTCGTGCTCGACTACTACCGGCTTTCCGCCGATCACCGCCTGCTGTTCGGCGGGCGGGTCAGCTACACCACCCTGCCGCCGGCGAACTTGAAAGCGGCCATGCGGCGGTCCATGCGGGCCGTGCTGCCGCAGACCGACGATCTGGAGCTTGAGTATCTCTGGGGCGGCAATGTCGCGATTACTGTCGAACGCACGCCGCATCTCGGCCGGCTCGATGGCACCGGCAACATCTACTTCGCCCATGGCTTCTCCGGCATGGGCGTAGCCCTGACCGGCATCGCCGGCAAGGTCATCGCCGAGGCCATCGCCGGAACGGCGGAACGGCTCGATGTGTTCACCAAGCTGCCGCACACCACGTTCCATGGCGGCAAGCTGCTGCGCACGCCGACTCTGGCGCTGGCGATGCTCTGGTACCGGATGCGGGATTGGCTATGATCCGTTCAAGGAATGCCGTGGCGACGAAACTGCGGAGCCATCCATGGAACAAAGACTGACCGCCGTCACGCTCGGCGTAGCCGATCTGCAGCGGGCGCGGCGTTTCTATGAGCAGGGGCTTGGCTGGAGCGCCTCGCTGACCAGCAACAAGGATGTCGTGTTCTTCCAGGCCAACGGCCTCGTCATTGCGCTCTGGGGCCGCGCGAACTTGGCCAAGGATGCCAAC
>JBJXDY010000094.1:0-33657 GCA_046154965.1 Dongiaceae bacterium | reverse complement strand
GAAGCGCACCATCGACGACACTTGGCGCCACATCGGCCACCTCGTCCAAAACATCGAACCCGACGAATGCGCCAACTACTTCACCAACACAGGCTACGCTTCCGTCAATACGTGAAACGCTCTAGCGCCTACAGCGGAAAACCGAGGCAATTGGTGTCGTAGTAGGCCCGCAGCAGCAGTTTGGGAATGCTCTGCCCGAAGCGGCCGCCCGGCGCTTCGAGCGCCGCCTGCAGCCGCCGATTTTCGGAACCGCTGAGCTGGCGGAACTGCATCGACCAGTCGGCGAAGTTCCGTTCCTCGCCGTCGGCGTCGAACAGCATGCGGATATCCTTGTGGCGGCGGTCGCGCCGGATGCGCGCCATCAGCTTGCTGACCGGCTCGCGCTCGCCCTCCAGCGCCTGCATGACGTTACCCTCGCAATAAAGCAGAAGACCGGTGATGCCGGCGGCGGCATTGAATCTGCGCGCCTTGGTCAGCAGCAATTCAAGCTCCTCGACGCTCAGCAGGCTCGTGGCTGTGCTGACATAGACAAGCTGATACATGGCGCACCGCATCGATCGTTAGCCTTGGGTTGTCATCGCAGCCGGTCGCCGACCAATCCGTCCGGGCGTCCCGCGCCCGCCGATCGTCAGCGCGGGATACCGGCCGCCTCGGCCCGAATCAACCGGCGGACCTCCCGGCCTTGCCGAACCCTGAAACACAGCATTGTTCAGACTCGACGGCGCTTGCGGCGCGACACTTCGGCTTAGAAGCTCGCGCGGTGATACAGGCGCAGCATGATTTTCGGCACGCCTTCATGGCCGGGACGATCGGCGCCGAAGATGCCGTCGTAGGAAGCGCTGTGCGATCCATCGATGCGCCGGAAGGCCATCGACCAATCGCCGAAGTCGCGCGCCTTGGCTTCGCACTCCACCATGATTCTGATGCTATCGTGGCGCGGATCGCGCTGGATCTTTTTCATCAGCGACTCGATCGCGGTCCGCTCGCCCTCGAGGCACTGGATGAACTCGCCGTCCTTGTACAGCAGCAAGCCGGTCAGCCCGAGGGCGCCGTTGTTCTTGCGCGCCTTGGCCAGCAGTTCTTCCAGCTCGGCCTGCGAGAAGAGCCGAGCCGACTTGCTTGAATAGACGAGTTGATGCATGCCGGGTTTTCCATCCAGATAGCGGTCGTCGCGCGGCGTCGGCCGGCGGTTCCGGCGGAGACGCGTCCGATATGTGTATAGGACTGAGTTACTAAGAATTGCTAAATCAACCGGCGGCGCGCGCCGGCTTGCCGGCGAGCCCGCCAGCTCTGTCGCCCGATGCCGTCTCGATAACGGTCAGCAACTCCTCCATCTGCCGGTCCACGGCGCCCAAGGCCGCCGTAGTCTGTTCCACCAGCGCCGCGTTCTTCTGCGTTACCGATTCCATCTGGCTCACGCTGTCGTCCACTTGCTGTACGCCACCCGACTGCTCCCGGCTGGCTGAGGCGATCTCGGCGACGATGTCGGCGACGCGCTTCACCGAGCCGACGATGTCGCCCAGCGCGCCGCCCGCCTTGGCCACCAGGTCCACGCCATGGCGCACCTGCCTGGCGCTTTCGCCGATCAGCGACTTGATCTCCTTGGAAGCTTGCGCGGTACGCTGGGCCAGAGTCCGCACCTCGGCCGCGACCACCGCGAAGCCGCGGCCGGCGTCGCCGGCCCGCGCCGCCTCGACGGCGGCGTTCAGGGCCAGCAGATTGGTCTGGAAGGCGATCTCCTCGATCAGGCCGACGATCTCGGCGATGCGTCCGGACGAGGTTTCGATGTTTCCCATGGCCTGCACCGCCGCCGTCGAGACGGTGCCGCCGCTCTCCGCGGCGCTACGGGCGGCAAGCGCGAGCTGGTTGGCCTGCTGGGCATTGTCGGCGTTGTGGCGCACGGTGACCGAGAGCTGGCGAACGGCGGCCGCCATCTCCGCCAGGTTCGCCACCTGCTCTTCGGTACGGGCGGAGAGATCGGCCGCGCCGTTGCCGAGCCTGGCGGTGCTCCGCTTGATCGCGGCGACGCTATCGATCGCCTGGTCGACCACATGGGCAAGCTGATTCGACGTTTCCTTGAGTTGTGCATTGGCGCGCTGCAGCTCGTCTTCCGTGCTCTTGATGTCGGTCACGTCTTGAAGCGTGCCGATGTACTGCACGATTCTCCCGGCATGGTCCCGCACCGGCTCGGCGATCTCCCGCGCAAAGCGCAGGTTGCCGCGCTGCGAGTACATTCGGAAGCTGTGGTCCCAGCCGCGGCCAGCCTCGGTTCCCTCCTTGACGGTGCGGTCATATCGCCTGCGGTCGTCCGGGTGGATGGTGTTCAATAGATCGTCGTGGCGAGCAAGCCGGCGATGATACTCATCGACGGTGACTTCGTGGATCTTGGCCAGCTCTTCGCCGATTTCCAGGATGCCGCCGCCGATTGCGTCCCAGACCCAATGGCCGATCTTGCTGATTCGCGCGGCCATCTGCAGGATCCTGGTCTTGTTGATGGCATTGGACGCCACGGGCTGCGCCGCGGCGGGCGCGCTGACGATCTGCGGCGCGGGCTTGGCGGGCGCCGCGACAGGCTCAGCGATGCTTCCAGCGAAAAACCTGCGCCACATCGGCGGTCGGACCCTGTTGCGAGCGATGATTTTTTCCGGCGAATCCCCAACGCGACTGCGATCGCAGCCACCCTGCAGTAGGTAGCGGGTAATGCTTAACAGCTTCTTAAGCGAAGCGGCGGCGCGGCTCTCAACCGAACGGTTGCAGATTGCCCAGGAATTGCTGGGCCGAGCGCTGCCAGGAGTAGGTGAGGGCGATGGAGCGGCAATGCTCCGGCGCGATGCCCAGGGCGCGGCGGGCCGCGTCGGCCAGGTCGTCGCTCAATACGCCGGCGCCGGTACCATCCACCACATCCAAGGGGCCCGGCACGGGGTAGGCGGCGACCGGCAGGCCGGAGGCCATGGCCTCCAGCAGCACCAGGCCGAAGGTGTCGGTGCGGCTGGGGAAGACGAAGACGTCGCTGGCGGCGTAATAGGCGGCCAGTTCCTCGCCCTGCTTGGCACCGGCGAAATGCACCTCGGGATATTTGCGCCGCAGCTCCGACAGCAGCGGCCCATCGCCCACCACGACCTTGCTGCCCGGCAAATCCAGCTTCAGGAAGTCCTCCAGGTTCTTCTCCACGGCGACGCGGCCGACGCAGAGATGGATCGGCCGCGGCAAATCGATGAAGCTTTTGTCCCGCGGCCGGAACAGTTGCGTGTCCACGCCGCGCGACCAGCGCCTCACCCGCGTGAAGCCGCGGGATTCCAGTTCCGCCTGGATCGAGCCCGTCGCCACCATCACCCCGTGGGACGGCTCATGGAAGCGGCGCAGGGTACGATAGCTCCAGGAAACGGGAATGCCGAATCGCGCCTCGATGTATTCGGGGAAGCGCGTGTGATAGGCCGTGGTGAAAGGCAGGCCGCGCTTGCGGCAATAGCGCCGCGCCGCCCGACCCAGCGGCCCTTCGGTGGAGATATGGATCGCCGCGGGCTGCAGCGCCTGGATCATCGCCATCAGCTTCCGCGCCGGCAACAGCGCGAGCCGGATCTCCGGATAGGTCGGGCAAGGCATGTTGTGGAAAAGATCCGGCGAGAAGACATGGACCTCATGGCCCAGCCGCGTCACTTCTTCCCGCGTGCGGGTCAGCGTACGCACCACGCCGTTCACCTGCGGCTGCCAGGCGTCGGTGACGATGAGAATGCGCATCAGGTGGCGGCGGCCCGCTGTGCCAAATGGAAGAACGAGATCTTGCGCACCGCCGGCCAGTCGATGACCTCCAGCCGGCCGTCGCGATGCTCCACCAGCGCCGTGCAGCTCTCCACCCAGTCGCCATCGTTGCAGTAGAGGATATCGCCAATGCGGCGGATCTCCGCCTTGTGGATATGGCCGCAGATCACGCCATCGACGCCGCGGCGCTTCGCCTCTTCGGCGACGGCATGCTCGAAGCTGCTGATGAACTCGACCGCGTTCTTCACCTTGTGCTTGAGATAAGCCGATAGCGACCAGTAATCGTAGCCGCAGAGATGGCGGAGCTGATTGTACCAGTGATTGACGGTGATCATCGTGTTGTAGGCGCGGTCGCCGAAGAAGGCGAGCCAGCGCGCATAGCGGACGATGCCGTCGAAGTCGTCGCCATGGAGAATGAGAAACCGCCGGCCGTCGGCCATCTCATGCACCGCTTCCGGGAGCACGGTAATGCCGCCGAATTGCAGATCGACATAGTCCCGGAACGGCTCGTCATGGTTGCCCGGCACGAAATAGACCCGTGTTCCCTTGCGCGCCTTGCGCAGAAGTTTCTGCACCACGTCGTTGTGACTCTGGGTCCAGTACCAGCTCCGCCGCAGCCGCCAGCAATCGACGATGTCGCCGACCAGGTAGAGATACTCGGATTCGTTGTGCCTGAGGAAATCCAGGAGTAAGTCGGCCTTACATCCCCGGGTTCCCAGATGAATGTCCGATATCCAGATAGAGCGGTAGCGGTTGATCGCTGACGTGTCATTCATGGCAGTCGATGGTTCCTGCGCGAGCCATCCCTGCCCCGGTCATTAGCGGGGAATTGTTGCAGTTATAGGCGGTTAACGGCGAGTTTTGAGGACGGCCCGCAGATTTCATCGAACCTTCACGGTTGTGCCGCCTGATCTTCATGGCGATGACATGCAGTGGCGATACAGGCTGGCGGCACGCAAATGAATGACGGCATTTCAAGCATCTATCGCGATTCCGGCCGGTCGCAATCCAAGAGGGTGCTCGTCGTCTTCAATCCGAACGCCGGCCGGCGGCGGCTGGGCAAGCTGCAGCGAACCATCGCTGCGATGCGGCGCTCGGGGGCGGAGGTGGAACTGCAGGCGACGGCGGCCCGCGGCGATGCCGAGCGTTTGGCGCGCGAAGCCTGCGGCGGAATGAACAGTTTCGCCGCGCTCGATCTCCTCGCGATCGCCGGCGGCGACGGCACGATCAACGAAGCCGTGAACGGCTTGATGTCGGCGCGCGGAGAGAGTGCCGGGTTACCGCTGCCGCTCTGCATCGTGCCGCTGGGCACGGCCAACGTGCTGGCGCGGGAGATCGGCCAACGCTTCTCTCCGGCGGTGGCGGCAAGGACCGCGCTCAACGGTGAGCGGCGGCAAGTCTATCTCGGCCAGGCCAATGGCCGCTGCTTCACCATCATGGCCGGCGCCGGTTTCGATGCCCATGTGGTGGCCAATGTCAGCACGGCCCTCAAGCAGCGCATCGGCAAGCTGGCCTATGTCTGGGAGGCGTTGCGTCAGCTATTCCTGTTCCCCTATGGCCGCTATCGCGTGACCGTGGATGGTGCGGCCTACGAAGCCGCCTCGGTCGTGGTGGCCAAGGGCCGGCTCTATGCGGGCCCCTATGTGGCGGCGCCGGACGCAAGGCTGGACTCGCCGGAGTTCCAGGTCTGCCTGTTCCTGCGCGGCGGCCGCTGGAACGCCATCCGCTATGCGGTGGCGCTGGCCCTGGGCCTGTTGCCGCGCCTCCTGGACTACCGCATCGTCAGCGGCCGCGAGGTGTGGATCGAAGGTCCTGCCGGTGACCCCGTCCAAGGCGATGGCGACATCATCGCCCATCTGCCGGCGGAGATACGCGTGGCGCCGGTCTCGCTTTCCCTGATGGCGCCGGCGGCGGCCCTGCCCCGCTAATCCCATCGCGCCGCCATGATTGCGCCGCGATACGGCCGCGGCTTGGCCTGGGAATGGATGCAGGCTTCCCGCCGCTGACAAAAGCGGGGGAAGACCATGGCCAGCCACTTCGATCTCGCCATCGCCGGCGGCAGTTTCGCCGGGCTGGTCTGCGCCCGCTCGGCGGCGCTGCGGGGCCTGCGCACCCTGGTGCTGGAACGGCAGCCGGCGCCGGGAGCGCGGGTGCGCACGACAGGCATCCTGGTCAAAGAGGTGGCGGAGCGCTGGGAAGTGCCGTCCCGCCTGGTGCGGCGAATCCGTGGCGTGCGGCTCTATGGGCCGTCGCTGGCGCATATCGATCTGAGCTCGCCCGGCTACTACTTCCTGGCCACGGATACCGCGCGGCTGATGACCTGGTTCGCGCGGGAAGCTGGGCAGGCGGGCGCGGAACTCCGCTTCGGCCGCCCCTATGCCGGTGCGCAGCGGCAGTCCGATGGCTTCGAGCTGCTGGGCCTGAGCGCCCGGGCGCGCTTCCTGGTGGGCGCCGATGGGCCGCGCTCCACCGTGGCGCGGGATTTCGGCCTTAGCCGGAACAAGCAGTTCCTCACGGGCATCGAGGGCGAATATGTGGGCCTCCGCGGCCTGGACCCGGATGTCCTGCATTGCTTCATCGACCGCCGGATAGCGCCGGGCTACATCGCCTGGGCCTTCATCGGAATGCACGGCATCGCCCAGATCGGCCTCGCCTGCCGGCCGCCGGTGAAGCCCGACCTGCCGGCGCTGATGGCCAAGCTGGGCCGGCTGTTCGATCTCCAGGATGCGCGGCCGATCGGGCGGCGCGGCGGGGTGATTCCCATCGGCGGGCGGGTCGAGAAGTGGTTCGGCGATCGCCTGCTGCTGGTGGGCGATGCGGCCGGGATCGTCTCGCCGCTCACCGCCGGCGGCATCCATACGGCGCTGGAGTCCGGCTGGCGCGCCGCCCATGCCATCGCCGACCACTTGGCCGACGGCGCGCCCCATCCGGCGCAGATGCTGGGCGATGTCTATCCGCGCTTCCTCTGGAAGGGCGCGCTGCGGCGGCTGCTTGATGCCGCACCGCCGGACTGGCTGGCCGACGCGCTGATCGCGACACCGCCGTTGCGGGCAGCGGCGCAGGCGGTCTATTTCCACCATCGCGGCCTGATGTCGGCGCGGGCCTGGAGCGATCTCTGGCGGGCGGGAACCCGCCGGCGCGCGAAGGGCGGCTGAAAGGGGGGCTTGTCCGGCTGTCGCGCCTCGTCTTGACTGCGGGCCGCACCCTAAACTTGCGTCGAGGCCCGCCATGTTCGAACGCCGCACCGCCCCGCTCTTGCCCTACGATCTCTGGATTCGCCGCCTGCTGCGCTTCACCGGCTTGGGCGCGGCCATCATCGCCGTCGGCCTAGGCTCGGGAACGCTGGGATATCATTACTTTGCCGGCTTCGGTTGGCTGGATTCGGCGTTGAATGCATCGATGATCCTGACGGGCATGGGTCCCGTGGATCACGTCGATGCGGCGGGCGGAAAAGCTTTCGCCATCGTTTATTCGCTGTTCAGCGGCATCGTATTCCTCAGCACCGCCGCCATCGTCATCGCGCCCTGGCTGCATCGATTCCTGCACCAGCTTCATGCCGATGAGGGGGATGAGTGAGTCAGACCCCCGCCACCGTCATGCCGTCGACGCGGATGGTGGGCGCGTCGGTGCCGTGGCGGAATTCCAGATCGCTGGCCGGCGTCAGGTTCAAGAACATGTCCGCGAGATTGCCGGCGATGGTGACCTCGCTGACGGGAAACGCCAGCTCGCCATGTTCGATCCAATAGCCGCCGGCGCCGCGGCTATAGTCGCCGGTGACGCCGTTGACGCCCATGCCGATCAATTCGGTGACATAGAAGCCGTTCAGCACGCCGCCGATCATCTCCTTCGGCGACAGTTTGCCGGCCGCCATATAGAGATTGGTCAGCGAGGGCGAGGGCGGCGAGGAGGTGCCGCGGCTGGCATGGCCGGTGCTCTTCAGGCCGAGCTGCCGCGCCGAGCGCAGATCCAGCACCCAGCCGGTGAGCACGCCCTGGTCGATCAGATTGCGGCGCCGGTTCGCCAGGCCCTCGCCGTCGAACGGTTTGGACCGCAGGCCGCGCTTGCGGTGCGGATCGTCGATGATGCTGACATCGGCGCCGAAGATGCGCTGGTTCAGCTTGTCCTTGAGGAAGCTGGTGCCGCGGGCGATCGAGGCGCCGTTGATGGCGCCGGCCAGATGGCCCACCAGGCTGCTGGCCACGCGCGGGTCGTAGAGCACCGGCACCTTGGCCGTCGCAGCTTTGCGCGGATTCAGGCGGCGCACCGCACGCTCTCCGGCGCGCTTGCCGACGGCGGCGCCGTCCTCGAGGTCGGCGCCATGAACGGCGGTGACATAATCGTAGTCGCGTTCCATGGCCGTGCCTTCGCCGGCGATCACGGAGACGCTGAGCCCGTGATGGGAACTCTCATAACTGCCGGTGAAGCCGTTGCTGGCCACCATGGTCACGGCACCCCGGCCCCAGCCGGCATCGGCACCTTCGGAATTGGTGATGCCCTTGACCGCCCGCGCCGCGTCCTCGGCGGACCGCGCGCGCTCGCGCAGTATGCCGGTCGACGGCTCGACGGGATCGCAGATGTCCAGCGTCTTCGGATAGTCGCGCACCAGATCGGCCGGTTCGGCGAGGCCGCAGAAGGGATCCTCGGGCACGCTGCGCGCCATGGCGACCGCGCGGCTCACCAGCTCGTTCAGCATGGTGGCGGAGATGTCCGTCGTGGAGACGATGGCCTGGCGCTTGCCGACGAAGACACGGAGCCCGAGATCGCGGCTCTCCTCGCGCTCGAGCTTTTCGGGATTGCCGAGCCGCTGGCTGAGCGACAACGACGCGCTGTCGAACAGCACCGCATCGGCGGCATCGGCGCCGGCCTTGCGGGCGCGCTGCACCAGATCTTCCAGAAGATCACGGGGCTCGGCGGCGGGCGACGGGGATTGCTTGGCGGCCGGTGCAGCCATGGCGGACTCCATTTCCTTCAATACCGAGCTTAAGTGGCGCGCAGGGACCGATAAAGCAAGGGTGGATCGCAATCAGCGCAGGGCGATGCGCAGCACCGGCAACTGCCGGTCGGGCCCGACATCCGAGGCTTGGGAGCCGACCCGTTGCGCCCCCAGGCGGCGATAGAAGCCTTCGGCATGGGGATCGGCGACGATGGTGAGATGCTCATGGCCGAGTTCGCGCGCCAGGGCCACGGCATGGTCCATCAACGCGCGGCCGACGCCGCGGCCGATGAACTCGGGCTCGACGAACATGTAATCGAGGCCGACGCCATCCTCTAGCGGCTCCAAGCCGTAGAACCCGGCCATGCGCCCGTCGATCTCCGCCACGTAGTGGGGCTGCTTCTCGACATTGGCCTCTTTCACCTGCATGGCAATGCGGCAGCGGGCGAGGAACGCCGCGTCATAACCCCACAGCGCCTTCGACCGCAGGCTGAGCTCGGTCAGCTCCGGCGCTTCCGACGCGCGGGCGCGGCGGATGCGGAGAGCGGTGTGCGGGGCGGGATTGCGGAGTCCAGTCATGGCTCGCGGCGAATCTCGCTCGATTGCCACTGATGCGCAATAGGGCCAGGACCGCTTCCGAACCAGGCCGAGGGCTTGCCGCCGCGCCGCCTGCATGCAACGAAATCGCTCCGGTCAACTTCCAGGGTTTCGGATCATGCGCGATTTTCAGCGGCCGCGGCGTTCGGCGGCATTCGGCGCCAGCGGCATGGCGGCGACCTCCCATCCCGACGCGACGCTGGCGGCGCTGGACATCCTGAAGCGCGGCGGCAACGCCATGGATGCGGCCATCGGCGCGGTGTCGCTGCTGGGGGTGGTGGAGCCCCACATGACGGGCATCGGCGGCGATTGCTTCGTGCTCTATGCGCCGGCGGGCGGAACCAAGGACGGCCCGGTGATCGCCTTCAACGGCTCGGGCGCGGCGCCGGCGGCGGCCACGGCGGAGAAGCTGCACGCCCTGGGCGTTACGGAAATAGGCGAGGACATGCCCCATGCCGTCACCATTCCCGGCGCGGTGGATGCCTGGTGCCGCCTCCATGGCGACCATGGCAAGCTGCCGCTGGACGAGATCCTGGCGCCGGCGATCGCGGCGGCGGAGAGCGGCATGCTGTTGCATCCCCGTGTCGCCTATGACTGGGCACGCTGCGCGGATCGCCTGCGGGGCAGCGCCACGGCGCGGGATCTGTTCCTGCCCGGCGGCGCCGCGCCGGCGGCGGGCGACCGCCTCCGCCAGCCGCAACTGGCGGCGACGCTGCGGCGCATCGGCAAGGAAGGCCGCGCCGCGTTCTATGAAGGCGCTGTCGCCCGCGACATGATTGCCACGCTGCGCGCGGCGGGCGGCCTGCATACGGACGCGGATTTCGCCGGCCATTGCGGCGAGTACGTCGCGCCGATCCGCACCAACTACCGCGGCGTCGAAGTCTATGAATGCCCGCCCAATGGACAGGGGCTGGCGGCGCTGATGATCCTGAACGGCCTCGCCGGATTTGAGATGGGCAGCGACAGGCTGCTGCCGGCCGACCGCATCCATCTGCTGGCGGAGGCGACGAAGCTGGCCTATGCCGTGCGCGACGCGCGCTTCGCCGATCCCCGGCAAGTGAAGGTGCCGGCAGATTGCTACCTCTCCGACAACTTCGCCAAGCGCATGCGGGATAGCATCAAGCTCGACCGCGCCGGCCCCGGCGTCTTGCTGCGGGAGACCGAGCATAAGGACACGGTCTATCTCTGCGTGGTGGATCGCGACGGCAATGCGGTGTCCTTCATCAATTCGCTGTTCGAGCTGTTCGGCAGCACGATCCTGGCGCGGGAGTCGGGCGTCATGCTGCACAATCGCGGGCTCTCGTTCCGTCTCGACCCCACCCATCCCAACTGCATCGCGCCGGGCAAGCGGCCGATGCACACCATCATCCCGGGCATGCTGGTGGAAGACGGCAAGGCGCTGGCGCCGTTCGGCGTCATGGGCGGCCACTACCAGGCCACCGGCCATGCCTGGGTCGCGCATCTGATGCTGGATCGCGGGCTCGACCCGCAGGCGGCCATGGACGCGCCGCGCAGCTTTGCCCATGGCGGCGTGCTGGCGCTGGAGACCACCCATACGCCGGCGATCCTCGACGATCTGCGCGGCCGCGGCCATGACGCCCGCTGGGCCGAAGGACCGCTGGGCGGCGGCCAGATCATCCGCATCGACCGGGAGCGCGGCGTCCTGATCGGCGGGTCGGATCCGCGCAAGGACGGCTGCGCGCTGGGCTATTAGCGTTGATTCAACCGTTGGCGCCGCACCGCCCTTGAGGCATATCAAAGGGGAACTGGCTCCGATCAGGCAGTCTTGTCGGATTGTCGATGGGAACTAGGTAGGCACCAGATGAAAACAACGCAGACACCTCGCGAATTCCAGCCGACCGGCCGCAGGCGTTCCGGCCGCGCGCAAAATCCGGAGATCGAGGATCCCTACATGAGCGGCAAGAAACTGGCCGAGCCCAGTGCTTGCCCCGGTTGTGGTGCCGTTTACCGCAAGGGCCGATGGCACTGGCCCGAACTGCCGGATAAGAGCTCAACGCCCGTGCTTTGCGCCGCTTGCCACCGCATTGCCGAGAAGCTTCCCGCCGGAACCCTGACGATCGGCGGCGCCTATGTCGGCAGCCATGGCGACGAGATGATGAATCTGATCAATCACCAAGTCGAGCAGGAGAAGAAAGAGCACCCGATGAATCGTGTCATGGGAGTCGAGCGCAGCGCGGACAAGATCGTTATCACGACCACCGACATTCACTTGCCCCGGCGCATCGGACGGGCGCTGAACAAGGCGCATCATGGCAAGCTGGATATGACCTATGACGCGGATGCCTATGCGGTGCGGGTGAACTGGCACCGCGACAAGTAGCGAAATGCATCTGGCTCAGAATAGACCGCCGCGCAGGCGTGCGGAGCGGACGTCGATGCGGGGTTCCTTGAAGCGCCGATGACGGCGGTTGCCGACCGCATGGCATGAATGCTTATCTGAACCCCGGCTCGTCAAAGCTGCGCAGCTTGCGGGAGTGGAGCTGCTCCACGCCCTGGCCGCGCAGGATGTTGACGGCCTCGATGCCGATCTGCAGATGCTGCTGCACGCTCTTGCGGTAGAAGGCGTTGGCCATGGAGGACAGCTTGATCTCGCCATGGAGCGGCTTGTCGGAGACGCAGAGCAGCGTGCCGTAGGGCACCCGCAGCCGGAAGCCGTTGGCGGCGATGGTGGCGCTCTCCATGTCGATGGCGATGGCGCGCGACTGGCTGAAACGCTGATAGAGCTCGTTGTAACGCAGTTCCCAATTGCGGTTAGCCGTGGTGGCAACCGTGCCCGTGCGCATGCGGGTTTTCAGATCCTGGCCGCGTAGGCCGGTGATTCGCGCCACCGCCTCCTGCAGCGCCACCTGGATCTCGGCGATCGGCGGCACCGGCACCCACAAGGGCAGATCCTGGTCCAGCACGTGGTCTTCGCGGATATAGGCGTGGGCCAGCGCATAGTCGCCCAGCTTCTGCGAGCGGCGCAGCCCGCCGCAATGGCCGATCATCAGCCAGCAATGGGGCCGCAGCACGGCCAGATGGTCGGTGATGGTCTTGGCGTTGGACGGGCCGACGCCGATATTGACCAGGGTGATGCCCAGCCGGTCCGGCCGCGTCAGGTGATAGGCCGGCATCTGCGGCAGATGGGCCGGCAGCGTGCCGCTGGGCGCCCTGTCGCTCTGCTTGGCATTCGGAATGATGACGTTACCCGGCTGCACGAACGTCTCATACTCGCCGCCGTCGCGCATCTGCGCCTTGCCATAGGCGACGAATTCATTGACGTAGCGCTGATAGTTGGTGAACAGCACGAAGCGCTGGAAATGCTCGGTATCGGTGCCGGTATAGTGCAGCAGCCGTTGCAGCGCGAAGTCGACGCGCTCGGCGCTGAACAAAGCCAGCGGCAGCGGCACGCCGCTGATGGGCGTGAAAGTGCCGTTCGCCACCTGATCGTCGATCGAACTCAAATTCGGCATCGCGAACACCGCTTCCAGGCGCGGCAACAACTCGGGCGTCAACCGCGAGGTGGCCTGTTCGATGACGAAGGGCAGCGGCATGCGCCGGTCGCTGACGCCGATCTGCACGGGCACGGCGTGGTACTTCAACAGCAGCTCGATCTGTTCCCGGTAGTAATCGGCGAACAGATCGGGGCGGGTCAGGGTGGTGCCATAGGTGCCGGCATAGGGCAGGCTGCCATAGGACGGTCGCCCATCCGCCAGCAGATCGTTGATGCCGACGGTGACGCCGAGATAGGGGTAGCAGCCGTCATTGGCTGGTTCGCCGTCATGGGCGCCGGAGAGGAATTTCTCGAAGCGGTCGCGCACGCATTGCCGCGATGTGTCATAGATTTCGCCGATAGCCTTCAGCGCCGCGTTGACATCGCGGTAGGGCTTCAGGTCGCGGACATGCGCATGCCCGGTGTCAGGCATCGGCGGTGGCCTCCCTGGCGGCCGGCGGCTGCAGGCCGAACTCGTCCACAACATCGAACAGAATCGCGAATTGCTCAACCATGGCCTGAACCCGGCCGGGATCGGCCAGGCGGCTCCCAAGCTTGGTCACCTCGAAACTGTCGCTGCCGCGGCCGATGGCGATGATCAGATCGCCTTCGGTGAAGCCGACGCGCAGGTCCTTCGCATCTCCGCGCGCCGCGAGTTTCTGCACGGCCTGGCGCGACCGCACATCGAACAGCCGCCGCGCGGCGTCGCGGTCGGCGGCGCGAACCTCGAAGCCGACGTCGAACGCCGGACCGCCGAGACCGGCCGCCGGAAGGTCGAGCTCGGCCTCCGCGTCCCAGGAGCAGAGCGCCGCACGCTCATCTGCCGGCCGGCCGGAGGGGAAGGACAGCAGCAGGCCGCGGAACACGGTGACGGTTTTCTTGTTCTTGCCGGTGCCCGTGCGTTTCGTCAGATGCGCCTCCGTCATCCGAAACGGCACGCCCTTGATCTCGCCGCTGAGCCCGTCCTCGAAGCTGGCGCTGCCGTGAGTGGGCACAAGGCCCAGATCGTCGAACTTCGGCAGATCCGAAGCGGCCGGCTTCGGGTCGTAGCTGAAGCCGAAATGCGCGGCCAGCTTGCCCATGACTTCCTTTTTCACATCGGCGGCCAGGTTCATCAGCGGGACATTGCCGGCAATGATGATGGCAAATGCCGCGAAGAACGCCGCGACGAACCAGCCCTCGCCCCAGTCGCGGGTGGCGACGAGATATACAAACAGCGCCAGTCCGGCAAAGCCGCCGCCGATGATTAGCCAGCGCAGCAGCCGCGCCTTCCGCCGCCGCCCCTCCTGGCTCTCCAGCCACGGCCCGATCTCTTGGGCATAGAGCTCGCCGAGCTTGAGGAATTCGGGGCGCGGGGGAGCGGCGATGTCAGAAGATGTGTCGGGCCCTGCCATGATGCGCTGTGATTCGAATCAGGGCGACAGGATAGGCCGATTCTCTGAGCACCTCCACACTATGAAACTGGCATCGCGCCATACAGTGTAAGGGCGACCGGCGCCCGCCCTTGGATCGGCAGCAGAGCATGTTGCGACTCAGAAATGAGCAACCGGAGATGGTCCCTCTCCCTCTTTCGAGAGAGAGTGCGCGACTTTCGCGTCCAGCGAATGTCGCGCGGGTGAGGGTACGGCGCACGAGCCGCGCGCGATTAGTACAGACGATGAAGCGGGAAGTCGCAAGCGGGGAAGCTTTGCGGCGGCGGCACGCTTGTTACCGGCCACAGCGGCGCCTGCCCCTCACCGCAACATCCGCTGAACGAGGATGTTGCTGCCTCTCCCCACTTCGTGGGGCGAGGCGTCACTTGGCCAAATCTCGACGCGGAAGGAGGGGCGACCGGCGGCCGCCTCTCCGATTCTCCGTGTTCCTACGCCCGATGCTGCCGAAGCGCCCGGTTGACCGCGCTCACCACCGCCTGCAGCGACGCGCTGACGATGTTGCCGTCGATGCCGACGCCGAACAGCGGCTTTTCGCCGTCGATGCGCATCTCCACATAGGCGGCTGCGCTGGCGTCGGCGCCGCCGCCGATGGCGTGCTCGCTATAGTCGATCAGCTTGAGGTCCTTGCCGCTGAGCTCCCGCAAGGCGTCGACAAAAGCGTCGATCGGGCCGTTGCCCTTGCCCTCGACCACGCGTTTCTTGCCATGATCGGTGATCTCCGCCGTCATGACCCGCGACCCCTTGGCGCCGCTGTCGGGCAGGGTCTGGTGGCTGACGAAGCCGAAGCGGCCGTTGCCTGGCAGATACTCCCCCTCGAAGCTGTGCCAGACATCGCCGGGCTGGAGCTCCTTGCCGCTCTCGTCGGCGCGGCGCTGGATCACCTGGCTGAATTCGATCTGCAGCCGCCGCGGCAGCCGCAGCCCATGCCCCTGTTCGAGGATGTAGGATACGCCACCCTTGCCCGACTGGCTGTTGATGCGGATGACCGCCTCGTAGCTGCGGCCGAGATCGCCGGGATCGATGGGCAGATAGGGCACGTCCCACTGGCCGCTGTTGCTCTGCGCCTGCGCCGTCAGGCCTTTCTTGATGGCGTCCTGATGGGAGCCGGAAAAGGCGGTGAACACCAGCTCGCCGGCATAGGGGTGCCGCGGATGCACGGGCAACTGATTGCAATGCTCGTAGGTCTGGATCACCTCGCCGATATCGTGGATTTCCAGGCCGGGATCGACGCCCTGGGTCAGCATGTTCAGCGCCAGATTGACCACATCCACGTTGCCCGTGCGTTCGCCATTGCCCAAGAGCGTGCCCTCGACCCGCTCGGCGCCGGCCATCATCGCCAGCTCGGCGGCGGCGACGCCGGTGCCCCGGTCGTTATGGGGATGGATGCTGAGGATGAAGCAGTCGCGATGCCTGGTGTTGCGGCCGAACCACTCGATCTGGTCGGCGAAGATGTTGGGGGTCGCCATCTCCACCGTGGCCGGCAGATTGAAGATCATCTTGCTTTCAGGCGTCGGCTCCCAGGCCTCCATCACCGCCTCGCAGATCTCCACGGCATAGTCCAGCTCGGTGCCGGTGAAGCTCTCCGGCGAGTATTGCAGGATAACCTCGGTCTCCGGCACCGTCGGCACCAGTTCCTTGATGAGCTTGGTGCCATTGACGGCGATGGCGGTGATGCCCCGCCGGTCGAGCCCGAACACTACGCGCCGCTGCAGGGTCGATGTGGAGTTGTAGACATGCATGATCGCGCGCTTTGCGCCGCGGATGGCGTCGAAGCTGCGGCGGATCAGATCTTCCCGCGCCTGTGTCAGCACCTGGATGGTGACGCCATCGGGGATCAGCTTCTGCTCGATGATCTCCCGCACGAAATCGAAATCGGTCTGGGAGGCCGAGGGGAAGCCCACCTCGATCTCCTTGAAGCCCATCTTCAACAGCAGCTGGAACATGCGATGCTTGCGGTCGGCGCCCATGGGTTCGATCAGCGCCTGGTTGCCGTCGCGCAGATCGACGCTGCACCAGATCGGCGCCTTGTCGATCACCCGCGACGGCCAGCGTCGGTCCGGCAAATCGACCGGCGGAAAGGCGCGGTATTTTTGGATCGGCATGGTGGTCATGGTCTGTCTCCTGCTGGGGCGCCGCTCGAGGGCGCGTCGATGTCAAAAGGGGCGTAACCAGGAGGCCGCCGGTCAGAGCAGGCGGCCGCCCCTAAGTCGCAGCAGGGCGAGACAAGCGAACAGCGGGGCCGCGAATGGCGCGCGACCCGTTATGACTGAATGTTCGGAAGATGGACAACGACATGCGGGCATTTGGGACACCACGATGGGGGTTCGGCGAAACGACGCAACTCCCGGCGTCCCCTGGGACGCCGGGCGCTAAAGTCGCAGCGCGGCCCGGTTCGTGATGCAGCTATCCATAGGCAGCCAAGGTAGGGATTGGGTCCGGCCCCGTCAATCGGCGTTTCGCCAACTGTACCAAGCCTGAAACTTTAGACAGTCTTGTGTCATTTTGCTGGAACCGTGGCGCGGGTCGGGCATTTTATCCGTAGCGGGGATTCAGCCGCCCATCTATGTTGCTGATATGTATAGGACTGCAGACGGGTCTTAGCCGATGAATGTCATGCCGGAACCTCCCGTGGCCGCCGGAAGCGGCCGTAGCCGCTACCGCGCCCGCCATCGCCGCAATATCCTCTGTGTCTTTCCCGAATACGCGCCGTCCTTCGGCACCTTCCAGCATGCCTATAAGCTGATGCCCGGCGTGCGCGGCTTCATGCCGCCCCAGGGCCTGCTGCTGATCGCCGCCTATATGCCGGCGGAATGGGAGGTGCGCTTCATCGACGAGAATATGGGCCCGGCAAGTGCCGCCGATTTCGCCTGGGCCGATGCGGTGTTCATCAGCGGCATGCATGTGCAGCGGCCGTTCATCGACGGGATCGTCAGGCGCGCCCATCGCGCCGGCAAGCTGACGGCGCTGGGCGGCCCCTCGGTTTCCGCTTGCCCGGAATACTATCCTGACGTGGACCTGCTGCATCTGGGCGAGCTGGGCGACGCCACCGACGCCATCCTCGCCTATATCGACGACCGGCCGGTACGGCCGCCGAGCCAGATCATCTTCCGGACGGAAGAGCGCGTCGCCCTCGATGCCTTTCCGGAACCGGCCTATGACCAGGTCGATGTCAGCAAATACTTCCTCGGCTCGGTGCAGTTCTCCTCCGGTTGTCCCTACCGCTGCGAGTTCTGCGACATTCCCGCCCTCTACGGCCGCAATCCCCGGCTGAAGACGCCCGAGCAGATCTGCCGGGAGCTGGATGCGATCGTGACCAATGGCGCCAAGGGCGCGGTCTATTTCGTCGATGACAATTTCGTCGGCAACAAGAAGGCGGCCCATGATCTGCTGCCCCATCTGATCGGCTGGCAGAAGCGAAACGGCTACCCCCTGCGCTTTGCCTGCGAGGCCACCATGAACATGGCGCAAATGCCCGACCTATTGGGCATGATGCGCGAGGCCAACTTCCACACCGTCTTCGTCGGCATCGAGACGCCGGAGACCGAGGCGCTCGCCCAAATGGACAAGAAGCAGAACCTGCGGCTGCCGATTCTTAAGGGCGTAGACATCCTGAACAGCTTTGGCATGGAGGTGGTGTCCGGCATCATCATGGGCCTGGACACCGACACGCCGCAGACCGGCCGCAACATCCTGAAATTCATCGAGGCGTCGAACATTCCGCTGTTGACCATCAACCTGCTCTATGCCCTGCCGAAGACGCCCTTGTTCGAGCGGCTGAAGCGCGACGGGCGGCTGCTGCCGGAGGCGGTGGCGGCGCGCCGCGCGTCGAATGTGGATTTCCTGATGCCCTATGACGATGTCATGGCCATGTGGTACGACACCATCACCCGGGCCTATACGCCGGAGGCGCTGCTCAAGCGGTTCGAGCATCAGACAAAGACCACTTTCCGCAACCGCATCGACAAACGGCCGAAGCCGAGCTGGGCCCTGATCAGTCAAGGCCTGCAGATCGTCGGCCGCACGCTCTGGCATGCGGGCGTAGCGTCTGAATGGCGCAACGAGTTCTGGAAGCTCTGCGGCCCGCTGCTGCGCCAGGGCCGCATCGAGGACGTGGTGCATATCGGCATCGTCGCCGTTCACCTGCTGACCTTCGTCGAGGACATCAAGCGCGGCCGGCACGAGGCGGCGTTCTATGCGGACACGAACCTGAAGCGGGAACCGGTGCGGGTAGGTGCGGTGTCGGAGGCGGCGTAGCCGCCGGCGCCTTCCCGAAAACCAGCAGTGTGAACAGTAGCGATGATGATTTATCACGTCGTTGCCACGGCGAGCCTAGTAGCTTCGTGATTACATCCTCGCGGGCCAGTTGAAGAAGTAGGGAGAATCGAACGCCGCTGAAAGGCGGCACAGCAAAGATTTCCTTGCTTTGCGGACGGTTAGGTTCGCCAATGGGTTCGATCAGGACCATCTTCCATCGGCAAGTTGGCGCTGCCTTGTTGACGGCGGTGCTGGCGGTTGTGGGCTGCGACGTTGTCTCGGATATGACTGGTGACGACGAGACCGTACCGCCGCTGCCGACGCCCGATCCCGATCAGGTCAGCTACTCCAGCTATCAACCGGAACAGCCCTATGCGGAGTATGCGCCGGGCGCTTTGACGCGCAGCCGCTATGAGACCGAAGGCGGCGCTGGTTTGCACGTCGAAATCTGGGACATGCTGATCGGCCCGCGCCGGGCGAGCGGCGCTATCTCTCTTCCGGGCGGAGCGGTTCTGATCACGCGCTCCGGTCAACCGGCTGTCACGATCGGTGGCAAGGCGATGATAGCGGCGATCGGCACTGCCCTGAGTGTACCAGAGGGACAGTCCTTCACGATAACGAATGAATCCGACGAGCCGGTCAGCCTGCGTGTCTATTTGTTCAGCGCTCCATAGGTGTGGAGCGAAAGCAACCGATGATGTGCCGAATGAAAACCCCGCCGAAAAAAGCCCTTGCGGCCGTGACCTTACTGGTGATCCTGGGGTTGACGGCCTGCGCAGCGCGAGATTGGCCGGCATTTCGTCACGACGCCATGCGCACGGCGAAGCAACCCCGCCTCACAGCCCTTGCCGACCCGGCGCAGGTGACCGGCCTCCATGTCGTCTGGTCGTTTCATCCGGCGGGCGCGCCGGCGGCCTTTCGCGCATCGCCAATCATCCACAAGAGCCGCGTCTATATCGGCAATGGCAACGGGTACCTCTATGCCCTCGACACAGCGACCGGAGCCCTGCTCTGGCAGTATCCACCGGCTGCGTCACCGGGGCTGACCTCGCAATTCACCTGCAACCCGTCGAGCCATGGCATCGCTTCGAGCGCCGCCATCGCCAAAATCGGCGGCCGCACTGCGGTCATTTTCGGTGCGCCCGACCAGTCCTTCGGCACAGGCTTCGGCGAGGGCCGTCTATTTGCGCTCGACGCGGACACCGGCGCAGAGATCTGGAAATCGCCGGTGGTCGCGCAGCTGACGGGGATCACGTTCGGCGATCCGACTGAGCTGCATGAGCAAATCGGTTATTCGTCTCCGCTGGTCTTCGGCGACCGGGTCTATATCGGCATTGCCAACCACTGCGACAATCCGATTCAGCGCGGCAAGGTCGTTGCGGTCGATCTCGCGACTGGCGCCATCGATGGGGCTTTCTCCTTCTTCGGATCAGGCCCGCCCCGCGGCGGCGGCGTATGGACATCGGTCGCGGGATTCGGGTCCGGTCTCTATGTGACCACCGGTAACACCAATATCGGCGGTGCGGAGCCACCGAACAATCACGGCCTCAGTCTCCTGCGCCTTCGCAGCGACACCGGCGGGATCGTATGGAAACACCAACCCGTTCCCTACGATCTGGACGGAGATCCCGACTGGTCCGCCGGCGCTGCGGTAATGCGCACCACCTGTGGCCCGCTGGTCGCGTCCACCATGAAGGACGGCTGGACCTATGCGGTCGACACCGGCGGCGAAGCACCGGCGCCGCCGAGCGTGCGATGGCAATTCCCGCCGACGGGATTTCCATTCACCGCTGCCGATGGAACTGTCCATGGCGATACACGCTATCTGCGGCCCGGCGCGGCTTGGGGCGATGTTTTCATCACAATGACCCCCGGTCTCAATGTCACGACAAACGTCTCGTCCGGCTATGACCGACTTCATGCCCTGAACGCTTGCGCAGCGTCGGCTTTCCGCGTCCGATGGATTCTCGATGTGCCGAATGCCGCGGGAACCTATGCGCTCGGACCACCGACCGTCAGCCACGGCATTGTGTATGTCGGCACGAACGAAGGGCACCTCATCGCGATTGCCGACCCCAGCCGTTTTCCCCCGGCCGGATTCCGCTGCAGCCATCCAGACGTCCCGACGGGCATTTGTCTGGCGAGTGGATTCACGCTGGTGCCCGAGCCGGCGGTGCTGGCCAATGTATCGCTCGACGGGCCGATTCTGACGGAGCCCGCCATGGCGCGGGGCCGCCTCTATGTCGCGACGAGCAATGGCACATTGTACATGCTGGAGCCCTAGGGAGTCGAACGTGAAGCACATCGCAATTCTTCTAGGGCTTGCGACGCCGGCGATGGTGTCGCTGCCGGTACTAACGCAAGAGCTCTCAACAACAGAGCTTCGGCGCGAACCCGTGACCCGATTCGACGGCATCGTGACCATCAAGAACGCGGACGGAACCTCGCGGGACCTGATGGTGACGATCCAGGATTGGATTGTCGATGGCGGTCTCTCCATCAGGCGGTTTCCAGTCCGGGGATTCGCCGTCGTGCAGCTCGTCGCCGGGCCGGTTGTCACGAACATCAAAGGCCAACGCACGGAACGGCAGGAAGAAGAGTTCTGGACACTGCCGGTGGGCACGGCCATGTCCGTCGAGACCGGCAACGATTCCGCCGTGCTGCAAACCGTGACCGTCAAGCGGCCGTAGTCGGCGAACGCCCTAAGACCGAGCTCGCCGCGGCACTTGCATTGTTACTTCCAAATCCGAGTGCCGCTTCCCGGCAGTCCGTAGTCCTGCCACTTCCGCGTGACAAGTTCTACGATCTCGTCACTCATCCGGATCTTCCTGCCCCACTCCCGCTTGGTTTCCGGCGGCAGCTTGTTGGTGGCGTCGAGGCCGATCTTGGAGCCGAGGCCGCTCTCGGGCGAGGCGAAGTCCAGATAGTCGATCGGCGTGTTCTCGACGATGGTGATGTCCCGCGCGGGATCCATGCGCGTTGAGATCGCCCACATCACGTCCTTCCAATTGCGGGCATCGATGTCGTCGTCAACCACGATCACCCATTTCGTGTACATGAACTGCCGCAGGAACGACCAGACGCCGAACATCACGCGCTTGGCATGACCCGCATAGGCCTTCCTCATGCTGACCACCGCGATGCGGTAGGAGCAGCCTTCGGGCGGCAGCCAGAAATCGACGATCTCCGGGAATTGCTGGGTCAGCAGGGGGACGAACACGTCGTTCAGCGCCTCGCCCAGGATGCTCGGCTCGTCCGGCGGCCGGCCGGTGAAGGTGGAGAGATAGATCGGCTGGCGCCGCATGGTGATGGCGCTGATGGTGAAGACCGGGAACTGCTCGACCGAATTGTAGTAGCCGGTGTGGTCGCCATAGGGGCCCTCGTCGCGGTAATCCTCCAGCGACACATGGCCTTCCAGCACGATCTCCGCCTCCGCCGGCACTTTCAGCGGCACGGTCTTGCAATCCACCAGTTCGACTTTCCGGCCGCGCAGCAGGCCGGCGAACTGATACTCCGACAACGTGTCCGGAACCGGTGTCACCGCGGCGAGAATCACGCCGGGATCGGCGCCGATGACCGCGGCGGCGGGGAAGGGCTCGGGCCGCTCCTGCTTCCAGCGCGCATGGTGCTGGGCGCCGCCGCGATGCTTCAGCCAGCGCATGAGGGTCTGGTTCTTGCCGGTCACCTGCATGCGGTAGATGCCGAGGTTGAAATCGTCCTCTTTCCGCTTGCCTGGCCCCTTGGTGACGATCAGCGGCCAGGTGATCAGCGGCGCCGGCTCGCCCGGCCAGCAGGTCTGGATCGGCAGCCGGCCGAGATCGATGTCGCCGCCCTGCAGCACCACTTCCTGGCAGGGCGCGCTGCTCACGGTCTTGGGCTTCATGGCCATGACGGTCCTGACCATCGGCAGCATGTCCAGCGCCTCGCGCCAGCCGCCCGGCGGCTCCGGCTGCTTTAGGAAGGCGAGGGTTTCGCCCAGCTCGCGGAGCTGGCCGGGCTCGCGGTCCATGCCCCAGGCGACGCGCTCCACCGTGCCGAAGAGATTCACCAGCATCGGCATGTCGTAGCGGCGGCGGTCTTGCGCGACGACATTCTCGAACAACACCGCCGGCCCGCCTTCGGCCAGCAGGCGCGTTTGGATCTCCGTCATCTCCAGATAGGGCGACACTGGCGCACTCACGCGCACGAGGCGCCTCTCCCGTTCCAGACGGTCGATGAAATCGCGCAGGGAGGAATAGGGCATGCGGGCTACCGGGGCCGATTCGAAGGATCGGCCTAGACAGGCCGCATCTCCGCCGCCGCGTCAAGGCGACAGGACCGCCGGAAATGAGGACGGGGTGGAACCGGATGCATCGGTTCCACCCCGCGCGATTTGCAATCGTGATTTGGAAGTGCGGAATGCTGCGCGTGGCCCGGATCTTGCGATCCGGCAGAGCCGCCGGCCCCGTCGGGCCAGCGGTGGATATCTGAGAGCTACTGCGGGCGACCGCGGTTGCTGCCGACGCAGACCGTGCCGCTGTCGTCGAAGGCGCCGGTCACGTTGGCGCCGTTGGTCTTGCTGCAGTTGATCGCCTTGCCGCCGTCGGAGCTGGCGCTGACGATGCTGAAATTGTCGCCCTGGTCGCGGCAGTTGGAGACGAACTGCCCGGCGCCCGGCTTGTTGGGAAAATCGACGAAATCCCTGGCGATCGCCGGCGCGGCGGTCAGGCCGGCAGCCAGGGCAAACGCGGCGCAAGAGATCCAGACGTTAAGGGACATGGCCTCAACCTCCTGTTGAATCCTTGGCCGGCGCTTTGCGGCCGGCTGATGGGCGAAAATCTAAGTCCGAACCCGGCCGGCGGGAGTGTCGGGCGCACGGATCAGCGCGCCGTCTAGAGGTCTTAAATCAGGATATTTCATAGAGTTAGCAACCGGCGGCGTTCGCCGCCGGACGGCTTCGTGACCGCTGTCACGGCTTAACGATTCTTTGGCGGTGGTGGCGGATGCTGGCTATGTTTCGGCTGGCCTGGCCAGCGGCCATTGTGCGGTTTTCGACTTGGGGGATTTGCGACAATGCCCTACATGCTGGGAGGCCTGATCTTGGCCTGGCAGGTGGCCTGCTGCCTGCATGCGGTGAAGACCGGGCGCAACCGCAACTGGCTCTGGCTGCTGATCATCGGCTCGGCGCTCGGCTGCCTGGTCTACACGATCGCCGAGATGGGGCCGGATCTGATGCGCAGCCGGAAGGCCGTGGCCGCGGGCGAGAAGGCGCGTGACATCATCGATCCCGACCGGCGTCTGCGGGCGTTGATGGATGAGCTGGATACGGTGGAGACGGCGCAGAACAAGCATGCAGTGGCGGAAGAGTATATGCGCCGCAACGAGCCGCAGAAGGCGCTGCCGCTGCTGCAATCGGCGGCCACCGGGCTCTATAGCGACGACCCCATGATCCTGATGACTTTGGCCCAGGCGCAGTTCGGCTGCGGCCAATTCCAGAAGACGACGGCCACGCTGGATCATCTGAAGTCGAAGAATCCGAAGTTCGAGAGCGCCGACGGCCATCTGCTCTATGCCCGCAGCCTGGAGGCGCAGGGCCGCAACGACGAAGCCCGGAACGAGTATGCGGCGGTCAGCAATTACTTTGCCGGTGCCGAGGCGAGGGTGCGCTATGGGCTGTTCCTGCAGCAGCAGGGCGAGGCGGAGCAGGCAAAGCGCGTCTTCCAGGAGGTGGTCCGTTCCCTCGAAAAGGCCGGCAAGGTCTTCATCCGCGACCAGCGCGAATGGTATGACATCGCCAAGCGGCATGAATGAACCAACCGCTTGAGGGCGGCATGAAGAAGTTTCCATCGGAATTCGAAGATCTGCTGAACCGCGAGGGCCGGCGTGTCCTGGCGCGCCGTTCGCCGCTTTGTGGTGCGCTGGCCGATCCGCGGCGGCGCTTCATCGGCGCTGGCAATTTGATCAAGCCGGCAAACGCCCGCGCTGCCGCCGCGCTGCTGAACCGTAACCTTTACGACGGACTGAGCTCCATCGATCAGCCGATTCCGCCGGAAGCGATGTGGGAGATGACGAAGAACTACGGCGAGATGCTGCCGAAGACCGCGCGGGTAAAGACGGCCTATCTCGACCGGCGGCATAGCCGGGCCTATCAGGCGGCGGAGGCGGCGGGTCTGGTCGCCATGCTGCGGTCGGAGAGTTTCGGTGCCTTCGCAAGCGCGTTGGTGGGGCGGGATCTCCGGCCGCGCTGGGGCATCCAGGCGCTTTGCTATGGGCCGGGCGACTATGCCGGGCCCCACAACGATCACCATCCCGAGGAGGCCGCCGCCAGCCGCGGCTATCTGGATGTGCATGTCACGCTGGCCGGCCGCGGCGTGGCGCAGCAATGGCTGGTCTATGCAAGGCAGGGGCATTTCAGCGAGGTGGTGGATGTGGCGACCGCCGGCGGCATCACCGCTTATCGCCTGCCGTTCTGGCATTACACCACGCCGCTGGTGGCCAAGCGGGGCGCTACAGAAAGCGATGCCCGCCGCTGGGTGCTGCTGGGGACTTTCCTCTACAAGCGGCCTTTCGTCGCCGACAGGTCTAGAAGCTGAGCTCCGCCGTGAATTCGACGGTGCCGTGCTCGGCCTCGCGCACCGCCTGCCGGTAGGATTGCTCGCTCTTGTAGGGGCCGTGCTTGGGGAACTTGCGCGGATCGGTGGCCACCAGCCGGCCGCTCTTCGGCATTACCTTGTAGAAACCGCCGTCGCGGCCAATCACCGGAATCGCGCGGCGGCGGCGCGAGAAAACGCGGCGCATGTTGGCGGAGAAGGCGGTGAAATTCTCCTTCTCGTCTGTATCCACCGTCATCAGATGTTCATGCACCCGCACGAACTCGTCGACGAAGGCCTTGTCGACCACCGACAGATTCGAGATTACCCAACAGGTTTCTTCGAACGACCAGTAATAGGCCAGGCCGGCGAATTCTCCCTCGCGGGTGATGTAGGGATAGAAGGGGAAGGCGCGGCAGGCCATGCTGCGGTTGTCGCGCTCGCAATGGGCCACGCCCTTGCATTCGATGGCGGCGCAGTTGTGATGCAGCTCGCGCACGATCTTGCGGGTGGCGGCGTCGTAGGGCTTGAACCTGTGCCAGAGGTCGGTGCGGCTCTTCAGCAGCTCGAACTCGGCCTTCATCACCAGGGGCACGGCGTTCTGCGTGGAGCAGCAGACCGGCTCTCCGCCATTCAGCGGCGCGCATTTCCGGCCGCAATCGAAGCGGGAGACCGGCGCCTGGAAACCGTCGTAGATGACCTTGAAGTCCGCGGGCGTGGCTTGACTGCGGCCATTGCCGTTTCCCGCTTTTCCGTTACGCGCGCTCACGCCATCCTCCCTGTCCGGGCGGCCTATTGATAGGATCGCAAGCCCGCCGTCAAGCTGCGCCTTGCATCGGACTCCCCAGGCGTTAATGTTCCTAGTGGTTCGATGCCAACGGATGGTTCCCATCCGTTGGCTGAATCGAACCACCAGCTATTTGATCTGGTGGGTTGATTCACGCAACGTTTGGGAACCAAACGTTGCGATCAGACCACTAATTGATCGGCGGCATTAGGGGGAAGATCGATGGCGCGCTATTGGGTCGTCGGCGGCATCTACACCGACACCTCCTTTACAAAGATGCAGGGCGGCGGCGCGGAAGATCGGACCGGCCCCTTCGCCACCCACGACCAGGCCAAGGCGGAGTGGCAGCGGCGCGCCTGGGCCACGGTGGACGATGCCCATGCCCGCTTTCGCATCGAGGAAGAGGATGAACAGGCGGTGGCCTGGTACTGGGTGGTCGGCGGTTCCTACAAGGACACGCATTTCACCGAGCCCGCCGGGGGCACCGAGCAATGGTACGGCCCTTTCAAGACCTATGAGGACGCTAAGGGCGAGTGGCAGCGCCGCGCCTGGGCCACGGTCGACGATGCCCTCTCGCGTTTCAGGATCGAGAAACGTACCAGCGACCCGCGCAAGGGCTGAGCCGTCCTCCCAAGTGCATTTTGCAGCATTTCCGCGCGGCTTAGCGCCATGATCCGGCTGAATAAAATCCGGATTTTCGCCTTTTCAGCGAAATTGATTTTCGCGGAACGATGCTATGCAAGTGAATTCCCGCCATCGGCGCCGCCCGGTCGAGGCAGCGTGCGGCATTCCGATACACGATGTCCAACATCGAGCGGCCCTAGCGCTCCCGATATAAGAACTCGATCCTATCAATCAAGAGGCCGGCGTCAGGGCTTGTCCTTCGCTTCGTTCGCCTTGATGACTCGCACCAGCAGCTCTCGCAGCGTTTCCCGTTCGTCGTTCGACAGGGATGCGGTAACGCGCTCCATCGCCTCGAAGATTTCCGGCCTTACGGACAGAAGCAGCTTCGTGCCTTGCGAAGTTATCTCGTACGTGCCCGGCCCCTTTGCGCCCTTGACTGTCTTACGGAAAATCAGGCCTCGATCCTCAAGGTGCTTGAGATAGCGTAGTGCCTTGGCGGTCGGCACGCCGATCCGCTCGGCCAGACGCCGGGAATCGTTGCCAGGAGCATCGTGCACGGAGGCCAGGGTGGCATACTCTACAGGCGCCAAACCTTCCCGGCCGGTAACTATGCTTGCCGCACTGCTGCAGAGATCATTGAAGCGCCGCGCGAGATGGGCGATCGCGCGCCGATGCACTGGCGGCAACACCGGCGAGGGCGGTGCGTCGGCGGGCCAGGCCAGATAGGCGCGAATGGCCGAGTCGATGTTCTTGATCTTCTGCGGCCCCAGATCCTCGAAACTCAGCGGCAGCGCCCGATGCACGAACTGATGGGCGGCATCCGACAGGCACACGGTGCCGGGCCGCGCCAAGCCCTGCAGGCGGGCCGCGATGTTGACGCCATCGCCGAACAGGTCCCCGTCCCGCACCATGACTTCGCCCACATGCAGGCCGATCCGGAAGATGACCCGGTGCGCTTCCGGAATTTCCCTGTTAACCGCCCCTACCCTTTCGAGGATATCGAGGGCGCATTGCAGGGCGTCCACGGCGCTGGGAAACTCGGCGAGGATGCTGTCGCCGGCGGTGTTGGCGATCCGGCCGCCCTGGCCGGCGATGAGCCGGTCCGTGATATCCCGGTGCGCGCTCAGCAGGTTCAAGGTGCCGCCTTCGTCGGCATTCATCAGGCGCGCGTAGCCTTCCACATCGGCGCTGAAGATCGCCGCGAGGCGCCGTTGGGGCTTAGAAGCGGAATCGGCTCTGTGCATTCGAGAAGCCCGTTATCAGCAACAGAACGAAATTGGAATGTGGGGTCAGGGTAAAGGCGTTGATGTCCAGCGACAATGAGAGGAGCCGCCTCAGGCGCTTTCTTTTCAACCCGCCACCGCTTTCAGCGCCTGGGGCAGGGCTTCGGCGAAGCCGGCGAGGTCGGCGGCGGTGCCGGCGCTGACGCGGATGCAGCGGTCCAGCGGCGCCACGCCGGGCATGCGGACGAAGATGTCGCGGGCAATCAGCTCCTTCAGCACGGCGCGGGCGTAATTGCCGTCGCGGCCGCAATCGATGGCGACGAAGTTGGCGGCCGACGGCTGCGGCGTCAAACCGTTATCGCGGGCGATGGCGGCGATGCGGTCGCGGGCGCCGGCGACGCTCTTGACGACACTCGCCAGATGCGCGCCATCCGCCAGCGCCGCCAGCGCGCCGGCCTGGGCGATGCGATTGACGCCGAAATGGTTGCGGATCTTGTCGAAGGCCTTGATCAGCGACGCCTCGCCGACGGCATAACCGATGCGCAGCCCCGCCATGCCGTGGGCTTTTGAAAACGTGCGGAAGCGCAGCACACGCGGGTTCGTCACATCCAGGGGCGGCATCGTGCCTTCCTGCGCGAACTCGCCATAGGCTTCGTCGAGGCAGAGCACCGCACCTTCGGGCACCCGGTCGATCAGGCGCTGCACATCCGCCGCACTCCACCAGCTCCCCATGGGATTGTCGGGGTTGGCGAAGTAGAGCAGGCGGGCTTTCTCGCGCCTCGCCAGATCCAGCAGCGAGTTCGGATCTTCGCGGTCGTTCACATAGGGCGTGGTGACGAGCCGTCCGCCGAAACCGTTCACATGGAAATTGAACGTCGGATAGGCGCCGAGCGAAGTCGCAACCGTAACGCCGGGTTCGACGAACAGCCTGATCACGTAACCGAACAGCCCGTCGATGCCCTCGCCGACGACGATATTGTCAGGCGCGATCTTGTAGTGGGCGGCGAGCGCCTGCTTCAGATCGTGGTTTTCGGGATCGCAATACTTCCACGCCTCGGCCGCCGCCTTCTCCATGGCCGCGACCGCCTTGGGCGAAGGCCCGAACCCGCTCTCATTGGCGCCGATGCGCGCCCGGAACAGCCGGCCGCGAGCGCGCTCCTGCGCTTCCGGCCCGACGAAGGGGACGGTGGAGGGGAGCTTGTCGACAAGGGGTGTGAAGGGGTGAGTGGGCATCTGTTGTTCCTTGGCGCCGCTAGGGCGATCTTATGTCATCAGCCGATACTGTCTTCATGTCCGCCAGCGGCACGCCATCGCTGATGCGAATCTTGATCCAGTTGTCGGGCCGCTGCAGCAGTTGCCCCAGCGTGCCTGTCCATCCGGGCGGAACAAAGGCATTGCGGCCGTATGTACGGTGTCGGCCGCGCCAGATTCGCCTAGATCACCCAATTGTCGATCAGCCTGGTCCGTCCCAGCCACGCCGCGGCGAAGACGCGGGAGGGGGCGGTGATATGGCGGGCCGGCCGCAAGGTCGCTTCATCGCAGACCTCGATGTAGTCTATTTTCCGGAAGCCGGCATCTTCGAGCTGGCGGAAGCCCCAGGCGATCTCTCTGATGACGGTGCCGGGCTCCTTGCTCAGCCGCCCGGCGATATCAGAGAGCATGCGCGGCAGAGCGGCGGCGTGGGCGCGTTCCTCGGCGCTGAGATAGCGGTTGCGGGATGACAGGGCCAGGCGGTCGGGTTCCCGCACCGTGGGCACGCCGACGATCTGCACGGGGATGTCGAGATCGGCGGCCATGCGGCGGATGACCTGGAGCTGCTGGAAATCTTTCTCGCCAAAGTAGGCTCGGTCGGGAGTCGATTGCAGCAGCAGCTTGCCGACGACGGTGGCGACGCCGGCGAAATGCCCGGGCCGGTGGGGGCCGCAGAGATGATCGGTAAGGCCGGCGACGGTGATCGTGGTGGCGAACCCTTGCGGATACATCTCGGCCACCGATGGCGCGTAGAGCGCGTCGACGTTGGCCGCTTGCAGCTTCGCCAGATCGGCGGCTTCGTCGCGGGGATAGGCGGCCAGATCCTCCTTCGGCCCGAACTGCGTCGGGTTCACGAACAGCGTGGCGATGGTGCGCTTGTTGCCGGCGCGGCTGTGGGCCGCCAGCGACAGATGCCCGTCATGGAGCGCGCCCATGGTGGGGACGAGGCCGATGGTTTCGTTGTTGTTGCGCCAGGCGGCGACGATGGCGCGCAGGTCGGCGATTGTTCTGATGACGGCGGTCATGGGTGGAAGCTTAGGAAAGATTCACCACAAAGTCACAGAGGGCACGAAGCCAAGGAGCCGCGACCCTTCAGCTTGCAGCCGTCTTTGTGATCTTTGTGACTTTGTGGTGAGCGTTGTTTGCCCTAATGCGGCCGTGATGTGCGCGGGGGGATGGGGGCGGTCGGTTGGGGGCGCTGGCCGGCGCTGAAGCAATGCTCCGGGCCGGGGAAGCGGCGGGCGCGGACGTCGGCGGCGTATTGCGCGACGGCCTTGCCGATCTCCTCGCCGATCTCGGCATAGCGTTTCACGAATTTCGGCGTGAAGTCGTTGAACATGCCGATGAGATCGTCGACGACGAGAATCTGGCCGTCGCAGGCTGGCGAGGCGCCGATGCCGATGGTGGGCACGGCGACGCGCTCGGTGATCTCGCGGGCCAGCGGCTCGACGACGCCTTCGACGACGATGGAGAAGGCGCCGGCCTCGGCGACCGCTTGCGCATCGGCCATGATGTCGGCCGCCTGGGCCTCGTCCTTGCCGCGGGCGCGGTAGCCCCCGACGCTATGCACCGACTGGGGCATCAGCCCGATATGGCCCATGACGGGAATGCCGCGGGCGGTGAGATAAGCGATGGTGTCGGCCATCTCGCGGCCGCCTTCGAGCTTCACGGCGGAGCAGCCGGTTTCCTGCATCACCCGCGCGGCGGCGCGGAAGGCGGCCTCCGGCGATTCTTGATAGCTGCCGAAGGGCAGGTCGACGACGATCAGCGCCCGCTCGCTGCCGCGGCGCACGGCGCCGCCATGGGCGATCATCAGATCGAGCGTGACCGGCAGCGTGGTCTCGAAGCCATAGACCACCATGCCCAGGGAATCGCCCACCAGCAGCAGATCGCAATGGTGATCCAGCTGCTGCGCCATCGGCGTCGTATAGGCGGTCAGGCAGACGATGGGTTCGCCGCCCTTGCGGGCGCGAAGTTCGGGAACGGTGATCCGGCGGCTGCGTCGTTCAGTGCTCACGGCGTCCTCCTCCGCAAGCGAGACCCAAGGAAGGTCAAATCCTAGCGCTCCATTGTGCGCTGCACAATCAATATGTTGCGCTGCCAAGAGACTGCAAGAGGTTGGTCGGAAAGGATTTTTTACACCGGCGGCCGGCGCCGGCGGTGCCGGCGCTCGGCATGGAGGGGCCAGAACTTCTCCATCGCCAGATAAGTGAAGGAGGCAGACCAGCCGATCATCATCAAGCCGGTCAGGGCTTCAACGCCGGCGATCAGCCTGACATTGGCGATCGGGAATACGTCGCCGAGCCCGAGCGTGGTGTAGGTCACGGCGGAGAAGTACACATAGTCGAACAAGGTGCCGCTATGGACGCCGCCGAACGCGCCCAGCTGCAGCACATTGACGAAGAGATAATAGGCCAGTCCGAATATCCAGACCTCCACCGTGTGGGCGGCAAAGCAGCCGAACACCACCAGCACGACTCGGGCACGGGGGTGCAGGCCGAAGAGTTCCGGCAGCAGCAGCGAGATGTAGCGGAGCACTTCGTAATGCAGCAGGATCATGATGGCGATCAGGATAGCGGCGGCGATGGCGGCGGCGAGCATGGGGGTTCCCTTGAGCTTGGCTGTTACCGGAAAACGATAGCCACAGAGGGACCGGCACGGCGCTGATGTAAATCAGGGACTTGGCTTGGTGGCCGTCCTTGGAGTGGCTTCCATCGCCGCCAGGAACTAGGCTGCGGGACATAAATACGTACGCCCGGGCAAACTGGGCGAGAGGGTGGGGAATGAACGCTGAAATCCGGGTGCCGCGTGGCGGCGCGGCGCGGCCCTGGCGGCGCGCCGGCCAGTTGATCGGATTCCTGTTCGCCGTCCTCGGCGCAATGCCGCAGCCCGCGGCCGCAGCCAGCAAGCCGGCCGCGGCGAAATCCGAGATGGTGGCGGCCGCCCATCCGCTGGCGGCGGAGACGGCGCTGCGCATACTCCGGTCCGGCGGCAATGCGGTGGATGCGGCGATCGCCGCGCAGATGGTGCTGACGCTGGTGGAACCGCAATCCTCGGGCATCGGCGGCGGCGGCTTTCTGCTGTACTACGACGGCAAGAGCCGGGATCTGGACTTCTATGACGGGCGGGAGACGGCGCCGGCACGGGCGACGGCGAACATGTTTTTGCAACCCGATGGCACGCCCAAGCCGTTCTATGACGCGGCGGTGGGGGGCTTGTCTGTCGGCACGCCGGGCGTGCTGCGCCTCCTGGAGCAGGTGCATCGCGACCATGGCAAGCTGCCCTGGGCGCGGCTGTTCGATGACGCCATCCGGTTGGCCGACCGAGGCTTCCCGGTGTCGCCGCGATTGGCGGAGTCGATCGCCGACGATGTGTATCTCAAGCAGTCCGGTGCGGCCGCGGCCTATTTTTACGACGCCAAGGGTCAGCCGTTACAAGCTGGATCCATTCTGAAGAATCCGGCGCTGGCGGCGAGTCTGCGGCTGATCGCGGCCGGCGGTGCCGATGCCTTCTACAGCGGCCGGATCGCCGGGCGGATCGTGGATGCGGTGGCCACGGCGCCGGGCAATTCCGGCCGCCTCAGCCGCGCCGATCTGGCGCGCTATCAGGCGCGCCAGCGCGACCCCCTCTGCGCCGATTACCGGCAATGGCGCATCTGCAGCGCGCCGCCGCCCAGCTCCGGCGGCATCGCCGTGCTGCAGATCCTGAAATTGCTGGAGCGTTTCGATTTTCAGCGCATCCGCCCGAACACCCCAGCGGCGGTGCATTTGTTCACCGAGGCCAGCCGCCTCGCCTATGCCGACCGGAATTTCTATGTCGGCGATCCCGATTTCCTGAGAGTGCCCACGGCGGAACTGCTAGATGGCGAATATCTCAAGCGGCGGTCCCAGCAGATTCCCTTCGGCAACACGATCTGGAAGGTCACGCCGGGCAAGCTGCCAACGCAAAGCGGGATGGCGGCGCCGCTGCCTCAGATGGAATCGGAATCCACCACCCATCTCAGCGTCGTCGACCGCGACGGCAATGCGGTGAGTTTCACCTCATCGGTCGAGGACAGCTTCGGCGCCCGGGTGATGGCTGGCGGATTCATCCTCAACAACCAGCTCACCGATTTCAGCTTCGAGCCGACCCGTGACGGCCGCCCGGTGGCAAATGCGGTGCGGCCGGGCAAGCGGCCGCGCAGTTCCATGGCGCCGACCATGGTGCTCGATCGCGACGGCCGCCTGCTCTATGTGCTGGGGTCGCCCGGCGGCAGCCGCATCATCGCCTATGTGGCCAAAACGCTGATCGGCCTGCTCGACTGGGGGCTCGATCCCCAGGCGGCGATCGATCTGCCGAACATGGCCAATACCGGCAAGGAGACGCAGATCGAAGCCGGCACGGTGCTGGCGGCGCAGATGACGGCGCTGGAGGTTCTCGGCCATTCGGTCAAGCCGTCGGTCATGAACAGCGGCTTGCATGTGATCGCGGTGACGCCGTCGGGCCTGCTGGGCGGCGCCGACAACAGGCGCGAAGGGGTGGCCGCCGGGGACTAGCTGCTATAGGGTCGCCGCGCCATGAATGACGCGAACAAGAACGCAGCGGCGGCAGCGCACCCCACCATCACGCTCAAGCCCGGCGAACAGCGGCGCATGCTGTTCGGCCATCCTTGGGTCTATTCCAACGAGATCGCCATGGATGCGGCGGCGAAGGCGCTGCCGCCGGGCGCGACCGTGCGCCTCGTGGCCAATGATG
>JBJXDY010000093.1:0-54867 GCA_046154965.1 Dongiaceae bacterium | reverse complement strand
TCTTTCGTGGCGACCGCCTTGCCTGCGAGCGGGGCGGCCGGGTGGTTTTCGCCCGCCTCGGTTTCTCCCTCTTTGCGGGCGAGATACTGGTGCTACGCGGCGCCAATGGCAGCGGCAAATCCACGCTGTTGCGGGTGATGGCCGGGCTGACGCCGGTACTCAGCGGCGAAATCCGCTGGGGTGATGGGGCGATTCAGGCCGACCGCATGGCGCACAACAACCGATGCCACTATTTGGGCCACCAGGATGCGTTGAAGCCCGTGCTGACAGTGCGACAGAATCTCCAGCTTTGGCAGTCCTTACGGAACGGCACGCCTGAACGGATCGATCAGGCGCTGGAGCAACTCGGCATTGCCCGCCTGGCCGACCTGCCGGTGCGCCTCTTGTCTGCCGGGCAGCGGCGGCGGCTGGCGCTGGCGCGGCTGGTGGTGATTCCCGCGCCTTTGTGGCTGTTGGACGAGCCCGCAACGGCGCTGGATGCCGATGGCATGACCCGGCTCGACCGCGTCCTCCGCGATCACCTCGGCGGCGGTGGGCGCGTGGTCCTCTCCAGCCATGGTGAGGTGGCCGGCAGCGCCCGGATTCTCGACCTCATGGAATACCGGCCATCGGCCGGGGATCTGGCGGCATGAAGCTGTTCCTGGCCATGGTCCGGCGTGATCTCTTGCTCTCCCTCCGCCAGGGCAGTGACGCGGTTCTCATACTCGTGTTTTATCTGCTTGCCGTCCTGATGTTCCCCTTCGCCGTTGGGCCGGAACCGGCCACGCTCGCCCGCATCGGCCCCGGCGTGCTGTGGGTGACAGCGCTGCTGGCAACCCTACTGGCGCTGGACCGGCTGTTCGCCCAGGATTTCGAGGATGGCAGCCTGGATCAGCTGGCGCTCCTGCCGCTGCCGCTGCCGCTGGTGGCGCTGTCGAAGGTGCTGGCTAACTGGCTCTGCACGGGTTTGCCGCTGACCCTGGCTGCCATCCCGCTGGCGGTGACCCTGGCGATGGACGATCGTGGGTTCGTCATGCTGGTGGCGGCCCTGGCCCTGGGCACGCCAACGCTCAATCTGGTCGGCGGGCTTGGCGCCGCCTTGATCCTGGGTGCCCGGCGGGCCAGCGGCCTTTTGGCCCTGCTGGTGATGCCGCTCTACGTCCCGATCCTGATCTTCGGCGTGGCGGCGGTGGATGCGGCCATCCACGGCCTGCCGGCCCTGCCCCATCTGGCGATCCTCGCGGCTTGCCTGCTGGTGGCGCTGGCCCTGTGTCCCTGGGGCACGGCGGCTGCCTTGCGCCAGGCCCTTGCCTGAACGGGGAATAGACCCACCTTCTGGACTGTTGCTGGTTTATGGCGGGAAACGGCGGAAATTCATGTTTGGGATCAGCCGCTTGACCTGCGTCATTGCGTGGGGTGGCGCGGTCGGACCTGATGGCGTATGCGAACCACGATTTCCAATCCTGAATGGGATAGCCGCAGCTTGATGCATCGTTTTGCCAATCCCGGCCGCTTCATGCGGATCGCCAGCGCCGTCTTTCCCTGGACGGCCGGCCTCTGCCTGCTGCTGTTTGCCGCGGGTCTTTACTGGGGTCTGGTGGTATCTCCCGTGGATTACCAGCAGGGCGACACAGTGCGGATTATGTATGTCCATGTGCCGGCCGCTTGGCTGGCGCTGTCGGTCTATACCTTCATCGCTGCGGCCAGTGCGGTGGCCCTGATCTGGCGCCATCCCCTGGCCGATATCGCCGCTATGGCGGCCTCGCCGATCGGCGCCTGCTTCACCTTCATCGCACTGGCCACCGGATCACTTTGGGGCAAGCCCATGTGGGGCACCTGGTGGGTGTGGGATGCGCGGCTGACCTCCGTGCTGATCCTGTTCTTCTTCTATCTCGGCCATATGGCGCTGGCGCAGGCCTTCGACGATCCGCAGCGGGGTCGCCGCGCCGCGGCGATCATTGCCATTGCCGGATTCATCAATGTGCCCATCGTGAAGTTCTCGGTGGATTGGTGGAACACGCTGCACCAGCCCGCCAGCATCTTCCGCACCGGCGGCCCGACGCTCGACCCCGCGATGCTCTGGCCGCTGGGAATCATGGCCATGGCCTATCTGCTGTTCTTTGTTTCGGTGCTGCTCATCCGCATGCATGCGTCGCTGCTGCACGCAAGGGTTCGGGTGCTGCAGATCGCGCAGCTCGATGGGTCGCCGGCAACGGCGCGCGGGTGATCAAATGAATCAAACATTCGCAGAATTCTTCGCCATGGGCGGCTACGCCGGGTTCATCTGGCCGGCCTATGGCATCGCGGCGCTGGTGCTGGTCGGCGTGCTGGTGGTGAGTCTGCTGCAACTGCGCCAGGCGCGGGAAATGTTCCGCCGCTACAAATCACAGTTGGGCAGCGATCGATCGTGAAACCCAAGCATCGACGTCTCGGATTCGTCGCCGTCGGCGTGATCCTGCTCGCGGCCGCGGCAGGTCTCGTCCTCTATGCGATGAGCGACACGCTGGTTTTCTTCTATACGCCCAGCGAAGTGCAGCAGAAGCTGCAGGCCCAGCAGCTCGATCTCGATAGGCCGTTCCGCCTCGGCGGCCTGGTGGAAACCGGCAGCGTCGAGCGCGACAGCACGGGTGTGGAGGTGCGCTTCCGGGTGACCGATACGGTCGATACCGTCACCGTCGCCTATCGCGGCATCCTGCCGGATCTGTTCCGCGAGGGGCAGGGCGTGGTGGCGGAGGGCCGCCTGGGCGCCGACGGCGTTTTCACCGCCAGCGAAGTGCTGGCCAAGCATGACGAGAACTACATGCCGCCGGAAGTGGCTGCCGCCCTGAAGAAGCAGGGTCATTGGCAAGATTCCACCGGCTATGGCAGCGGGACCTCCCCGTGATGGAAACGCCTTCCCGCGGCAATTTCCGCGTCGCTTATCTTCTGCCCGTCATTCTCTTCCTGGCTTTGGCGGGTTACTTCGCCTGGGCGCTGCTCAGCGGCCGCGATCCCCAGCGCGTGGAATCGGCGCTTATCGGCAAGCCGGCGCCCGAATTTGCGCTGCCGGCATTGCTGCCGGATCTGCCGGGCGCGGCGCGCGCCGATTTCGCCGGCAAGCCGGCGCTGGTGAATTTCTTCTCCTCCTGGTGCATCCCCTGCCGGATCGAGCATCCCTACCTGATGGAACTGACGAAGAATGCCGACGTGACGATCATCGGCATCGCCTACAAGGACAAGCCGGAAGCGGCGACCGCGCTGCTGCGGGAGATGGGCAATCCCTATGACCGCATCGGCCAGGACCGCGACGGCCGCACAGCGATCGATTTCGGCGTCTATGGCGTGCCGGAGACCTATGTCATCGATGCCGGCGGCATAGTCCGCTTTCGGCAAGCGGGTCCGCTGACGCCGGACATCATAGAGCAGGAAGTTCTGCCACTGCTGCGGGGCCGGAAGCCGTAAGCCGATGCGCCGCAAACCAACGCCAGCGCACAAGCCGATGTCTGCTGTAGCGGACAGAAAGTCCATCGCCGGCAACTCGCAAAGGCGAATTGCGATCGCCGCGGCGGCTGCTGTTGCCCTGGCGCTTGGAGCCGCGGCTGTTTGGTGGAATGGCAATTCACCGCCGCAATCTGCAACCGCTCCTTCTGCGACAGCGGCATCATCAGGCGACCCGGCACTCGCGCAACAGGCCGAGGATATCAAGTTGCAGTTGCAGGCGGCGCCGGCGGATGCCGCTCTCTGGCAAGGCCTGGCCCGCACCTATGTACTGCAGGGAAAATTCGCCGACGCAGTTCCTGCCTACAAATCGGCGATCGACAACGGCGCCGACGGCGCTGCGGTGCAGTCGGCCTATGGCGAGGCACAGGTGATGGCGGCATCCGGCCAGGTGACGGAGCCGGCGCTGGCGGCGTTCCAGGCGGCGCTGGCCAGGGACGCGGTCGAGCCCCGCGCCCGCTACTATCTGGCCCTGGCCGATGCGCAGAACGGCAAGCTGCACGAAGCGCTGGATCAGTGGATCAAGCTGGAAAACGAGTCGGTCGTGGATGCGCCCTGGCGGAAATCCCTGAGCGCCCGCATCGACCAGACGGCGAACACCCTTGGCCTCGATCCGAGGACTCTGCCGGGCCGTGGCGGCGCCGGCCCGGCAGATGAGCCTTCGATCAAGGATCTCGCTACGGCTGCCCGCATGACTCCGCCCGACCGGACGGCATTGCTCGCCGAGAAGACGCGGACACTGGCCGCGCGGCTGAAGCACGAGCCCGACGATCTCCAGGGCTGGAAAATCCTGGGGCAAGCTTCCAAGCTGCTGGGCGATCATCGGCAATCCATGGCGGCGTGGCAGCAGGCAGCGAGATTGGCACCTGAGGATCCAGGCACCTGGGTCCGCTATGCCGAGGAGATCCTGGAAGCGAATCGCGATGCCCAGAAACTGCCGCCGGAATTCGCCGAGGCCGCCAGGCATGTCCGCGCGCTCGATCCCAAGAGCTTGGAGGGGTTGTTCTTCGGCGGCCTGGCGGAGGAGGACGCGGGCAACACCACTGCGGCGCGCAGCTTGTGGGAGCAGCTTCTGAAGGAATTGCCGGGAGATTCGCCGTTGCGTCTCAATGTTCAGCTTCGCCTGGACGCCTTGGGTGATGGCGGCTAGCATTTCCGGGTAGAAATTCCGAGGGCCAGATGAACGCAGATCCCGCCGCTGTCGGTCACAACAAGCCGCTGGCCTTCGGCCTGCCGGCCGATTGGTACCATGCCGCCGATGTTTACGAGCAGGAGCGCCGCAAGGTGTTCGCCCGGGAGTGGCAGTGGATCGGCCGGGAGTCGCAGCTGAAATCGCCGGGCGACTATGTGGCGGCGGAGATCGCCGGTTATCGCGTCTTTGCCATCCGGGACCGCGACGGCGTGCTCCGCGCCTTTCACAATGTTTGCCGCCATCGCGCGTCGGTCATCGTCGAAACGGATGAAGGCCATTGCGACGTGCTGCGCTGCCGCTATCACGGCTGGGTCTACGACACCTCCGGCAATCTGCGGAAGACGCCCTATTTCGGCGAGGCGGCGGATTTCCGCAAGGAGGATTTCAGCCTGCTGCCGATCGCCGTCGCCGTCTGGCGCGGCCTGCTGTTCGTCAATCTAGATTCCGCCGCCGGGCCGCTGGAAGACGGGCTCGGCGACCTGGTGCGGGAGGCCGCGCCATATCCCATCGAAGACTATCGCTTCGTGCAGCAAGAAGTCTTCGACATGAACTGCAACTGGAAAACCTACACCGACAATTTCGTCGAAGGCTATCACGTGCCGGGCATCCATCCGCCTTTCGCGGCCGCCATCGATTTCGACCGCTTCACGACCGAGGGCCGCAACCGCACGGTGATCATGCAGGCGCCGCAGAAAGACGGCTCCTTTTATGGCGGCCTCTGGCTCTGGCGCTATCCCAACACCACGCTGTCGGTGTTCCCCGAGGGCATGAACATGTCGCGCATCCTGCCCGGCGGCCCCGGGCGCACGCGGCTGGTCTATAACTTCTACTTCGCCGACGATTCACCGTCAGCGATGACAAGACACCGGGATACCATCGCCCGCAATTGCCAGGTAGTGCGGGAGGATTTCGGCATTTGCGAAACCGCCCAGGGCAATTTGGCGGCCGGCATCTTCCAGCGTGGCCCCCTCAGCCCTCGGCATGAAGAAGGGGTGCGCCATTTCCACGATCTGCTGCGCCAATCCCTGGATCGGGCCGCCTGAATTTTCCGCCGGATTCAGCTTTGCAAGCAATTGCCTGACGGCATACGCTACCGGCAAAGCGGCATCATGACCGCTGACGACAGGGCGAGGCAACGAGACGATGGCAGAGCCGGCTGCGGCATTGGTCGTCGAAGATCTGCATAAGAGCTTCGGCGAATTGGAAGTCCTCAAAGGCGTGTCGCTTTCCGCCAATGAAGGCGACGTGATCTCGATGATCGGCAGCAGCGGCTCTGGCAAGAGCACCCTGCTCCGCTGCATCAACCTCCTGGAAACGCCCGATGCCGGCCGCGTCTATGTCGAGGGCGAACTGATCAAGATGCGGCCGACGCGGAATGGCCACGCCATTCCCGAGGATCTCAAGCAGGTGGACCGCATCCGCTCGCGCCTGGGCATGGTGTTCCAGAGCTTTAACCTTTGGTCGCACATGACCATCCTGGAAAACGTCATCGAGGCCCCGGTGCATGTGCTCAAAGTGCCGAAAGCCGAAGCGATTCAACGGGCTGAAGCGCTTCTGGCAAAGGTCGGCATCGGCGACAAGCGCAATCACTATCCAAGCCACCTGTCCGGCGGCCAGCAGCAGCGCGCCGCCATCGCCCGCGCCCTGGCCATGGAGCCGCGGGTCATGCTGTTCGACGAGCCAACCTCGGCGCTTGACCCCGAACTGGTTGGCGAGGTATTGCGCGTCATTCGCCAGCTGGCCGAGGAAGGCCGCACGATGCTGATCGTCACCCACGAAATGGGCTTTGCACGGGAGGTTTCGTCCGAGGTCATCTTCCTTCACGCCGGCCGGATCGAGGAAAAGGGCCCCCCGGCCCAGGTCTTCGGCAATCCCAAGTCGGAAAGGTGCCGCCAGTTCCTGGCCAGCAATCTGAACAAAGCTTGACCGCAGGGCTGGCGCCTTGGGGCATCGCTCCGCTTATGGGATGGGCCGCAATCGGCATTGAGAGATTGGAGAATCAACCGTGAACGCACGTACGTTAATCTCGCTGCTGGTGCTCGCCATCGTGGTGATCATCGGATTCATCTACTTCAGGGGCGGCGAGGAGGCCCCGCCGCCGGCCGCCACCACCGAGCCATCAACCGTGCCCGCGACGACGGCTGACAGCACGGCGGCTGCAACATCGGGCACCACCGACCAGACGCAGACCGCCGCCGCGACCCCCGTTGCGCCGCTGACCGCGCTGGCCGGCAAGACCATCAAGGTCGCCACCGAAGGCGCCTATCCGCCGTTCAACTTCGTCGACGCCACCGGCGCCCTGCAGGGCTTCGATGTCGATATCGCCAACGCGCTCTGCGCGAAGATGCAGGTGACCTGCGAGATCAGCAAGCAGGATTGGGACGGCATGATCCCCGGCCTGATGGCCAAGAAGTACGACGTGATCATCGCTTCCATGTCGATCACCGAAGAGCGCAAGCAGAAGATCAGCTTCACCGGCAAGTACTACAACACGCCGGCGGTGATCGTCGCGCCGGCAAATACGCCGATCACGCTGGGCGCCGACGGCAATCCGGATCCGGCCAGCATGAAGGGCCTGAAGATCGGCGTGCAGCGCGCGACGATCCACGAGAACTTCGCCCGCGATAAGTTCAAGGAGTCGGAGATCGTCGTCTATGACACCGCCGACAATGCCAATTTGGATCTCACCGGCGGCCGTCTCGACGCCCGGATGGACGATATTCTGGTGCTCCAGGATCAGGTGGTGAAGCCGAACGGCGACAAATTCAAGATCATGGGCAAGGGCTGGAGCGGCGGCATGCTCGGCGACGGCGCGGGCATCGGCTTGCGCAAGGAAGATGAGCAGATGCGCACCGCCTTCGACGAGGCGATCAAGGCCATCCGCGCCGACGGCACCTACAAGACCATCAACGACAAGTACTTCAACTTCGATGTCTATGGCGGGGAAGGCGACTAAGCCGGCCCTAGCGCGATCATGATGCAACGCCGCCATCCCAATGACGTACGGGGTGGCGGCGTTTTCATTACCGCAACCTGAATCCCGCGGATGCTCGATTTCAAAGGCTACGGCCATTTCCTGATCGATGGAACGATCATGACTGTTACGGTCGCGATCGTCTCGATGGCCGGCGCTATCATACTGGGCCTCATCGGCGCCGGGGCAAAACTATCGCAAAATCGCATCGCCCGCGAACTCGGCCGCGCCTACACGACGGTCATCCGCGGCGTACCCGATCTGGTGCTCCTGCTCCTGGTCTTCTACGGCGGCACGGTCCTGTTGCAGCAGCTGGGATGTATGCTTGGGCATGATGGCGCCATCGACATCAATGCCTTCATTACCGGCTCTTTCGTTCTCAGCTTTATCTACGGAGCCTATGCAACGGAAGCCTTTCGAGGCGCTTTCCTGGCGGTACCGAAGGGACAAATCGAAGCCGCCAAGGCCTGCGGCATGAGCCGCTGGCTGGCCTTCCGCCGCATTCAGTTCCCCCAGGTATTGCGCTTTGCCCTTCCCGGTCTCGGGAATGTGTGGCTCGTGCTGCTCAAGGGCACGGCGATCATCTCAGTGGTGAACCTGGAGGAGCTGACCCGCAAGGCGCAGCTCATGAACGGGCCGCTGAAAATGCCATTCTCAATCTACTTCACCGCGGCGCTGATCTATCTCGGGCTGACCTTGGCGTCGGTGGCCGCGCTGCGGGAATCGGAACGGCGCGTGCGAATGGGGGAGCGGACAGCATGAACTTCGCTCAATGCCCCATGGGCACGTTCGACTTTGCCCTGATTTTCGCCAGCTTGCCCCGGCTCTTTTCGGCGCTGCTGATTACGATCGAGTATGTTGGACTGTCCCTGGCGATCGGCTTCGTGCTGACCGTGCCGCTGGCGCTGATGCGTCTGTCGAAGAGACGGTGGATATCATTGCCGGTCAACGCCTACACCGAGCTTTTCCGAGGCACGCCGCTGATTGTCCAGCTGTTCGTTATCTACTATGGGCTGGGTCAGTTCGAGTGGATCAAGGAAACGGTGTTCTGGCCGTATCTGCGCGAGGCTTTCTGGTGCTGCCTGATTGCCTTCACGCTCAACACCACGGCCTACACCACCGAAATCCTCCGCGGCGCCATCGCGAACGTGCCCCATGGAGAGATCGAAGCGTCAAGAGCCTTGGGTATGTCGAAATTGTTGATGTATCGCCGCATTGTTTTACCCCGCGCATTCCGGCTGATACTGCCGGCTTACTCCAACGAAGTCATTTTCATGCTTCAGGCGACGGCGATCGCCAGCACCGTCGGCACGGCGACTGCGTCGCTGGATCTGACCGGCGCGGCGCGGGTGATCATCGCGACCTCGTTTGCCCCCTACGAGATTTTCCTGACCATCGCTGCGATCTATCTCGGCCTCACCTATCTCATCGATCTCGGCTTTCGCGGCTTGGAGCACCACCTCAGCAGGCATCTGCGGGACCGGCCTGCGGGCGCCGCCAAGTCGTCGCTGGTTCCCGGCCTGCGGTAGGCTGCGCCGGACCGCTGTTTCAACCGGGAGGTGTAAGCCGGAATCGCTTCGGTCAGCGGCAAATTGCCCCCGTAAACGGACGCCTACCTGGAATGTGGTCCCGAATCGGCTCATCGGCCTTAGCGGCGGCGTCCGATGAGATGCGCCGGCTGAGTTGCGGAATTGTTGAGTTATTCGTGTGCCTTCCGCGCGAATCCTACGAACAGTGCCGGCCTGGAATCCGGTGCAACCTGGCGTGGAAGCGGCCGGCAGTTCGCGTTATCCTTAAAGTCCTCGCCGCCATCGACATCAGCTTTCCCGGCTCCAGCTAGAACATTCCACCTGGCGGAAAATCCCTTCATTGGCCTATTGAATAAACTCATAACATCTGTTTATTCTTGCCACGCTTCGCGCGGCATAGGGGTAAGTAGTCGTGGACACCATGGTCGAAAAGTCTTCTCTGCGCGTATCGCGCAATACCGTGACATTGCGTCAGCAAGTCCTGGAAGTGTTGCGGAGCGCGATCATCAACAACCAGTTTCGTCCGGGCGACCGGCTTGTGGAGCGTGAACTCTGCGAACTCACCGGCGTTTCCAGGACATCGGTTCGCGAAGCGCTGCGGCATCTGGAATCCGAAGGGCTGGTGCAGAGCCTGCCGAACAAGGGGCCGATCGTGGCCACGCTGGATCTCCGGCAAGCGGGCCAGATCTTCGAAGTCCGCGCCGTCCTCGAAGGGCTGGCCGGCAGACTGTTCGCCGAGCGGGCGACCGCGGCGCATCGTGAGAATCTACGCGGCGCCCTCGCGCTGCTGGAGCGGGCCTTCGCCGCCGGCGACCGGGCCGAGATCGTGCGCCAGGCCAACCATTTCTACGAAGTGCTGTTCATGGGTTGCGGCAACGATGTGATTCGCACCGTGCATGCGACGCTGAACGCCCGCATCACCTATCTGCGGGCGCTGTCGATCGCGCAACCGGGCCGCGCGGAGAAGAGCCTGGCGGAACTGCGGCAGATCACTTCGGCGCTGGTGGGCGGATCGCCTGCCGACGCGGAGAAAGCCTGCCTCGATCATGTGCGCCAGGCGGCCATCAGCACCAACCGGGCGCTCGAAACCCTCGGGGACAGCTCCGCGACCTAGTTTGGCGGCAGCCACGGTTCTTTCGCGCTATCTGATATGGATCGGGCGCCGCTTCACGGAAGCGGCGCCCGATCTGCATTTTCGCAGCATGAGCTGCGGACTACTCCGATATCGATATGTAAGCCAGCAGCGCCGACCAGGAGTAGAAGGGATCGGTATCCGGCTGATCCAGGCCTTCGCCGGTTTCCGGATGGTAGTTTTCCGGACAGAGCCGCCGCTCCCGCCAATTCTGCTGGAACAGTGTCCAGCCTTTCTCCTGCAAGTCCTTGGCGGCCTTGTCCTGGCCGGCCCTTTTCAAGCCGTTCCAGACCAGCCAATTGAGAATCGGCCAGATTCGACCGCGCCAATAGACGTTGTCCATCAGCGCGGGATCGCCGCGCATGACAGACGGCAGGCCCGGCGCGCCGCCGAAGGTCTGCGGATTCTCCAGGTGAGCCAGCAGATGCGCCGTCTGCTCCGGCGTTGCCGCGCCGCAGAGCAGCGGATAGAAACTGGTGGGCGCGACACTGCGCGTGAAAGCGCCTGACCACAGGCGGTTGGCAAAGATGTTGCGCGACGCATCCCAGAAATGGCGGGAGATCTTGGCGCGCAGCTCGGCGGCGTGGGCGTCGTGTGCCTTGGCGTCCCTGCCCAACTCCCGCGCCAACAGGCCAAGCATCTCGCTGTCCAAGCACACCAGGCAGTTCAGCCCAACATCCTCGCAATCCAGGGTGCGGCTGGCCTCGTTCCATTGCGCCTCGTCATGCACAGGCGAGTTGTCCATGAAGGATTCGTCTTTCGCCGCCAGCTTGGTGCCGAGATAGAGGCCATTCCCCACCGGCGATGAGCCGAACTCCAGGATGCCATTGCCGTTGCCGTCCCGCACCCGGCGGATCCAAGCGTTGTTGGCCGCCAGCACAGGATAGGCCAGCTCGAGCAGGCTGCGATTCTTCGTGCGCTGAAAAATATGCCAGACAGCATAGGAAATTATTGGGGTCTGGGTGCGGTCGACCCAAGAATCACTGCCGGTCATGATGCAAGGCAGATTCCCTTCGGGCGTCGCCGACGACAGCAGCGTCGCCAGGCATTCCCGCGCCTGATCGGCATCGAACAACGACACCAGCAGCGCGTTCACGGCCGTATCGTTTAGCCAGAAGCCGAAGCCGCCGAACTTTTTCAAGTCCCAGTTGCGGGAACAAGTTATGTACGGGCGGTGATTAACGCCGTCCCAGATGGTGTTCCAGCCCATGACGTCGCGCACCGCGGCGCGGGCCTCGTCGAGCGGCGGGCAGGCCGGCGCCTGCGGCAGTTGCTCTGCCTTGTCCATCGCCAGATCGAGGCGATCGGCGATCGCGACCGCAAAGTTATTGGCCGGCGCCTCCTCGAGGTTGAACCGCAGCGCCAGCAACGGTGCCGCCGTGGCGCGCGACGTCAGCAGCCAATAGCCCTGCTGCTCATACTCCCGGCGCAGATCCTCAAGGCTCTGGTGCCCGGTGATCAGCAGCGGCGCGCGCTCGGCCTTGATCGCCACGCTGCGCGGCCCGACCGTGCAATGGGCGATCTTGCGCGCCTCGTCGTAATGCCAGACCGCGCCATTCTCCTGCGACAGCGCCAGCACGACCCAAAAGCGCAGGCCCCACTCGCCGGACCTGGTGGTCGACCAGCCGCCGCGAAGATCGAAGGCCGAGACCTTGCCATAGCGCCAATCCAGCGTCGTGCCCGCATGGGTGACGCTGGCTTCGACATGGCTGCCGTCGGTGGTATGGGTGCCGAGCCGCACATCGTCGCCAGGCCCGATCAGCGTCGTCTTGCCGCTGCTGGCCGCATAGAGCATGGGCGTCACGCGGATGCCCAGGGGCTTGAAGTTCATCTCCAGATATCGGTCCGCGGCCCATGTATTCCAGGCGCGGTACAGCGGCACGTTGGGCGTGCGCAGATAGTGGGGAACACTCATGGCTTCTTCCACTCCCGCAGGAGCGTCTCCGTATCGATGAGTTCAATCTGCTGGTCAAAGCGCGGATAGACCGACGCCAACGCCGCGGCATGGCCGGCATCGCTGCCGCTGGCCAGGGCGTCGGAGATCAGGATGGTGCGATAACCGCGGTCGATGGCGGCGATCGCGGTCGCCAGCACGCAGACATCGGTCTCGACGCCGGTGAGGATCAGGGTGTCGGCCGCCAGCTCGCGCAGCGCGGGCTCGAAGCCCGGCGCCTCGAAGGCGGAATAGACTAGCTTGTCGACCACCTTTGCGGGCGGCACGAAACGTTTCAGGACGGGCAGCAGGTCGAACAGCGCCGTATTGCCGTTTTTGGCCAGCATCTGCGGCCAGCGGCGATAAAACGCGCGCCATTGCCCCGGCAGATCCGGCAACGACTTCGGCGGCAGGAAGCGGGTGAACAGCGTCCGTCCCGGGCGATGGCCGGCAATGCGGGCGATCTGGGGCAGGATCTCATGGGTGCTGGCCGCGCCCCAGTCCGCGTGGTCGGCAAACACCACCTGCATGTCGATGGCGACATGGACGGCGCCGGCGCCGATCGGACCGAACCGCAGGCCGTCGATACTGCTGGCGGCGGTCATGGATCGACCGGAATCGTATGGCCAGCGTCCCAGGCCGCCAGGACCTTCGATCCCGGGGCCAGCAATTCGCCGGACTGGTTCTGGGCGAAGGCCAGCAGCGGCACGTGGCCCAAGGCCGCGGTGCGGATCCGATAGGTGACGCTGGCGCCGGTGTAGATCGCCTGCAGCACCTCGCCCTGGAGGACGTTGCCGCGCCGTTCTTCCTGGCCGGCGCCGACCGTGATCTTCTCCGGCCGCACGATGGCCGTCCCGCCGCAGGGGCCGGTAGTGCCGATCACCGTGCCGTCGCCAAGGCGCAGACCGCCCTCGACGGGCGCGCCCTGGAAAATATTGGAATCGCCGAGGAATTGCGCGGCGAATACCGTCATGGGTTTCTCGTAGACCTCCTGCGGTTTACCCGTCTGCACCAGTCGGCCGTCATTGATGATGGCGATCCGGTCCGACAGGGTCAGCGCCTCTTCCTGGTCGTGAGTGACGAAGATGGCGGTGATGCCGGTCTCCCGCTGGATCTCCCGCAGCTCCACCTGCATCTCCTGGCGCAGCCGGCGATCGAGGGCGCCCAGCGGCTCGTCCAGCAGCAACACTTTCGGCCGGGTGATCAGCGCCCGCGCCAGGGCGACCCTTTGCTGCTGGCCGCCCGAGAGCTGCTTCGGCTTACGGCCGCCGAGGCCGGGCAGGCGCACCAGCGCCAGCATCTCCTGGACCCGCTGCTCGATCTCCGCCTTGGGCGTGCCCCGCACATCCAGCCCGAAGGCGATGTTCTCATTGACGGTCAGATGGGGAAACAGGGCATAGGACTGGAACATCATGCCGATGCCCCGGCGATGCACCGGCACGGACTCGACCCGTTCGCCGTCGAAGCTGATGGCCCCCGTATCGAGTTCGACAAACCCGGCGATGGCCCGCAGCAGCGTCGTCTTGCCCGATCCCGACGGACCCAGCAGTCCGAAGAACTCGCCATCGATGAAACTGACGCTGACATTGTCGAGCGCCTTGAGCGCGCCATAGGCCTTGCTTGCAGCGCTGACATCAACCCGGCTCATCTACCGTTCCCCGCCGAACTTGTAAGTGTGCGCCACCAGCAGCAGCAGGCTCATGGACACCAGGATGATGATAGTGGAGATCGCATTGATCTCCGGCGTGAAGCCCTTGCGGATCGCCGAGTAGATCTCCACCGGCAGCGTGGATAAGCCGGGCGCCGCCAGGAAGCTCGAGATGGCGAACTGGTCGAAGGAAACTGCGAAGGCGAAGGCAGCCGCCGCGGCGATTCCCGGCGCCAGGATCGGCAGGGTGATGCGCCGGAAGATTTGCAGCGGCGTCGCGCCCAGCGTCGCGGCGGCCTCTTCGAGCTGCGGGCTCGCGTTCTGGAACTGGGCGCCGACGACGATAATCACATAGGGCAGCGACAAGGCCACATGCCCCAGCAGGATCGCATGCAGGCCGCGCCCGATGCCGGTCCAAAAGAAAAAGATCAGCATCGAAATGCCGATGACCAGCCAGGGAATCGTGATCGGTGGAAACAACGCCAGCTGCAGCAATCGCTGGCCGCCGAAACGGAAGCGATACAGCCCATAGGTCGCGAACGTGCCCAAAGTCGTGGCGATGACGGCATTGACAGAGGCGATCCAAACGCTGTTCCAGCCGGCGCTCAGCAGCTGGTCGTTCTGGATCAGCGCCTTGTACCAGATGAGATCGAACGTAAACGGCAGTTCGTAGTGGGGCGACCGATTGAAGCCCATCGCCATCATCACGAGTATCGGCAAATAGAGGAAGGCCAGCATCGCCGCCAGGTACAGCTGCGCCAGCCGCGTCATGCGTTCTTCTCGAGGTAGGGTTTGATGACCGGCGTGCTGGCGCCCAGGATCAGCAGCACGATCGCCAGCAGGATGAACGACAACGCCGCGCCCATCGGCCAGTTGAAGGCGACATTGAACTGATCCTCGATCATCGGACCCAGCATCATGCCGTATTTGCCGCCGAGAATGCGCGGTTCCATGAAGGAACCGATGACAGGAACGAAGATCAGGAAAACACCGGCCAGAACGCCGGGCATGCTCAGGGGCAGGATGATGCGGTAAAAGGCCTGCCACCGCGTGGCGCCGAGGGAGCGCGAGGCCTCGATCAGGGAATCGTCGACAGCCTGCAGCGACACATAGATTGTCAGCACTGCATAGGGCACATAGGCGTGGACCAGTCCGATCACGATGGCGGGATAGGTGAAGAGAATATCGAACGGCTCACGCAGCACCATGGTCCAGGAATAGGTGCGCACGAGGGCGTTGGACCAGAAGGGCAGTACGATCAACAGGAAGATCGCCTCGCGCCACCGCCCCTTGATTACCTTCGTCAGGGCCAAAGCTGCCGGATAGGCGAGGAAGAGGCACAAGGTCGTGACATAGAGCCCCAGCTCGACGGAGCGCCAGGTGTTGTACCAATAGATCCGCTTCTGGAAAAAGTTGACGTAGTGCTTGAGCGTGAAGCTGGTTTCGCGGCCGCCCATCGGCGAAACCGTCAGGAAGCTGAAGTAAAGCATCGCCGTCAGCGGCAACAAGACGGTGATCGTCAGCCAGATGTAAGTAGGGGCCGTCAGGCCGAAGATGCTCCAGGCCTGACGGCGTTGCTTGTTCATCGCAACGGTTACTGCGCGAACGACGTCTTCACTTCGTCCCACAGCTCCTGATTGGCTTGCCGCTGCTCGTCGGTCAGCGGCGCCATCCACTGCACGCGCTTCACCACCTCGGGATCGCCCAGCACCGTGCGGTTCATGGCGTCGGCGGGCAGGGCGGCGTTCGCCTTGCCGTTGGCGGAGGCCGGGGCACCCACATTCGTATCCCAAGGCACATAGAACGCGGGATCGACCATGAAGTTGATAAAGGCCAGGGCGCCATCGGGGTTCGGCGCGGCGGCCGCGACGGTCAGGCCGTCGAACCAGCCGATGGCGCCTTCCTTCGGCACGACGAACTCCACCGGCAGGCCCATCGCCTTCTTGGAACGCGCGGCCGAACCAGACCAATAGACGGCAATGTCGTAGTCGCCGGCTGTGATATGCTTGTTCCATTCGTCTTCCGACGACCAGAAGGTGGCGATCTGCGGCTTCAGCGCCAGCAGCGCCTCCTTCACCTTGCCCATGTCGGCGGGGTTGTTCATGTCCTGGCCGGTCGCGAGCGCGGCAATCTGGATCGCCTCCAACGCGTCATCGCGCATGCCGATCTTGCCGGCATATTTGGAGTCCCATAGCGCCATCATGGAATCCGGACGCTCCGACACCTTCTCGGTGTTGTAGGCGAACGATGTCAGGCCCCAGACCCAGGACACGGCATAGTGCTTGCCGTCCTTCACGAAGCGGTCGCTGTCCCGCAGCGCCGGCGCCAGATCGGCGAAATTGGCGATCTTCGAGGTATCGATCGCCTGGATCAGGCCTTCGTTGGCCGCGTCCATGACATAGATGTTGTTGATCAGCACCACGTCATAGGCGCCGGGGCTGGTGCGCAGCTTGGTCAGCATTTCCTGTTCGGAGTTGAAGTAGTCATGCACCACCTTGATGCCCGTCTGCTGCTCGAACATCTCGAGCGCCCATTTCTCATCGGTGCCATAGCCCTGCCAATTGAGCACCTTGATTTCGCCGGCGGCGCGAGCGCGCTGGCCGACCAGGCTGAGGGCCGCGGCGCTGCCCATGGCGGCCAAGGCGGACCGGCGGTTGATAGCGAAGGGTGACATGCTGGTTTCTCCCTGAAGGGTTTATTGTGGCGGAAATCTATCCAATGGCCGTAGACGGCGCAATTAGAGCAGCGCCCGCCGCGACCGCGATGGCTCGCCAGCGAACGGAATTAGCTAGCCTCATTCAACCGGTTACCGATCGGATTCCGGCCTCCTCAAGTCCGGTAATGATTCAGGAATGGGCCCATTCCCAATAGAGGGCGCGGGCCTTGCGGCCGATTGGCCCGGCCCCCAGCTTGCGATCGTCGAAGGCCACCACAGGCATGACCTTGGAGATGTTGCCGGAATTGAAGATCTCGTCGGCCTCGCGGAAGTCCTGCACGGTCAGCGAAACCTCGTGGACCGTCACGCCCGCCCGCCGCAGCAGGCCGATGACCCGCTGCCGGGTGATGCCGTTCAGGAAGGTGCCGTTGGGGACGGGCGTGAAGACCTCGCCGCCGCGGGCCATGAAGATGTTGGAGGTCGCGAGCTCCGCCACATTGCCGTTGGCGTCGCAGACCAGGGCGTTGTGGAAGCCCTTGGCCTTCGCCTCCCGGATCATCCGGGCATTGTTGGCGTAGAGGCAGGCGGCCTTGGCATTCACCGGCATGACATCCAGGGTCGGCCGGCGATAGCTGACAGTGGTGATGGTGAAGCCGTTCGGCGCCGCCATGGGCACCTCCTCCAGGCACAGCGCGAAATCGGTGGATTCCGGCAGCGGCAGGATAAAGCCGGTATCCCCGTCCTCCGCCCAATACATCGGTCGGATGTAAACCGCCGCATCCGCAGTGAATTTCTTCAAGCCATCCTTGGCCAGCCCGGCGATAGCCTCAGCGGTCATCGTCGGCTTCAGGCCGAGGGTGCGCGCGGAGTCGTTGACCCGGGCGGCATGCCGGTCGAGATCGGGATAGACGCCTTCAAATCCACGGGCGCCGTCGAACACCAGGGAACCGAGCCAGGTGGACTGGGACGAGGCGCCGAGGATGCGCACATCGCCCTCATGCCAATCACCCTTGTAGTAGGTCCAGGATTTCCGGGTATTGCTCATGCTGTCACCTGTATCGGTACAATGCGATCAATGCACCGCCGCATACATGACTTTCTCTTCCGTGGCGGCGCTGGGCAAGAACTCTTCCACGATCCGTCCCTGGCGGCAAACCAGGATGCGGTCGGAAGGGTTCATGATCTCCGGCAGGTAGGAAGAAATCACCACCACGGCCAATCCTTCATCCGCCAGCTTGTTGATCGGTCGATGGATCTTGGCGATGGCGCCGACATCGACGCCCCGCGTCGGCTCGTCGAAGATGACGATCCGTGGCTTCTGGATCGGCCCCTTGCCGATGACCGGCTTCTGCTGGTTGCCGCCCGACAGCTCCGCCACGCGCGCGTTGTCGTTGACCGCCGTGATCGCCGGCGCGCTGCTCCATTCGGCCGCGAGCTGCCGCATCTCACGGAGGCTGATGTAGGGCAGGCGCTGCAGCCCCGCGGCGAGCAGGCCGGAATGGTGATTCTCCGCTGCCGGCATGGTCTCGAAGAAGCCTCCCCTCTTGCTGTCCTCGGTGACGCAGATGATCCGGTCCTTCACCGCGTCCCGCGGCACGTTGTAGCGCAACGGCCTGCCGTCCACCTCCATATCGCCGTTGCCCAGGATGAAGGTGACCAGAGTGGTCAGAAAGGCCTGCAGGCGCAGATAGCCGATGAGAAATTCAGTGAGGCTGCCGCAGGCGAGGCCAAGTCAGCGGCGCGGCGCCCAGGGCCATCCAGGTGGGCAGGTCGAAGATGAAGAGCGCGGAGACGGCCGCGAAAGCTGCCAGGGCGAAAATGATCCGCTCCTAGCTCATGCCTCTTGTCACAGCGCCGGCATCCATGATCGCCGCTCCCGGCCCGCTCGTTTCTTATGGGCAAACTCTATCGAATGGGCTTTATCGGCGTAAATGAGGCGGTTGTGGGCCGTCGCCGAATTCGCCAAGCGCCGCTGGTGGCAAAGGGCTGGCGGGATCAGCGGCGGGGAAAACTGGTGGAGCTGAGGGGAATCGAACCCCTGACCTCCTCATTGCGAACGAGGCGCTCTCCCATCTGAGCTACAGCCCCACGGCGGCGGGCCGGAAACCGGCCCGCGAAAGGGTGGCGGACTATGGTCACGCGCCCTTCCCATGTCAAGCTTGCGGAAGCCGATTGCCGCCGCTAGTGTCCCTCCAGTCCCTTGAATAATTGAGGAAATCGAGACTCCGGATGGGCACGCTGAGCTGGCTGCTATACAACGCCTTGCAGGTCTACACCTTCATCATCGTCGCCTATGTGGTTCTCAGTATGCTGGTCAGTTTCCAGATCGTGAACCCCCGGGTGCCGATCATCGCCAAGGTGGGCCGGGTGCTGCATCAACTGAGCGAACCGGCACTCCGGCCGATCCAGCGCTTCCTGCCTACGATGGCCGGTTTCGATTTTTCGCCCATCGTCCTGTTGTTGATCCTGCAGCTTGTCGGCGGATGGCTGGTCAAACAGCTCCTCCTGATGGGCCTCTAAACCAATGGAGAGCGCGGCTTCGTCGCCGGTCACGGCGGTGGCCGATGGTGTGCGCCTGCGCTTGCGGGTCCGGCCGCGCGCGCGGCACAACCGGGTCGATGGGCTGGCGACGGACTCAGATGGCAATCAGGCGCTGAAGGTCGCCGTTACCGCGGCGCCGGAGTCCGGGGCGGCGAACGATGCAGTCATCGCGCTCCTGGCCAAGGAGTTGCATCTGGCAAAGTCGGCGCTGGCGCTGGTCGCCGGCGCAACCGACCGCTGCAAGATCATCAAGCTCGCGGGCGAGCCTCAGCAGCTTGCCCGTGAGGTCAGGGAATGGATCGAGAAACTGGGAAGCAGCGCATGAGCGACAACAAGATCATCGACGGCAGGGCATTCGCAGCAAAACTGCGCGAGCGCATCGCGCGGCAGGTTGCGGCGCTGAAAAGCACGCACGGTTTCACGCCGGGACTGGCGGTGGTGCTGGTGGGCGAGGATCCCGCCAGCAAGGTCTATGTGAAGAACAAGGGCCAGCAGACCCACGAATCCGGCATGAACTCGTTCGAGCACAAGCTGCCGGTCACGACGTCGCAAGCGGAACTGCTTGCTCTCGTGGATAAGCTCAACAAGGACGCGGCCGTGAACGGCATTCTCGTCCAGCTGCCCCTGCCCAAGCAGATCGATCCCCAGGCGATTCTCGACGCCATCGATCCGGCGAAAGATGTGGACGGATTTCATGTCGTCAATGCCGGGCGTCTCGCGACCGGCGGCAACAGCCTGGTGCCTTGCACGCCGCTGGGATGCCTTATGCTGCTGAAGGATCGGCTCGGCGATCTCACGGGCAAGCGCGCCATCGTCCTCGGCCGGTCAAACATTGTCGGCAAGCCGATGGCGCAGCTTCTGCTTAACGAAAGCTGCACGGTGACCATCGCCCATTCCAAGACTCGCGATCTCGCGGGCGAGTGCCGCCGCGCCGATATCGTCGTGGCTGCCGTCGGCCGGCCCGAGATGGTGCGCGGCGACTGGATCGCGCCGGGCGCCGTTGTCATCGATGTCGGCATCAATCGCGTCGATGCCGGCGGCGGCAAGACCCGGCTGGTGGGCGATGTCGCCTATGCTGAGGCCTATCCCCATGCGGGCGCGATCACGCCGGTGCCCGGCGGTGTCGGGCCGATGACCATCGCCTGCCTGCTCGCCAACACGGTGACGGCCGCCTGCCGCCAGCGGGGCGTGCCGGTGCCTGTGTAGCTACATTCGGTTTTCCATAATCTTGAGACGTGATGGAAAGCCATGACGGCGATCCGCGCTTGCGCCGGACCGGTGACCTTGACAGACTCCGCCCCGCTGGTGCGGCGATGCTTTTGAGCCGGCGATGAAAAATCTCTGCGGCTCTGAAGTCCTGTATCGCGCGGACGAGAAGGGGGGAGCGCATGACCGGCTCGATCATCGAGCTTCTGGTTGCCGCCGTCATCTTTGTCGGATCGCATTTCTTTCTCTCCTCTTCAGGCTTGCGCGCCGCCCTGGTGTCGCGCCTGGGGGAAAGCGGCTTCCGCGCCTTCTACTCCATCTTGGCGATCCTGCTGCTGATCTGGATGGTCATCGCCTATCGCGCGGCGCCGGATCTCAATCTCTGGTACCCGCCGAAGCTCGTGATCGAGGTGCCGCTGGTGGTCATGCCGTTCGCGCTGCTGTTCCTGGTCTGCGGCCTGACGCAGCCGAATCCCACCTCGACCATTCCCGGCCGGCGATTGCCGCCGGAACGGCCGGCGCCTGGCATACTGGCGGTCACGCGCCATCCCGTGCTGTGGGCCATGGGGCTTTGGGCGCTGTCCCATCTGATCGCCACCGGCGAAATGGGCGGGCTGATCCTGTTCGCTTCCATCGCCTTCCTGGCGCTCTACGGCACCCGGGTTCTGGATCAGAAAAAGCGCGCCTCATGGTCGGCGGAAGACTGGCAGCGTTTCAGCGCGGCGACGTCGAACATTCCCTTCGCCGCCATGGCCACCAGCCGCAATCAATGGCGCATGAAGGAAATCGGCTGGTGGCGGCTGGGAGTCACAGCGGTGCTGTTTGTCCTGCTGAACTTCCTGCACACGCTGCTAGGCGTCCCCGTCGTCGTGGATTTCTAGTCCTGTTGTTCAGCGCTGGCCCTTCTTCATCAGCCGCAGGCGCAGCGCGTTCAGCTTGATGAAGCCGGCGGCGTCCCGCTGATCATAGGCGCCCGCATCCTCCTCAAAGGTGACATGCTGCAGCGAATACAAGGAGTGCGGCGATTTGCGGCCGACGACGGCGGCATTGCCCTTGTACAGCTTCAGCCGCACCGTGCCTGTGACGTTCTCCTGGCTCTTATCGATCAGCGCCTGCAGCATCTGCCGCTCCGGCGAGAACCAGAAGCCGTTGTAGATCATCTCGGCATAGCGCGGCATCAGGTCGTCCTTCAGATGCATCGCGCCCCGGTCCAGGGTGATGCTCTCGATGCCGCGGTGGGCGGCGTGCAATATGGTGCCGCCGGGCGTCTCATAAACGCCGCGGCTCTTCATGCCGACGAAGCGGTTCTCCAGCAGGTCGAGCCGGCCGATGCCATTGGCCTTGCCCAGCTCGTTCAGCCGCGTCAGCAACATCGCCGGCGTCAGGCGCTTGCCGTCGATCGCCACCGCGTCGCCGCGCTCAAACTCGATCTCGATATAAGTCGATTTGTCCGGCGCCGCTTCCGGCGAGATCGTCCGCTGGTAGACGAACTCCTCGGGCTCATGCCAGGGATCTTCCAGTGCCTTGCCCTCGCTGGAGGAGTGCAGCAGGTTCGCGTCGACCGAAAACGGCGCCTCGCCGCGCTTGTCCTTGGCGATGGGAATCTGATGCTGCTCGGCGAATTCGATCAGCTTCGTGCGCGAGGTCAAATCCCATTCGCGCCAGGGGGCGATCACCTTGATATCGGGATTGAGGGCATAGTAGGTCAGCTCGAACCGCACCTGATCGTTGCCCTTGCCGGTGGCGCCATGGGCGACGGCGTCGGCGCCGGTCTGCCGGGCGATCTCGATCTGCCGCTTGGCGATCAGCGGCCGGGCGATGGAAGTGCCCAGGAGGTACAGCCCTTCATACAGGGCGTTGGCGCGGAACATCGGAAAGACGAAATCGCGGACGAATTCCTCGCGCAGGTCCTCGACGAAGATCTCCTTGATGCCCAGCATCTGCGCCTTCTTGCGCGCCGGTTCCAGCTCTTCGCCCTGGCCCAGATCGGCAGTGAAGGTCACGACCTCGCAGCCATAGGTGGTCTGCAGCCATTTGAGGATGACGGAGGTGTCGAGCCCGCCGGAATAGGCCAGCACGACCTTCTTGATGTCCCGAGCCATGGGTAGGTAGATCCCTAAGTTCTGCCGAATGGAATGAAAGGCCGCGCGGAAATAGCGGAAAGCCCCGGCAGCGGCAAGGGCGGCGCGCGAGCTCCGGGACTGAACACAGCCTAAATGCGCCAGGAATTCAAAGCGTTAGTACTGATCCAGCGGTACTGGCCAGGCTATGCCAGCCGCAGTTGAGGAACGGAACCATCGTAGGACAATTTTAGGCAGTTATCGCGATAATGCACCATGGCCCTGGATTTGGTTAACGCGTCCACAAACGGGCCGGCGCTGCCTCAGCTCCGGTTGACGCGGCAATTTGCCATCGTCGCGGCGCTGGCACTGGTCCTCGCGGGCCTCCTGCTGGTCGTGCTCTACCGCAGCTGGGCGGTGCGCGAGCTTGAAGCCATGGCGGAACACAACAATGTCGCGGTGGCGCAGTTGATGTCGAATACGCTGCTCTACAGCGCGCCGCAGGGCGGCGGCACATCCAGAGTCTTCGATATCAGCGCGCTTGAGACGCCGGAAGGCATCTCCGCCATGCATAAGGCGGTGGTGGAAAGCGTTCGCGGCACGGCGATCGTCAAGGTCAAGATCTACAACCGCCAGGGAATCACGGTCTTCTCCACCGATCCGACGCAGATCGGCCAGGATAAGAGCAAGGGCGAAGGCGTGATCCGGGCGTTGCGCGGCGAGATCGCCAGCGAGTTCACGCACCGGGATAGGTTCAGCACGTTCGAGAGCGTGATCGAGAATTCTGATCTGCTGTCCAGCTATATTCCGATCCAGGCGGAGCGGCCCCAGGACTCCGTCGACGGCGTGTTCGAGATCTATGCCGAGGTCACCAGCTTCGTTGCCCAGATCCACCGGACGCAGTGGCTGCTAACCCTCGTGACTTCAGCGGTGTTCGCCGCCATCTATGTTGCGCTGTTGTCAGCCATCGGCCGCGCCGACGGCATCATCAGGCGCCAGCATCAGCAGGCGCTGGCGCTGGCTGCCGGCGCGGCGCGGGCGGAATCCGCCAGTCAGGCCAAGTCCGAGTTTCTGGCCAATGTGAGTCACGAGCTGCGCACGCCGCTCAACGCCATCATCGGCTTCTCCGAAGTCATCGAGATGGAGAAGTTCGGTCCGCTGGGCACGCCGCGCTACCACACCTACATCCGCGATATCCATCGCAGCGGCGTGCATCTGTTGAATGTCATCAGCAATATCCTCGATCTGTCGAAAGTCGAGCTCGGCCGGCTGGATATGGAGAATGAACTGACGTCGCTCGGCATTCTGATCCAGGATACCGTCAGTATGGTCCGCATGCAGAACCCGAAGAGCCAGGTCAAGATCGATGCCGATATCGATGCCGACCTGCGGCCCATCGAGACGGATGCGACAAGGCTCAAGCAAGTCCTGCTGAACATCATCTCCAACGCCGTCAAATTCACGCCCGCGAATGGCCGGGTCGAAGTGCGTGCCCGCAGCGACGACACCGGCGGCTGCCGCATCGTCGTCACCGACAACGGTATCGGCATGGCGCCGGAGAATATTCCGGTGGCGGTGTCTCCCTTCGGGCAGGTCGAGAGCGTCTTGGCGCGCAGCTATCCCGGCAGCGGGCTCGGGCTGCCCCTGGCGAAGCGCCTGGTGGATTTAATGGGCGGCCAGCTCCGGATCGACAGCGCCCTCGGCCAGGGCACCATCGTCACCATCGAACTGCCCAGCAGGCCCGCCGCCAAATCCGCCAAGGTCGAGGCCGCGGCCGCATAGCCGACAGCCCGCACGAAGGCGAAAATTTCGCCTCCTTCCCTGTAAAAGTTGTAAGTATGTTCTCTTTCGGAGTTTTGAGGAGGACATCGCATGGCCCTGCAGGACCGCTGGAATCGCCAGAGCGTCAAGGCGCCCCAAGCCCTGGACAAGCTGCCGAAGAAGGCCAACGGCGATGTCAACTGGGGCAACATCCGTGTCGCCCATCTGGATACCGGCTATACTCGCCACGATGCCTTCGGCGCCTGGAGCGCCGGCGGCGCCAACGCCATCATCGAAACGCCGGGCAAGGATTTCTTTCAGCCGGCCCGGCCGTCGGCCCAGGATCCCCTGACGCCGGTCACGCCGCCGCAGGAGGTGGGCCATGGCACCCGCACCGGCGCCGTATTGGCAGGGCGCAGCGCCAGCGGCGATTTCCTCGGCGTGGCGCCGGGACTGCCGGTTGTTCCCTACCGCGTCAACAATGACAGCCTGATCCTGGACCAGGCGGCCGGCGCCATCGGCGCCGCGCTCAACCACGTCGTCAGCCAGGGCCGCTGCCCGGTGGTCAGCATCAGCCAGGGATTTCCCTTCGTGCTGGACCAGGGAATGGGCGAGGCCGTCGACAGGGCTTATCTCAACGGCGTCATCATCTGCTGCGCCGCCGGCCAGTTCATCGATCGCGTCTGCTATCCGGCAAAGCACCGCCGCACCATCGGCGTCGGCGGCTACCGCAAAACGGGCCGGCAATATCAGAAATACGACCGCTATAGCCGCATCGACAGCTGGGCGCCGGCCGACAACATCACCCGGCCGAATGTCCCCGGCCTCGCCGGCTACAGCAACAATGGCGACGGCACGTCATATTCCACCGTGCATGTCTCCGCCGCCGCAGCGATGTGGCTGCGCTTCCACGGCAGCGCCATCGGCCAGACCTACGGCAACGGCGCCGCCGATCTCTGGCGCCGGGTGGAAGCCTTCCGCGTCTGCCTGCGGTTGAGCCAGCGCGTGCTGCCGTTCAAGACGTCGGAAACGACCCATCCTGGCAACAGCGCCGGCAAGCTGGATATCTCCAATCTGCTCTCGATCAAACTGCCCGCCTGGGACAGCCTCCGGCGCGAAGACGATCTCGCCGGCGACGACGAGATGTAGCGGCGTATCCCCCACAGTTAGAGAAACGCCGACAGCAGGGTGCGCCAGTTGCGGTTGCGGCTGGGCGCGGTCGGCGGCGTAGAAGGCGCATCGGCCGCGAAGCGGCGGTCCTGGGATTGCTCGGGCAGGCGGAGATTGATCGCCGCCGAATAGGCCTCGCCGTAGGCTTTGAGAAGGTCGTGCAACATCTGAATCTCCATGATCTAGAGGGATTTCATCAACGCTTCGTTGTAGTTAGAGTGGCGCTGGACCCCGCGGCGAACAAACGCCGTTTCCACAACCGACCTGTAAGTTTTTGTCACGGATGTCATGAAGCGATTGCTGCCGCCCCTGAATGCCCTGCGCGCCTTCGATGCGGCCGCGCGGCATAACAGCTTCACCGGTGCGGCCGCCGAACTGCGGGTCAGCCACGCGGCGATCAGCCGCCATGTGCGCCAGCTCGAGGCGCGGCTCGGCGTCCTGCTGTTCCGCAAGCTCGGCCGCGGCGTGACCTTGACCGATGACGGTGCGGCCTATCTGGAGCCGGTGGCCCGGGCCTTCGACGTCATCGGCGAGGCGACGGCCTCGGTGGCGAAAACGCCGGCCTCGCTCGCGGTGTCGGTCAGCGCCGAGCCGATCTTCGCCGCCCGCTGGCTGGTGCCGCGGTTGGTCGGCTTTCAGCGCAAGCATCCCGATATTGAAGTGTTCATCGACGCCACGCCCAATCTGGCCAATCTGGAGAAGGACGAGGCCGATTTCGGCATCCGCTATGGCCGCGGCGGCTGGCCCGGCCTGAAGCAGGATCTGATCACCGCCGCCAGCCTCTATGCCGTGGCCAGTCCGAAACTAATGGGCCGCCGCCGCACGCCGCCGACGCCGTTCGATCTGGCGTCGCTGCCGCTGCTCCATGAGGACCGCGGCGATATGTGGCGGCGCTGGTTCATCGCCGCCGGTGCGCCGAAGATGGCACCGGCAACGGGGCCGCACTTGTCCTACACCCTGACCATCGATGCCGCGATCGCCGGCCAGGGCATCGCGCTGGTGCACGAAGTTCTGGTGCGGGATGAATTGGCCAAGCGCAGCCTGATGAAGGTATCCGATGTCGCTCTGGCGGACGGCAGCTACTGGCTGGTCTTTCCCGACCGCGCTCTCCGCCGCAATGCCGTCGCCGCCTTCCGCGAGTGGATCCTCGAGGAATCGAACGCACTTCGCTAGGCTGCGGCGCGTCTTGAGTGATTGCCTGCTCTGCGCCTACTTGATTCGTATCAATGCGCAGGTGGGCGCTTTCGTGATGCTGAATAATCTGTATTCCCAAAAGGAGCGCCCTTCCATGGCCGCCAAATCCGCCGCAGCTCCGGAGGCGCGGAAACGCCGTCTTCAGCTGATTAGCAAGTCACCGACTGCCACAGCTGTTGATTCCAAGCCGACGCCCGCCCCCGACCTGCGGGACACTTCGCGGCGCGTTGCTGAAGCGCTGTACCGCCTCTCTGCTGGAATGGCCGAAGCGCCGCCGCGGGGCTTGCCGGCCGACAGCATTGATCGTATGAGCCATGCCTTCATTGGCCGCATGACGTCGGGTATATCGCCGGCCGCGGTCGCATTGGCGTTTATGGATTGGGGGCTGCATCTCGCGGGCGCGCCGGGCAAGCAGGTGGAGCTGGTGCAAAAGGCGCTGCGGAAGGGCGCGCGCTTCGGCCTCTATGCCGCGCATGCGGCGGCCAATCCCGATTGCCCCTGCTGCATCGAGCCGTTGGCCCAGGACAAGCGCTTCCGCGATCCCGCCTGGCAGCAGCCGCCCTTCAACCTGATCTATCAGTCTTTCCTGCTGATGCAGCAATGGTGGTACAACGCGACGACCGGCGTGCGCGGTGTCGCGCCTCACAGCGAGCGCGCCGTGGACTTCATCGCTCGCCAACTGCTGGATCTGGTGGCGCCGTCGAACTTCCTGCCCACCAATCCTGAGCTGCTGCGGGCGACAGCGAGCCAGGGCGGCGCCAATCTGGTGCGCGGATGGTTCAATCTGATCGAGGATTGGGAGCGCGCCGTGGCCGGGCGCAAGCCCGTAGGCTTCGAGGCTTTCACCGTCGGCCGCAACGTCGCAGTGACGCCGGGCAAAGTCATACTCCGCAACCGGCTGATGGAGCTGATTCAGTATGCACCGGCGACCGAGGAGGTCTACGCGGAGCCGGTACTTATCGTGCCGGCGTGGATCATGAAGTACTACATCCTCGATCTTTCGCCCGGGAACTCGCTGGTCAAGTATCTGGTGGATCGCGGCCATACGGTTTTCATGATCTCCTGGAAGAACCCGGATGCCGATGACCGGGACCTCGGCATGGACGATTATCTGCGGCTTGGCGTCATGGATGCGCTGCAAGCGGTGTCCGCCATCCTGCCCAAGCGCAAGATCCATGGCGTCGGCTATTGTCTCGGCGGCACGCTGCTGTCGATCGCAGTCGCGGCGATGGCGCGCGACGGCGATGACCGGATGGCGACGCTGTCGCTGTTGGCGGCGCAGACCGACTTCACCGAGGCCGGCGAGCTCATGCTGTTCATCGACGAAAGCCAGGTCGCCTTTCTCCAGGACGTGATGTGGGAGCAAGGTTATCTGGATACGCGTCAGATGGCCGGCGCCTTTCAAATCCTGCGTTCCAACGACCTCATCTGGTCGCACATGCTTAGGCAGTATCTAATGGGCGAGCGCGAGCCGATGAATGATCTCATGGCCTGGAATGCCGATGCCACCCGCATGCCCTATCGCATGCACAGCGAATATCTCCACCGCCTGTTCCTCGACAATGATCTGGCGGAGGGGCGCTACGACGTCGGCGGCCGGCCGGTGGCGCTATCAGACATCCGTGCGCCGATCTTTGCCGTGGGTACGCAGCGCGACCACGTGGCGCCCTGGCGCTCCACCTACAAGATCAACCTGTTCGCCGATACCGATGTCACCTATGCGCTGACCTCCGGCGGCCACAACACCGGGATCGTCAGCGAGCCCGGCCATCCCGGCCGCAGCTTCCGGATCGCCAGCAAACATGCTAACGACAAATACCGGGATCCCGACAGCTGGCAGGCGGCGGTGCCGCCGCAGGAGGGCTCCTGGTGGCCGGCCTGGCAGGAATGGCTGGCACGCAATTCCGGCGGCAAGATGGCACCGCCCTCGCTGGGCAAAAAGGACAATGACCACGCCTGGCTCTGCGACGCGCCCGGGACGTATGTGCTGCAGGAGTAGGGATCAACCTCCAGCACTTGGGGCGCCGGTAGGTCGAAGCAAGCTCGGCGGCTACCTGCCTACTCAAACACCGCCCGCGGGAAATAGAACGACACCACCCAGTTCGGCTGGTCCACCACTTCGCTGATGCGCAGGTCGCCGCAAACGCTGCAGAGCATGTAGGCTTCGATGGCGCTCATCTTATAGCGGGCGGAGATCAGGTCGATCATGCCCATCACGGCAGCGCGGGTGCCTTCCCAGAGATCGGGGCCGATGCCGGTGGTCACCTCATAGCCCTTGGCATCCAGGTGCCGGCTCACCGGGCCCGGCGTGGTGAAGCGCGGGAATTTCAGGTTTGCCTTCTTCACCAGCTCGAATTTCGCCGCGAGCGAGCAGGGGCTTTCGATCGCCGTGCCGCAGACTTCGCCGTCGCCCTGGGTGGCGTGGGTGTCGCCGACCGAGAACAACCCGCCCTTCACTTCGACGGGCAAATACAGCACCGTGCCCGCCGCCATGTCGCGTATGTCCATGTTGCCGCCGACTCGGCGCGGCGGAACGATCGAATGGGTGCCTGCTTCCGCCGGCGCCAGGCCGATGGTGCCGCAGAATGGCTTCAGCGGCACCTTGCCGCCGGGACCGTACATCGACGGCGCCAATGTCTGTGCGTCGTACTTCCAGATATGCAGCGCCGGTTCCTTGAACTGATCGGCGAGCAGGCCGAAGCCCGGAATGTTCGCCGTCCAGCCCCAGCCCGAGGGTGCAAAGGACAGCAGCGTCACTTTGATGGCGTCACCCGGCTCGGCGCCCTCCACATAGACCGGCCCCGCCACCGGATTGATCTTGCCGAAATCCAGCGTGCCGATATCGGCGACGGTGGATGTGGCCTTCAACTGTCCGCCCGAGGAATCCAGGGGATGGAACTCGATGCTCTCGCCCGGCGCGATCGTGGCGGCGGGCTTGTTGGCATTGTTCCAGCCGAAGTGGCTCTGATGGATCGTATGCTTATGCGGGATGTTCATCGAGAGCTTCCTCTGATGACGACGGTGCGACGCCCCCTCCCGTTCCGTTCCGCAAGCGCGCGCCTAACGGGTTTCCCCTCCCCCGCGAAGCGGGGGAGGGTAGGGTGGGGGCCATTCGTCACTGACTGTCTTTGTTGTAGATGAAGTCGTAGTTCACGGGGATATGGATCGGATCGGTGAACAGCGATGCGTCGCCGCCGAGCCGCGCCGAGTGATAGGTGAAGCGCTTCTCATTGAATACCGGCACCCACGGCGCCTCCTTCAACAGATCGTTGAAGATGCCCTTCCAGGCATCGGTGCGCGCCGCCGCCTGCTCCGCCGTGACCATGGCATCCGCCTGATTGGCGCGCTGATCGAGGCTTTCATTGCAATAGCCCGCCCAATTCCATCCGCCATTGCCCACCGCGCCGCAGCCGAGAATGCCGTAATAGAAGTTGGCGGGATCGGGGAAGTCGGCGATCCAGGCCATGCCGCCGGACCAGATCATCGGCGCCTTGGTGTCGCCGCCGGCGGCGATGACCTCGCCCTGTCCCAGGGATTTCACTTCGGCATTGATGCCGACCGCGGCCAGGTCCTGCTGAATCGCCTGGGCAATACGCGGATTCGGATCGACGTTCATGGCGTAGAGCTCGGTGTCGAAACCGTTCGGCAAGCCGGCTTCCGCCAGCAGGGCCTTGGCCTTGTCGGGATCGAAGGGATAACCCTTCTGGTCCTTGTCATAGCCTGGCATCGCCGGCGGCAAGGCCTGCGTCGCCGGCACGCCGCGATTGTTGATCAACTTGACGATGCGGTCCTTGTTGATCGCCATGTTGATGGCCTGACGGACCTTCACGTTGTCCAGCGGCGGAATTTTGGCGTTCAGCGTGACATAGCCGGTATGGAGCTGATCGCCGGTGGCAATCAGCTCCTTGCTGGCGGCATCGCTCATGATCTCGTTGAACTGTGCCGGCGGTATGCCGTCGCCGGCGATGTCGATCTCGCCCTTCTGCAGCCGCAGCACGGCCACGGTCGGATCCTGGCCGAATTCGAAGGTGAGCTTGTCGAGGTAAGGCACGCCGGCTTCGTGATAGTCGGCGAAGCGCTCCAGCACCAGCCGCTGTCCCGGCACCCATTCGACGAACTTGAAGGCACCGGTGCCGACGGGCGCAATGCCGAAATTGGCGCCGGCTTTCTCCACCTCTTCCTTCGGCACGACATAGCCAAAATTGATCGCCATCAGATGCAGGAAGGTAGCATCCGGCCGGTTGAGCTGGATGACCACGGTCTTGTCGTCGGGCGCGGTGATGCCGGAAAGGCCCGGCGCGCCGCCGACCATCTCGTCATAGCCCTTGATGACGCTGAAATAGCCGCCGCCGGGGCTTTGCGTCGCCGGGTTCACCGCGCGCTCAATGGAATACTTCACGTCATCAGCGGTCACCGCGCGTCCATTATGGAACTTCAATCCGTCGCGCAACTTGAAGGTATAGGTCTGGCCGTCATCGCTGATGGTGTAGCTTTCGGCGAGATCGGGCCGCAGCTCCGTGCTGCCCGGCTCGTAATCCATCAGCCCGTCGAAGATCGATTTGATGACCGACCAGTTCTGCCAGTCATAACCCACCTGCGGGTCCAGCGTGGTGAGATCGTTGTTGAAGGTGACGATGGCTTCGCCCCCCTGCTTCGGCGTCTGCGCCAAGGCGGGTCCGGCGGCGATCAGCGCGATCGCAGCGGCGGCGCTCAACAGAATCCGTTTCATGGTTTTCCTTCCCTGTCCGTGGTTTCTCGTCTTGCAGTGATGTACCGGCAGACTCGCCCCATTTCACCTTAGCTCGATCCGGGGGTCAATGAGCGGCGTGAGCAGGTCCGCCAGCAGGTTGGCCAATGTGATCACAACCGCCGCGGTGATGGTGACGCCGATAATGATGGTGTAGTCCAGCCGCTGGATGCCCTGCCACAGCAGCTGGCCGATGCCCGGCCAGCCGAACACCGACTCCACGATCACGATGTTGGTGATCAGATAGCCCATGTCGATGCCCACCATGGCGATGATCGGCAGCATGGCGTTGCGGAAGCCGTGATTGAGAACGGCGCGCCAGCGGGACAGGCCCTTGGCTCGCGCCGTGCGCATGTAATCCTGGGTCAGCACCTCGATCATCGAGGAGCGCATCATCCGCGAATACCAGCCGCCATTGGCCACCGCGACAGTGAGGGCCGGCAGGATGATGTGGGACAGGCCATAGCCGCCCATGGGCAGCCAGCCCAGCTTGTAGGCGAAGAGATAGAGCAGCAGCAGGCCGATGACGAATTGCGGCGCCGAGACGCCGGCGAAAGAGACGATCATCGCCGCCTTGTCGGGAACCGTCCCGCGCCGCATGGCCGCGTACATGCCGGCCGGCAGGCCCAGGAGCAGCGAAGCTGCGATTGCGGCGGCCATCAGCTGAAGCGTCGCCGGCAGGCGGGCGGCGATCAGCAGCGAGACATCGACTTTCTGCGCCAGCGAGCGGCCCATATCGCCCTGGACCAGCTTGCCCAGATAAACCGCGTACTGCACCGGCAGGGGCCGATCCAGGCCCAGCTCCTGGCGCAGCGCCTCGCGCATCTCCGGCGTCGCATTGCGGCCGGCCAGCAGATCCACCGGATCGGCGGGCAGCAGGAACAGCAGGCAATAGGTGATCGCCGATACGCCCAGCAGGATGAGAACCACGGCTGCCAGCCGTCTGACGATATAGGCGATCATGCCGTGCTACCTGCCTGCCGCCGCTGCAGGGGATCGAGCGCGTCCCGCAAGGCGTCGCCCACCAGATTGAACGCCAGCGCCACCGCCAGGATGACCATTCCGGGAAAGATCACCAGCCAGGGGGCATTCATCAGATAGGACTGGCTTTCGAAGATAATACCGCCCCAGGAAGGGTCGGGCGGCTGCACGCCCACACCCAGGAAGGACAGCATCGCCTCCAGCATGACAGTCGTGGAAATGCCCAGCGTGCCATAGACCAGCAGCGTCGGCAGCAGCTGGGGCAGGATATGCCTCGACAGCACCCGCGCCGGGCCGGCGCCCAGCGCCCGGGCGGCGCGCACGAAGTCCCGCGCCTCCAGCCCGACGGTCTCCGTATAGATTACCCGCGCCACCTGGACCCAGTTCACCAGGGCGATTACCAGGGCGACGATCCAGACCGACCGCTCAAGGATAATGGCCAGCGCAATCGCCAGCAGCAGCGCCGGAATCGCCATCATCAGGTCGGTGACGCGCATGATGGCGTTCCCGACGCGGCCCTGGATATAGCCGGCGACGACGCCGACCAGAGTGCCGATCAGCAGCGCGGCGCCGTTGGCCAGCAGGCCGATCAGCAGGGAATTACGCCCGCCGAACAGCAGGCGGGAATAGAGATCGCGGCCCAGCAAATCCGTGCCCAGCCAGAACTTGCCATCGGGCGGCAGCGGCGCACCGATTTCGGAAAGGCCATCGGCGAACTGCTCCGTTGGACTGTGGGGTGCGAAAAGCGGCGCGCCCAATGCCAGGACCACTACCGCGGCAATGATGCCGAGGCTGATGACGGCGGCGATGTCCTTTCGGAACGGTTTCCAGAGATTGGCCATGGGGCCGGAGTCTTAGCCGCCGGGATCGCCTTTGTCGAAGGCGGCGGTATGGATCGCGCTCGACTGGCGACCGATCGCATACCATCGGTGCGAAGACGCCGCGAGGTTGCGGTACTCCGGGGATGGCGCGCGGTGGAAACCGCTCCTAGCCACGGGGCTGTCGGCCGCCGCCCTTCAGTCCCTGGCCGAGCTTGCGGATACAGTCGGCGCAGATTGCCGCCTTGGCGCCGGTGATCAGGCGACCGGCCTCGATCTCCCGGCGGCCGCAGAAGGCGCAGCGCTCGCCAGGACCGCCGCGGCCGGCTATGGCGGCCTTGCCGCCGGACGATCCGGCCGGCGGCCGGGGAGGGGATGAGTTCGCCATGGACACATCCTCGGACCCGCAGGCCGCCAGGTCCAGGGCGATGGCGCGCGGGCAGAGTGCGGTGCCGGTTCACCCGCCCGCAATCGGTGCGTTTATGCTGCGCCGATGCTGCACTCTTTGCTGCAGCATAGAATACAGCAGAAATCTCCGGCTGTTGAGCTGAGCGCAGCGCAAGGCACCCAACCGTGTCGCGATGCAAAGGCGAAATCGGAGCTAGTATATTGAATACATTGATTGTTCGTGAGAGAGCGTATGCGGTCTGGCATAGCTTGCTATTCTCGCGGCTGCGGGATGGCCCCCTGTCGCGCCGCGCCGCGCCTTGTTACGATGCTGCAGAATATGCTGCGGGCGACGGCGGGTGGGGACCGGTCGCCCTGCAGTACGGGGTTGGTCCCGCCAGGGGCGCGGAAGGGGAAACGCAATGCCAAAGGTGAAGATGTCCACCACGCTGTATGTTCCGGCCGCAGCGGTCTGGAACATGGTTGGCGGCTTCAACCAGCTCGCCCGCTGGCATCCGGCAGTGGCCAGCAGCGAGGAAAAGTCCGAAAGGGGCGCCACGATCCGCAAGCTCGCCCTCCACGGCGGAGGGACGATCATCGAAAAACTCGATGGCCTGGATCCCCGGGAGCGCACTTACACCTACAGCATCCTTGAAAGCCCGCTGCCGGTGGCCGGGTATAAGGCCAAGCTGCATGTCACGGAGGCCGAGGACGGGCGGAGCTGCACCGTCGAATGGTCGTCCGAATTCGAAGCGTCGGGCGCGCCGGAGAATGAAGCGGTGAAAATCATCCGCAGCATCTACGAGGCCGGATTCGAGAATCTCCAGCGGTTGTTCGGCGGCAGCACCTGATCGTCCGGCGGCCGATCGGCGAAAACCTGATCACCGCGCTTCTGCCAATGCGATAGCGGGAGCCGCTGGTCCCGTTGCCGTTTCCGGCCGCGTTCCCAAATCTACTCCTATCAAGCGCCGCTTGCCGCGGTCGGCGGTACCCGGCCTTTAAGAGGAGTGAAGCGCGATGTCGCAACCTGCTGCAAATCATACCCAACAATCGGAATCCATCGGGCGCGCCTGTTCGGCCGCCGCACAACCGCTGACTCGGCGGCGCATGGCCTTCCTGCTGGCCCTGGCGCCGGTCGGCATATTGCTGTCAGCCTGCTCGACCGTGAAGCCCGTTGACGGTCGCAAGCACCGCCCGACCTACAAAAATGGCAGGCGCGGCGGGGGCGGGCCAGGGCGGGGCTAGCTGCTTCGGGCGCCGGCTACGGGAAATTGCAACGCGCCGACATGACATCGGCATAGCCGCGGCGCTTCTCGGGAACCGCCAGGGCGACCTGAAATTCGGAGTCGCCGACGACCATCTGGTGGTTCAGCGGCAGGATACCGGTGATTTCCGAACTCTCGCCGACCGGATCGGTGAAGGTCACGGTGATTGGCTTGGCGGTGTCGTACCAGGCTTCCTTCTGTCCTTCGGCATTCACGGCAGGCTCGCCGCTCAGGGTCACCGTCAACCGGTGGCCGCCGAAGGTGGTTTCGAATTTTCCGCCGGGCTTGCCGATACCGGTCCGTACATAAAGCTGGATGGTCTCCGGGTTGGGGTCGCAGCTGCGCGGTTTGCTTGATTGGGCGATGAACAGCGCCATGCGGTTCGGCGGCACGCCTTTCTGCAGCTGCGCCTGCATCTGGTCGAACAGGGTTCTGGAAATGCCGTTTGGCACGCCGATCTCGTACTTCCGCTGCCACTCCTGCACCTGGTCGGCAGCGGCCTTTGCCGCATTGACGAGTTGCAGTTTCTCGCCCTCCAGCTTCTTGATGGCGGCCTGCTGGGCCTCGATATGCGTTTCCAACTTGGCGATATCGATCTTGGACAGCTCGCGCCCCGTCTGAAAGGCAAAGGTGATCAGCAGGAAGGCGACCCCCGCTGTGATCAAGCCGATCAGCAAGATCCACCAGGTCCGGCGGCGCGCCCGCAGTTGCCGTTCGTGCAATCCCAGACTCATCGCCGTTGGACCCGCTTTCCCCGCCGTATTCGCACGCAGCCGTGATTCGACCGGCGGCGGCGCAATCCTATAGTCCGTTCAATAAAGACCGGCGGTTCCCGCCGTCAAGGATGGCAAAGCTGATTTCACCGTTTCCGCGTGGCGCAGTTGCGCTGTTGGCCGCGCTACTGCTGGCGGCGGCCCCGGTGTCGGCGGGGCCTGAGGCGGAATTGTGGCCGCGATGGCTTGCCCGCCAGCAGGGGTCCGGTCTCGCCGTCGACCATGCCGTCTGGGATAACTTTCTTCGTCGCTATCTGTGGCGCGGCGCCGACGGCATCATGCGGGTTCGCTATGGCCAGGTGAGCCCCGCCGACCGGAAGTCGCTCGAAGGCTATCTCGGCGCTCTCGCGGCAGCACCGGTCGGCAAGCTCGACCGGCCGGAGCAGCTGGCTTTCTGGATCAACCTGTACAATGCGCTGACCATCCGCACGGTGCTCGATCGCTATCCGGTCGCCAGCATCCGCGATATCGATGTCTCGCCCGGGCTGTTCAATGACGGCCCCTGGGGTAAGAAGCTGATCGCGGTCGAGGGCGAGCCGTTGTCTCTCGACGATATCGAGCACCGCATCCTCAGGCCGATCTGGCGCGATCCCAGGCTGCATTACGCGCTCAACTGCGCCGCGCTGGGCTGCCCCGACCTGCAGCCGGCGGCGTTCGAGGCGGCGATCCTCGAATCGCAACTCGATGCCGCGGCGCGCGCCTATGTCAATCATCCGCGGGGCGTGCGCATCGACGGCGGCGATCTCATCGTTTCCTCGATCTATGTCTGGTATGCGGCGGATTTCGGCGGCGACGACGTTTCGATCATCGCCCATCTGCGGCACTATGCCGATGCTGCACTGGACCGGGCGCTCGCGGGCCGCCAGGCAATCGACGATGACAGCTACGATTGGGCGCTCAATGACGCTCGCTAATGGCCCCGAAAAAGAAAAGCGGCGGCCGTCGTCACGGCCGCCGCCCTGCAATTCAAGCTTGCAATACCTATTCAGCCGGCTTGGATGTTTACCGCCGCCGGACGGCCGCGCTCGGTCTCGACGTCAAAGCTGACCCGCTGACCTTCGGTCAGGGAACGCAGGCCGGCTTTCTCGACGGCGCTGATATGCACGAAGACGTCTTTCTGGCCGTCTTCCGGAACGATAAACCCATAGCCCTTGGTGGTGTTGAACCACTTCACGGTGCCCGTTGGCAAAGTCGTATCCTCCACAGTTGGCAGATAAGCTATCGCGCCGCCCCTGGCAGGACGCCGCGGAACAATCATGGCTTCGATTCTGTGGCTTGGAGACGCGCCCGTGGGTAACGCCGTCGGCAAAGCGGCCAGGGTGGAAGCAAGATTGTACGGCGCGTTAGATGATCTTTTCAGGTTTGGAAGTCAAGAGCGGAACGCGTCCGATTAGCCTGGAAGTTGCGGAAACTTATAGAGGAATAACACTAGATTACGGGCCACGCTCCGGTATAAGTTTGACCAAATGATCAGGTTTTTCTCGGCGCGCGCCGCAACGGAAAGCCAAGGGAGGTTCCGGCATGTCAGTGATCGTCAAGGGTGGCACTGTCGTCACGGCCGAACAGTCGTTTAAGGCCGATGTTTATTGCGCCGACGGCGTGATCAAAGCCATCGGCCCCAACTTGGAAGCACCAGCGGGAACGCGGTCGATCGACGCCCGGGGGCAGTATGTGATGCCCGGCGGAATCGACCCCCATACCCACATGGAACTGCCCTTCATGGGCACAGTGGCCAGCGAAAACTTCTTTTCCGGCACGGCGGCGGGACTCGCCGGCGGCACCACCATGATCATCGACTTCGTGATCCCTAATCCAAAGGAATCATTGCTTACCGCCTACGACAAATGGCGCGGCTGGGCGGCAAAAGCTTGCAGCGATTATTCCTTCCATGTCGCCATCACCTGGTGGTCGGATCAGGTGCGCGAGGAGATGGGCGTGCTGGCGCACGAGCGTGGCGTGAATAGCTTCAAACATTTTATGGCATACAAGAATGCGATCATGGTGGCAGACGATCAGATGATCGCCAGCTTCAGCCGCTGCTATGAGCTGGGCGCCATCCCCACGGTCCATGCCGAGAACGGAGAGTTAGTCTATCACCTCCAAGGCAAGCTACTGGCGGCCGGCATCAAGGGGCCGGAGGGCCATCCGCTGTCGCGGCCACCGGAGGTTGAAGGAGAGGCGGCGAACCGGGCCATCAAGATCGCCGGCATCGTCAACTCGCCGGTCTATATCGTGCACAATTCCTGCATCCAGGCGCTGGAGGCGATCACCCGCGCCCGCCTGGACGGCCAGCGCGTGTACGGCGAGGTCCTGGCCGGGCATCTCCTGATCGATGATTCGGTCTACCGCCACCAGGATTGGGGCTATGCCGCAGCTCATGTCATGAGCCCGCCTTTCCGCTCCCGGGAGCATCAGGAGGCGCTGTGGAAGGGGCTGCAGTCCGGCATCCTGCAGACCACCGCCACCGATCACTGCTGCTTCTGCGCCGACCAGAAGCTGATGGGCAAGGACGACTTCACCAAGATCCCCAACGGCACCGGCGGCGTCGAAGACCGCATGGCGGTGCTATGGACCGCCGGCGTCAATACCGGCAAGCTGACGATGAACGAGTTCGTGCGCATCACCTCGGCCAACGCGGCGCAGATCTTCAACATCTACCCGCGCAAAGGCGCGGTGGCCGTCGGGTCCGACGCGGATATCGTCGTCTGGGATCCCAAACTGAAGCGGACGATATCAGCCAAGACCCACCACCAGAAAATCGACTTCAATATCTTTGAGGGAATGACGGTGACCGGGAATCCGAGTCACACTATCAGCCAGGGCAAGGTGGTATGGGCCGATGGCAAGTTGGACGTCGTGGAAGGCGCCGGGCGCTATGTTGACCGGCCGCTGTTCCCGGTGGTCTATGAGGCGGTGAAGAAACTTGCGGAACACCGGGCCCCGAGTCCGGTGCCGCGGCGCGCGGCTGGATAGCCGGGGCGCCGCAACCGGTCGGGCGACCGATCGGGGACGGGTCCAAACCGTCCGAAGACTAGGCGTAACGCTGTTCTCCCTTGGCCTCTCGCTTTTGAGGCCTACCTCAAACCGGGACGGGCAACCGTCCCGGCTTTTCTTTTGCCCTGATCTGGCCCCTATATCCCCTTCGCATGCGCCGCCGCCCCAAGACCGCCGAAAAGCCCGCCGCCGGCAAAACCGGCAAGCCGCCCGCCCGGCCCAGACTGCCGCCGCGGGAGGCGCAGGCCTGGCTGCTGCGCTGCGCCCCCGGCCTGGCGCGGCTGCTGATCAGGGAGATGCAGTTCCGCCGCCTGGTGCCTCGGGGCGCCCGGGTGCTGACCCTGCGCCAGCGCAATCACGACCTGCTGTTCCTGCCCCATATCGTCAAGACCGAAGGGCTGAAGGCCCTGCGCATCGCCGAGGAGATCCACCGCTGCCCGGTCTATGGCCGCTACAAGATCTCCAATCAGCAGCTCGATCTGCTGGCGGAGCTTTTAAGGCGGACCGGCGGTCGCCGCCTGGTGGTCACCGCCGACGGCGCCCATTTCAACCGCCACGACATCGGCCGCTGGTTGAGCCGGGAGATGGCGGCCCGGGGCGCTGGCCTGACCAGCGGCGACACCGGTCCGGCCTTGTGGATGTTCTGCATCGACACGGCCTTCTACTTCGCGCTGACCGACCGCACCGCCAATGACGCGCCCGAGCGCAATCTGCGCAAGAAGGAACGGCCCGGCAGCCTGCCGCCGGAAATCGCCGCAGCATTGGTTTTCGCCGCAACACCCGCTGAGGACGACGTGATCTGCGATCCCGTCTGCGGCAGCGGCACCTTGCTGGCGGAGGCCCATGCCTACGCTCCGGCGGCGCGGCTGATCGGCGTTGACAGCGATGCCGCCGCCGTGGCCATCGCCCGCGCCAACCTGCGGCATGTGGAGTCCGTCGATATCAAGAAAGGCGATGCCCGGCGGCTGGATATCGAGCCCGGCCGGGTCACCCTGTTCCTGGCCAACTTGCCCTTCGGCAAGCAGTTCGGCACCACCGACAGCAATCCCACCCTCTACCGCAAGATCCTCGCCGACGCGCTCCGCATCGGCGTCCCCGGCCGCTGGCAGGGCATCTACCTGACATCGGATGACGAGTCGTTCCGCACCGCGAGCCGCGAAGTGCCGGGTCTCAACATCGAATCCCTGTTCCAGGTGAAAGTGCGCGGCGAACCGGCGACGGCGTACCGCGTCACGCCGACCGGGCGTTAGGTTGACTGAGCAAGCCCAAAGTTTGTCACCCCCGCGAAAGCGGCGGCCCAGGAGTTGCAGGGCGCCTTGGATCCTCTGGGTCCCCGCTTTCGCTGGGATGACAACTCAATGCATGTTGCGGGCGCTATGCCGTCGCTTTCGTGAACTGCACGCTCTTCGGCCGTCCCGGCAGGTCCAGCTTTGCCATCCGCGGCGCGGTTTCCGCGATTACCTTGCCGCGGCGGATGACGAACAGGCGCGGCGGCTTCAGCCGGATCGCCTCCACGGGATCGGCGCATTGCAGCATCACCAGATCGCCGTTGCAGCCGGGCGCCAGGCCATAGCCCTCGAGTCCCATGATCCGCGCCGGCCCTTCCGTCACCGCCAGGAAGCAGGCGCGCTTGGCGTCCAGGCCCGTCATCTGCCCCACATGCACGGCCATATGGGCCACCTCCAGCATGTCGCCGCTGCCCATGGAGTACCAGGGATCCATCACGCAATCCTGGCCGAAGGCGACGGTGAATCCGGCGGCCATGAATTCCGGCACCCGGGTCATGCCGCGGCGCTTCGGATAGGTGTCGTGGCGGCCCTGGATGGTGATGTTGATCAGCGGATTGGCGATGACGTTGAGCTTCGCCTCCGCCATCAGCGCGATCAGCTTGCTGAAATAATAGTTGTCGACCGAATGGAGCGAGGTGAGGTGCGAGCCGGTGACGCGTCCCTGCAGGCCCAGCCGCACCGTCTCCGCCGCCAGCGTTTCCACATGGCGCGAGAGGGGATCGTCGCTTTCGTCGCAATGCATGTCCACCATCAGCCCGCGCTTGGCCGCGATCTCGCAGAGGGCGCGCACGGAGGCCGCGCCGTCGGCCATGGTGCGCTCGAAATGGGGAATGCCGCCGACGATATCGACGCCGCGATCCAGCGCCTGCTCCAGCTGCTTCACAGCACCCGGCGAGCGGTAGTAGCCGTCCTGGGGAAAAGCCACGAGCTGCAGATCCAGATAGGGCGCGGCCTTCTTCTTCACCTCCAGCAGCGCATCGACCGCCAGCAGCCGCGGGTCGCAGATATCCACATGGCTGCGCACCGCCAGCAGTCCCTGCGCCACCGCCCAGTCGCAATAGGCCAATGCGCGTTCAGCCACCGCTTCCTGGGTCAAATGCGGCTTCAGTTCCCCCCAAAGCTGAATGCCCTCGAGCAGGGTCCCCGACTTGTTCAGCCGCGGCAGGCCGAGGGACAGCGTGGCGTCCATGTGGAAATGGGAATCGATGAAGGGTGGCGTGACCAGGCGCCCCGCCGCATCGATCTCCCGCGCGCCCTTGGCGGCAAGCCGCGGCTCGACCGCGGCGATGCGCCCGTCCTTGATGCCGATATCCACACCGGTACGGCCGTCCGGCAGATTCGCGCCGCGAATGATCAGGTCCATCACCTCTCCCCCTTCCGGTAAGGCACCATCAGCGCCCGCGGGTAGCCGGCGCGGCGCGACATGACGATCAGCGCCAGGATCGACAGCACGAAGGGCAGCATCAGGAATAGCTGATAAGGCACATATTGCCCTGCCAATTGCTGCAGGCGGAGCTGATAGGCGTCGAACAGCGCAAACAGCAGCGCGCCCAGCAGTGCCTTGCCCGGCCGCCAGCTACCGAACACCACCAGGGCAATGCAAATCCAGCCGCGTCCGTTGACCATCTCGAAGAAGAACGCGTTGAACGCCGACATGGTCAGAAAGGCGCCGCCGATGGCCATGACGGCGCTTCCCACCATTACCGCGCCGATGCGCAGCAGCGTCACGTCGATCCCCTGGGCCTCCACCGCCGCCGGGTTTTCGCCGACGGTGCGCACCGCGAGCCCCAGCGGCGTGCGGTACAGCACATAGGCGGCGATGCCGACCAGGATGAAGGACAGATAGGTGAGGGGCGTCTGGTGGAAAAGCACTTCGCCGAAGAAGGAGATCTCCGACAAGTAGGGAACGGCGAAGGGCTCGAAGGGCACAATGCGCGGCGGCGACGTCACTTTCGGGAACAGGACGCGATAGCTGTAATAGGTCAGGCTGCTGGCGAACAGCGTGATGCCGATGCCCACCACATGTTGCGACAGGCCCAGCGGCACCACGAGCACCCCATGCAGCAGCCCAAACGCCGCCCCCGTGAGCGCGGCCACCAGCACCCCGGTCCAGAGATCGCCCCCGGCATAAACCGTGTACCAGCCGGCAAAGGCGCCGGCGGTCATGATGCCCTCGATCCCCAAATTCAACACACCCGCCCGCTCGCAGATCAGCTCTCCCAGCGTGCCGAACACATACGGCGCCGCAATCCGCACCGCCGCGGCCCAGAGCGTCGTCGTCAGGAAGATCTCTATGGCGTCCATGTTGGCATGCGTTGGATAGAGAGAAGTTTCACCACAAAGTCACAAAGATCTCGAAGAAGAAAGCAAGTCAGAAGGTAACCGCAGATGAACGCCGATGCAGCGGGCCTTGTTTGGCCAGGATAGTGCAGAGACGAAGGCGCCAACCCCTGCGCGCCTCCGGCGCGCAGGAAGAACAGCATAGACGTGCATCGCGCAGCGCGGTTGAAGACCTCGGCATATCGGCGTTCATCGGCGTTCATCTGCGGTTTGAATCTTCCTTCGTGTCCTTTGTGACTATGTGGTGCAAAGAACTTTCTTCTACCGCCACAGCACGCGATACCGGGTGAACATGATCGCCACCACCATGGTCAGCAGCGACGTCGCCACCATCACGTCGGCGATGTAGCTGGGCACGCCGGCGGAGCGGCTCATGGCGTCGGCGCCGACGAACACGCCGGCGACGAAGATTGCCGCGGCGATCACCCCCAGCGGATGCAGGAACGCCAGCATGGCGACGACGATGCCCGCATAGCCGAAGCCCGGCGACAGATCGAGCGTCAGATTGCCCTTCAATCCTGCCACTTCGCTGACGCCGGCCAGGCCCGCCAGCCCGCCCGACAGCATCGCCGTCTTCAGCATCACGGTATTCACCGGCATGCCCAGGAACTTCGCTGCCCGTGCATTGTGGCCGACAGCGCGCATCTCGAACCCGAAGGCCATCCGCGTATTGACGATCCAGACGGCGAAGGCGGTCACGATGGCGATAACGAATCCCAGATGCAGCCGCTTGCCCTGGATCAGCTTCGGCAGTGCCGCCTCCGGGATCACCTTGGAGGATTGCGGCCAGCCCAATCCCATCGGGTCCTTCAACGGCCCCTCCAGCAGCAGGCTGACGAACAATATGATGATGAAATTGAGCAGCAGCGTGGTGACGACTTCATCGACGCCGAAGCGTGTCTTGAGAAAAGCCGGTCCCAGCAGCGCCACCGCGCCGGCCATTGCTCCCCCGATCAAGAGCATCGGCACCAGCAGCGGCGCCGGCAGTTTCAACAGTCCCGTGCCGAGAACCACCGTCATGACTGCGGCGAGATAGAACTGCCCCTCGCCGCCGATGTTCCACAGCTTGGCGCGAAAGGCGACGGCGGCGGCCAGGCCGGTGAAGATCAGCGGCGTCGCACGGGTCAACGTTTCCAATATGGCGAATGACGAACCGGCGGCGCCCTTGATGACCAGGCCGAACGTACTCAGGGCATCGGCGCCGCTCCACAGCACCAGTAGTGCTGCGAACACCAGGCTGGCGGCAAAGGCGCCCAGCGGCGCCAGCACCATCACCCCTAGCGGCGCCTGCTCCCGGGGCTCAAGCCGCATGACCGGCGCCCTCCAGCCCGTGACCGGCCATCATCAAGCCCAAACGCTCGATCGTCACGGCGGCGCGCGCCATCGGCGCTGACAGCTTGCCGCGATACATCACAGCGATGCGATCGGCGAGCGAAAGCAATTCATCCAGGTCCTCGGAGATCAATAGCACCGAGCCGCCCGCCTTGCGCACTGCCAAGAGCTGCCGATGCACATAGTCGATGGCGCCAACATCGAGACCCCGAATCGGCTGATTGGCCAGCACCAGCCGCGGCGATTGCGACAGCACGCGGCCGAGGATCAGCTTCTGCATATTGCCGCCGGACAACAGCCGCATGGGCGACGCCGGCGACGGGCACTTTACGTCGTAATCGGCGACGATCTGCTGTGCGAAGCGGCGCGCACCCGGCCAATCGAGAAAGCCGTGACGGAAGAACGGCGGTTTGCGATGAATCTCGGCGATCGCATTCTCCGCCACCGACATGTCGGCGATGGCGCCCGCGGCGTGGCGGTCTTCGGGGATGCGTGCGACTCCGGCATCGATGAGGGCGCGGGGCCGCCAATCGCTGATCGCCGTGCCGAACAACTCGACTGTGCCCGCTGATGGCGCCGACAGCCCCGACAGCAGATCGGCCAGCGCGCTCTGCCCATTGCCCGCGACCCCGGCGATGCCGAGAATCTCGCCGGCGCGCAGTTCCAGGGAGATGCCATCCAGCAAGGCCGTGCCGCCGTCGCCGCGAACGCGCACATCGTTCAGGCGTAGCGCGACCGCACCGGCCGTCTGCGGCTCGATCTTCGGCGGCGGGATTTCCCGTCCAACCATCAGCGTCGCCAGTTCCGTCTTCGATGTCTCCGGCGTGCGCCGCTCGGCCACCAGCTTGCCGCCGCGCAGCACCAGGATACGGCTGCTGACCGCCAGCACCTCGTTCAGCTTGTGGGAGATGAAGATGATCGACAGGCCCTTGGCCACCAGCTTCGCCAGTGTCTGGAACAGCGCCACCGATTCCTGCGGCGTCAGCACGGCGGTGGGCTCGTCGAGGATCAGAATGCGGGCCTCACGATAGAGCACTTTCAGGATTTCGACTCGCTGCCGCTCGCCGACCGACAGATCGGCCACCCGCGCCGCGCCGTCGATATGCAGCCCGAAATCCGCCGCCAGCCCGTCCAACCGCTGCCGCGCCGCGCGCCGGTTCGTCGCCCCGCGCCATAGCGCTTCCGTGCCCAGTATGATGTTGTCGAGCACGGTCAGATTATCCGCCAGGGTGAAATGCTGATGCACCATGCCGATGCCGGCCGCGATCGCCGCGCGCGGCGAGCCCGGCGGCAGCTTTTCGCCGAAGGCCTCTATCTCGCCTTCATCGGCCACATAGTGGCCGAACAGGATATTCATCAGAGTGGTCTTGCCGGCGCCGTTCTCGCCCAGCAGCGCCACGATCTCGCCCCGATGCAGATCGAACCCGATCGCATCGTTTGCGACCAGCGGTCCGAAGCGCTTGGTGATGCCGCTGAGGCGGAGGACGGTGTCAGGCGCTACGGTCATAGCGGCGACAAAGTGCCGATTGTACTAAGGAGAATCCCTCTCCCCTTGGGGGAGAGGGGGTAGGGGTGAGGGGTTTCCGCGCGAATGCGCGCCAAGAGTCTTATCTCGAAGCGAGGCTAGTGCAGGCTTGGGTAACTCTGCTCTTGCAGCCATGGTACACGCGCACAATGGGTTGAACGATCGGCGCGCACTTATGCGTCGGATCCCTCACCCCTGCCCCCTCTCCCCCACGGGGAGAGGGGAGGGCGTTGCGCTTTACGACGACTTCGGTTCGTTGTCGTTGATCTCGACGGTGAAGCTGCCGTCCTTGATCGCCTTTTCGCGCTCGCCGACCTTGGCCAACACCTCCGCCGGCACCTTGCCTTCGAAGGTGCCCAGCGGTGCCAGGCTGCAGCCGCCGGCTTTCATTGCGGAGTAAACACCGTAATCGTCGGCGGTGAATTTGCCTTCCTTCACCTTGCCGATGGCGGTGTCCAGCGTTGGCTCGAAATGCCAGAGGGCGGAGGCGACCACCGTGTCGGGATAGTCAGCCTGGGTGTCGATGACGTTGCCGATGGCCAGGATGCCCCGCTCCTTCGCTGCGTCTGAGACGCCGAAGCGCTCGGCATACATGATGTCGGCGCCGGCATCGATCTGGGCGAGGGCGGTTTCCTTGGCCTTCGGCGGGTCGAACCAGCTGCCGATGAAGGCGACCTGGAACTTGGCGTCGGCGCGGGTTTCCGCGACGCCGGCCATGAACGCGTTCATCAGCCGGTTCACCTCGGGAATCGGATAGCCGCCCACCATGCCGATGCTGCCGCTCTTGGTCATGGATCCGGCGATCATGCCCGTGAGGTAGGAAGCATCCTGGATGTAATTGTCGAACACGGCGAAGTTCGGCAGCGCCGCATCCGGCTTGAAGCTGGAGCCGATCAGGAACGCGGTATCGGGATAATCCTTCGCCACGGCGCGCGCCGCCTCTTCCACCGCGAAGGCCTCGCCGATGATCAGCTTGTGGCCGGCCTCGGCATACTCGCGCATGACGCGCTCATAGTCGGTGTTGGAGACGCTCTCCGAAAACACATAGGCGATATCACCGCGGTCCACCGCCGCCGTCGCGGCCTTATGGATGCGGCTCACCCATTGCTGCTCCACCGGCACCGTGTAGATGGCGGCGGTCTTGATCGGATCGGCCGCGAATGCGCGGCGGCCGAGGAGGGTGATGGTAGCGGCCGCGCCGGCCATCAGGCCGAATCCGCGCCGTGAAATCCGTGTCTTGCTCATGCTGTTTCCTTCCCTGTTGCGGGCGCGATTCGCGCCCATGTTGTTGGTCGTCCGGTCATGCCGGATTCTGTCTGTTTGTTAGTGCAAAGCTCTTTTTGTCGACCTCACGACTTCCTGCACCGCCCCCTCACCCTCCGCAGCGGCCGCGTAGCGACCGCTACTCCACCTTCTCCCCCAGGGGGAGAAGGGACATAGCCAGTATTGTCCCCTCGCCCCGCGTTAGCGGGGAGAGGGTTAGGGTGAGGGGTCGAGCAAGACATTCGTCAATCTCTACTGCGCCATCGCTTTCTCCCAAACATCGTGGGTCCAGGCGCCTTCCGGCGCCTTGCTGATCACGGGATCGGAGCCGCCAGCCAGCAGGATCTTCACCGTCCGGTCATAGGCGGCGGGATCCAGATAGCCGGTGCCCTTCTGGGACTTGCCGACCAGCTTCGCAATCTCGCCCATCATCCGCTTCTGGTGCTTCTCAGTCTGCGCGCCGGTCTCGTCATTCTCCAGCACGATCATGGCCGCCTCATCGGGATTGGCCACGGCCCAGTCCCAGCCTTTCATGGAAGCCTTCACGAACCGCGCCAGCTTGTCCACCATCGCCGGATCCTGCAGGCTGGATTCCATCGTATAGATGCCGTCTTCCAGCGTGGCGACGCCCTGGTCTTCATAGGGGAACACCACCAGCTCCTCGGCCGGCAGACCGGCATCGATCACCTGCCAATATTCGTTGTAGGTCATGGTGGAGATGCAGTCGGCCTGCTTCTGCAGCAGGGGATCGACGTTGAATCCCTGCTTCAGCACGGTGACGCCATCGGCGCCGCCTGATGTGCTGAGGCCCAGCGTGCTCATCCAGGACAGGAACGGATATTCATTGCCGGCGAACCAGACCCCCAGGGTCTTGCCCTTGAAGTCCTCCGGCTTGCTGATGCCCGTCTCCTTGCGGCAGGTCAGCATCATGCCCGACTTCTGGAAAGGCTGGGCGATGTTGACCAGCGGCACGCCCTTTTCCCGGGTGGCGAGCGCCGAGGGCATCCAATCCAGCACCACGTCGGCGCCGCCGCCGGCGATCACCTGGCTGGGATTGATGTCGGGGCCGCCGGCCTTGATGGTCACGTCCAGCCCGGCCTCGTCATAGAAGCCCTTTTCCTTGGCCACGTAGTAGCCGGCGAACTGCGCCTGCGTCACCCATTTGAGCTGCAGGGTCAGGGCATCCGCGGCTTCCGCCCGGGCGCCGAAACCGGCGACCGCGGCTGCCACGGTCATTGCTCCAATCATTCTTCTCATCAGACGTCTCCCATCAGTTGATAACTCAACGATTCTGCGTTCTTGCACGATAAGACGGGTGCCAGAAGGTCAGCCCCCGTTCCAGAAGGGCCAGAAGCCCATAAAACAACGACCCCGCCAGGGCGGCAACGGCGATGGTGGCCCAGACGATGTCGACATTCATCTTGTAGACCTCGGTGGAAATCCGGAATCCCATGCCGGAGATCGGCGAGCCGAACATCTCCGCGACGATGGCGCCGATGAGCGCCAGGGTGGAGTTGATCTTGAGCGCGTTGAAGATGAAGGGCAGCGCGGCCGGAAGCCGCAGCTGGAAAAAGGTCTGCCAATAGCCGGCGCCATAGGACCGCATCAGGTCCCGCTGCATATGGTCGGAGGCCGCCAGGCCGGCGATGGTGTTGATCAGCATGGGAAAGAAGGTCATGACCACGATCACGGCGGCCTTTGATTCCCAGCCGAATCCGAACCACATGACCATGATCGGGGCGATGCCGACGATGGGTACGGCGCTGGCCAGGTTGCCCAGGGGCAGCAGGCCGCGCTGCAGGAAGGGGATGCGGTCGGTCGCGACGGCGACCGCGAATCCCAGTCCGCAGCCAATCAGGAAGCCGGCGATGACCGATTTCAGGAAGGTCTGCTGGAAATCCAGCCAGAGCATGGGCGTTTGGCCGACGATCTGGTGGCCGATCTGGCTGGGCGCCGGCAGCAGGATCTGCGGCACCCCAAAGCCGGTGACGATCACTTGCCAGGCATAGATCAGTCCGATGCCGAAAATGGCCGGTACGAACATCACGAAGGCCCGGTTCTTGTCGCCAAGGCGGCCGACACTGGCCATCGCCTGCCAGGCCGCAATGGTCACGCCGGTCAGGCAGAGCCAGAATCCGGGATTTGCCGCGCCGGCCGCGACGCCATCGTTTAGTAGCCGCAGTAGTTCATAGGCCAGACTGAAGGCCAGCATGAAATCGACCGCGGCGATCAGGTTCCGGCTGTCGCGCTTGAAACCATAGGCCTTGGCGATCCAGGCAAGGACAATCTGGGGCAGCAGATATGCCCAGGGCTTGATCACTTCCGGCGGCCAGGCCGGTCCGGCGAAGCCCCGCGACCATAAAATCAATCCGAGGACGAACAGCGCCGGCGCAGCGAGAAGCGAAAGATACCTCAAGACCGCGCCCCCATGCGGCCCTGGATCACTTTCTCAGTGAATCCGATGAGCAGCACCAGGATGCAGCCCAAGAGCGCCGCCATCAGCAGCGCCGACCAGATCTGGATCGTCTGGCCGTAGTAGGAGCCGGTGAGAAGTCTGGCGCCGAGCCCGGCGGTGGCGCCGGTCGGCAGCTCGCCGACGATGGCGCCGACAAGGCTGATGGCGACCGAAACCTTCAGGCTGGCGAACAGGAAGGGCAGGGAGGCGGGCCAGCGCAGCTTCCACAACACCTGGCTCTGGCTGGCGTAGTAGGTGTGCATGAGATCGAGCTGCAGCACATCCGGCGAGCGCAGGCCTTTCACCATGCCGATGGTGACGGGGAAAAACGACAGATAGGCCGAGATCGCCGCTTTCGGAATCAATCCGGTAATGCCGATATTGCCGAGCACGACGATGATCATCGGCGCCACCGCCAGGATCGGTACGGTCTGCGAGGCGACGATCCAGGGCAGCAGGCTGCGGTCGAGCACGCTGAGATGCACGATGCCGATGGCGAGCGCGATGCCCAGCAGGGTGCCGACGACAAAACCCAGCAGCGTCGCCGAGGCGGTGATCCAGGTATGATAGAACAAGCTACGCTTGCTGGTGATCGCCGTGCCAGCGGTGGTTTTCCAGAACTCGCTCGCCACCTGATCCGGCGTCGGCAGCACCGGCCGCTCCATCGACCAGGTGCCGGCCACCACGTCCTGCGCCGTCCAGTCCGGCCCGGCGCGATTCAACTGATCGATCACCTGCGGCGCATTCAGCCAGATGGCGCCGAGATACCAGAGCAGGCCGATGATCAGCAGCACCACGGCCAGGGGCAGCGCGTGCTTCGCCGTCCCATCAATCGTCATAGCTATGCCCCGCGCGGAGCGCGAGCCGGACCTTGTGGGCGATCTCCAGGAAACGCGGCGTCTCCCGCGCATCCAGCGTGCGTCCCTGCGGCAGGTCGCAATCGATGGTCTCGATGATGCGGCCGGGGCGCGGGCTCATCACGATGATTCGCGAGGAGAGGAAAACCGCCTCGGCGATGGAGTGGGTGACGAAGATGACCGTCTTGCCCGTGCGCTCCCACAGCCGCAATAGCTGCTCGTTCAGATGGTCGCGGGTGATCTCGTCGAGCGCGCCGAACGGCTCGTCCATCAGCAGCAGCGCCGGATCGAAAGACAGCGCCCGGGCGATCGACACCCGCTGCTGCATGCCGCCGGAGAGCTGCCAGGGGAACTTCTTCTCGAAGCCGTTGAGGCCCACCATCTCCAGGTTCCGCACCGCCCGCGTCGCCCGCTCGGCCGGGGGCACGCCCATGATCTCCAGCGGCAAGGTCACGTTGCGGATCACATTGCGCCAGGGATAGAGCGCCGGCGCCTGGAACACATAGCCATAGCCGCGCCCGGCCCGCGCCTGCGCCGGTGTCTTGCCGTTCACGGTGATCTGCCCGCCGGTCGCCTGCTCCAGATCGGCGATCACCCGCAGCAGGGTGGTCTTGCCGCAGCCCGACGGCCCGATGAGCGAGACGAACTCGCCCTTGCGGATGGCGAGATCGATGTCGGAGAGAGCATAGACAGGCGTATCCGCCGTCTGGAAGATCAGCGACAGCTTGCGGATGTCGATGATCGCCTCAGCACTCGCGGAGTCGTGCACCACCTTCAATGTCGGGCTGCCGGACATCGCGCCGCCGCTTACACCGCGTTGGCGCGCTCGATGATGGCGCGCAGCAGCACGTCGCAGCCGGCGGCCAGGTCGGTCTGCTTGGCGTCCTCGATCTCGTTGTGGCTGATGCCGTCCTTGCAGGGCACGAAGATCATGCTGGTCGGCGTCACCCGCGACATATAGACGGAGTCGTGCCCCGCGCCGCTGATGATCCGGCGGTTGCTGAAGCCCAGATCGTCGGTCGCCTTCTTCACCGCAGCGATGCAATCGTCGGCGAACTTCACCGGCGGCGAATACCAGATCTCCTGGAAATCCATCTCCAGCTTGCGCGCCCTGACGATCTTCTCGCACTCCGCCTTGAAGCTCTCGCCCATCTTCTGCAGGATGCCGGCGTCGGGATGGCGGAAATCGACGGTGAAGAACACCTTCCCTGGGATCACATTCCTTGAGTTCGGCGACACCTGCATCATGCCCACGGTGGCGCAGGCGTTCGGCAGGTTGCTCATGCCGATGCGGTTGACCGCCAGCACCATCTCGCTGACGGCCACCAGCGCGTCCTTGCGCCGCTCCATCGGCGTCGGGCCCGCATGGGCGTCCTGGCCGCTGACGGTGATCTCGTACCAGCGGATGCCCTGCACGCCTTCGACCACACCGATGACCTTGTCCTCGGCCTCCAGGATCGGCCCCTGCTCGATATGGGCCTCGAAGAAGGCCGCCACCTCGCGCTTGCCGCAGTCCCGGTCGCCGGCATAGCCGATGCGCTTCAATTCTTCGCCGATGGTCTTGCCATCGACGTCCTTGCGCGACAGCCCGTAATCCAGATCGAACGCGCCGGCATAGACGCCAGAGGCGATCATGGCGGGCGCGAAGCGCGAGCCTTCCTCGTTGGTCCAGACCACCACCTCCACCGGCCGCGTGGTCTCGTAGTTGAAATCGTTCAGGGTGCGCAGCACCTCGAGGCCCGCCATCACGCCGTAATTGCCGTCGAACTTGCCGCCCGAAGGCTGGGTGTCGATATGGCTGCCGGTCATGACCGGCGGCAGGGAATCATCCTTGCCCGGCCGGCGCGCGAAGATGTTGCCCATCTTGTCGACGCTGATGCTGCAGCCCGCCTGCTTGCCCCAGGCGACGAACAGGTCGCGGGCCTGCTTGTCCAGGTCGGTCAGCGCCAGGCGGCGGACGCCGCCCTTGTCGGTGGCGCCGATCTTCGCGAGTTCCATCAGGCTGTCCCACAGCCGGTCGCTGTTGATGCGGATGTTCGTGCTCAATTTCGCTCTCCCAGTCGTTTTTTTTCGGGCGGGTTTTGAGCCCGCCCCTACTCCGCCGCCTTGCGCATCGGGTTGTTCGGATGCTGCGTCCAGTTGAGATAGGGCTTGCCGGTGTCCACCTTCACCATGGTGATGCAATCGGGCACCGGGCAGACATGCATGCACAGGTTACAGCCGACGCATTCCTCGTCAATCACCTCGAACTTGCGGCTGCCGTTCTTCGTGACCGCGCTGATCGATTGATGCGAGGTGTCCTCGCAGGCGATGTGGCAGAGGCCGCATTTGATGCATTTGTCCTGATCGATGCTGGCGATGATCTTGTAGTTCATGTTCAGGAACTGCCAGTCGGTCACGTTCGGCACCGCCTTGCCGCGGAAATCCTCCAGGGTGCGATAGCCCTTGGCGTCCATCCAGTTGCCAAGGCCGTCCACCATGTCGTCGACGATCTTGAAGCCGTAATGCATGGCCGCCGTGCAGACCTGCACCGTGCCCGCCGACAGCGCCATGAACTCCGCCCCGTCGCGCCAGTTGGCGATGCCGCCGATGGCCGAGATCGGCAGGCCGCGGGTCTCGTGATCCCTGGCGATCTCCGCCACCATATGCAGCGCGATCGGCTTCACCGCCGGGCCGCAATAGCCGCCATGGGTGCCCTTGCCATCAACCGTCGGCTCCGGCGCCATCTGGTCCAGGTCGATGGCGGTGATCGAATTGATGGTGTTGATCAGCGACACGCCGTCGGCGCCGCCCTTCTTTGCCGCCCGCGCGGGATTGAGGATGTTGCTGACATTGGGCGTCAGCTTCACCAGCACGGGCATGCGCGTGTTCGCCTTGCACCAGCGGGTGACCATCTCGACATACTCCGGCACCTGGCCGACGGCGGCGCCCATGCCCCGTTCGCTCATGCCGTGGGGGCAGCCGAAATTCAGCTCGACCGCGTCGGCGTTGGTCTCCTCCACCTTCTTCAGGATGTTCTGCCAGGACTTCTCCTCGCAGGGCACCATCAGCGACACCACCAGCGCGCGGTCCGGCCAGTCCCGCTTCACTTTCTTGATCTCCTGGAGATTGATCTCCAGCGCCCGGTCGGTGATCAGCTCGATATTGTTGAAGCCGACGACGCGGTCGTCATTCAGATGCATCGCGCCATAGCGCGAGCTCACATTCACGATCGGCGGATCCTCCCCCAAGGTCTTCCACACCACCCCGCCCCAGCCCGCCTTGAAGGCGCGCACGACATTGTATTCCTTGTCCGTCGGCGGGGCCGAGGCCAGCCAGAACGGATTGGGCGATTTGATGCCGCAGAAGTTCGTGCGCAAGTCAGCCATCCGTCAGGCCCTCCTCAAATAAGCATCCGCGTTCATCTGCGGTTGAATTATTCTACCCACGCAACATCCTGTCGATCGCCCGCGCCGCCACCTTGCCGTCCTGCACCGCCGCGACAGTCAGGTCCTGCCCGCCGGCAACGCAGTCGCCGCCCGCGAACACATTGCTCAGCGAGGTCTGCCGGTCGTCATTCACCGCGATGCGCCCGTCCTTCAGCTGCAGCATCTCGTTGCTGCCGGCCTGCAGCGGGTCCGGCACGAAAACCTGCCCGATCGCCTTGAACAGCGTATCGGCCAGCAGGGAGAACCTGTCCCCCGTGCCCATCAGCCGGTTCTTGTCGTCGAGCTGGGTATATTCGAACTCCACTTCCTTCAGCCGCGGCTTGGCGCCATTCCCCGCCCAGCCCACCGCCCGCAGCGGCCGCGCCCAATGCTTGATCCTGACTCCGTTGGTCTGGGCGAATTCCTGTTCGTGCGGCGTGGCGCTCATCTGCCCCGGCCCGCGGCGATAGACGATGGTCACGTCCTCCGCGCCCAGCCGCTTGCTCTGCACGGCGATGTCGATGGCGGTGTTGCCGCCGCCGATCACCACCACCTTCCGCCCCACCGGCAGCGCGCCCAGGTCCTTCGCCTGGCGCAACTTGGCGATATAGGCAACGGCATCCTCGACTCCCGCCAGATCCTCGCCCTCCACCTGCAGCGCGTTGACACCCGACAGCCCCATGCCCAGAAACACCGCGTCGTACTGCTTGCGCAGGTCGGCCAGGGTGAAATCCCGTCCCAGCGCCTTGCCGCATTGCGCCGCGATGCCGCCGATGCTCAGGATGAAATCCACCTCGCGGCCCGCGAAGCCATGGGGCACCTTGTACGCCGCGATGCCGTACTCGTTGAGCCCGCCGAGCTTCGCATTCGCCTCCAGCACCGTCACGTCATGGCCGAGCATCGCGAGGCGGTGCGCGCAGGACAGTCCCGCCGGCCCGCCGCCCACCACGGCCACGCGCTTTCCCGTGGACGCCTTGCGCTCGAAGGGCTGCATCTTCCTGGTGAACAGCCAGTCCGTCGCGTGCCGCTGCAGGGCGCCGATGCGCACCGGCTTATGCTCGGAATCGTTGCGCACGCAGGCTTCCTCGCACAGCACCTCGGTGGGGCAGACCCGCGCGCAGGCGCCGCCCATGATGTTCTCCCCCAGGATGTCCATGGCGGAGCCCTTGAGGTTGCCGGTGGTGATCTTGCGGATGAAGTTCGGGATGTCGATCCCGGTGGGGCAGGCCTGGATGCAGGGCGCGTCGTAGCAGAAATAGCAGCGGCTCGCCTCGATCAGCGCCTGCTTGGCGTCCAGCGGCGGCTTCGCATCGTCGAAATTCGAACCATAGTCGGCGGGCGAAAGCCGTCCGCCGCGCACGTCAGCTGCGCTGTTGCCCATCCTGTGTCTGCCTCTGTTGGCCGGCCCGGGGTAGCAGAGCCGCGCGGCCGCGCCGGTTTTTCTTTGTCTTGCCCGGAATCCTAAGGCAATCTTGACCAACTGGTCAATTCTTGTTTCGACCGGATGGTCAGCTTTTACGTCTTTCTCGCGCCGCGCAGCAGATGATCAAGGGCCAGGACTCTTCATCTCCCGGACGGCCGGACGCGCCCGGCCACGGCCGCGCGCCCGGCAGCAAGCGCGCCGTGAGCGAAGCGCGCCTGCTGAAGGCGGCCGAAGAGGTCTTCGCCCAGACCGGCTTCGCCGGCGCCCGCACCGCCCAGATCGCCCAGCGCGCCGGCCTGCCCAAGGCCAACTTGCATTACTATTTCCGCACCAAGGAGGCGATCTACCGGCGGGTGCTGGAAAACGTGCTGGAGACCTGGCTCGGCATGGGCGATTCGATCCAGCCCGGCGTCGATCCCACGGAAGCGCTCACCCGTTACATCGCCGCCAAGGTGGAACATTCCCGCCGCCGCCCCTTCGCCTCCAAGGTGTTCGCCAACGAAATCCTCCACGGCGCGCCGCAGTTGAAGGGCTACCTGCGCGCGGACTTGCGCAAATG
>JBJXDY010000092.1:0-9518 GCA_046154965.1 Dongiaceae bacterium | reverse complement strand
CGGGCGGCGGCGCTGTGTCTTCGCCGCCGCCCGGTCCGTAGGAGCCAGCGGCACCGCAACCCCGCGCGCCGCGATGACGACCCATTTGCTCGACGATGTGTCTCACCATCAGTTGACGTCTCCCTGTTCGAACTTGCCGTCGTCGGGTCTTGTCATCGGCGCGCCGGTTCCGCCGCCGGTCCGGCAGGATCGGCCACCGCTTGCCGCTCCCACGAATACATATTCAAGTTCCATGCCAAGAATGCTGCAGCGCATTCTGCCCAGGATTAATCATGTCTTTTCAATAATATGACGCTTGCGCGCGATGCTGCGCCGCACCATTCGCTGATAATGGCACGCCTAAATCCCCGGCAACCCGGGGAGGCAATTGCCCAGAAAATCAGCGTCTTGCGGGCAGGTTCGCGGCTTCGGCCGCCGGCCGCGACCTGGCCAGCGCCGCGGCGGCCCAGAAGGCCATGGCAGCGACGGTGGAGACCACCAGCAGTGTCCAGAGCACCGCGCCGTAACCGCCGGTCAGGGACCAGATCAGAGCCGCCGCCAGCGGCGATAGGGCCTGTGCCGCCACGACGGGAAGGGCCAGCATGCCATTGATCGAGCCATAGCCGTCGCGCGATATCAGATCGGGCACGGCCGCGCTGCGGATGATGGTCATGATGCCGTTGGCGCTGCCGTAATAGACCGCCGCCAGGAACAGCGCCGATGTCGAGTCCGGAAAGCGGATCAGCAGGGCCAGAGCAACCGGCAGCCCCAGCAGGACGATCCGTCCGGTCAAGGCCGTCGGCAGACGCCGGGCGAACAGGAAGATCAGCAGCCGCGCCGCCACCTGCGACGGCCCGAGCAGCGCCACGGCGGCGATGGCGACGGCAATCCCCACGCCCCGCTCCGCCAGCAGGGGAATCAGATGAAATGTCAGGGCCGAGAATGTCGCGTTGTAGGCAGTCAGGCAGAGCGCCAGCCCCCAGAAAACCGGGTTCCGCAGGGCGCGCCGCAACAGCGCCTTGCGGTCGACCGGCGGCGCGGGGGGCCGGGCGCGGGTTGCACCGTCGCGCAGCCACAGCGCATGGATCGGCAGACACACCGCAAGGTTGACCGCCGCCAGGATCATGAGAGCGCCGCGCCATCCCTGGCTTTGCACAAGTATCTCCGTCAGCGGCACAAAGATGGTGCTGGCAAATCCGGCGATGAGAGTCAGTACGGTGATGCGAAGGCGAAAACTCTGAGGAAAGCGGCGCGTCAGCACGACGAAAACCGACTCGTAGAGGGTGGCGGCCATGGCGGCACCAAGGCCGGCCCAGATCAGATACAGCACCGTCAAGGTATGAACCTGCGACCAGGCCGCCAGCATCAGCGACGCCAGCAACGTGCCGCCCGTCATCAGCCAGCGGCCGCCATGGCGATCGATCCAGCTGCCGGCGCCGTAGGCGCAAAGTCCGGCAATCAGCAGGCCGAAGGACAGGGCGCCGCAAATGCCGGACCGTGTCCAGCCGAGCTCCGCCTCCATGGGCAGGATCAGCAGCGAGAAGCTGTAATAGACCGTGCCCCAGGAAACGATCTGGGCGACAGCCAGCGCCAGGACCAGCGGCCAGCCGTCGGAAGGCTGTTCCGGCTGCGGTTCGTGATCCAGCACGGTGGTCGAGAGATCACCGCCGGTGACGCGAAGCTCCACGATCAGCGGCTCCGCAGAATGGAGCCGAGGACGCCGCGCACGATCTGGCGGCCGACCTGTCCGGCCATGTTGCGCACCACGCTCTTGGCCGCGGCCTCGAGGATTCCCTGGCGGCGGCCGTCGCCGAGAATGATCTTCTCCACCATGCCCTTCTCTTCCCTGGGCGCGCGGCCGCGGGGAGCCGGCGGTTGCGCCGGCGCTTGCGGATAGCTGTAATCCGGCGGTGTCCGGCCGGTCGCCGGCCCGCTTTGCCGCGATCCGCCCGGCCTCTGCCAGGAGCCGGTCGCGCTGGGCGAAGGTGCTCCGGCCGGGGCCGCCGCCTGCGCGCGGCCGACCAGCAGCTCATAGGCGCTTTCGCGATCCACCAGCTTCTCATAGTGCCCCTTGATCGGGCTGGCCTCGATGCTGATGTTGCGCTCCTCCGTGGTGATGGCGCCCAGGCGCGAGGCCGGCGGCAGCACCAGCGCCCGGTCGACCACGGCCGGCGTGCCATCGGGCTGCAAGAAGGATACCAGCGCCTCGCCGACCCCGAGTTCCATGATCGCTTGGCCGGTGTCGATCCTCGGATTTGGCCGGAAGGTTTCGGCCGCCGCCTTCACCGACTTCTGATCCCGCGGTGTGAAGGCGCGCAACGCATGCTGCACCCGATTGCCCAGCTGCCCGAGGATGACATCGGGGATATCCAGCGGATTCTGCGTCACGAAGAAAATGCCGACGCCCTTGGAGCGGATCAGCCGCACCACCTGCTCCACCTTCTCCAGCAACGCTTTCGGCGCGTCATTGAACAGCAGATGAGCCTCGTCGAAGAAGAACACCAGCTTCGGCTTTTCGAGATCGCCGACCTCCGGCAGATCCTCGAACAGCTCCGACAGCAGCCACAGCAGGAAGGTGGCGTAAGCCCGCGGATTCTGCATCAGCTTGCTCGCCGCCAGAACGTTGATCGCGCCGTAACCGGCGGGATCGACCATCATCAGATCGTTGAGTTCCAGCGCCGGCTCGCCGAAGAATTTCTCGCCGCCCTGGCTGTCGAGCTGCAGCAGGCCACGTTGAATCGCGCCGACCGTTTGCGCGCTGACATTGCCGTAGGTGGTCGTCAACTCCTTGGCGCTGTCGGCGACATGGCTCAGCAGCGCCCGCAGGTCCTTGAGATCCAGCAGCAGCAGCCCCTGGTCGTCGGCGACCTTGAAAGCGAGGTTGAGCACGCCGGTCTGCACCTCGTTGAGATCCAGCAGGCGGCCCAGCAGCAGTGGCCCCACATCCGATATCGTCGCCCGCACCGGGTGCCCCTGCTCGCCGAACAAGTCCCAGAAGATCGCGGGGAAGGCGCGAAACTGGTGATCGGCGATGCCCAGCGTGGCCAATCGCTCCTGGATCTTCGGCTTGGCCTCGCCGGCCTGGGACAGGCCCGCCAGATCGCCCTTGACGTCGGCCATGAGCACGGGCACGCCGCGGGCCGAAAGCCCCTCGGCGATAACCTGCAAGGTGACGGTCTTGCCGGTGCCGGTGGCGCCGGCAATCAGGCCATGACGATTGCAGAAGCGCGGCAGCAGATTGAGCGGCGCCTCGCCCTTTGCCACGTAGATCCCGGGTATGTCGGCCATTCAGTGTCCCTATCCCCGGCGCCTGCCGGTACTCCGTTGCCGCGGGACTTTATCCCCACCCCGGCGATGGCAAGTCAAGGATGGCGCCAGGGGCTGGCGGCAGGGGCTGGCGGCAGGGGCTGGATCGGCAGGGGCTGGATCGGCAGCCGGCCGGCGGATATGTTGCGGCCCGATCGAAAACCGCGGAACCAAAGGGAGAATCATCATGGCCGGCCGTATCGACAAGCGCCTCGCCGAACTCAAAATCGAACTGCCAAAGCCGGCAGCGCCCGTGGCGAACTACGTGCCGGTAGTCATCGCCGGCAGCATAGCCTTCGTGTCGGGCCAGGTGACCGTGGTCGACGGCCAGTTCCAGTTCAAGGGCCGCCTGGGCAAGGAGTTCTCCATCGAAGAGGGCCAGAAGGCGGCGCGGCTGTGCGGCATCAACGTCATCGCCCAGCTCAAGGCGGCGCTCAATGGCGACCTGGACCGGGTGAAGCGCTGCGTGCGGCTCGGCGTCTTCGTCAATTCGGCCGATGACTTCATCGACCAGCCGAAAGTGGCCAACGGCGCCTCCGATCTGATGGTCGAGGTCTTCGGCGACGCCGGCAAGCACGCCCGCGCCGCTGTCGGCGTCAACACGCTGCCGGTCGGCGTCGCGGTCGAAGTCGAGGCGATTTTCGAGGTCGCGTAGCAAGCGCCGCGTCATCTAGGCGGCTGTTTGTTCGGGCAGCTCGACGGTAAACAGCGCACCGCCGCCCGGCGCGTCGCCGACGGAAATCCGGCCGCCATGGACCTCGACCGCTTCGGCGGCGATCGCCAGGCCGAGACCGGCGCCGCCGGAGCGATTTTCATCCGCACGCCAGAACGGCTCGAAGATGAGCTGGCGGATCGCCGCCGGCACGCCCGGCCCGTGGTCGCGCACCGTCACTCTGGCCCCGGGCTCGATATTGACCTCGATGCAGCTGCCCGGCGGCGTATGCCGCAGGCTGTTCTCGATCAGATTGCGCAGCGTCCGCTCCAGCACGCCCGCATTGCCGCGGACCCGGATCGCCTTCTCCGGCGCAACAAGCGCCACATCCTTGTTCTCCGCATGGGCCAGCGGCGCCAGCAGCGCCAGCACATCCCGTGCGACACGGACGATGTCGATGGAAGCCTGCAGATCCATCTCCCGCGCCTCCAGCCGCGCCACGGCCAGCAGATCGTCGACGATGCGGGTCATCCGCTCCACGTCGCTGCGCAGCGACGCCGCGGCGGCGCCCGGCGGCAAGCTGTCGACGCGGGCCCGCAACACCGCCAGCGGCGTGCGCAATTCATGCGCGGCATTGGCGGTGAAGCGCCGCTGCAGCCGCAGACCCTCGTCGATACGATCGAACGCGCGATTGACCGACCGGACCACCGGTACGATCTCCTCCGGCACACCCGCCAATCCCAGGCGCGCCTCGGAGGTCTCCGGTTGAATGGCGTTGGCTTGGGCTGCAAGTGCCCGCAGCGGCCGCATCGTGACACGTACAGTCACAATCACGACAACAAGCGTTACGATCAGCAACGGCACGAGCATGGGCAGGACTTCGGTGGTGATCTCCTCCCAGAGCCATGCGCCGGCATCGACTGTTCCGCCGGGAGCGGTCAAACCATGCTCCACCGATCCTGTCGCGGCATGGCGATAGGCGAGCGCGGCGAGCGCCGCCGCGAACAGCAACAAGCTGCCGGCAAACACCGCCGACAGCGTGGCGATCAGCCGGCGTTCAAGCTTAGGATTGGATACCGTCATCGGCGGTCTCCTGCATCAGGTAGCCGACGCCGCGCACGGCGCGGATGCGGATTTGCGCGCCTACTTCCGACAGGCGCTTGCGCAGGCGGGAGAGATTGGCATCGACGGCGTTCGACTCGATTTCGTCGCCTTCGCCATACAAGGCGTCTTGCAGCGCGTCCCGGGTCACGACCCGGCCGGCGCGGCGAAGGAGCAGTTCAAGCAGACCGAGTTCGCGCCGCGGCAATGTCAGGGGCTGGCCGTCGACAAGCGCTTCCCGGTGAGCGGTGTCGAACTCCAGATTCGCCAGGCGAAGCCGAAGGTCCAGATTCTCATTCGGCCGGCGCAGGACTGCATTGATGCGCGCGACAAGTTCTTCGATGGCGAACGGCTTGATCAAATAGTCGTCGGCGCCGGCGTTCAGTCCGCGCACGCGGTCGGCAACCGCATCGCGCGCCGTCAGCACGATCACCGGCGTCTTGTCACCGTGGTTGCGCAGCGATTTCAACAACGTGAGTCCATCGCCGTCGGGCAAGCGCAGATCGAGCAGGATCGCGTCGTAGTTCATCGACTTCACCGCAGCACCGGTCTCATCGAGGGACTGCGCCGTATCCACCGCAAATCCCGCCCGCGACAAATTGCCGCTCACGAGCGCCGACAATTCCGGTTCGTCTTCGATCAGCAGCAAGCGCAACGGGTCGATCCTTTCGTGATCATCTTGTGGCGCACCTTCAGGTCATGGAGCGGTAATGCTGTTAGTTAGGATGGTCCGCGCGGCGCACAAGTAAGCGCCGCTTTCAGTAAGAGGAAAACATGCAGTCCAACATAACGACGCTCCTGCCGGCTCTTGCCGCCGCCGCCATTCTGTTCGCTTCCGGCGCCAAGGCCGAGGATTTGTGTCAGCCGATGTCCGGCGACGCAATGTCCAAAGACGAGATCAAGAGCATGCTCGAAGCCCAGGGCTATCAAGTCAAGAAGCTCGGCGAAGAGGATGGCTGCGTCGAGATGAAGGGCTTTGATAAAGATCAAAAGCGCGTCGAAGTCTACATTCATCCGGTCAGCGGCGAGATCGTCAAGATCAAGAGCTGATCTGCCGTGAGCGGAAACCGCAACATGGCCGGAGGCGCCGCCTCCGGCCGGCGGACTCTGCGGATCTGGGATCCCGCGGTCCGCGTCTTCCATTGGTCGCTGGTAGCGGCGGTGGGGATCGACATGCTGCTGGAGGATGGAACGGATCTCCATGCCGCCGCGGGTTATGCCGTGCTCGGGCTCATCGTCTTCCGTTTCATCTGGGGCTTTGTCGGCACGCGCCATGCGCGCTTCACCAGCTTCATCACCGGCCCCGGGGCCGTGGGGCGCTATCTGCGCAGCCTGCGCTCATCCCGCCCGGAGCGCCATCTCGGCCACAACCCCGCCGGCGCGCTGATGATCCTGGTCCTGCTCGCCGTTCTGGCGCTGGCGGCCGGCAGCGGCGCGCTGCTGAACACCGATGCCTTCTGGGGCAGCGAATGGCTGGAGGAAACCCACGAGATCGCCGCGAATTCGCTGTTCGTCCTGGTGCCGCTGCATGTCCTGGGCGCCGTGATATCCAGCATCATCCATCGGGAGAATCTGGTGCTGGCGATGGTGACCGGCCGCAAGCAGCCGGAGGAAAACGCCTGACAGGGAACCAGTTGTCGCAGCGGCGGGGTTTGCCATGTTATCATAGACGTTCACAACAACGGATTTGTCCGCCCCATGCCCGACGGCCGCGAGCCCGCCACCATCCGCAGTTTGCAGGCGATCGGCGAAATCGCGCCCGCCGCCTGGGATGCCTGCGCCGGCGGCGGCAATCCTTTCGTCAGCCACGCGTTCCTGCGGGCGCTGGAGGACAGCAAGTCGGTCGGACCGCGCACCGGCTGGCAGCCGCACCATGTGGTGCTGCAGGATTCCGGCGGCGACGTTCTCGCCGTGGCACCGCTCTATGCCAAGACCCATTCCCAGGGCGAGTTTGTCTTCGACCATGGCTGGGCCCAGGCCTATGAGCAGGCCGGCGGCCGCTATTATCCGAAGCTGCAGTTGGCCGTGCCCTTCACACCGGTACCGGGGCCGCGGTTGCTGGTGCGGCCCGATGCCGATGCGCCGCAATTGCGCGCCGCCTTGATCGGCGGGCTGGTGGAGATCGCGCGGCGCGCCGGCGTGTCCTCGCTGCATGTCACCTTCGCGAACGACGAGGATACCCAGGCGCTGGCGTCGGCCGGGCTGATGCTCCGCCTCGGCTGTCAGTATCATTGGTCCAACCAGGGCTACGAAACCTTCGATGACTTCTTGAGCGCTCTGGCCTCGCGCAAACGCAAGCAGATGCGGCGGGAGCGGCGCGATGCCGCGGCGGGCGGCGTCATCCTGCGCACATTGGAAGGCGCCGATATCAAGGCCAAGCACTGGGATGCCTTCTTCGCCTTCTACACGGATACCGGCGGGCGCAAATGGGGCCGGCCTTATCTGACCCGGGATTTCTTCCATCGCCTCGGCGAGACGATGGCCGACAGTTGCGTGCTGATCCTCGCGGAGAAGGATGGCGCCTATGTCGCCGGCGCGCTCAACCTGCGCGGCCGCGATGCGCTCTATGGCCGTCACTGGGGTTGTCTGGGCGAATACAAGTTCCTGCACTTTGAGGCGTGTTACTATCAAGCCATCGACTACGCCATCAGGCACAAGCTGGCGCGGGTCGAGGCCGGCGCCCAGGGCGAGCACAAGATCCAGCGCGGCTATCTGCCGGCTCCCACCTGGAGCGCCCACTGGATCGCCGACAGCGGCTTTGCCGCGGCGGTGAAGGATTTCCTCCGCCGCGAACGCGCGGCCATGGAGCAGGAGATTGCCGGGTTGAGCCAGTTCTCGCCGTTCCGGAAGGACGGCGACGGCGAGGCCGGATAGCCCGGTTCGCGGCGTCATCCGCTGCGTCCAACGGCGGCCGTACATCTGAATCCGTTCAATCGACCCCATGCCAAGCGAGGAAGTGCCGGCTGCGCCGCTGGATGTGCGAGCACAAATGTGAATCCGTGCGATCGACCTCATGCCAAGCGAGGAAATGCTGGAAGGCAAACTCCTTGATCCAAGGCAGTGCGGGTTCCAGGCCTCCGCGCCTTGCCCCCTCCCTGCCTTCCCCCGCTTCGCGGAGGTGGGAACGCTCTTGATGCCGGTGAAGGGCGCACACCTGGGCTTGCTAGGTTCGACCGGCCTCCTCCGCGCGTCCGCGCGGGGGAGGTGGCTCGCACAGCGAGACGGAGGGGGCACGGCTCGCTCTTCGACAAGGGCACCGCTGGAAACTCCAGAAGCGCTGCAATTCCGTTCGATGAACCCCATGCCAAGCGACGACGCAACCGGCGCGCCGCTGGATTTGTCCGCGGGAATTCGGTTTTGAGCGATGGACCCCATGTCCAGCGGGAACTCGTGTGCGCGGCTTTGGCGCAAGCAGCCTCCCGGATTTGCGCCTTCACGAGCTAAGATATTATGTAAAATGGGTAATTCCTGCCGGATCGCACGGATGTCCAGCGGCGGATGGCACTGATGTCTGTACATGCGAATTTTTCGGACGATTTTCACGGCTTTGCCTTCTGATTGCCGTTGACAGCCAATCAAGAATACCGTATATTACGTAACTCTTCAATGGAAAACCTCGTCGGGCGTCACGTTCCCGTGAGAGTGCGATCGGGTGTGATCGTCAGCACATTTTCACAGAAGCGGCTCGCTTACGGTGTCACTGGGGCCGGCTGTTCTCGATGGAGGATGTTCATGCGCACGGGCATGGTTTTCGCTCTTGCATTGCTGCTCCAGGGCTGCGCGGCGGAACTGGTCGTTTCCGAGTACGACTTCCGGCCGCTGCCGCCCGACTTCAGCCAGATGGTCAGCGACCTCAACAGCGGCGCGCGCCAGCTCAACAATTTCGGCGATGTGGATTGCCGGTTTGAAACCAATCTGGCGGTCGCGGCGCCGATCTCCCAGCATATCGATCTCGATATCAACGGCACTGTCGGATTGCCAGGTTCGAGCGCCCATCTGCTGGCTTTCAACGGCGAGGGTATCGCCTGCGTTCCGTCCTTGGCGGGCATCCAAGGCAACCTGATCGTGACCCTCGACATGTCAAGCGACCAGCCGTTGGCGATCGGCCAGGCGGCGGCGATCCTCACCTCGACAATCGTGATGGATGACGGCAGCCAGTGGCAGTCGGACGGCCTCTACGGGCGCTTCACCATCACCGCGATCAACCAAGCCGAGGGCACGGCCACCGGCATCTTCGAACTGGTGGCGACGAACAGGACCGATACCAACGACAACCGCTACCTGATCATGCGCGGCGGGCTGTTCAATGCGGATATGTGAGGGTTTGCTGCGGGCGTACCCGCGCGAAGCTTGCACTAGAGCGTTTCACGTATTGACGGAAGCGTAGCCTGTGTTGGTGAAGTAGTTGGCGCATTCGTCGGGTTCGATGTTTTGGACGAGGTGGCCGATGTGGCGCCAAGTGTCGTCGATGGTGCGCTTC
>JBJXDY010000091.1:0-15111 GCA_046154965.1 Dongiaceae bacterium | reverse complement strand
CCGCCGCCCCAGGCGCCCCTGGATGAGCCCTTCGCCAAGGCCCTGTCGGAGCGGTATCTGTCCTATGCGCTCTCCACCATCATGGCGCGGTCGCTGCCGGATGTGCGCGACGGGCTGAAACCGGTGCACCGCCGGCTGCTCTATGCCATGCGCCAGCTCCATCTCAATTCAGGGGCCAAGGCGCGCAAATCCGCGGCCGTCGTCGGCGATGTCATGGGCAACTACCATCCCCATGGCGACGCGGCGATCTATGACGCCATGGTGCGCCTGGCCCAGGATTTCGCCGTGCGCTATCCGCTGATCGACGGCCAGGGCAATTTCGGCAATATCGACGGCGATAACGCAGCGGCCATGCGCTACACCGAGGCGCGGCTGACCGCCGTCGCCGACATGCTGCTGGAGGGCATCGACGAGGACGCCGTCGATTTTCGCGACACCTATGACGCCGTGCGGCAGGAGCCGGTCGTACTGCCGGCCGCCTTCCCAAATCTGCTGGCCAACGGATCCCAGGGCATCGCCGTCGGCATGGCGACGTCGATCCCCCCGCATAACGCGGCGGAGATCTGCGACGCGCTGCTGCACATGATCAAATTCCCCAAGGCCACCATCGGCAAGCTGGTGGACCTGATCCCCGGCCCGGATTTCCCCACCGGCGGCGAACTGGTGGAAAGCCGCGAGACCATCGAGGAGGCCTACCGCAATGGCCGCGGCTCGTTCCGGCTGCGTGCCCGCTGGGAGGTGGAGAAGCTGAAGAGCGGCACCTGGCAGATCGTCATCACCGAGATTCCCTACCAGGTGCAGAAATCCCGCCTGATCGAGCGCATCGCCGAGCTGCTGCAGGAGCGCAAGCTGGCGGTGCTCGAGGACGTGCATGACGAGTCGACGACGGATGTGCGCCTCATCCTCACGCCGAAGAGCCGCAATGTGGATCCCGAGGTGCTGATGGAATCCCTGTTCCGCCAGACCGACCTGGAGACCCGCTTCGGCCTCAACATGAACGTGCTGGATGCCACCAACACGCCGCGGGTGATGTCCCTGGCCGAGGTGCTGCGCGCCTATCTGGATCACCGGCAGATCGTGCTGCAGCGGCGGAGCAAGTTCCGCCTCGCCGAGATCGCCCGGCGGCTGGAAATCCTCGAAGGCTACATCGTCGCCTATCTGAATCTGGACGCGGTCATCAAGCTCATCCGCACCGACGACAATCCGAAGGCGAAGATGATCCAGCGCTGGAAGCTGACGGAGATCCAGGCCGACGCCATCCTCAACATGAAGCTGAAGGCCCTGCGCAAGCTGGAGGAGATCGAGATCCGGCAGGAGCGCGATCAGCTCACCGCCGAGCAGAAGGACCTCAAGGGCCTGCTGAAGGACGAGGACCGGCAGTGGAAGAAGATCGGCGATGAGATCGCCGCGCTGAGGAAACGCTTCGGCCCGGACACCGCTCTGGGGAAGCGGCGCACCAAGCTGGGCGATGCGCCCACGGCCGTCGTGGTGCCGCTGGACGCCGTGGTGGAGCGCGAGCCCGTCACCATCGTCTGCTCCGAGAAGGGCTGGGTCCGCGCCATGAAGGGCCATGTGACCGAGAGCGACGAGGTCAAATACAAGGAAGGCGACCGCGGCCGCTTCTTCTTCCATGCGGAGACCACCGACAAGATCATGGTCTTCGGCACCAACGGCCGCTTCTACACCATCGGCGCCGACAAGCTGCCGGGCGGGCGCGGCCATGGCGAGCCGGTCCGCCTGATGATCGATCTCGGCAACGACCAGGACATCGTCGCCGTCTTCGTCCACAAGCCCGGACGCAAGCTGCTGGTGGCCGCCGATGACGGCCGCGGCTTCATCGTGCCCGAGGACGAGGCGGTGGCGCAGACCAAGGCCGGCAAGCAGGTGCTGAATGTGGGCGAGGGGATCGAGGCCCAGGCTTGTGCGACCGTCGAGGGCGACCATGTGGCCGCGATCGGCGAGAACCGCAAGCTGCTGATCTTCCCGCTGGAGGAAGTGCCGGAAATGACCCGCGGCCGCGGCGTCACCCTGCAGAAGTACAAGGATGGCGGCCTTTCCGACGTGAAGGCGTTCAAGCTGGCCGACGGCCTGACCTGGAAATCCGGCGAGCGCGTGCGCACGGAGACCGACCTGCGGGACTGGATCGGCAAGCGTGCCCAGGCCGGCCGCCTGCCGCCCCGCGGCTTCGCCACCAACAACAAGTTCGGCTGATCGGGCGAGGGGTTGGCGTGGCAGTTGCATTGAGGCGGCGGATGCCTAGCATGATCCTGGGAACGAAAGTTCGCCGGCTGGTTCGCCACGCCGGCGCATGACGGAACGGTTGCGCATGCAGGGAAACCGCCTGGAGCAAATTCTGGCGATGCTGGCGCTGGCGGTGCTGGCCATCGGCTGCGTCCTCGTGCTTTGGCCGTTCTGGTCGTCGGTGATCTGGGCGGTGATCCTCTGCTCCTCCACCTGGCCGCTGTTCATGTGGCTGGACGGCCAGTTCAAGGGCCGGCGGAACATCTCGGCCGCGCTGGCGACCCTGCTGGTGGCCTTCATCTTCGTGCTGCCCTTCGCCATCGTCGGGCCCAGCATGGCCCAGGACGCAACCGTCGTCGCGCGGGAGATCATGAACCTGCTGCAGAAGGGCCCGCCGGCGCCGCCGGACTGGCTGCCGGAGATTCCCTGGGTCGGGCCGATGATCCACGACTACTGGGCCGAGCAGATCGCCAGCGGCGTCGACCTGATGCCGACCATCCGCCCCTATGTCACCATGCTGCAGGGCCAGGCCCTGGCGCTGGCGGGCACGGTCGGCGAGGGCCTCATCCTGCTGATCCTCAGCCTGGTCATCTCCTTCTTCCTCTATCGCGACGGCAAGACCTTGGCGCTCCGCCTATCGACGGCATTGGAACGCTTCGCCGGGGAACGCGCCCAGCAACTGATCCAGCTCGCCGGCGACACCATGCGCGGCGTGGTCTACGGCATCATCGGCACGGCCCTGGCCCAGGCGGCGCTGGCCACCATCGGCTTCTACATCGCCGGCGTGAAGGCGGCGCTGTTCCTCGGCCTCGTCACCTTCTTCATGTCGCTGATCCCCTTCGGCACGCCCGTCATCTGGGTGCCCGTGGGCATCTGGCTGTTGACGCAAGGCCACACCTGGCAGGGCATCTTCCTGCTGGCCTGGGGCACGCTGCTGATCAGCTGGATCGACAATATCCTGAAGCCCTACTTCATCAGCCGCGAGGGCCAGCTGCCCTTCGTGCTGGTGTTCCTGGGCGTGCTGGGCGGCGTGCTCGCCTTCGGCTTCATCGGCGTGTTCCTCGGGCCGGTGCTGCTGGCCATCGGCTTCAGCCTGGCGAAGGAATGGAGCACATCGGCGCTGGCGGTGCGGTTGGAGCGGCAACACACCGACGGCGACGATCCGCCCGCGAGCCTTTAGCGATAGCCGTTCGGCGTCTGCCAGCCCTGCGGGCCGAACAGCTCGACCGGCCGGAACCGCGTTTTGTAGGCCATCTTGCGGCTTTCGCGGATCCAATAGCCGAGATAGACATAGCGCAGCCCGCGCCGCTGCGCCTCCCGCGCCAGCCAGATGATCATGTAGCTGCCCAGGCTGCGCGCCGCCTGCGCCGGATCGAAATAGCTGTAGACCGCGGAGATGCCGTCATCCGTCCAGTCGGTGAGCGCGCAGGCGATCAGCTTGCCTGTGTCGTCTCGGAACTCCACCAGCCTGGTGTCGATCGAGCTGTCCTCCACCATGGAGCGGTAGTCGGACAGGCCCATGCCCACCATCTCGCCGTCGCTGTGGCGGCCGTCCAGGTAGGCCTGGAACAGCGCATACTGCTCAGCCGTGCCGCGGGCGTGCCGCATGCTGGCGGCGAGATCGGCGTTGCGCGCTTCGGTGCGCCTGAGCGTGCGGCCGGGCCGGAACTCCAGGGCGCGGATGCGGACGGGCGTGCAGGCCTGGCAGCCCGAGCAGGCCGGCCGGTAGGCGATGGCGTGGCTGCGCCGGAAGCCGGCGCGCTGCAGCAGTTGGAAGTTGCGGCCGGCCTCGCTGCCGGAGAGCCGCGTGACCACCTTCCGCTCCATGCGCCCGGCCAGATAGGGGCAGGGCATCTCGGTGGTGACGAGGAAAGTGAGCGGCGGGGTGCGGGTCTGGACCGACATGACGGCGCCTATTATGGCGCAGTCGGACCGAGTTCGGCCAGTGCCGGAAGTGTGTTAACGCAGTCAGCCGAAGCGGCGGGTGACGACGATACCGGACAGGATGTCGTGCAGCGCCATGTTGCGGCGGGTGAAGAACACCGCCACCAGCAACAGGCCCGCGGTCGCCGACAGCGTGACGTAGAACAGCAGCGACATGACGAAGGACTGGACGTAATCCGGGCGCCCGCCGGTCGTGGTGCTGTGGGCCTGCAGATCGAACAGCCGCATGCCCGGCGTCGCGGCCTTGGAACCGCCCAGGCTGACCGTATCGTAGAGGATCGCCAGCGGCAGGAAGGATATCAGCGCCATCAGGATCATGGCCGGCAGCATCAGGATGCCGATGGTGAGCACGCCCATCATGAACAGCGCGACATGCAGCGCCACATTGGCGGCCGCGATCAGCAGCAAATCCACGACGTACGCCCAGCAACGGCGGCTGAGAACGCCGTCATAAAGGGCCGGATTGTCGAGCATGCCGTCATCGGGCATCTGGCGGCTCCCGAAGGAGAAACCGGAGGAATCGGTGCGCACCGGAAGCGAACTCCTTAACGAGTATACGCTTTCTAAGTGGGAAGTCTGCCGCCGGTCCGCAAGACCCTAGGCCGCCAGCGCCTGTTCCAGGTCGGCGATCAGGTCTGCCTCGTCCTCGATTCCTACCGATAGCCGCACCAGCCCGTCGCCGATGCCCAGTTCGGCCCGCTTTTCCGCGGGGATCGAGGCGTGGGTCATGATCGCCGGATGCTCGATCAGGCTTTCGACGCCGCCCAGGCTCTCCGCCAGCGCGAAGATCTGGCAGCGCTCCAGGAAGCGCTTGGCGTCCGCCAGCGTGCCCTTGAGGATCGCCGTCACCATGCCGCCGAACTCGTGCATCTGCCGCTTGGCCAGCGCGTGCTGCGCGTGGCTTTCGAGGCCGGGATAGTAGACCTTGGCGATCTTCGGGTGGCGCTCCAGCCAGCGGGCGACCGCCATCGCGTTCTGGCAGTGACGCTCCATGCGCAGCGCCAGCGTCTTCAGGCCGCGGAGCGCCAGGAAGCTGTCGAACGGGCTCGCCACCGCGCCGACGGCGTTCTGCAGGAAGGTCAGCTTGTCGCGCAGCTCGGCGTTCTCTCCGACCACGGCAATGCCGCCGATGATATCGGAATGGCCGTTGAGGTATTTCGTTGCCGAGTGCATCACCAGATCGAAGCCCATCTCCAGCGGCCGCTGCACGTAGGGGCTGGCGAAGGTGTTGTCGGCGCAGGTGAGAATGCCGCGCTGCTTCGCCAGCTCGGCCAGCGCCTGGAAATCCACCAGCCGCAGCAGCGGATTGGTCGGCGACTCCACCCAGATCATCCGCGTCTCCGGCCGGATCGCCGCTTTGACTTTCTTCAGATCATGCAAGTCGACGAAGGTGAATTGCAGACCGGCCGAGCGCTTGCGCACGCGCTCGAACAGGCGGTAGGTGCCGCCATAGAGATCGTCCATGGCAATGATGTGCGCGCCGCTGTCGAGCACATCGAGGATCGTCGCCGTCGCGGCAAGGCCGGAGGCGAAGGCGTAACCCTGCGTGCCGCTTTCGAGATCGGCAATACAGCGCTCATAGGCCATGCGCGTCGGGTTCTGCGAACGGGAATACTCATAGCCCTTATGCACGCCCGGGCTCTGCTGCACATAGGTCGAGGTCGCATAGATCGGCACCATGATGGCGCCGGTCGAGGGATCGGGGCTTTGACCCGCATGGATGCCGCGGGTGGCGAAACCAAGACGGTTGGGCCGTGTCGAAGGCCGCTTGCTCTTGCTGTGGTCGTTCATGATCTCCGTTCCCGAATCCTATTTCATCCGCCGGCGCAGGTGATTGAGCAGGTCGATCCGCGTGATCAGGCCGAGGAACTGATCGCCTTCCTGCACGATCGCCACATGGTCGCGGGCGAAGATCGGCAGCAGGTCCGACAACGGCGCCTTGGCGCCGATGATATCGAGCTTCGTGGTCATCGCCGCGCGCACCTTGTCGCGGAATTTGTCCTCGTGGCCATAGACTTTCAGCAGGATGTCGGACTCGTCGAGGATGCCGATGATCTTGCCGTTCTGCAGCACGGGTATCTGCGAGATGTCATAGAGCTTCATCCGCGCATAGGCGGCAAGCAGCGTGTCTTCCGGATCGGCCGTGACGGTTGCCTTGTCGGAATGGCGCCGCGACACCAGATCGCCGAGGTCGCCGCGCTTCTCGCGCTCGATGAATCCCTGATCCAGCATCCAATAGTCGTTGAACATCTTGGAGAGATACTTGTTGCCGCTGTCGCAGACGAAGCTGACGACGCGTTTCGGCGTCTTCTGCTCGCGGCAGTACTTCAGCGCCGCGGTGATCAGCGTGCCGGAGGAGGAGCCGGCGAGGATGCCCTCTTTCTTCAGGACATCGCGCGCGGTGGCAAAGCTCTCCGCGTCGGTGACCGTGTAGGCTTCGCTCACCAGCGAGAGATCGCAGTTCGGCGGCACGAAATCCTCGCCGATGCCCTCCACCATCCAGGAGCCGGCTTCCATCATGTTGCCCGTCTTGACCAGTTCCGTCAGCACGGAGCCCTTTGGATCCGCCAGCACCATTCTGGTCGTCGGCGACACGCGCTTGAAGAAGCGGCCGAGGCCGGTGAGCGTGCCGCCCGAGCCGACGCCGCAGACGACCGCGTCGACCTGGTGATCCATCTGCTGCCAGATCTCGGGGCCGGTGCTGGCTTCGTGCGCAAGGGGATTGGCCGGATTGCCGAACTGATTGACATAGATGGCGCCCGGCGTCTCCTTGGTCAGCCGCTCGGCGATGTCCTGGTAGTACTCGGGATGCCCCTTGCCCACGTCGGAGCGGGTCATGCGGCACTCGGCGCCGAGAGCGCGCAGATTGAAGATCTTCTCCTGCGCCATCTTGTCGGGAATGACGAGGATCAGGCGGTACCCCTTCTGTGCGGCGACCAGCGCGAGGCCGAGGCCGGTGTTTCCCGCCGTCGCCTCGATCAGCGTGCCGCCCGGCTTCAGCGAGCCGTCGCGCTCCGCCGCTTCGACCATCGAGAGCGCGATGCGGTCCTTGATCGAGCCGCCGGGATTCTGATTCTCCAGTTTCAGGAACAGTTTACACTTGCCGGTATCCAGCCGCTTCACTTCCACCAGCGGCGTGCCGCCGATCATCTCCAGTACATTCCCATAGGCGGTCATGTCTGCTCCTGTAGCTCTCTATTCGCCTTCGGCGCCGGAATGGCTGCTGAGCACGCGGGTCGGGAAACCTGCTTCCTGCAGCTTGCCGACGATCTCGCTGACGTGGTCTGCGTTGCGCGTCTCGATCGTGGCGTCCACATCGGCCTTCTTCACCGGCAGGTCGTAGAACATGCGCTGATGATAGATCTCGATGATGTTGCCGCCGGCCTCGCCGATGGTGCGGGCGAGGGTGCCGAGCACGCCGGGGGAGTCGGTGATCTGGATACGCAGGGTCGTCACCCGGCCGTCGCGCACCATGCCGCGCATCAGCACTTGCGACAGGATGCGGGAATCGATGTTGCCGCCGCAGATGACGACGCCCACATGCTTGCCGGCGAAACGCTCGCCATGGGCAAGGACGGCCGCGAGGCCCGCCGCGCCCGCGCCCTCGGCGACGATCTTCTGCGTCTCCACCAACAGCTGAACGGCGTGCTCCAGCGGACCTTCTTCGACGAGAAGGATGTCGCTCACCAACCGCTCGATGATCGCCTTGGGAATCGCGCCGGGCGATTTCACGGCAATGCCTTCGGCGATAGTCTGGCCGCCATTGGCCGGCGCCAGCTTCTTCACCGCGTGATGCATCGAGGGGTAGAGCGCGGCTTCGACGCCGACCATGTCGATCGCGGGCTTTAAGGTCTTCAGCGCCGTGGCGATGCCGGCGAGGATGCCGCCGCCGCCGATGGGGACGATCACGGTGTCCAGCTGCGGCGCATCGGCGAACAGCTCGAGGCCGATGGTGCCCTGGCCGGCGATGATCTTCTCGTCGTCATAGGGATGGACGAAGATCAGGCCTTCGCGCTGGGCAACCTCGCGGGCGAACACCGCCGAGCTGTCGATGCTGTCGCCTTCCAGCAGAACCCGCGCGCCAAAGCTCTTGGTGCGCTCCACCTTGTTGAAGGGCGTGCCCTGAGGCATGACGATCGTGGCGGGAATGGAGAAGCGCTGAGCGTGATAGGCGACGCCCTGGGCATGATTGCCGGCCGACATGGCGATGACGCCGGACTTGGCCTCCTGCGGCGTCAGGCTGCGCAGCTTGTTGCAGGCGCCCCGGTCCTTGAACGATCCCGTGAATTGCTGGCTCTCCAGCTTCAGCGTGATCGAGGCGGCGCCCGTGGCCGCCGCCAGCCGCGGCGCCGAAACGGCCGGCGTGCGTACCACATGGCCGGCGATGGTGTCCGCGGCGGCGCGGATATCGTCGATGGTTACGGTCATCAGCGGCTTTCGTCGATCACGGCGCGGGGCGGAGCGTCAGGGTATCGACACCCTGTCCCACCATAGTGAAGTACTGCTGATCGCGCCAGCGCGGCAGGAGGTCGCGATAGTGAGGCGAGAGCGGGTTTCCCGACTGGCCGCCGGCGAGCATGAACCGGGAATCATCCAAGTTCGCGAGGTCGAAGATGGCGCGCATCGAAGCGCCATGTATATGCGGATACACGGGCTCGCCGGACTCATAGTCAATGCCCGCGGTGCCGCGGCTCAGCGTGTACTCGTCGCCATCGGTTTCCAACGGCGTGAACAGCCAGCTGCCGAGAAGGGGCACGCGATCCAGCAGCGGGTTGGCGAACCGCGCCTGATGCGCATCGCCCCAGCGCCATTTGCCCAAATCATTGCCGTAGCGCCCGATGAGCTGTTTTATCGCTGTGCGAAATGCGTTCTGCAGCTTTTCCAGGCAGGCTCCGATCTGGCCCTGGCCGGGCAGGCGGCACCAGGCGGCATCTTCGCCCCCCACGGCATCGATCGCCGCCATCGAATTCGTCCGGATGTAATCAACGAACTCATCGCCGAGCCGGTCTGAAAAGAAAGCCTTGCCGACTTCGCGCAACCAGGTCGTGAGAATAAGCGGCGCCGCCTGGTTGCGGTCGATGTGGAAATCCCATTGCCTGAGAATTTCGATCGCCGCTTTCTCCTCACTGGTCACTGCGCCCATCGTCTCAAGGCTCGGCATCAGGGCCGCGAGTTGCTTCTTCGCCGCGGCCGAATAGGTGTCGCGCATGATCTCCGCTGCCGAATCCATCGTCAACTTCGCGTCTGCGCGCAGGAGCTCCCGGATGCGATCCTGGCGGTAGGACTCCTGCCAGTGGCCGGTGATGAAGTGGCTGTAACCCTCCGGCGTGATCTTGCTGTTAGCAGTGGCGATGAATCCTTCGGGCGGGTTCTTGACTTGGGGCAGATCTTTGAACGGCAGGAACCCGGTCCAATCATAGTCGCCGTCCCAGCCCGGCGCCGGCATCATCGAGTTGGCGCTGAGTGTCTTGCGCACGGGCACGCGGCCGGCGGCGACGAAGCCGATATTGCCGGCGCTGTCCGCAAGGACGAAGTTCTGCTGTGGGCTGTGGAAGTCATGGAGCGCTGAGAAGGCCTCATCGACCGTCGCCGCGTAGTTCAGCCGGTGAATTCCCGTGGCGGTCCGGTCGTCGGCCCGCAATCCCGGCCAACTCAGGACCAGCACATAACCCTTGTCGGCCCATTGAAAGCGGGTGAGATCGGACATGATCGGCCCATGACGGCTGCTGCGGATGACGATCTCCTCATCCTCGCCGCCGCGCACGCGGATCGTCTCCGTGCGAGTATCGAAGGCAGCGGTGCCATCAGGCGTCGCATAGCGTGCCGGATCGGCCGAGTCCAGCTTCTCCAGGAATAAATCCTGCGTGTCGCTATGGGTCGTGGTCAGCGACCAGACGAGATGTCCGTTATGGCCGATGATGACGAAAGGCCCGCCGGGGGATGTCGCGCCGACCAGCAGATGCCCGGGCGACTCGATCCGCACCAGATACCAGACGATCGGCGAGTCCAGGCTGAGATGGGGATCGTTGGCGAGGATCGGCGCGCCCGATGCCGTGCGGCTGCCGCTGACCGCAAAGCTGTTGGAGGCGCCGCGCGATGGCCTGAGGATGGGATCGAGGCTCGCCAGAAGGCTGGCCTGCGCCGCCGGAACTGACGGCAGATTCGCCGCCCGCTGTGCGCCATTGCCTAAGGGCATCAGCGAGTCCAATTCAGCCGGCGCCAGCTTCCGCGACAGGCGATAGCGCAGGAGCTCCATCCAGTAATTGCTGCTAAGCCGTAGCGCCATGATGCGGCCCCAGGCGAGGGAATCCGCCACGCGCCAGGGCTCGGGCCGGTGGCGAAGCACTTCGAACTCCGGCGGCCAGGCGCCGCTATGACCGTCAAGATAGGCGTTCACCCCGGCCGCGTAAGCTTCGAGCCGCGCCCGCGCGTCGTCGGGAAGCAGTGCCTCGCTCTGCTCGGCCGCGCGGTAGAGCCCGAGCACCCGCATGGTGCGGTCGGTGGATAGCGTCATGCTGCCAACGATCTCCGATAGCCGGCCGGCGACCAGCCGCCGCATCATCTCCATCTGCGCCAGCCGGTCCTGGGCATGCACATAGCCGAGGGCGAAGGCGGCGTCCGCGTCATTCTCCGCGCGGATAGTGACGATGCCGTCGGCGTCGCGCAGGATCTGCACCGGCGCCGCGAGGCCGGGAACGATGATTTCGCCCGTGGTCTGCGGCAGCGAAGTTGGCATCCAGATGAACACCACGCCGGCGATAGCGAGGGCAGCGAGAACCACGATGCCCAGCAGCGCGCCCAGGATGCGGCGCAGCCATTTCATGGCTTGCCCGGCGCCTCGCTGATGCCGAAGTCCTGGAGGATGCGCGCCCGGTCGCGGTCGATATCGGGCGCCGCGGCCCGCGTCGTCCGGTCGGCGAAGGCTGACATCTTGATCGGATTGCCGGCGACCTTCAGCGGGCCGGCCTCGGGATCCTCGATTCCGACGATCATGTTGCGGGCGGCGATGTGGGGATCGTTGGCGATGGCGGCGATATCGTTAATCGGCGCGCAGGGCACGCCGAGTTTTTCCAGCAGCGCCAGCCAATGCGCCGCGCCATGACCGGCGAGGGCGGACTCGATCTCTGCCGTCAGCGCATCCACATTCTCCGAACGCTTGTCGTTGGTGAGGAAGCGCGGATCGCCGGTCAGGGCGGGGCGTTCGATGGCGGCGCAGAACTTGCGATAGAGGGCATCGGTGCCGCAGGCGATGATGACGTGGCCGTCAGCGGTTTTGTAGGCGGCGAAGGGCGCGATCGAGGGATGGCGCGCCCCCAGCGGCGCCGGCGACTTGCCGGAGAGGAAGTAGCGGCTGAGCGCGTTCTCCAGGATCGCCACCTGGCAATCCAGCATGGCCACGTCGATCTTCATGCCCTTGCCGGATTCGGCGCGGTGATGCAGTGCGCTGGAAATGCCGATGGTGGTGAACAGGCCCGCTGTCAGATCGCCGACGGAAGCGCCGACGCGGGTCGGCGGACCGCCGGGCTGGCCGGTGATGCTCATGATGCCGCCCATGCCCTGCACCACCATGTCATAGGCCGGGCGGCTCTTGTATGGACCGTTGTGGCCAAATCCCGAAGCAGCGGCGTAGATCAGGCGCGGATGCTGCGCGCTGAGCTGGTCCCAGCCATAGCCGAGCCGTTCCATGGCGCCCGGCCGGAAGTTCTCCACCAGCACGTCGACTTTGGGCAGGAGCTGCTCGAAAATGCGGCGGTCCGATGGCGCCTTGAGATCGAGCGCGATGCTCTCCTTACCCCGGTTCATCGCCATGAAATAGGCCGACTTGCCGTGGACGAAGGGGCCGTAGCCGCGGGAGTCGTCGCCGCTGCCGGGCGCCTCGACCTTCAACACGCGGGCGCCGAGATCGGCCAGGATCATGGTGCAATAGGGACCGGCGAGAACGCGCGTCAGATCGAGTACGACGATACCGGAAAGCGGGCCGGCCACGGCCATGAAGATGCCCCATGCAGGAGAATGACCGGGCTTCTTAGCCGAGGCGGGCAGTACCCGCAAGCCGCTGACGGCGCGTCAAATTTGCCCCAGGACGCAGCCTTACCAATATCGTAACCATCCCCATGTAAAATCCATGATCGCCGCAACCAAACGATGACCGGATTGTTGCACTGACATGGCGCAGGCCTCCACGCCCTCTTTGTTCGACCGCACCGTCGCGCAACTGCGCGATGTCTGGCGCGACCTGTCGCTGCGCGCCTGGCCCGGCGGCGGCGGCAACGGCTTCCGTCCCAGTCTGCCCGACGACGACGCGGCGCGGCTGCGCCAGCGGATCGCCGAATGCGTCGCCAGCCGCGGCGGCGAGGTCTCGGCGCGGGCGCGGGCGGCGGAGATCGGCCGCGCTTATGTGTCGCTGGCGCCCGAGGGGCGGCATCGCTTCCTCTCCATCCTGGCCAAGGATTTCGCCGCGCAGCGCGACGCCGTCGACAAGGCGATCGTGAGCTATCGCCAGGCGAAGGATACGGTGCAGATTGCGGCGGCGGAGGAATTGCTGCGGGATGCGCTGGTGGCGCCGCGGGTGCGGCTGCTGAAGCAACTCACCACGCTGCCCGACGGGTTCAAGTTCCTCATCGACCTGCGCGCCGACCTGATCGATCATCTGAAGGACGATGCGGACCTGCGCGGGCTCGACCGCGACCTGCAGGAGCTCTTCACCTCCTGGTTCGATATCGGTCTGCTGACGCTGGAGCGCATTGCCTGGGATTCGCCGGCGTCGCTGCTGGAAAAACTGATCGCCTATGAAGCGGTGCATGAGATCCGCTCCTGGAGCGACCTCAAGAACCGGTTGGATTCCGACCGGCGCTGCTTTGCCTTCTTCCATCCGAGCATTCCGGTGGAGCCGCTGATCTTCGTCGAGGTGGCGCTGGTGAACGGTCTGGCCGACGATGTGCACAAGCTGCTGGACGAAGGCGCCCCGCGGGTCGAGCCGGGCGACGCCGACACGGCGATCTTCTACTCAATCTCCAACACCCAGAAGGGCCTTCGCGGCATCAGTTTCGGCGACTTCCTGATCAAGAAGGTGGTGGAGTCGCTGCTGCGGGATTTGCCGCATCTGAAGAACTTCGCGACCCTGTCGCCGATCCCCGGCTTCCGGCGCTGGCTCGATTCGGCCCTCGCGGCGGCGCCGGCCACCGACGAGCCGCCGAAGAAGCGCTTCGGCAACGGCAATGGCGATGTCTCCGCCGCGAAGCTGCGCGACTCGCTGGCGCAGCCCGATTGGGCGCAGGATACCGTAACGGCCGGGCATTTGGCCGAGCCGATGCGCCGATGGTGCGCCCGCTATCTCTGCCAGGAGAAATCTCAGGGCAGGGCGCTGGACTCCGTGGCGCGATTCCATCTGGCCAACGGCGCCCGGCTGGAGCGGATCAACTGGCTCGCCGACCGCTCGCCGAAGGGGCTCAAGGAATCCTACGGAATGATGGTGAACTACCTGTACCGGCTGCCCGATATCGAGGCCAACCACGACGCCTATGTCGGCCAGGGGCAGGTGGTGGCCTCGCCCGCCATCAAGGCGCTCCTCAAACCGTAACAGCGGCGCAGGTGACAGCGGCACCGCCCTGGGCTAGAAGGCGGGCCGTCTCTTGCCGCCGCGAGTCCCGAATCAGACATGGAAGCCCAGTTCCCCGATGTGCGCTCGATGGTGGCGGCGTTGAAGCCGAGCTACCCGGTCTATTGCCTGCGCCCCCATGTGCTGCGCAAGACCGCGCAGCGATTCCTCGAGCTGTTTCCCGGCCGCGTGCTCTATGCGGTGAAATGCAATCCCCACCCGCGGGTGCTGCAGGAGCTGTACAAGGCCGGCATCCGCCATTTCGATACGGCCTCGCTGCCGGAGATCGCCCTGGTGCGGGAGAATTTTCCGGACGCCGGCGCCTATTTCATGCATCCGGTAAAGGGCCGGGCGGTCATCAACACGACCGACCATGTCTATGGCATCGATACCTTCGTCGTCGATCATCCGGACGAACTGACCAAGGTGCTGGACGAGACCGGCGGGGCGGAGGGCCTCACCATCGTCGTCCGCGTCAAGACGCCGCCGGTGGAGGGCACCTTCTATCATCTCGCCGACAAGTTCGGCGCGGAGCCGGACGAGGCGGCGGCGCTGCTGAAGGAAGCCCATTCGCGCGGCTGCGCGGTGGGACTCTGCTTCCATGTGGGCTCGCAATGCCTGGTGCCCGGCGCCTATTCGATGGCGCTGAAGATCATCGGTCAGGTGCTGGCCAAGGCGGATACGCCGATCCAGATCCTGGATGTGGGCGGCGGCTTTCCGGCGGAGTACATCGGCACCAACATGCCGCCGCTGGAGGCTTACATCGCGGAGATCGAGGCCGGCGTTAAGGAGCTGAAGCTGCGCCGCGACTGCATCCTCATGTGCGAGCCCGGCCGGGCGCTGGTGGCCCATGGCATCTCCCTGGTGACCCAGGTGCAGCTCCGCAAGGGCGACAAGCTCTACATCAATGACGGCATCTATGGCTCGCTGAGCGAGATGGTGCAGGGCGGCGTGCGGCTGCCGGCGCGGCTGGTGCGGCTGAAGAGCCAGCCCTCGAAGCAGATGCACAGCTTCCAGCTCAACGGTCCGACCTGCGATTCCCTCGACGTTTTGCCCGGCGAATTCAGTTTGCCCGAAGATACGCAGGAGGGCGACTGGATCGAGATCGACCGCGTCGGCGCCTACAGCCACGCGCTGGCGACGCGGTTCAACGGCATGTTTCCGGAGACGCTGGTCGTCGTCGAGGATGCGCCGATCGGCGGCTAGAGCGTTTCACGTATTGACGGAAGCGTAGCCTGTGTTGGTGAAGTAGTTGGCGCATTCGTCGGGTTCGATGTTTTGGACGAGGTGGCCGATGTGGCGCCAAGTGTCGTCGATGGTGCGCTTCT
>JBJXDY010000090.1:0-23323 GCA_046154965.1 Dongiaceae bacterium | reverse complement strand
CTCCCGCCAATCAGTATCGCTGGCGTTCAGATTGGGGTAGAGCGCCACCTGAGATCCCCAGGCCGTCTGCCAAAGCCGCACATTGTAGTTGCCGCGCTTCTCGTTCTCTTTCAGCAAGGTGAAGTTGTCGAAGCGCACATAGCGCGCCGCCAGATCCGCTTCGCCGGAGGCGGCCTTGGCCGGCACCAGCTTGCTGTCGGTAACCTGGAAACTGACGCTATCGAGATAGGGCAGCTGCCGACCCTCGCTGTCGACGCGATAGTAATAGGGATTGCGTTTGAATACGAAGCGCTCAGTGGGCGGCTTGGTCGCCAGCATCCAGGGTTCCAAGGTCGGCAGCTCGATGTTATCGTTGCGGTACATATTGTCTTTGCGGTTATGCAGCGCCGCCCAGTTCTGCTGGCCGGACTCCTCGATCATCTCCGCCATCTGCGCCGCGTCGACATACTTGCCGTGATACTGTTTCAGATATTTGCTCGGCCGGTAGATATAGAGCGGGCTTGGGCCGGCGATCGCCGGCAGCAGGCGCCAGTTCGGCTTCGACCAGCTGTAGCGGATTGTGGTCTCGTCCAGGATCTCCACCTTCGGCGCTTCGCCGTCCACCAGCAGCTCAACCGGCGGGCCGGCGGGCGAAACCTCTGCATTATTCGCCACGTCTTCCCAAAAGTAGCGGAAATCCTCTGTGGTGAAGGGCGCGCCGTCGGACCATTTGTGCCCGGGCCGCAGATGGAAGGTGAAGATGCGGCCCTCCTCCGCCTCGAAGGCCTGCAGGATATCCGGCACCAGCTGGTAGTCCCTGTTGTAGTTCACCAGCCGCGCATCGCCATAGACGACCATGATGCGCGTATCCTTGGTCGAGGTCATGAGCATGCGCATTTCGCCGCCATGCTGGCCCAGTGTCTGTCCGTCCCATTCCATCCTCGCTACGGACGGCACCGACGGCAGCCGCTCGGTGACCGGCGGCAGTGCGCCGGTGGCCACCTGTTCGGCCAGGACCGGCGGTTCGATGAATTGCGACGGCATGGCCGCATCCTGCGCCAGCGCCGCCGGCGCGCCCAGCACCGCGAACAAGCCGGCGATCAAATTCCGGATGCCAATCGAACAATGCGCTCTCATTCCCAGCGGCCCCCTCATGCTGCCTGCAGCGCGGCGTCGGCCGTAATGGCCCTGACGTAATGTCCGCCGCCCAGATCCACCAGCCCCGGACGCTCGCTTTCGGTAATCCGGAACGGCGCCGGCCAATAGGCCGGCAATGATGCTTTTTCCGCCATCAGCCGCGAGAAGTCCAACTGCCGCTGCGGATCCGGCTCCGGCACCGCGGTCAACAGCGCTCTTGTGTAGGGATGAACCGGCCGCCGGAACAGCAGCTCTTTCGGCGCCAGTTCCACCAGCCGGCCATAGCACATGACGGCGATGCGGTCGGCGATATAGTCGACGACGGCCAGGTTGTGCGACACGAACAGGAACGTCAGGCCGAGATCCCGCTTCAGGTCCTTCAGCAGATTCAGGATCTGCGCCTGGATCGAGACATCAAGTGCCGACACCGGCTCGTCGCAGATGATCAGGTCCGGCCGCAGCGTCAGGGCGCGGGCGATGCCGATGCGCTGCCGCTGGCCGCCGGAGAAGCTGTGGGGATAGCGCTGCAGATGGCGCACATCCAGCCCGACCAGCCGCATCAGCTCCTGCACCATCTCGGCGCGGGACTTGGCGTCGCCCACATTGTGAATCACCAGCGGCTCGCTGATGATGTCACCCACGGTCATGCGCGGATTGAGCGAGCCGAACGGGTCCTGGAAAATGAATTGGATCCGGCGGCGAAAATCGAACAGCGCTTCGCCCGACAGCGAAAGCACATCGATCTCCCGCCCGCGATTATTGAAGCGGATCGAACCGGTATCGGGCGTCAGCGCCCGCATGATCATCTTGCTGACCGTGGTCTTGCCGCAGCCGCTCTCCCCCACCAGCCCCAGGCATTCGCCGCGGCGGATGTCGAAGCTGACGTTGTCCACCGCCAGCACATCGGCAGTCTTGCCGCTGTTGAACAGGCCCCGATTGCGGATGCGGAAGCGCTTGCTGATATCGCAGACCGACAGCAGCGGCCGGTTGTCGGCGGCGTCGGGCCAGGGCTCGCGCTGGGCCATCAGGCGGCCGCCCTCGCTCTTGATCTCGCGGATGGGCACCAGCTTCTCGCCCGGCGCCATGTTGAATCGCGGCACCGCCCGCAGCAGGGCCTGCAAATAGGGGTGTCCGGGCCGCGCGAAGATATCCTGCAGTGTGCCGCTTTCCATGACCTCGCCATGATACATGACGACGACTTCCTCGGCCATGTTGGCGACCACGCCCAGATCATGGGTGATGATCAGGATGGCCATGCCCAGTTCCCTTTGCAGATCGCGCATCAGCTTCAGGATCTGTGCCTGGATGGTCACGTCCAGGGCCGTGGTCGGCTCGTCGGCGATCAGCAGCGCCGGACGGCAGATCAGCGCCATGGCGATCATCGCCCGCTGGCGCAGCCCGCCGGAAAGCTCGAAGGGGAAGGTCTTCAGCGCCCGCGCCGGATCGGGAAATCCCACCAGCCGCAACATGTCGCGCGTCAGCTCCTGGCCTTCGGAGTTGCTGACCTCGCGGTGCAGATGCAGCGCCTCGGCGATCTGATCGCCGATGGTATGGATCGGCGACAGCGACGTCATCGGCTCCTGGAAGATGATGGAGACGCTGCCGCCGCGGATGGCGCGCATGGCGTCGCCGTCGCGCGGCAATGCGGCGATGTCGATCGGCCCGCCGGGCCGGCGCGGATCATCGAACAGGATGCGGCCGCCGGTGATCTCGCCCACATGGGGCAGGATGCCCATGATCGCCTGGCTGATCACCGATTTGCCCGAGCCGGATTCGCCCACCAGCGCCACTGTGCCGCCCTGAGGCACGCGGAAGGAAACGCCGCGCACTGCATCCAGCCGCCCGCCGGCGATGTTGAAGGAGATCTTCAGGTTTTCGACTTGCAGCAGATCGCTCATGTGTGGCGCTCTGCCTGCAGACCGGTGCCGGCCGCATGGCCCATGGCTGCCAGATTGGCCCGCGTGGTGTCGTCCATTTCCAGCCGCCGGTCCCGCGCCGCCCGCGCCGCCCGGGCGACGATCTCCTCGAAACCCTCGATGTTGGAATCGATGCCGATGCGCTGGCCGGGGAAATCCAGCCGCAGCGCCATCCAGCCGCCGGGTTTGTTGCGGCGCATCGCATAGTAGCGCAGGCGGAGGTCCCGCAGATCGTGCCAGGCTTTCGTTGCCGCGGAATTCGTCCCTTTGCCGATGCCGTCCTCGGTCACTTCCAATGTCAGCATCTGCTTTTGTGCCGTCTGCAACATGAACAACCCGAACAATAGGCCCAGGGCCCCGAAGATAAAGAGGACGGCCGTCACATTTGGCGCCAAGGCGCAGAGGCCGGCGCAGATGGCCAGTCCCGCAGCACCCCGCAAATAGTCCGGCAGCAGCTTTTGCGGCAAATACCGGTGAATACTCATCATGAAATCAGAGTCTCGGGTGCGACCGGGGCAGTCTGGCCAAAGATAGCGGTCCCGGCAAGCCAGCGAACCCCGGCCTGCCGGCTCAACCGATAGACCAGTTCCGTTAAGAAATTCCAGCCGGCCTCGTCCTGCACCAGATGATGGGTCAGGATGCCGGTGGGCTCGTCCGGATCGGCCCGCCCTTCCCGCCGGGCCGCCAGATGACCGGCGATCAGGGCGAGCGCGGCGTCCCCGCCCACAAAGCCGCGGCCGTGATGCCAGTCGATGATATCGGCATGAGTGTTGACTGCCTGGCGGTCGCCACGAGCGCGCGGACCATAGGTCGACACAAAGGTAAAGCCGGTTGCGGGGAGTCCTGACCGCACCGCGGGTGCGATCCGATTCCAGGGCGGCACCAGCACCGCGAGCAGAGTGGCTGGGAAGAGTGCGCGCAGAAGATCCCGTCCTTGCATCAGTTCTCCAAGAATGGCGGCCGCCGGACGATGGGCGCCGAGCTCGGCCTTACTCTCGCCATCCGGCGCATGGTTGGTGTGGGAAAAGCCGTGCTGCAGGATCGCAAGCTGCTGCCGCCCTTCGGTGAGTTTCGCCAGCGATTTGTCCGCCTGCCGCGGGATCACCGCCAGGCACAATGGCACCGGCGCGCCGCCGGGCTGCCGCGCGACGCCGAGCAGCCGTTCCAACTCCGGCGTCGCCGTCACCGCATCGTCGTCTCGCCACCACAGCGTGACCTCGCGCCCGGCGCGCCTCCACTGCTCCAGCTCGATTTCGAGGTCCCGCCAGTCACTCATGCGGCCCGCCGTTGCCGCAGGGCCTGATGCAGGATCTCCGCCGTGGTTGCCGCGCCCGCAAGATTGAAGATGCCTTCCGGTGGCGCTGGCATCGCGGCCGCCGCATCGATGGCCGCCGCCAGCAACTCCGGCATGAGATTCTGCGGCGCCACCGCCTGCACTAGGCCGCGCTGCGCCAGCAATCGCGCCCGCAGGGGCTGCTCGCTCTCCTGCCCGTCGGCGAACGGCACCACGACGGCGCGCGCGCCGACCGCGAGGATCTCCATCAGCGTATTATAGCCGGCCTGCGAGATCGAAACCCGGCAGGAGGCGAGAAGCTGCGGAAAATCAGGACGAAATCGCTCGATGCGCAGCTTGTCGCCGGCGCCTTTCTGCAGGGCGGCGAAGTCACTTTCAGCCAGATTGGGGCCGGTGATGACATGCCACGCGGCGTCGCGCAGCTGCGTCAGCGGTCGCGCCGCCAGTGCTGCATACAACAGCGGCGCGCCGACGGCGCCGCCACCGGCGGACACCAGCACCACATCCCGCCGCGCCGAGGGCGCCCGGCGCGCCGGCAAGTCGCCGACGACGAATCCGGTGTAGCGGATCTTGCCGGCGATATCAGCGGCGGCGGGAAAGGTCAGGGCAAAATCGGCGAAGGCGGGATCGCCATGGACCAGCACCAGATCGTAGTGCCGCTCCAGGAGATCCAGCATCTCCTGCAGCCGCTCCGGCTTGCTCTTCTGCACCAGGATGTCCCGCACCGAGCAGGCCACCAGCGGCCGCGGCCGGCGCTCGGCGGCGGCCTCGAGCAGCGGAATCAATTCCCGGCGGAACTGCCGGCGGCCGAACGGAAACATTTCGATCACCAGTATGTCGGGCGCGGCGTCGCCGAGTTCGGACATGATCATCATCTGCCGCGCGCGCCACAGCGCATCGGTCACCGGAGCGCCGCTTTTATCTACAAGGCTGCTGAAACCGGAATCGCCGGAACGGATGGCGGGAAGTTGCACCAGCCGCGCCGCGCCGATATCCAGCGACGGTACCGATTCGCCGCCGGAAACGAACGCCACTTCAAATCCGCCGGCCGCAAGGCCCCGCGCGATCGCCGCCGCGCGGCGCAGATGGCCGATACCCAGCAGATGCTGGACGTACAGCAGAACCCGCGGCGTCATGCGGCGGCTCACGTAGCACCGCTCTCGGTCAGCGGCACATTCAGCGCTTGCACCGAAGGCTTCCCCTCGGCGTCCAGCGCGAACAACTGCAGGCAATCATAGGCCAGCCGATCCGGCGCTTTCCGCGCCATGGTCCAGCCGCTGGCCATGGCGTAGAGGGCGCGGATCACGCCTTTGTGAACAATGGCAAAGTGGTTGTCGCCTTGCTGCGCAATTGCCGCCAGCCAGGGCAGCAGCCGCTGCTGCACGTCCCGCGGGCTTTCGCCGCCGGGCGGCCGCAGATCCAAACCCTGGGCCTCCCACTGGGCCATCTGTTCGCCGTGGCGCTGGCGCAGGTCGGCGAGTGTTTCGCCTTCCCATTCGCCGTAGGACATTTCCATGAGCCGCAACTCGACGGCGATATCAGGTCTCTTCGGCAGGGCTTCGCCCAGCAGTTCAGCCGTCTCCCGCGCCCGGCGCAGCGGGCTGCACCACCAGCGGAAGCCGGTAATCTCCGCCGGCAAACGCCAGCCGATCACGCGGGCGCGTCCTTCGGCGCTGAGCGGCAGATCGGTGCGGCCCTGCAGCCGGTGCTGGCCACTCCACACCGTCGGCCCGTGACGCAAAAGTGCGAGCATTGTCATGCCTGGCGCAACGTCTCGGCCTTGCGGCGGCGGCGGGCGAGCACATCGCGCAGCGTGCTATCGAGTGTCGCGGCGGCGCTGGCGACATCATGCTGGCCGGCGACGATCTCCAGCGCCCGGTCGCCCATCGTCCGCCGCCGCGCCACATCCCGCAGCAATCCGCGCAGGGCTGCGGCAAAAGCATCGATATCTCCCGGCGAAGTCAGCAGGCCGGTCACGTCATGGGTGACGATCGACGGCACGCCCCCGGACGCCCCGGCGATGACAGGCAGCCCTGCCGCCTGCGCTTCCAGCAAACTCATGCCATAGGCCTCGTTGATCGCCGGCCAGACGAAGAGATCGGCGGCGCCGTAGAAATCCGGCAGCTCCTCCGGCAGCCGGGCGCCGGCGAACCGCACACGCTCGCGCGCCAGCGGTTCGAACAATTCCTCGACCCGCTTGCGCGCCGGCCCGTCGCCGACAACAAGCAATTGCCAGGGCTGATCGGTCAATTGCTGCAATGCGTGGCCCAGCACGCGATAGGACGAGTACTTGTCCCCTTCGCGCATCATCGCCACGGTCAGCAGCCAGGGCTGGCCGGACGACAGGCCAAAACGGCGGGCAAACTCGCCGCGGATGGCGTCGCGCCGCATGCCAGCGGCGGCGAAATCGGCGCCGTCGAGAAACGGCTTCAACGGCATCAGCAGCGCACCGGATGCCGCCACGGGCCGGAGGCATTCGGCATCCACGGGATTGAGCGAGAAGATGGCGTCGGCTTTGGCGATGGCGTGCTGTGCGGCGTTGTGGAACGTCGCCCAATTGCCGACGGCGCGCTTGGGCGCATGGGATGCTTCCGCCACCAGATAGGGGATATCCAGGGCGGCGCTGACCCGCGGCCCGAGGAAGTCCGGCGCCTTGTAGTAAAGGTGATAGGTGAACCATGCCTCGGGCCGCCGCTCCGTCGGTGCCGCGCGATACTGGGCAATCAGCCGGTCGGCTGTGTGCTGGCCGATCCGCGCCAGGGACTCCTGCCTCGCCCCATCGCCCTGGCCTTCCCGGCTGCGGAACCGGCTGGCCAGGGTCACCTGATGATTGGCCCGCGCCAACGCCGCTATCAATAGCCTGGCCATGCGCCGGTCGCCCGACGGCACGGGATGGGTGGGCGGCTTCAACGGGGCGTAGAAGGCAATGCGCATTTCGGCTCCGCGGCCGCCTGGGTGTACTCTGGCAATCTACGTCGCGGCCTTCTGGGAAAGCCGCTGCTCAGGGGCAAAGCGATCCATCAGCAGATCGATACCCTTCTCCATGTCGAACTGCGCCTGGATGCGGCGGTATCCCGCCTCCCCCAGGCGCTGGCGCAGGGCCGGCTGGCGGATCAGGGTCTCCAAACCCCGCGCCAGGGCGCCGCTGTCGCCTGCCTCAACCAGCATGCCGGTCGCGCCATCGTCAATCAATTCCGGTATGCCGGATACGGTGGTGGCCAGAACGGCAACCCCCTGACTCTGCGCCTCCATCAGCACATTGGGCAGCCCGTCCCGGTCGCCGTCATCGGCGATCCGGCTGGCCAGAACGAACAGGTCCGCCTGCCGGTAAAGGTCCAGAACCTTCTCCTGCGATTGGGCACCGCGCCATTCGATCCGGCCGCTCAGGCCAAGCCGCCCCGCCTGCTGCATTAGCTCCGGCAGCAGCGGTCCGCCGCCGATATGGACGAACCGCCAGGCGAGTCCCGGCGGCAGCTTCGCCAGAGCGGCGAGCAGATCGCCATAACCCTTCTTGGGCACTGCGCGGCCAACAGAGGCGATGACCATCGGCGCGACGCCGTCGCCGTCATCGGTTGCTGGTCTCGATGTCTCGCCGCGGGCGAACCGGCGCAGATCGAGCCCGTGATAGGCCAGAGCCACGCTCTTCCCTTGGGGCGCCAATGCCTGCAGGTGATCGCGTCCAGTCGCCGTGCAGGTCACCGCCCAGGCGACCGCCGCCAGTTTCTCCCGCTTTTCCCAGTCCGGCGTGGTCCAGATATCCTTGGCGTGAGCGGAGCAGCTCCAGGGCAGCCCGGTCAGCAGCGCGGCATAACGGGTTACCGAGGCCGGCGTATGGAGGAAATGGGCGTGCAGATGGGCCACGTCCTCGGGCAATTCCGCCGCCAGCACCAGCGCCTGGCCGAAGCGCCGGCCGCGGTTCGGCGTGCGATCGCGCCGCCAGTCCTTCAACCAGGCCCGCCGCGCTCCGCCATAGCGCGCCCAGCGCCGCACCCGCCACCAGGCGCGCAGCACCCGCAGCGGCTCCCGATAGAGATACTCCGGCAGATAGGACACCGTCGCCTTGATCTCCCGGTGCACCGGATGCACCGCCTTGTCCGTCGGCCGCCGCATCGACGCCAGGCGCAGTTTCAGACCGCGCTGCTCCAGCGCCTGGATCTCCTGGGCGATGAAGGTTTCCGACAGGCGCGGATAGCCTTTGAGGATGATGAGGATCGTCCGCTGCAACGCCATGCTCAGGAGATACAAGCGCGCGGGCGGCGGCGAAAGCCCCGCGCCAACAGCCGCGGCTCAGAGCCTAGCGCGTGCGGCGCGAGGCGACGCGCAGTGCGTCCTGCCGGCCGCGCACCAGCAGCTGATCGGCCAGCCGGTTGATGTTGATGTCGCCATCCAGCAGGCCGGGCACCACCACATGGGACGGCAATTGCTGCTGCGGCAGCTGCCGCAGCGCCGTCGCCATGGTGTAGGGGTCGCGCTGCTTGTCATCCAGCAGCATGCTCACCAGCCCCAGCTCCTGGGCCCGGGCGGCGCGGATATACTGCTCCATGCGCGGCGCCGTGCGCGGCACGATGATCGCCCGCTTGTCGAACGACAGGATCTCACAGAAGGTGTTGTAGCCGCCCATGGCAACCACGCCGATGGCGCGGGCCATCAGCGCCTCCATCTGCGCTTCGAAGGTGATGCCCTCGACATTCCTGAGCTTGGCGGCGCGGGCCAGGAATTCGGTCTGCCGCTCCGACTGCATGAACGGGCCGAGCACCAGCAGCGCCGGATAGGGCAGATGGGCGTCGCTTTCATAAGCGCGCAGCACCCAGTCGATGATCGCCTCGCCATCGCCGCCGCCGCCGACCGTGACCAGGATGAAGGGTTCGGTGATCTTCTGCAGCGGCGTCGGCGGCATGCCCTTCTGCGGCAGGCTGCGGCCGAGATAGCCGGTATAGGTCATCTTCTGCCGCACAGATTTCGGTAGCTCCACCCCCTCCAGGGGGTCGCAGATCTGCGGCAGGCCGTAGACCCAGATATCGTCATAGAGGTCGCGCACCGCCGGAATGACGTTCTTGCGCTGCCACTCAGGCGCCAGCAGACCCGGCTCGTCCATCACGTCGCGCAGGCCGAGCACCAGCGGCACGCCGCGCTCCTTCAGCATCTTCAGCGTGTCCTGGACTTCGCCGCGCAGGCCCAGCGGCTCCTTGTCGACGATGAAGATATCGGGATCGAACATCTTGGCGGTGTGCTGGATGATCGAGGCGCGCATCGCCAGCGTCTCCTCGATGTCGATCAGCAGGCTCAGCGAGGTGTAATCGCCGTTGCGCAGCTTGATGACACCGGGAACGCGCACGAAATCCACCCGGGCGCGGAAATCGAAGCTCCCGATGATCGGCGAGCCCGTGAGGATGAGGACCGAGAGTTCCTTGTTATGCTCGACCAGCGCATGGGCGATGGCACGGCAGCGCCGCAGATGCCCCAGGCCGAAGGTGTCATGGCTATAGATAAGTATCCGCGCATTGCTGCGCGTGGTCGGTCGGCGAACGCCCATAAGGCCTCGGCCCCCTCTGTGATTTTTGATCTCCCCCGAAGCAAACTATGCCATAGGGGAAACAGCGCCGGGAAGTGAAGTTTCGACGATCTCTGAATGGTCATTCATTCATCCCCAGCGCCTGCCGGGGGCTTACCCCGGCGGACCGGCTGGGTTATGGTGGGTTGAGATTATTGGCCGGGGCAGGTCGCGGAACCCGGCGCCAGGCCAAGCACCTATTGATGGAATTCAATCTTTTCAAATACATATGGCGCCATAGCTGGCGCGAGCAGCTGGTGATCCTGGCGATCGTCGTCGTTTCCCAGGTGTTCTATTTCCTGTCCTTGGACCTGCCGAAGACCATCGTCAACAGCCCGATCCAGGGCCAGGGATTCGAAACGCCGGGTGCGACCGCCCGGTACTTCCCCATCTCCATCGACCTGCCGGCCTTCCTGGCGCCCGATCCTGCCAACCCGACACTGCAGATTTTCGAGGGCTTCGAATTCGAGCGCACCCCCTACCTGGTGGCGCTCAGCCTGACCTTCCTGACGCTGGTGCTGATCAACGGCTTCTTCAAGCTGCAGATCAACACCATGAAGGGACGCATGGGCGAACGTATGCTGCGCCGCCTGCGCTACGAGCTGTTCGACCGGGTGCTGCGCTTCCCCATCCCCTACTTCCGCAAGGTCAAGCAGGCGGAGGTCGCCACCATGATCAAGGACGAAGTGGAGCCCCTGGGCGGCTTCATCGGCGACGCCTTCGTGCAGCCGGCTTTCCTTGGCGGCCAGGCGCTGACCGCCCTCGTCTTCATCCTGACCCAGAGCATCTATCTGGGCCTCGTCACCGTCGGCGTGCTGGTGTTGCAGTTGGCCCTGATCCCGCCGCTGCGGCGGCCGGTGCTGCGCCTGGGCAAGGAGCGGCAGTTGACGGCGCGCCAGTTGGCCGGCCGCATCGCCGAGGCGGTCGACGGCGCCGCCACCATCCACGTCCACGGCACCTCGAACTATGAACGCGCCGACATCATTGAGCGGCTGTCGCGCATCTTCTTCATCCGCTTCCGGCTGTATCAGTTGAAGTTCGCGGTCAAGTTCCTGAACAACCTGCTGGCGCAGATGACGCCGTTCCTCTTCTATCTCGTCGGCGGCATCCTGGCGATCTCGGGCCATCTGGATGTCGGCGGCCTGGTCGCCGTTATCGCCGCCTACAAGGATCTGCCCGGCCCGGTGAAGGAACTGCTGGATTGGTACCAGCAGCTCCAGGATGTGCAGATCAAGTACGAGCAGGTGGTGGAGCAGTTCCATCCCACGGGCATGCTCGACCCCGCAAAGCAGGCGCTGGATGCCGATGCCGGCCCACCGCTCAGCGGTAATCTGGTGGCGACCAACCTGACGCTGATCGACGACAGCGACCGCAAGCTGCTGGATGGCGCCGCCTTCGACATACCCGTGACCCAGCATGTGGCTGTGATCGGCGAAGGCGGCGATGCGCTCTGGTCGGTACTGGCCAATCTGATGCGGCCCTCCAGCGGCACTCTGACCATCGGTGACCGGGACATGACCGAGCTGCCCGAAGCGGTGGTCGGCGGCCGCATGGCGGCGGTGGGCTCCGAACCGTTCCTGTTCCCGATGAGCGTGCGCGACAACATCCTCTATGGCCTGCGCCACCGGCCGCTGCGGCCGGCGGATCTCGATGCCGCGGCCAAGCGCAAGCACGATCTCAAGCAGCTCGAATCAAAGCGCGCCGGCAACCCGCTGCTGGATATCGCCGCCGATTGGACCGATTACGGCGCCGCCGGCGCAGAAGGCCCGCACGACATCACCGACCGGCTGATCGAGACGCTGCAGCTGGTGGAACTGGAGGATGACGGCTATCAGCTCGGCCTGCGCGGCGCGATCGATCCCAATGCCCGGCCGGAACTGGCGACCCGCATGCTGAAGGCGCGGGACGAGTTCCGCAACCGCATGAGCGATCCCGTCCTGGCGGCGCTGGTGGAACCGTTCGACCGCAGCCGTTACAACAAGAATCTGTCGATCGCCGAGAACCTGCTGTTCGGCGCGCCGACGGGCGATGCCTTCCGCGCCGGCCAGATCATGGACAATGCCTATGTGCGGCAGATCCTGGAAAGCCAGGATCTGATGCTGCCTTTGGCCCAGGTCGGCCGCCAGATCGCCGAGACCATGGTGGAACTGTTCGCCGATCTGCCGGCGGGCCATCCGTTCTTCGAGCAGTTCAGCTTCATCGATGCCGACGATCTGCCTGAGTTCCGCAATCTATTGGCGCGCATCGGCAAGGACGGTGCGGCGATGAACGCCGCCGACCGCTCGAAGCTGATGGCGGTCTCCATGCCCTATATCGACGCGCGCCATCGCCTCGGCCTGATCGACGATGCGTTGGAAGAGAAAATCCTGAAAGCGCGCGCGGCCTTTGCCGACAATCTGCCGGCGCCGCTGATCGGCGCGGTGGATTTCTATGAAGAGGACCGCTACATCGCCGCCGCCACGCTGCAGGACAACATCCTGTTCGGCCGCCTCGTCTATGGCCAGGCTCAGGCGGCGGAGCGCGTGCTGAATGTGATTACCGACGTCCTCGGCGCCCTCGGCCTGCGGCGCGACGTGGTGGAAGTTGGCCTGGATTTCCCGGTGGGCATCGGCGGCAAGCGCTTGTCGGCGGCGCAGCGGCAGAAGCTGGACCTGGCGCGGGCGCTGGTGAAGCGGCCGGACCTGCTGCTGCTCAATCAATCCACGTCGCTGCTGGATTCCGCGGCTCAGGCCAAGGTGATGAGCAACATTCTCAAAAGCCGCGCCGGCCGCGGCGTGATCTGGGTGTTGACCCATGCAGAGCAGGCGCGGCAGTTCGAGCGCGTCCTCGTGCTGAAGGCCGGGCGCGTCGTCGCGCAGGGCACCGCCAGCGAGCTGGACAAGCCGGGCAGCATCCTGCACCAGCAGGCGGCGGCGCAGTGAAGGAAAGGAGAGGGCGATGAGCATCAACGACGATGTCGAACTGTTACGCCGCATTCCCATGTTCGCCAAGGTGGAGCCGGCCAAACTCAAACTGCTCGCCTTCACCAGCGAACGGGTGACCTACAGCGAAGGACAGGACCTGTTCCGCCAGGGCGACAATTCCGACGCCGCCTACATCATCGTCGACGGCACCGCCGACGTGGTGGTGAATTCGCCGAAGGGGCCGCTCACCGTGGCGCAGTTGGGCAAGAACGAATTCGTCGGCGATATCGGCATCCTTTGCGACGTGCCGCGCACGGCCACTGTGCGCGCCACGACGCCGCTGATCACCCTTAAAATCACCAAGGAACTGTTTTTCCGCATGGTCACCGATTTCCCGGCCATGGGCGTCGAGGTCATGCGCGTCCTCGCCCACCGCCTGGAGGACACGACGGTGAAACTGCGCGAAGCGCTGTCGCGGGTTGCTTAGATGCAGGAGTTACCCGACTTGTGAATTGCACACCCACTTTGTCACCCCCGCGAAAGCGGGGGCGCAGGGGATGAAGGGCGCCCTGCTACTCCTGGATCCCCGTTTTCGCGGGGAAGACAAGGATGGGTACTTCGGTAGAGAATCATCGGACAATTTGAACAACAGAATAGCCCGACATCATGAGCCGCCTCGACAGCTTCATCCGCCGCCTGAAGGCGCAACGCGCCGCGCTCAACTATGCCTTCGGACTCATCGACGACGTGCCCGGTCCCGTGGTCGAGCTGGGTCTCGGCAACGGCCGCTCTTACGATCATCTGCGCGAAAGCATCGCCGACCGGCGCATCTTCGTCTTCGAACGGAGAGTGGGCGCCCACCCCGATTGCATTCCGCCCGACAAGGACCTGATCCTGGGCGAAGTCACTGAGAATTTACCGCGCCTGGTGCAACTGGTCGGCGCCCCCGCCGCGCTCCTGCACAGCGATCTCGGCTCCGGCGACAAGACGGCGACGAAAAAGCTCTATGAGCAGATCGCGCCGGGCCTGCGCGCGGCGCTGGTAAAGGGCGGCATCCTCGTGAGCGATCAGCCGGTGGAAACCGCCGGGCTGGAGTCCCTGACGGTGCCCGACATGGTGCCCAACCGCTACTTCGTCTACCGCGCGATTTAGGCTGCATTGATGCAGTTTGTCGCCTCTCCTCACGAAGTGGGGAGAGCGGCTGTCTTCTTAGTCAAGCGTTTTGCCATGGACGTCGATCCCTGAGGATGGCGCCGATGGTAACTCGCGCGCGTGTGCGACCGCCATGATGTGAGATTGGGGGGAGGTCTGTCGCTTCGCCACCGTGCCCTCACCCCGTCACATGCGCTGAACGCGGATGTGACATCCCTCTCCCGTTTCGCGGCCGAGGAGGCAGCGTCTCATGCAATCGGAGAATCCTGGGACCCGACGGATATCGATTTCACTCACGCGAAGTCCACGATTACCGGCACATGGTCCGACGGCGTGGTCCAGCCGCGGGCCTCGCGCAGGATCTGCGCCGATTTCAGATCGGACGCCACCGACGGCGTCACCCAAACATGATCCAGGCGGCGGCCGCGATCCGACGCGGCCCAATCCGCCGCGCGGTAGCTCCACCAGCTATAGATGCGCTCCGTCGGCGGCACGAAATGCCTGACCGCGTCCACCCAGCCGCCGGCCTTCTGCACGGCGGTCAAGCCCTCGGTCTCCACCGGCGTATGGCTCACCACATCCAGCAGCTGTTTATGCGACCAGACATCGTTTTCCAGCGGCGCGATGTTGAGATCGCCCAGCATGATGCCCTTGCGCCGCCGCCGCTTCATCTCCGCCGACCAGGCTTTCATCTCCTCGATGAAGCGCAGCTTGTGAGCGAACTTATCGTTCTTCTTGGGATCGGGAACATCGCCGCCGGCCGGCACATAGAAATTGTGCAGCTCGACTCCGTTGGGCAGCAGCGCCGCTGCATGGCGCCGGTCTTCCTTGCCGCACCAGCTTAGAAGCTGCGGCTTGCGCAGCGGCAAGCGGGAGAAGATGGCGACACCGTTGTATGACTTCTGGCCATGGATGACGTGATGGCCGTAGCCCAGCGCGGCGATGCCGTCGCGCGGGAAGTCATCGTCGACAACCTTTGTCTCCTGCAAGCAGATCACATCGGGCCGCAGCGTTTCCGAGAGGCGCTTTAGATTCTCCAGGCGCAATCGAACCGAGTTCACATTCCAGGTGACGAGACGCATCGGCGGATTCTTCTTCGATCGGGAGGCGTTCGAGGTCCGGGCCGGCAAGTTAGGCGATTCGCCGCGGCCCCCACAATGAATCGCTGCGCTGTCGGCCGATATGCTCCGGCGCGAATCGAATGTGCGGGGGTTCCTTAAAACGGTGAGCGCCCGGTCAGGGGGGGACCGGGCGCTCTCAGTTCCTCTCGGAGTCCGCGATGGTAGGGGAAGCCACCCCGGACGATCGCGGCCGTTGCGGTCACGACCACTGTGTATCTGTAAGAATGGCACCGAAGGGCTGAATTTTCAATGATTGCTCAACGGATTCAGACATGCGCCTCACGCATGACACGGGCAGGGAGCATGCGAATACCGCCGGGCGCATTTAGGCCGCCTGGATCGTCCGATGCCCCTGCTTGGCCCGGGCGTGGGCGCGCGCCGCCTTGCCGAACGCCTGGAACAACGCCAGGGAGACTGGGTTCTCGGTTGCCCGGAACTCCGGATGCCATTGAACTCCCAAGGCAAAATTGCGAGCCCCAGTCACCCGGACGGCTTCGATGGAGCCGTCGGGCGCGATGCCCTCGGCGGTCAGACCGGGCGCCAGCCGGTCGATTCCCTGCCAATGGAGGGAGTTTACCTGGATCTCGACCGTGCCCAAAATCTGAGCAAACTGGCCGTCGGGGGTCAGTCTGACCGGATGCCGGGGGCGATAACGTTCCTCATATGTGCCTTTTGGCGCCCGGTGATCGGTCCTGCCCACGACATTGTGAACTTGGGTATGAAGGGTTCCGCCCAGGGCGACGTTCAACTCCTGGAAGCCCCGGCAGATGCAGAACAAAGGGAGACCGGCCTCCAGGGCCGCCTTGATCAGCGGCAGGGTGGTTGCATCGCGGGCTGGATCCTGGGGGCTGTCCGGCCGGTCGGGCGCGCCGCCATAGTGGTGGACGGCGACGTTGGACGGGCTGCCGGTCATCATCAGGCCGTCGAGCTTACCCACCAACTCCTTGAAACTCCATTGGCTTCCCAGGGCCGGCAGCAGCAGCGGCAGGCCGCCGGCCGCATCGGCCACTGCGGTAATGTATTTCTCGCCGACAATGTGAAAGGGCTGGTCGTCCATCTGCCGGATGCAGACGGGGATGCCGATGACAGGTGCCTGCGCCTCGAGTTGCATGTCGCCTCACGTCCCGTTCCCGCCAAGATGGCATCGGCCGTCAGGGGCTGCAAGACCGCCCCAGGACGGGATTTATCCTGCCAGCAAAGCGTTAAGCGAACGCAAGCCTGCGCCGACAGAGGGTTCGCTACTTCTCGCCCTCGTTGGTGAACACCCGCGGGGTGGCGAACAGGCTGGCCGGAAGCTGCAGGCCGGTCTCCACATTGATCAGGCCGACGCGCACCTGGTTGGCATCCCCATCGGTGACGATCCACTGGGTCAGTGTGATCGGATCGTCGAGGAAGATCAGCTCCACCGTGCCGTTATCGGGCTCGTCGTTCTCGTACATGGTGATGCTGAGCAGGCCCGGCCGGCGGTCCACTTTGGTGACGGTGATGTTGTCGCCGATCTCGATGGGATCGCGCAGCAGGAACCAGGCCGTGGATTGCTTCAGCGGCATCTGGCTGAGCTCGCCCAGCTTGCGGTCGACCTGGCTGATCAGCACGCCATCGGCAATGATCAAGATCGGATTGGGCGGATCGTATTCCACGCGCATGCGCCCCGGCCGGCGCAGATAGATGCGGCCGGTGGAGATGGCGTTGTTCGGATCCTGCTGCTGAAAGCTCGCCTGCAGCGTGCCGATATTGTTGATATAGGACTCGACGCGCTTGACGTCGGCGAGATCCTGATCGGTCAGTTCCGCCCGCGCGGCACCGGCGCCGAGCGCGGACAGCAGCGGCAGCATGGCCAGTCCCGCACCGGCGCGCAGAACGCCCCGCCGCGGCAGCAATGGAGGTTTCGTCAGGTCAGCAGTCATTTTCTCTATTCATCCCTATCGATGTTCCTCGCCAGGACTTCCCTCTTGCCGACCCTGTTTGCCGTGCTCACCACGCCTTCTTTTTCCATGCGCTCGATAATGCGGGCGGCGCGGTTATAGCCGATCTGCAGATAGCGTTGCACGAAGCTTGTGGACGCCTTGCCTTCCCTGCAGACCAGTGCAACGGCCTGATCGTAGAGACCGTCGTCTGAACCCTCGCTGAATGCTCCCGCCTCCGGCGGCATCTCCTCTTCGTCGTCGCGGGTAACGTCATCGATATAGGTAGGCGTCCCCTGGTCTTTAAGGAAGCGGACGACAGATTCCACTTCCCGATCGGTCACCAGCGGTCCGTGGACGCGGGTGATGCGGCCGCCATGGGCCATATAGAGCATGTCGCCCTGGCCCAGGAGCTGCTCTGCCCCGGTTTCGCCCAAAATCGTTCTGCTATCGATCTTCGACGTCACATGGAAACTGACCCGCGACGGGAAGTTCGCCTTGATCGTGCCGGTGATCACGTCCACCGAGGGCCGCTGGGTCGCCATGATGATATGGATGCCGGCGGCGCGGGCCATCTGCGCCAGGCGCTGGATCGCCGCCTCGATATCCTTGCCGGCCACCAGCATCAGGTCCGCCATCTCGTCCACGACGACGACGATGAACGGCAGAGCATCGAGACTCATATTCTCTTCTTCATAGACCGGCGCCCCGCTGTCGGGATCGAATCCGGTCTGCACCTTGCGGGTCAGCACCTCGCCGCTCTCGCGCGCCTGCGCCACGCGCATGTTGTAGCCCTCGATATTGCGCACGCCGACCTTCGACATCAGGCGGTAGCGCTGCTCCATTTCCCGCACCGTCCATTTCAGCGCCACGATCGCCTTGCGCGGATCGGTCACCACCGGCGACAGCAGATGGGGAATGCCGTCATAGACGGAAAGTTCCAGCATCTTGGGATCGATCATGATGAACTTGCACTGATCGGGCGACAGCCGGTAGATCAGCGACAGGATCATGGTGTTGATGGCCACCGACTTGCCCGAGCCCGTGGTGCCGGCGATCAAGAGATGGGGCATGCGCGAAAGATCGACGGTGACCGGCGCGCCGCTGATATCCTTGCCGAGAATCAGAGCCAGCTTTGCCGAGGTGCGTTCGAACTCCGCCGCTTCCAGCAGCTCGCGCAGCACCACGGTCTCGCGCAGCCGGTTCGGCAGCTCGATGCCGATCACGCTGCGGCCGGGCACCACGGCGATGCGCACGGACACGGCACTCATGCTGCGCGCCACATCGTCGGCCAGGCCGACGACGCGGCTGGTCTTGGTGCCGGGCGCGGGCTCCAGCTCATAGAGCGTAACCACCGGGCCGGGCCGTACCTGCTGCACCTCGCCCTTGACGCCAAAATCGTCCAGCACGGTTTCCAGCAGCCGCGCGTTCTTCTGCAAGGAATCGTCATTGATGCGCTGTTGCCCGTTGCTCACCGGCGCCTTGTGCAGCAGGTCGAGCGACGGCAGGGCGTAACGCTCGTTCGGCGTGAGATCCAGAAGGCCCTGCTTGTCCGCGGCCCTGCGCGGCTTCGCCTTCGCGGGCTTGGTCACCACGGGTGCGGCGCGGCGCTCGGCATTGCGCGGCGGCGGTGCGGCGATCTCCACCTCTTCATCGTCGTCGATGTCGTTGCTCAGCCGCGGTTCGCGATGTTCGGAGCGCTGCTCCCTGCTGCGCTCGGCGCGGCGCTGGCCTGCCTCCTCGCTGTGGCGATTGCGGAAATGCAGTTTCGCCAGCAGCCATTGGATCACGCTGCCGGAAGCGCCGACGCCCCGATGCACCTGCCTGCCGAACACGACATAGGACAGCAGCGGCAATCCCAGGGAGAAGAACAGCAGCAGCGCCGCCAGCGTCAGCGCGATCAGTGCGATGATCGCCGCCGCCAGGCCGGTGCTGCCGGTCAGGAATCCCAGCATCATGTCGCCGGTGGCGCCGCCCAGGCCGCTCACCAGCGGCCAGCCGCTCAGATGGGGCAGCGCCGCCAGCGTCACCGCCAGCATCAGCACCGCCAACGGCAGCAGCGCGAGGCGCAGCCAGGTACGGCCGCGCCAGTTGTCGCGCACCGTCTGCCAGCCCCAGGCGATCAGCACCACGCCGATCGCCAGCCCGGCGAGGCCAACGCTCTGCAGCACGAAGTCGCCGGTGATGGCGCCCCATTTGCCCAGCAGATTCCGCGCCGGTTCGTCGCTCGCCTTGTTCAGCGAGGGATCGCCGGGATTGAAGGTGACGACAGCCAGGCAATAGGCGAGCCCGGCGGCCATCAAGAAGATGCCCAGCACTTCCGCCAGGCGCCGCTTGATGAATTCCTTCGCCGCGGGCGGCAGCAGGCGGGTCTTGCCGGAGAAGGAAATGATGTCGCTCATCGTCATGCTCCCACCCTCGCTTGCGGGCTGGATGAAGTTTTCTCGCCGGCGTCGGCCAGCGGCATCAGCACATCGGCCAGGCGCTGCAGCGCCGCCGCCGTGGCCGCGGGTTCATGCACCAGCGCCACGCGGATATAGCGCTGGCCGGGATTCTGTCCGCTGCCATCGGGACGGGCCATATAGGCGCCGGGCAGCACGCGCAAGGCTGCCTGGGACCATAGCACTTTTGCCGCCTCTTCGCCGTCGCCCACGTCGAGCCACAAAAAGAACCCGCCGGCCGGCCGTGGCGCGCCGAAGCGCTGGCCCAGGATGCGCTCGGCGGCGTCGAAGTTGGCGCGATAGCGGGCGCGGCCGGCTGCCACATGGGTCTCGTCGCGCCACAGCGCCGTCGATGCCGCGATGATCGGCCCGGGCACGGCGACGCCGCCATAATTGATCAGCTGAGTCATGCGCTGGACCTGCATTGCGTCACCGCAGATAAATCCGCTGCGCAGGCCGGGCGCGCCCGACCGCTTTGACAGGGAATGGAACACCACCAGATGGTCGAGCTCGCCGCCCAGCAGCGCCGCAGCCTCCAGGCTTCCGGCCGGCGCAACATCGCCATAGATTTCGCTATAGCACTCGTCGAAGGCGACGATGAAGTTGTGCCGCCGCGCCGCCATGATCCAGGCCTTCAGCAGATCCACCGACGCCACCGAGCCCTGGGGATTCGCCGGCGAGCAGACATAGGCGAGCGCGGTGCGCGCCAACACATCCTCAGGCACATCCTGCGGCCGCGGCTGGAATCCGTTGGCTGACGTCGAAGACAGGAACACCGGCTCGCCGCCGGCCATCGCGGCCGCCCCGGCATAGACGTGATAGAACGGATTGGGCATCAGGACGGCCGGCCTTTTTCCGTTCCCGGATTCTGGAACGGCCGAGAGCGCGATCATGAACAGCCCCTCGCGGGTGCCCGCCACCGGCAGGATATGCCGGTCCGGATCGATCATCGCCGCGGGCAGGCGATAGCGCCGGTTCAGCCAGTCCTTCACGGCCATGCGGAACTCGCCGGTGCCCGGCGCCTGGGGATACCTGCCCCATAACTCGGAAGTCCGCTGCAGTTCGGCCGTGACCACGGGCGGCGGCGTCTGCTGGGGCTCGCCCACCGACAGCAGCACCGGAGCCAGCCCGGCCGGCGGTTTCAGGCCGCTCAACAGGCCGTTCAGCCGGGTGAACGGGTGAAAGCTGGTCAATGCCTCGAGCCGGTCCGCCGCCATTCCTGCCGATCGCCCGCGCCGTTCCGCGCGCAGCGCCCAATTTCTAAAGGAAAACTCGCGAGAATCCCTGGAACCAATTGTACCGGCGGGCGAATCCCGGGACAAGCTTTCCCGTGCGCGAAATGTTCCCGGCCGCCGAGGGTCTTTCAGGGCCGGAATCGCACCCGGAGCCTCGATTCGGCTTCTGCCCTTGCCTAACCTTCCGCCATCCTGCGGCTTTCCTGCCCTGGACATTGCCTGATGTCAGGCGGAAAGTCGGGGCGGGCAGACCCGGAGCCGACAAATGACGGAAAATCAACCGGTTGAGGTGGCAATCGCCGGCGGCGGCTTGGTCGGCCTGACCCTGGGTATCGCCCTGGCCGAGGCCGGGCTGGACGCCGCCGTCATCGATGCCGAGGCCCCTGATCATATGACCGGCGAAGCCTATGACGGCCGCAGCTCTGCCATCGCCTATGGCTCGCAGCAGGCGCTGGCGGGCATTGGCATCTGGCGGCATCTGAAAGACGCGGCCCAGCCGATCCTCCATATCCGGGTGTCCGATGGCGATGGCGCCGGCGGGGTCAGCCGCCTGTTCCTGCATTACGACCATCGCCTGCTGGCCGACCGGAGCGGTCCGCCGCCGCCCCTGGGCTTCATCGTCGAGAACCGGGAGATCCGCCGTGCGCTGCTGGCCCGCGCGAAGGAACTGCCGCGCCTGCGCCACCTGGCGCCGGCGCGGGTCGCCGGCACCGAACGCGGCGGCGGCGGCGCGATGGTCCATCTTGCCGACGGCCGCAATATCGCCGCCAGGCTGCTGATCGCCGCCGATGGCCGTACGTCGCCGCTGCGGACGGAATCCGGAATCAACGTCACGCAGTGGAACTACGCGCAGACCGGCATCGTCTGCACCGTGCATCACGAGCTGCCCCACGAAGGCGTGGCCCATGAGCATTTCCTGCCGGCCGGCCCCTTCGCCATGCTGCCGATGGTGCCGGTGGACGGGCAAAACCGCTCCTCCATCGTCTGGACCGAGCGCGAGGAAATTGCCGCTGCGATGCTGGCGCTCGACGACGAAACCTTCGGCCTGGAGATGGAGCGCCGCTTTGGCCTCAGCCTCGGGCGCCTCAGGCCGGCGAGCCGCCGGTTCGGCTATCCGCTGTCCCTGTCCCATGCCGGCCGCTATGTGGATCACCGGCTGGCGCTGGTGGGCGATGCGGCGCACGCGATCCATCCCATCGCCGGCCAGGGGCTCAATCTCGGCCTGCGGGATGTGGCGGCCCTGGCGGAATGCATCGTCGATGCCCAGCGCCTCGGCCTCGATCCCGGCCAGTCCACGGCGCTGGAGCGTTACGAGCGCTGGCGCCGCTTCGACACCATGGCCCTGATCGCGGTGACCGACAGCCTCAACCGCCTGTTCTCCACCGATCTGGCGCCGGTGCGGCTGGTGCGCGATCTCGGCCTCGCGGCGGTCAACCAGATCGTGCCGCTGAAGCGTCTCTTCATGCGCCATGCCATGGGGGTGGTCGGCGACCTGCCGCGCCTGGTGCGCGGCGAACCGCTGTAGCTTCCGCCAATCCGGCCTATAATGTCCGGCGGATTGCATCCGCCGGGCCCGCAACTTCCTGATGCCTGCGCCGTAGGAATGATTGCGGCAGATCAAAGCAGCCGCGATAGGGTTCACGAAAGTTAAGCAAGGCAGATCATGAAGTACAGGCTGATAGGATTTCTCGCGGTTTTGCTGTTGACGGGCGCCTTTACGTCGCCCGCCGCCGCGGCCTGCAATGCGGCGCCGGGGCCGGCCGTCGACTGGACGAAATGCGACAAGACCAAGCTGGATTTCAGCGGCGTCGATCTCACGGGCGCCATCATGACGGGCGCCGATCTCAGCCGCAGCGATTTCGCCGATGCCAATCTCAGCGGCGCCAACCTTACAGAGGCTACTCTGGCAAAGGCACGGCTCGCGGGAGCGAAGGTCATCGGCGCCGAACTGACCAAGGCGATGTTCGACCGCGCCAACATGCAGGGCGCCGACTTCTCCGACTCGAACATGACGAAGACCGAACTCCATCGCGCCAACCTGACGAAAGCGCGCTTTAGCGGCGCCAATCTGCTCAAGGCGGAATTCGGCCGCGCGATCCTCGCCGAAGCCGACTTCACCGGCGCCCATATGCATGCCGCCTATCTGGCGCGGGCCGACCTGCGGGGCGCGATTTTCTCCGGCGCGGATATCAGCGATGCCGACTTCTACCGCGCCGACCTGCGCGGCGCCGACCTTTCGCAAGCGCTCCAGCTCGAACAGGAACAACTCAATTCCACCTGCGGCGACGGGACGACCAGATTGCCGCCCGGCCTGACGCCGCCGCCGGAATGGCCCTGCGCCAGCGCCGAGGCCGAGGAGGAGTGACGGCGGGGTGCGCCCGCGCGAATCGGCGGGATTCAGCGGCCTTCTAGCGCAGGCGAAACTGATGCTATCCTCGGTGCGGGTCCTTGTATCCCGCCACGTTTCAACAGCCTCACAGCCCGTCCCATGACCAAGCCGAAGCCACCCGCCTTCGATCCCGCCGATGTGGCGGAGAGCAACGCCACCAGCTATCCGGAGCCTTATCGCGCGGCCGCGCTCAAACGCTTCAACCGCCGCCTCGGCACGCATGCCCAGTTGAAGAATTTCGGCGTCAACATCACGCGCATCCTGCCCGGCGGGCAATCCTCCCACCGCCATGCCCACAGCA
>JBJXDY010000089.1:0-4037 GCA_046154965.1 Dongiaceae bacterium | reverse complement strand
GCAGAGATTGGCATAGGACTCCAGCGTCGCCACATCGTCGGGCGCCGTCGCCAGGATCTGTTCGTAGACCGCGCGCGACTCCGCCAGGCGGCCGAGCCGGCGCAAGATCGAGGCGCGGCCGCGATGGCCGGTCGGATCCTGCGGCGCCAGGGCGATGGCCCGCTCGGCATCCTTCAGCGCGTCGTCGAAGCGGCCGAGCTTGTACAGCACCGCCGCCCGGTTGTTGAAATAGTCCGGATTCTTCGCGTCCATCATGATGGCGCGGCCGAGTTGGGCCAGGCCCTCCTCGTCGCGGCCCGCATCGCAGAGCGTGCCGCCCAGCAGGCGGACAGACTCCGCATCCTTGGGATTGAGCTTGCTGGCCTGGCGGAAGGACTCGATCGCCTCGTCATAGCGCTGCAGCAGGCGCGCGGTGTTTCCGCAATTGATGTAGGGGCTGAACAGCCGCTTGTTGACCTTGATCGCCTGCCTGAAGGTGTCGAGCGCCTGCTGCAACTTCCCCTGGCGCTTCTGCACCACGCCCAGGAGGTTCAGCGAGTCGGCGTTCTTCGGCGAGGCCGCCACCAGGTCTTCCGCCGCGTGCGCCGCCGCATCGAGCTGGCCGGATTCGATCAGGTTGCGCACCAGCGCATTGCGCAGATCGAGACGCGCCGGCGCCAGCCGCACCGCCTCCTGCAGGCTCTGCGCCGCATCGCCCGGCCGCCGCTCGCGCTGCGCCGAGGATGAAGCCGCAATCAGGGACTGGAGGTCACTAGGTGGAGACATTGGGGATGAAAATACTGGCCGGTCAAAAATAGAAATTTGCCGCTGGTTCATCCCGCCCGGCGATCCGGCCAGGAAGCTCCGCGGCCCACAGATTATGTTGTCATGGCATCAAGTTAAGGGATCGTAAAGGATGATGGTCACACACCGGCGGAATCACCGCCGGGACGTCGTTTTAGGCCGAAAACGTCACTTCCGCTTCCGGCGCGGCAGTGCCGCCGAGAGAACGGCTTCGAGTTCCGCGCCCACGGTCATGAGCGGCTTGATATCGCGGTAGGCGCGCGCCGCAAGCAACGCGCCCTCGATCGCCGTCACCGAGAGCAGCGCCAGCGAGGCGGCACGTGCCTTCGGAAGTCCGGCCGCATTGAGGGCTGCAGCGATCATGCCGGTCCAGGTCTCGAAGGCCTCGCGGCAGAGTTTCGCCAGCTCGGCGACGCCGCCGCTGGCATCCAGTATGAGGGGCGATACCGGACAGCCGAACGTGTAGTCGCTTTCGCGCATCAGTTGCGCGGCGGCCTCGGCATAGGCGCGCACGCCGGCGGCGGCATTTTTCGATTGCGCGAGCATGGCGGCGAGCGCTTGAGTGGCTTCGTCCACGGCCGCGCGCGTCGCTTCGATCGCCAGCTGCTCCTTGCCGCCGGGAAAATGGAAATAGAGCGAGCCGCGCGGCGCGCCGCAGGCCTCGAGTATCTCGTTGAGGCTGGCGCCGTGATAGCCGCGATGCTGCAGCAGCCGGGCGGTGGTCTCGATCATGCGGGTGCGGGTGTCGCTGGCCATGGCCTCACTGGTAACAGGCTTGACGGAATATGACGAACGGTCTATAGATTATGATGATCGGTCTATACAACAAGAAGGCCTTCTCGCGAAAGCGGGGACCCAGGGTGGCAGGGCGCGCCGCAGACACCGGCCAGCCGTACCATCCAGAAACCCTGGATGCCCGCTTTCGCGGGCAGAGGAGGATTGATCGATGACAGCGAAAGCACAGAATCTGTCCGAAGGTCAGGTCACGCGCAGCGCGGCCGACATCTACGAAGAGTTCTTCGTGCCCGCGCTGTTCGAACAATGGGCGCCGCGCGTGTGCAAAGCCGCGACGCTGTCATCAGGCAACAAAGTCCTGGATATCGCCTGCGGCACCGGCGTGCTGGCCCGCGAGGCGGCGCGCTGCGTGCAGCCCGGCGGCTCGGTGACCGGGCTCGACCGCAACGAGGTCATGCTGACGGTTGCCCGCCGCGTGGCGCCCGGCATCGACTGGCGAACCGGCCGCGCCGAGGCCCTGCCCTTCCCCGACGGCTCGTTCGATGCGGTGGTGAGCCAGTTCGGCCTGATGTTTTTCGAGGATCGCGAAGGCGCCTTGAAGGAGATGTGGCGCGTGCTGAAACCCGGCGGCCGTCTGGCCGTCGCGGTATGGGACGCGCTGGAACATAGCCCCGGCTATGCCGACATGGTCGCGCTGCTCAAGCGGTTGTTCGGCGACCGCGTCGCCAATGAACTCAAAGCGCCGTTCGTGCTTGGCGACACCAAAGTGTTTGCGGCACTGCTCGAAGCTGCCGGCATCCTTAAGGCGAAGATCCACACTCCCCACGGCACCGCGCGCTTTCCCTCGATCGAGTCCTGGGTGCACACGGACGTGAAAGGCTGGACGCTCGCCGACCTCATCGACGATGCGCAGTACCGGACATTGCTGAAGGAGGCCGAGCGGGATCTGAAGCGCTATGTGAAATCCGACGGCATCGTCTCCTTCGCCGCACCGGCCCATATCGCGATGGCGGTGAAGGCGTGAGTGGCCCCAACTAAGCCTTTCGCGCCACCTCAGTTCTGCCGCATTTCCTCTGCTACCCTGCGTTGCTCAGGGGAACGAGTTTGAGGGATTCCGGCAATGAGGACCAGCCGTCAGCGTCTTCTCCGTCTCATGATACTGCCGACGCTGCTGCTATTCGCACTATCGGGATGCTGGCTCTGGATGGGCGACCCCATGAGCTATACCGGCCTGCAAGCTTTCGCGCCAGGACGCTCGGCGGACGATGTTGCGCAGATACTGGACGAGATGTTGACATCTCTCGGCACTGAGCGATTTCGCGACGACAGATCCGTGCGTCAACTCGACAAGGAATACATCAACATCGAGACCGATGGTCGCCCTCTGGGAGTATGGATGTGCGTCGAATCCTTAGGGAGACTCGGTACGACACAGGTTGAGCCAGCCGTCACTGAATTGTTCGCGCAACTCCGATCCGAAATGGAGAAGGAGTTCGGAGAAGAATTCGTTGCCCGTGCAAGTTGCGCCGGCGAAGAGCCGTACTGGCCCGGCGGAGACGGGCATGAGTTCGTGCCGCCGCGAAAATTGGCTAAGGAGACCTCCATTTCAAGCAAAGGATAGAACCAACGGAGAGTGGAATGCGTCCTGACATTCTGTCCGCGCTTTCAATCCTGGGAAGCGCATTAGTCCTTTCTGTTGCCGCCTGCGGGCACATCAAAATAGTGCCGGACAATGCGGCGGCGTTTCAAGACGGCCTTCGGTGCGGCATGTCGCAAAAGGAAGTCAGAGCTTGGGCCGCAGCAAATGACATGGACGGACTTGCCTGCACGCCACTTTCCGACAACTCCAGGATGGCGAGATGCGACACGGGTTCAGGCAGAGCCGTAGAGGCACTGTTCTTTGGCAACGATCGCGGATTGATTTCAGTGCAGCCGGGATACGTCTACGATCTGACCTACCTGACCTACGACCCCGTAATCGAGCTGTGCGCAAGACAATGACCTGCCCGCACTACAGCGATGAAGTCCACGGACCTGTAGGGGCGGGTTTCAACCCCGCCCCGCGGCCTAACTGCAGCGCGTGCTGCTGCTATCCCGGCGTGCATCGGGCCGCGGCTCTGTCTGGCCTCGACAGGGCGGGTTTGAAACCCGCCCCTACGAAACTTTTCGCCGGCCGATGGTACCTGTCAGATACCCTGCCGTTCAGGATCAAATTCCTTGAAACTGCGGCGGCATTCCCCATATCCAAGAATCGCCCCTGGCCCGTCGCCTTGGGCCTCGATGTTGGACATTGTGGATCTGATTGCAGCCGGGATCGACGTCTCGGGAACCCGTGCCTGCGGTACTGTATTCCTATAAGACTGCATCCCCAAGAGCCGCGCGCTGGTTACTTGGCACCATCCCATCCGCCGGCCGTTGGACGTACATTCTCGCTTGGCATGGGGTTGATCGAACGGAATCGCAGTGCCGCTGGACCATCCAGCGGAGCGATTGTCGAAGACCTGGCCGTGGCCCCACCC
>JBJXDY010000088.1:0-5493 GCA_046154965.1 Dongiaceae bacterium | reverse complement strand
ACAACCTGCAGTTCCAGATGGTCTATTGCCTCAAGGGCTGGTTCGAGACCGAGTTCGAAGGCGTGGGGCGGCAGCGCCTGGTAGCCGGGTCCAGCTGGGTGCAGCCGCCGAGCATCCACTACACGGTGGTCGGCTGGTCAAACGACTGCGAGCTGCTGGAGATCATCCTGCCCGCCGAGCACGAGACGGTGAACGATCCGTAAGCGTTCGGACTCCGGACTTGCAGATTCGCGCGCGGCGCAGGATTGTGATATCTAGGGACGGACAGAAAAGGAACTCCGGAGAATGAATCGCAACCTGCTCTACCTCATTATCGGTGCGCTTGTCGTCGCCACGATCGTCGTGGGTTATCTGTTCTACCAGGAGCGGCAGAAGACCTCTGGCATCGACATCAATATCGGCGACGGCGGTATTTCCATCGAGACGAAGTAGGCCGGCAATTCCCGGCTGCGGCCCTCGATAGCGCATCATCCGGAGAAATCCGGTCTTGGGCGTCACAGCCGGAGTGCGAAGAGGCCAAATCGATCGGTCAGGCGCTGGAACGGGAGATAGAACATGTCGATCGGACTCATCCTCGTCATCATCCTCGTCATCTTCCTGCTTGGTGGCTTCAGCGGCCGCTTCGGCGGCTACGGCTATGGCTACGGCCATGGCGGCATCGGCATCATCGGCGTTATCATTATCATCCTCGTCGTACTGCTGCTCATGGGCCGGATTTGATCGGGCAGGCGGTAGTCCGAACGCTAGAGCTCGAATAGGCATTCATTCGCAGCCTCGGCGATAGGCTGGCAGCGCCGAGGCGCCGGTGAGGGCCGCAAGGAAGCAGGCAGCGATGAAAACGAGCAGGACCAGCAGGGAAGGCGTATCCATGGTATGTTTTTTATAGTGGTCTGGACGACCAAGTCTACGCAGTCAGATGCAACCCCCCTAATATCTCAGCACCCACTCGACGACCGAACCGTCCTTGCCGGATATACGCATCTTCACCCAGCGCCCGCTAATGTCGTACCAGATGTCCCGGGGAGTCTTGGTGACGAGCCGGTAGTGGATTGCGTCGATCTGCCTGCCGCCCACCACGAGCTTCTCCTTGCCGATCCGCACGGGTTTTGCTTTGGTTACACGGCCGTCCTGCGCGTCGACGAGGGGGCCCTTCGCCGTCACCATGGACATGTTCCAAAAGCTTGCCGGCACGGAGTTGGTAGGAAGGAGCCAGCTCTGCGTTCCCGAGGTGACCCTTATTCCGCTTGCTTCGGCCTTGCCCTTGATGTCGTAGGTCTTGCCATTGTCGTTGGCCTGGCTTGCAAAGGCGATGAGCTTGCCGTCCCGCCATGCCTCGTCGCGTTTCTGCGTATACTGAAAGGCGGTGATGAAGAGCACTTTGACCCTGAAATTGACCTCGCTGTGAACATGGAGGGTTTCACCATTGCGGCGAAACGTTATCAGATGGTGTCCGATCGTGGCGCCTTTGCGGACGATGTCGAACCAGAGCGGCTTTGGCAGGTCGGGCGCGGGCTCGGACCGGGCAACGGAAATCGGCCCACCGAGGAGGAGTACGGGCAATAAAGCAACACGGAATACCGCACGGAGCCGACGGCCGGGGTTCGCGGGCAGCGGACGAAGATGTCGTGTTTTCATTGTTTTCCGCTGCGCCTCTCTTGCCCGGTCAAGTCGCGACATGAAAGTCTCTTAAGCGGGCATGCGCGATTACAGACCAAGGTCGATCCACAATACAAGTACGTCGCCTGGACAAATGGCCGCAGAGTAAACTTCACCTGCATAAAGTGCCGACGAACTTACCCGGGCCTTCCACGGCACCAGCCCCATCTGCCTGTTCGCGATCTCCGTGAGGTCGTCGCCGGTACCACGGCCGTTGCAGGCAACCTCGTAACTCTCAGGCGCGACGTCGCAGGCGCTTTCGCGGTGGAAGCACGGGGATGGGACGCCAATTCACCACCCAGTAAGCCCCATTTGCTTCTTCCCCAGGTCCGTGAGATCGGCAGCCGTCGCGCGGCCCTTGTAGGCGACCTCGTAATTCTCGGCCGCGAAATCGGGCGCGCTTTCGCCTTTCAAGAACGCGGCGGCCTGGCGCGGCAGGTAGGCGGCGTTCTTCTCGCACCAGGGGGCGGCGCCGATATAGATCACGTTGCTGTAGCCGCTGCCGCCATGGCGGTCCTCCACCGCATGCACGATATCCGGGTGCCACCAGACGGTGTCGCCCGGCTGCACCAGGGGGATGGGCGATAGAGCCGGCATCAGCGCCGGATGCCAGTCCGGCAGCGCCGACAACGCGCGGGCCGGCTGGGCGCCGCAAAGCTCGTCATCAGGCACATCGTCCTGCAGCGCCCGCAGCAGCATGTAGGCGATGCCCCGCGCGATCGGGATGAGCTGCAGCGTGCCGTCGCCCGGCCCCTGGGGCGTCAGCGCCGTCCAGCCCTGATAGGTGCGGAACACGCTGCAGACGGCGGGCGACGGGATTTCCGACGTCTGCGTGCGCCAGGCGCCGTCGAAGGGATCGTAGCTGGAGATATCGCCGGAGAAGACATGGCGGTAGACCCGCTGATAGCCCTCGTCGATCCAGCGCTCCACCGAGCCCGCATCCATATGGGGCGAGAGGCCGAGGCTGACATCGCCGGGCTGGCGGCGGCGGGTGCGGTCGGCGTAGCTGGCCTCGCGCGTCGGATCGAACCAGTTGCGGCCTTCGCTGTCGTGGCGCCAGAGGCCGTTGAGGAAGGCGCGGGCGGCGGCGAGGCTTTCCGACTGCCGCGCCTGGATCTGCGGCTTCGACCAGTAGATGCCGAAGATCTGCGGCCGGTCGGATTTCAGGGTGGAGAAATACTTGTCGAGATTGGGATCGACCTTCCGCTCGTAGTATCCGTTGGCGCTGATGTACTCGCCGAGCTGCTCGTTCCAGTCTTCGGCCTGGGCGCGGGGGAACACGCCGCGGATGACGGCGGTGCCGGTGCGCCTGACGGCGGCGATGGCGGAGCCGGAGACGCGGCCGGCGGCGATGTCGGCATAGGCGATCTCAGGAACAATGGATTCACCGCGCTCGCGCTTGCCAGCAAGGGCGTCGACCTCGCGGCGGATGTCATCTTCCATGGCGCGGAACGCAGCGCCGTAATCAGGATTCAGCGCGCGGAGCTTTGCCTTCGTGTCACGGATGACGCGGGAGAGCGCGTCCTTTGAGTTCTTCAGGGCGGCCAGGTCGGTCATTCTGCCTTCTCATCACACAATGGTGGTGCGCGTATTGGCTACCGCCTGTTGTAGGCGTCTTCGTACCGCACGATATCGTCCTCGCCCAGATAGCCGCCGCATTGCACTTCGATCACCTCAAGCGTTTCGCCGAACGGGTTTTCCAGCCGGTGTTTCTGGCCGACGGCGATGTAGACGCTCTGGTCGGGCTTGAGGTCGCGCACTTCCCGGCCCAGGGTCACCCGCGCCACGCCCCGCGCCACGATCCAATGCTCGCTGCGCTGCGCGTGGCTCTGCAGCGACAGCCGGCCGCCGGGATTGACCGATATCCGCTTCACCTTGTAGCCCGGCCCTTCGTCCAGGATATCGAAGGCGCCCCAGGGGCGGGTCTCGCCGTTGGCCGGCGGGCGGGTCGTATCGGGCATGAGGCGGCAACTCCTGTGATCACAGTTCGCGCCCGCCAAACGCCGATTTAGGCAGGGGGATACAAAGGAAAAAGCCCCTTGCCATTCCGGCCCGCGGCACGCCATGGATAGATAAGGCTATACCGAATGCCAATCCAGCGGGTTCAACCGCAAGACCAGATTAACGCATCCATATGGGAGGATCGACATGACGAAAACCAGACCGGCCCGGCTGCTCGGCGGCGTCGTCCTGGGCCTCGTTCTCACCGCGACGGCGGCGAAGGCCGACGAGGTGGAGGTGCTGCATTGGTGGACCTCCGGCGGCGAGGCGGCGGCGCTCAACGTGCTGAAGCAGGACCTGGAGGCCAAGGGCATCACCTGGAAGGATATGCCGGTGGCCGGCGGCGGCGGCGAGCAGGCGATGACCGTGCTGCGCGCCCGCGTGGCCTCGGGCGAGCCGCCCACGGCCGTGCAGATGCTGGGCTTCGACATCACCGACTGGGGCAAGGAAGGCGTGGTGGCCGACCTGAACGACGTCGCCGCGGCCGAGGGCTGGGACGGCGTGGTGCCGGCGGCGCTGCAGGCCTTCTCGAAGTATGACGGCAAGTGGATCGCCGCACCCGTGAACGTTCACTCCACCAACTGGGTGTGGGCGAACAAGGCGGTGTTCGACAAGCTGGGCCTGGCGCCGCCCGCCAACTGGGACGAATTCATCGCCGCCGCCGAGAAGATCAAGGCGTCGGGCCTCACCGCCATCGCCCATGGCGGCCAGGCCTGGCAGGACGCCACCCTCTTCGACAGCGTGGTGCTGACGACGGGCGGCTTCGATTTCTACAAGAAGGCGCTGGTGGACCTGGACCCGGCGACGCTCGGCTCCGACACCATGAAGACGGTGTTCGACCGCATGACCCAGATCCGCGGATATCTGGACCCGAACTTCTCCGGCCGCGACTGGAACCTGGCTTCGGCCATGGTGATCAAGGGCGAAGCCGGCATGCAGATCATGGGCGACTGGGCCAAGGGCGAGTTCCTCAATGCCGGCCAGAAGCCGGGGCAGGATTTCCTCTGCTTCCGCTTCCCCGGCACCCAGGGCAACGTCACCTTCAACTCCGACCAGTTCGTGCTCTTCGCCGTCGGCGATGCGCAGAAGCCCGCGCAGGTGGAGCTGGCCAAGGCGATCATGTCGCCGGCCTTCCAGTCCGCCTTCAACGTGGTGAAGGGATCGGTGCCGGCGCGCACCGACGTGTCCGACGAAGCCTTCGACGATTGCGGCAAGAAAGCGATGGCGGATCTCAAGGAAGCTTCCGCCGGCAACCACCTGATCGGCAGCCTGGCCCACGGCCATGCCGCCCCGGCGGCGGTGAAGAACGCCATCTATGACGTGGTCACCAACCATTTCAACGGCGCCATGTCGTCGGAAGAGGCGGTGAAGCAGCTGATGGCCGCGGTGGCCGGCGCGCAGTAGGCGAGCGAATATAAGAATGCAGGGGTAGGTATCGGGCCTGCTCCTGTCATTCTTTTCGATGCACGCTCTCGTATCCTATCTCCGCACAATCCTCCAAGATCCCCCTCGCCCCCGGTGGGGAGAGGGGACTTCCAATTTGAGCGCAGTCAATCGCATGTCCGCGAGCACCGGCACATGACCGCAACCACCATGACCGGCGGCGCCATCGGCTGGCTGCAGCGGCAGCTGCCGAAGCTGGTGCTGGCGCCCTCTTTCGCCGTCGTGCTGCTGTTCGTCTACGGCTTCATCCTCTGGACGATCTATCTCAGTTTCACCGAGTCCAAGATGATGCCGAATTACGGCTTCACGGGCTTGAGCGCCTATGCGCGGCTCTGGGCGCAGCCGAACTGGTATGTGGCGCTGCAGAACCTGGCGATCTTCGGCACGCTCTAT